>CALLBO010000072.1 GCA_937998875.1 uncultured Granulosicoccaceae bacterium
TACTTTGGCAATACTTCAAAGTTTAAGGTCGAAGTCTTTTTGAATAACTAACCAGACACACCCCTCTTCCGGCGCAAACTACACGCCGGATTCTCCCCAGGGAGAATGACAAAAGCGGCACTAGACGCCTTTGACGACACCTTCCTACGGGATGCTCTGAACCAAACTGATGTATAGATTATTTATCGGGTGAAAATAAAGAGCGAAACTGCGTCAGCAGTGTTTTGCCCAGATCTTTCGCGTCTCTAATGGTGATTGCACGCTCATAGTAGCCGGTTACATCGTGGCCTATGCCAATCGCTGCGAGTTCAACATTGTTTCTGCCTTCAATAGAATCAATCACCTTGTGCAGATGATCAATTAGATAGTTCTCGCGGTTTGCAGACATGGTGCTGGTATCGATCGGCGCACCGTCTGAAATAACCAGGAGAATTTTACGTTCCTCCGGTCTGCGTTTTAGGCGATCGGTTGCCCAAAGTAGTGCCTCACCGTCTATGTTCTGCTTGAGCAGATCTTTATGCAGCATTAAGCCAAACCCGGATCTTGCGCGTCGGTACGGTACATCTGCAGATTTGTATATGATGTGTCTTAACCCATTCAAACGACCCGGGTTGCTTAATTTGCCGTCTGCTTTCCACTGGTTGAATAACGGGCCACCGTGTAACTCGGTGGTAGTGAAACCAAGAATCTCTACCGCGATGCCGCATCGCTCTAGTGTTTGTGAAAGGATGTCTGCGCAGGCCGCGGCAATTGCAATCGGCTTGCCGAGCATAGACTTTGAATTGTCTACCAGCAAAGTGACAACCGTGTCTTTAAATTCCAGATCACTTTCCTGCTTAAAAGATAAGCCGGAATAGGGTTGGGTGATTATTCTTGTCAGCCGGGAAGAATCAAGTAGCCCTTCTTCAAGATCAAACTTCCAGTGCCGGTTTTGATTGGCCATTAATAGTCGTTGCAGCTGCCCTGCCAGCTTGCCGACGATCCTTGAATGCAGCTCTATGTGTTCATCCAGTGTGGTGCGTAGAGCTTCTCTTTCTTCTTTTGTGTAGAGTTTGTTGGCGTTGACGACTTCATCAAACGAGGTGTTATAGCTGGTGTAGGCGGTAGGTGTTACTTCAAGTGCTGCTCCATACGCCTCTGACTCTGCGTCTACTGCTTCATCCCGATTACGGGTATTATCTTCTTCGAATAATGTATTGTTTTCATCGGTAAGTAGTGTTTCTGAACGATCTTTCTCTTCCTGCCGATTTTCCGTATCCCCGGTTAGATCCTCGTCGTCCTCCGATGATTCTTCGCTGTCGGCGGGTTCTTCCGCGGCTTGCTGGTTGTTCTCGTCTTGCTTGCTGTCTTTGGCGTTGTTCGTCTCGGGGTTCTGTAATTGAGCATGCTCAGATGAGGTGTCCTCGTTAATTCGGGAAATAATATCGAGGGCTAAGGTTGCAAACTGCGCCTGATTATTTTTGCAGCTGGCTAGTTGTGCCCAGGAATCGCTGGCAGAGGAGAAGACAGGCTCTTGCCATTGATCAATGATTCGACTGGTGTGTTCAGTTAAATGACAAGGCAGTCCCAGAGTGCGTCTGGTCAGATAGGAAAATACCAGCCCGAGTTGTTCGGTGTGATTGCCATTTTTATATTGGGCCTGTTTGTTTTTATAGTGCCACAACGCTTCAAGGTTGTTTGAGACTCCTAGCATCCACCCGATACCTGCCGCCTGACAGCGCGTGCGTTCCATCTCATCAAACACAAAAGCGGCAACCGTCGCCTGAGGTTTGTACGACTGATGTAGATCTGCGTCATGAAACTGTGCGGTTAGGGCAGTGGCATCATTGCAGCCACGTTCCAGTGCTGAATTCGATTGAGAAACTTCGAGGTCGGCAAGTGCAAACTGTTTTTCAGGCGAGCTGTCCTCAAGAGAGAGTGAAGCATCGGCGGCAATTGCTCTTGAGCAAGCAGATTGCTGTTCGGTTTTCAAACCCTTCATTGGGTCGGCTATGGTATTGATGTCGCTGATGCGTGGCCTCTTTTTGGCAGTATTGTCGGCTGGAGTATGTGTTTATTATAGTTGTGTATGCATAACAATGCGCCTCGAATGATGTGATGCCGGTGTGCGGTGCCCGGCAAAATTCGTGGTCGCGATGTGAACCGGATGCGGGATCGTTGATGGATACATTACTCAGGTAGCCGGTAACTACAATTACCTGGCGCAGCATCTCCCGGCAGGGCGGATTTACGCGCTGAATTGGCTGCACTATGGCATACTACGGTGATGGTGTTTCACGATACCACCACCTCTTTTACTCTCAGGGAAAACTCCAATGTTGGTGCTGATTGGCGGCAGTGCATTGTCTGCATTTCGCGTCGAGGCGTTGTTGAATACGTGCCGCAAATTGTCGCCGGGCCTGGAGGAACTATCCACCCGAACTGTCTACTTTATAGATGGCAACCTGTCAGCTGAATCGGTCCGGAAGCTCTGTGAGTTGCTGGCGGCAGAAGAAGCCACTGATATTGATCCGGACATCATCACGGTACCAAGATCAGGCACGATATCTCCCTGGGCTTCCAAGGCAACTGACATTGCGCACAACTGTGGCTTGTCAGAAGTAACCCGTATCGAGCGCGGAACTGCCTGGTTTGCGTCAAAGGCGATCACCGAAAAAATTCACGCACAATTTCATGATCGTATGACGGAAATGGTGCTCACTGATATCAACGCTGCATCGGTATTGTTTGAAGATAAACCACCCGCCCCGTTGCGTGAAGTGGATGTACTGGTTGGCGGCGTGGAGCAACTTAAAAAAGACAACATTACCTACGGCTTTGCTTTGTCGGAAGATGAAATTGAATATCTGGTAGATAACTTTAAAAGTATCAACCGCAATCCCACAGATGCAGAGTTGATGATGTTTGCGCAGGCAAACTCAGAACATTGCAGACACAAAATATTCAACGCAGACTGGGTTATCGATGGTGAAGCTGCTGATAGCTCATTGTTCGGGATGATTCGCGAAACGCACAAAGCCCAGCCATCAGGGACCTTGATTGCCTATGATGATAATGCCGCCGTCATAGAAGGTTCCAACGGACAACGGTTTATGGCTGATCCCGTAACCGGATCCTACGGTTATACACAAGAATCGATAAACATACAGATAAAAGTTGAAACGCATAATCACCCGACTGCGATCAGTCCGTTCCCGGGGGCCGCAACCGGATCCGGTGGCGAAATTCGTGACGAAGGTGCAACTGGCAATGGCGCAAAGCCCAAGGCCGGTCTTTGCGGCTTTAGTGTGTCCAATCTTCGAATACCGGAGTTCACGCATGAATGGGAACAGCATGCCGGTAAGCCAGAACACATTGCATCGGCGTTTCAGATTATGCAGGAAGGACCAATAGGGGCCGCGGCGTTTAACAACGAATTTGGCAGGCCGAATCTGACCGGTTACTTTCGAGCTTACGAGAGCGTTGTGCCTGTTGACGGAGTAGACGAATGGCGCGGGTTTCATAAACCAATAATGATTGCCGGCGGTCTCGGCAACATAAGACCGGTCAACAACAACAAGAAACCGGTTCCTGATGGCAGCGCCATTGTAGTACTCGGTGGCCCGGCTATGTTAATCGGACTTGGGGGTGGGGCGGCATCGTCGCTTGCCAGCGGTCAAAGTGATGCGTCTCTGGATTTTGCATCAGTTCAACGCGGCAACCCGGAGATGCAGCGGCGTTGCCAGGAAGTGATCAATCATTGTATTTCACTAGGTGAAGATTCACCGATACTTTCTATGCATGATGTGGGTGCCGGGGGGTTATCGAATGCACTGCCGGAACTGGTGCACGATGCTGATCGAGGTGCGACATTTGAGCTGCGTGAGATTCTGGTTGATGAACGCGGTATGTCACCAATGGAAATCTGGTGCAATGAATCGCAGGAGCGTTATGTACTTGCCGTGGCAGTAGATAAGTTGCCCGAGCTGACTTCATTTTGTAAGCGGGAGCGCTGCCCGTATGCGGTGGTAGGCGTAGCGACCAGCAAGAAGCATCTTACTGTTACCGATAATCTGCTACACAAACCACCCATCGACATGTCTCTACAGGTGTTGCTCGGTAAGCCACCGCGTATGCAGCGGGAGACCACACGATCCAGGCATTGTGAAACTGAATTCACGATAGACAGTATCAACATAGAAACGGCACTGACGCGGGTTTTGCAGTCTCCTACGGTTGCCGCAAAAAACTTTCTGATTACTATTGGCGACCGCACTGTTGGCGGGATGGTGCATCGTGATCAGCTGGTCGGTCCGTGGCAAATGCCGGTTGCAGATTGTGCAGTAACGCTCTCTGACTTCGACGGATTTAGCGGTGAGGCGATGGCAATGGGAGAGCGTTCGCCTGTTGCACTCATTTCACCCGAGGCATCCGGTCGTATTGCAGTTGCGGAAGCATTAACCAATCTTGCCGGTGTGGCGGTTGCAGACCTTAAAGATATTAAGTTATCGGCCAACTGGATGGCTGCTGCCAACGTAGATGATGCAGCGCTGTTTGACACAGTGAAAACAGTGGCCCGTGATTTTTGTCTGCCGCTGGGTCTTTCGATTCCGGTTGGTAAAGATTCACTCTCTATGCAGAGTCGCTGGACTGAGAGTGGTAAAGATAAAATCGTTACGGCACCGTTGTCTTTGGTGGTTACCGCTTTCACGAAGGTTGCAGATGTAAGAAAAACAGTAACGCCGCAGATGGTCGATGCTCCCGACACGGTATTGCTGCTTGCGGATATTGGTAACTCGAAAGACCGGCTGGGTGCTTCGGTGTTTGCGCAGGTTCACGGACAGGTTGGTAATCAGTGTCCGGATGTTGAAGACATTGCAGCGTTTAAAGGTCTGATTGAATTTATGCAGGCGCTTACGCAGAAGGATTTACTACTCGCTTGTCATGATCGTTCAGATGGCGGCGTTGTTATTGCGATTGCGGAAATGTGCTTCGCCGGTGGTTGTGGGGCAGATGTCTCATTGTCAGCTGGTAGTAATGGTGTTGCCGGGGCATTGTTCAGTGAAGAGATCGGTTTAGTGCTACAGGTAAAGCGCTCTGATCTGGAAGTGGTGAAGGGTCTTGCAAAAGATTACAGTATCGGCCACTTGTTATCTGAAATTGGAAACGCTTCTGCAGGTGCTGAGCTCAGCGTATCTGTTGACGGGAAACTGGTGTTTAGTAAGACGGTTACCGAATTAAAAAAGCGATGGTGGGAAACGTCTTACCGCATGCAACACCACAGAGATAATCCTGAGTGTGCACAGCAGGAATATGACCTGATCGCGGACGGCAGTGATCCCGGTATTTCACCTGAGCTGACCTTTGATCCGTCAGATAACATTGTCTCTGCCATGACCACCAGGCCAAAAGTTGCGATTTTGCGGGAGCAGGGGGTTAATGGTCACGTTGAAATGGCGGCAGCTTTTAACAAGTCCGGATTTGAAAGTGTCGATGTCCATATGAGTGACATTATCGACGGTCGGGTAATGTTGGACGGGTTTGTCGGTCTTATTGCTTGCGGAGGGTTTTCCTATGGTGATGTGCTCGGGGCCGGTGGCGGTTGGGCCAGCTCTATACTTTATAACCAACGGGCCCGTGAACAGTTTGAAAAATACTTTGCCCGGTCTGATGTTTTTGCTTTGGGGGTTTGTAACGGTTGTCAGATGTTCTCGAAACTGCGATCTATGATTCCGGGAACCTCACATTGGCCGGATTTCACCCACAACCTCTCAGAGCAGTTCGAAGCGCGCTTTGCGACGGTACAAGTGCAGTCTACGGCTTCTATTCTCTTCAATGGAATGGAAGGCTCCAGAATACCGGTTGCTGTGGCGCATGGTGAAGGCAAAATCACTGGGTTGATTAAATCGGCACAGGTCTCATTGCGCTATGTAGACAATCACGGCAAGGTCACCGATCATTACCCGCTAAACCCGAACGGTTCGGCTGAGGGTGTTACGGGTCTTTGTAACGACGACGGTCGATTTAATATCATGATGCCGCACCCTGAACGAGTGTTCAGATCGGTGCAGAATTCCTACCGCGTTCAAGACTGGCCGGCAGAAGGGCCGTGGTTGCGAATGTTTCGCAACGCAAGGCTTTGGGCGTCGCAGGTTTAACTGCAGTTACAAGATATATTTGGTTACTGCAAGCTACTGTGCAGTGACGCTTCCCTGTCGAGGAACATGCGTACCGTTGCCGTGTCGGTTTCGTGTTTAACAAGAACGTTAAGCAGCCATTTTGCGGTTACTGACACTGACTCGGTTGACAGACCTTGTGCTGCAATGTGGCGATAGATTTTTTCGTTAAGTTCATGTTGCGACAGCGTGACAGACGGGTAGCTGTGGTCGCCGAGGTCAAGATGAGATAGCAACTGCAATGGTGTGAGCTCGGAGTCGGCGTAGTGTCTGTGCAGATATCTTTGCCACTGATCAACACGGCAGCGGAATTTTTCTGCAGTACGGGATGCGTGCTCAAGCTTGGTGTCGGGTTTGATAAACATTGGAATCAGAGAGCACAGCTTATGGGCACTGCTTGCTGCTGTCTCAATGTTCGCAGCGATACTGTTGAAATCGCGTTCAAAAGAAACCCATTGATCTGCAAACTGTGCAACCAGCAGTGATGAGCCAAGTGCCTGCGACAACCAGTGGTTGAAGTTCACTACGGAATCGAGTCTCTGCCAGTTGGTGTCTGTACCTTTGAATAACGAACCAAAGTGCCGTTTGTAATACGGATCATTATTGAACGTCTCGGAGAACTGCAATGTCTTGGCGAGTTTGTCGAGTCGATCGAGATCGTTATCAGTCAATATTGCGTTGTGGTAGGTGAGGATATCGTTGAGCTTTTGTCTTGCACTGAAATACTCGGGGTTGGCCAGCTGCGATTTATCATCACGTCTGGCGATCACCTCGATTAGTCGACTCAAAGTTTTGTGGTCTGGTACTGCATTCAGATCAAAGGCCTTGTCTATGTGCTTCATCTCATGCTCAACTGAAGATGCCTGAATCTTCGCCTGTTGCAACAGCAGTCTGGTGGTCGTGTCTGCATGCATTGAGATTGAGTGGTATTGCATTTCCGGTGGTGCGTTGAGTATTTTGTCCTTCGCTTTGTTCAACCGGTAGAGTATTTCTACAGTTTGATATTCATCGCGAAAATACTTTGTGAAACTACTGTTCGCTAACAACTGATTAATGCTTGACTCCATCGCCTCAATGCGGCGCGGTAGTTTTGCAATGTTTTTAAGCTGCCAGTGGCCAAGACCGACGTCAATCAACCAGCCGGCGCAGTTGTGGAATTTTTCAAGTGTATCGCTATCCAGATCCGGGTCGCTGTTTAGAACCGGTGTTGTGGATGTATTTGTTTGGCCTGCAAAGTTATACAACGCCTCATGCAGCACTTCAGGTTCAATAAATCGCATAGCGCGAATTGCCAGTTGCGCATCGAAACCGGCAGGTATTGCGGGCAGAGGAGTGAACTCTGTTCCCGGTTGGGTGCGATCAAGTTCCAGATCGGTATATTGCGCTCTGCTTAGTTCGCCAAGTGCCTCTGTCGGCAGGCATACAATGCCGGTGTTCGCGGTTATCTTGCAGTTAAAATCTTTATGCACATTAGAGTTAAAGCTGCGCAGATATTCGCGCAGATCGGTGGTGCTATCAAATGGTTTCACCAGCTGGTCAACATGGCTGCTGCACATGTCTGCGACATGCGGGTTAACCCGCAGCCATTGTCCGGCTGAGTAGGTAATTGCATAATTGCTGGCTCTGCCTCTGATACGCTGCAGTGTCACTGGAAGCAGCAGTAGTGGAGCCCGCTTTTTTTCACCGTTAGACGTGTAAAGAACAAACCCTGCGGCAACATACAGATTACTGGCTGCTTGCTTATCTTGTGCAGTTTCGGCTTCAAGTTGTCTGCAGCGCTGCTGCAATATTGCTTTTGTGTGTCGGGTTGTCAGAACCGTGTGGTTAACGCTGACAGGATGCGGTGCTGATTCGCTATCCAGTAACGGTACCGAATTACCATGCACGACCATATCGTGGTAAATGTCTGTGCATGAGGTTGGCAACAGTTGAATATCGGCGTGTCGAGATTTCCAATCAACTAGATTGCCGCTGCGCCGTAGTCTGGTGTTCTGCGTCGTACTTCTGACGTGTGGCTGAATACCTGTGTCACGGATATCCGATTTGTCGGTTGATGATGGGAAACTGATTGCCGCTACTGATGTCATTGGGGTGCGCACGGTGTTGTGTAGAAGACTCCTGCCCTGATCGTAGTTACGGTAGCAGCTCACTGAGTGGCCCATTGGCCTCAGTTTGGAGTCTGGAAATATGGTGTATGCTTAAATAGTAGCAGTTGATTCGAAAATCTCATGATTCTGTTATGGAATTGTTAATTATTTTTATCATACTACCTGCGACTTTATTTTGGCGATTTAGAACTTAACCGGCTGGCACCTCAGCAATCGTGCAATAAATTGACGGATTGGCGTCATCGCAACCCGGCGGCATCATAAAAACAGGATCAAATATTATGGCTACCAAGATCAAATCTTCAGAAATCACCCCGGAGAATGTGTTTCGCCAGCGCCGGTTGTTATTGCAGGCGGCCGGGTTGGGGTTAGGTGCCGCAGGTACTGGAATTATGATGCCGGAGCGCTTGCATGCCGCAACACCCGGTTTTGAAAATGTTTCTGAGTGGGCGGCCAGCACCGATGAAACTCAATCAAGTTTTGAGCAGGCGACCACCTACAACAATTTCTATGAGCTTGGAACCGATAAAGGCGATCCGGCAAAGAATGCTAAAGCGCTCGTTACCGAGCCGTGGACTGTTGAAGTCGGCGGCGAATGTGAAAAAGGCGGCAAGTATGCACTGGAAGACATTCTAAAACCGCACGCACTGGAAGAAAGAGTTTACCGCCTGCGCTGTGTCGAGGCATGGTCAATGGTCATCCCATGGGTCGGGTTTCCGTTGGCTGACTTGTTAAAGCGATTTGAACCGAATAGCAAAGCCAAATACGTGCAGTTTGAAACAATTCTGGATCCTGAAAATCTGCCGGGTCAGAAATTCCCGATACTGCAATGGCCTTATGCAGAGGGCTTGCGTATCGATGAAGCGATGCACCCGCTAACGCTGATGGCGGTTGGCTTGTACGGCAAGGAACTGCCTGCGCAGAATGGCGCTCCGTTGCGACTTGTGGTGCCATGGAAATATGGTTTTAAGAGTATCAAGTCTATTGTCTCTATCAATTTTGTTGAAGAGGAACCTGCCACCAGCTGGAATAAATCAGCGCCTCGTGAATATGGATTTTATTCGAATGTGAATCCGCAGGTGAGTCACCCTCGCTGGAGTCAGGCGAAAGAGCGTCGTCTGGATGCCGACAGCAGTGGTTTCAGTGCGTTGTTTTCTGAGAAACGCGATACCGAGATGTTTAACGGCTATGCGGACGAAGTAGCCAGTTTGTATGCGGGTATGGACTTAAAGAAAAGCTTTTGAGCGATCGAACGTCTCGCTTGATTCTTACCCGTTGTTGCATACCCGGGGTGGGGGACTAGACTATGAGTTTTCGCGCTGTCTCAGCCAAAGGTGTAACGATTCCTCAGCCCGGCTTCAATAAAGGCAAGCTGCTAAAGCCTGCTGTATTCATTGTCTGTTTATTGCCATTCGTGATGGCCGTTGCAGGTGTGGCGACCAGTCGGTTTGTCGATCCGGTAGAGTCGCTGTTACACATCACCGGCGAGTGGGGTTTGCGCATGCTGCTGATAACCCTGTGTGTTACCCCGATTCAGTTTATTTTCAAATGGGCAGCAGTTGCGAAGCTGAGAAGAATGCTGGGTTTGTTTGCGTTTTTCTATACCACTGTGCACCTGGCCACGTGGCTGGTACTTGATCAGGGGCTTAATCTTCGCGACGCTTTTGAATCTATTATCGATAACAAATACATAACCGTCGGTATTATTTCGTGGATTGGTTTGTTTGTTCTTGCCGTTACCTCAAATCGGTTTTCGGTTCGTAAGCTGGGTCGTCGATGGAAGTCATTGCACAGCTGGGTTTACGTATTGGTGTTGTTAGGCATAGTGCATTTTATCTGGCAGGTTAAAGCGAGTGAGATTGTTGAGCCGTCTGTTTATCTTGGCTTTTTTGCTGTGTTGTTGATATGGCGGTTTGTTAGGATGGTTAAGCGGTAGCTTTGTTTGTTTTTTTTTGCTTGAGTGGCGTGACGCGCTAGCTTGCCATCCATGGCGGTTTTACTCGTCCCATCCATGGGCCTCACCCTCCGGGCTGCGCGCAAACCCCGCGCTTGTGAAAAATCGATCCCGTCGATTTTTTCGATGCCAGTCCCTGGCTCTATGAGTCACTTTTGATACCGCGCAAAAGTAACCGAAACGCTGTAATCGCACTGCTTTGCCCTTCGGGTGCCTGCGGCATTTTTTTAAAATCACCCTCCGTCAGGCCGCGCCCATTTTTGTCCCCTATGGGCAACATCCCCGTGCCGCTAGCGCTCACGCGCCATCCATGGCGCTTTGACCTGACTCCAGATGATTTAAAAAAACAAATCAAACACTTTTTGGTTCATGGCCTAGCTTCACTTCTGGATTGCTGCAGTTTCGAATTTTGTTAGTAACAACGTTGTTCAACATTGCCTTCAGAATTCACTAACGATAAAAATCGTTATTATGTAGCAGAGCGTCAAAAGGTAACTAGAACTCGCTTGGTCCACCGCCGTAGATACTGGGATCATAGCCTTTATCACATTCGCAATCATGATCATCCAATGAAGGATAACCACCATCTGTGAATTGATGGATAGAATGACGCCTCAAGCTCCCGCTGCCATCGTTGCTTTTAGACAATTTTATTATTTTATATTGGCTTGGTGATGCTGTGGCTATCGCCTCTTGAACTGTATCCAGCAGATTTCCCCGAGCCATGAATTTGCACATTTCTCCTCCAATAAAAGGTCGCAAAAAACGGCCTCTCGATTCTACGCTGTTTCCAATATTTCCACCTTAGCAGCCTGCCAGCCTTTCTCACTCCGCACCTGGGTGAAGCTGACTACCTGACCTTCCGCTAGTGTCTTGTATCTTTCGGTCTGAACGTAATGCCGCGTTGACAAGACGATGGAAAGGCGAGCGCAGCGATGCAGTTAGAGCATCTGAATTGTTTTTTTTAATTGTCCGGAGTCGGGTCTAAGCGCCATGGATGGCGCGTGAGCGCCAGCGGCACAGGAATGTGCCATTGGCGCGGCCCGACGGAGGATAATTAAAAAAAATGCCGCAGGCACCCGAAGGGCAAGGAGGCGCGTAAAAGCGTTTTTGGTTACTTTTGCCGCTTTTGCAAAAGTGACTCGTAGCGCCAGGGACTGGCATCGAAAACCGCCATGGATGGCAAGCCAGCTCGTCATGTTACTCAAGTAAGATCGTCAAAGCGCTAAAGTAAACGCGTCAAGCCACTCGAATAAAAACAACAATCAAAACCATCAAACCGTGCCGCTAAACAGCGGCACAGCCAAAAACCTAAAAACCTCAGACCATATCCTTAACAGCATCCGCCTCTTCCAGCAGTTCCTGTTCACTTTCCTTCATCTTGCCTTGAATAAAGTCACCGACTTCAAGGCCCTGCACAATCTCCCATTCACCACCACCTTTACAGGTCACGGGGAAGCTGTAGATCAAGCCTTCTTTGATGCCATAGCTGCCATCTGAAGGTACGGACATGCTGGTCCAGTCGCCTTCACCCGTGCCCATCGCCCAGGTTGCCATGTGATCAACAACTGCGTTACCGGCAGAAGCGGCACTTGATGAACCGCGGGCTGCGATCACTGCACCGCCGCGCTTGGCAACAGTCGGGATAAATTCTTCCCGGGCCCAGGCTTCATCAACCATGCCCGATGCGGCTTTACCAGATACTTCGCAGTAGGAGATGTCAGGAACCTGAGTGGTGGAGTGGTTGCCCCAGATAACCATCTTTTTAATATCCTGTACACCACAGCCAACCTTTTCGGCCAATTGACTGATAGCACGATTGTGATCGAGTCTTGTCAGTGCTGTGATATTGCGCGGGTTAAGCTTTGGTGCGTTGGCTTTCAGGATATAGGCGTTGGTGTTGGCAGGGTTGCCGACGACGCAAACTTTTACATCAGGATTAGCGACTTCATTCAGCACCTTACCAAGTGAGCTGAAGATTTTGCCGTTGTCTTTTAGCAGATCACTTCTTTCCATACCCGGGCCACGGGGCTTTGCGCCAACAAAAAGGGCCACATCAATGTTGGTGAATGCGGTTTTCGGGTCATCCGTGCAGATGGTTTCTGCCAGCAGCGGGAATGCACAGTCATCGAGTTCCATCTTGACCGCTTCCAGTACTTTCATTGCCTGAGGAATTTCGAGCAACTGAAGTGCAACCGGCTGGTTCGGACCGAACATGCCACCTGAGGCAATCCGGAAAAGCATGGAATAGCAGATTTGCCCTGCGGCGCCGGTGATGGCGATGCGAACGGGATCAGTCATGTTGAAACTCTCCTGCGAGTTGAATAGTGGCTGTGCTGCACACGATAGTCGCGTGCCGTGCGGATAAAAGTAAACCGTGAATAATAGCTTCTTTTGACGGGTTTCGGGTGGCTTTCTGCAGTGTGTGTAAGTTGCGGCCGGTGATTTGGTATAATGCCGGATTCCCATTTAGATTCAATCTTGCAGGTGATATGGCATGAGATGCCCCTTTTGCGGCGCAATGGATACCAAGGTTATCGACTCGCGACTGAGCGGTGATAACGACCAGATTCGCCGCCGCCGGGAGTGTCTGGAGTGCCAGGAGCGATTCACGACTTACGAGTCTGCCGAGCTTAATCTGCCAAGGGTTGTTAAATCGAGCGGCAGCAGGGAGCCATTCTCTGAAAAGAAGCTGCTTGCGGGCCTGCAAAAGGCGCTCGAGAAAAGACCGGTGGCGATGGATGATGTGCATCTGTCGCTCAGTCGTTTGAAACACCGTGCGCTGGTGACTGGTGAGCGGGAGGTGTCTTCCCGGCGCTTAGGCGAGTGGCTGATGGAAGAGTTGTTAAAACTCGATCACGTTGCCTATATTCGCTTTGCGTCAGTGTATTTGAGTTTTGAAGATGTTGAGTCTTTCCGCGACGTGATTGAACGGCTTGAAAAAGAGCTGTCTCCGGAAGAGGCCAGAAGTCAGATGCCGCTGTTGCAAGCTGAAGAAGAATCGATCAACAAGGCGCGGCGTAAGTAGTTTGACCAGCCAGTCTGACCGCGACCTGATGCTTACGGCTGTAAGCCTGGCCCGTCGGGGATTGTTTACCGCGCATCCGAATCCGCGTGTTGGTTGTGTGTTGGTCAAAGATGATCAGGTTATCGGTCGCGGATGGCACAAACGGGCAGGGCTTGGTCATGCAGAAGTAGAAGCACTTGCTGATTGTCAGGTTAACGGCAGTGCCAACCCCCGAGGTGCAACGGTATACGTAACTATGGAACCGTGTTCTATTCATGCCAAAACACCACCCTGTTCGGACGCACTGATCAGGGCTGGTGTTAGCAAGATAGTTATCGGTAGCTCGGATCCAAACCCTAAAGTCGATAGTCTGCAGCAGTTGCGCGACGCAGGCATTGAAGTACATACAGGATGTGAAGAGGATGCCTGTCTTGCGTTAAACCCTGGCTTTTTTAGCCGTATGCAACGCAATCGCCCGTGGGTGAGAGTGAAAATGGCCATGAGTCTTGATGGTCGGACAGCGCTTGCTAATGGGGTAAGTCAATGGATAACCAGCGAGGCGGCACGCGAAGATGTGCAGCTGTGGCGTGCGCAGTCTGATTGCATTCTAACTGGTATTGGCACGGTGCTGGATGATGATCCGCAGCTTACCGTGCGTGTGTCCGATGCGGTTTTTCAACAGTATGGATTTGGTGAGGTGAAGCAGCCGTTGCTTGCAATTGCGGATTCAAAGCTGCAAACAACTGCGCAATTCAAAGTGTTTAATGCTGCACGGGATGTGGTGGTTTATTCCGCTGCTGAAAAAAAAATGCCGTTTGATGTTGTGACTCTGTCCTGTGATTCTGACGGCCGAGTGCCGTTGCGGGCATTGCTTGAAGATCTGGCCAGGCGTGAAATAAACGAGGTTCATGTTGAAGCGGGTGCGACTCTGTGCGCGAGCCTGATAAAAGCACAACTTGTTGACGAGTTGTTGCTGTATATTGCGCCGAACCTGCTTGGTGCAGATGCGCGCAGCCTGTTTGCGCTAAGCGGATTTACCGAAATGGCAGAGCGCTGTGAGTTTGAGTTTGTCGATGTAAAACAGATCGGCCCTGATCTGCGGGTTGTGCTGCGCCCTTCCTATGAATCTGCCTGATCGAAATATCGGATCTGCACTTTAACCAATAGAACGGATTGTTATGTCCACAGTTGTCGTTGTACGTAAAAATGGAGTTGCCTGCATTGCGGCAGACTCCCTGACCAGCTACGGTGATCTAAAGTTGTCGTCTCGTTATGACCCGCACAGTGAAAAGATACAGACGTTCGGTGGAACGCATCTGGCGATTGTCGGTAGTGCAGCGCATACCCTGGTGATTGAAAGCTTGTTAAATAAAAGCGACTTTTTTCCAGACTTCACTGGTCGGGCGGAAATATTTAAAACGTTTTCTCAGGTGCACGCCGAGCTTAAGGAGAATTATTTTCTAAATACCAAGGATGATGAAGATGATCCGTATGAGTCGAGTCACATAGATTCACTGGCGATTAATGAAAACGGAATCTTCGGCATCTATGCAATGAGAGAAGTATACGAATACTCATCCTTCTGGGCGACCGGATCAGGTAGTCCTTATGCGCTTGGTGCTATGCATGCAGTTTATGAGCGCTATGACTCTGCAGAGTCGATAGCTGAGGCTGGTGTGCTTGCAGGTGCCGAGTTTGATAACGCGTCATCAACTCCTATTACGATGCGAACTGTGGAATTAAAAGGAGAAGGCTAAATGTTCACAGGTATTATTCAAAGTGTGGGTAAGATTAATAAGATTGAAGAGACTGGTGGCGACAGATCTTTTACGATTGATCTTGGTGGTTTGAGTGTTGCTGATATTGCGGTGGGTGACAGCATTGCGATCAATGGCGTGTGTTTGACTGCGGTGGCCTTTGGCGAAAATAATTTTAAAGCTGATGTATCAAAAGAAACACTTTCGGTTACCACCATGGGTGAGCTTGTGGCGGGCGATCAGGTTAATTTGGAGTTGGCGCTAACACCCACAACGAGACTCGGCGGCCATATGGTTAGTGGCCATGTTGATGGAGTCGGAAAAATTGTCGAGCGCTATCAGGACGGAAGATCAGAGCGAATTAATATTCAGGCGCCGGCTGAGTTGTCGCGCTACATTGCTGCCAAAGGATCAATATGCGTCGACGGTGTCAGCCTGACAGTGAATGAAGTGTCTGGTGACCGGTTCGGTGTCAACATTATTCCGCACACGGTGGAGCAGACCAATCTCGGTCGCTGCCAGCCGGGTGTGAGTGTCAATCTGGAGATTGACGTGATTGCAAGATATCTCGAACGATTGCTGACAGCGGGTGGAGTGACGGCCGATACAGCTGAGCAGATTATTCTTGCCGGTGATGGCGACGGCAAGACCGTTCCACCGCTGGCGTAGACCAATACCGTCAGAGATCACTGATCCAATCTCTGCCTCATCAACTAAAATAGCGGCACCGACAGATGGGATGTTGTAAAATCCGGCGCCCGATATCTAATTCAGTTACTGGTTTTTCTTTCCAGTCTTTATATTCACCAGCAAATAATCCTCTTCAGGAGCGTAATTCCATGGCAGTTGAACGTACTATTTCCATTATCAAGCCCGATGCCGTCGCCAAGAACGTGATCGGTGAAATCTACAGCCGCTTTGAAAAAGCCGGGCTCAAAATTGTTGCATCCAAGATGATGCACCTTTCCCAGGAGCAGGCGGGCGGTTTTTATGAAGTTCATAAAGAGCGTCCTTTTTATAACGATCTGGTTTCTTTCATGACGTCAGGTCCGGTCATGGTGCAGGTGCTGGAAGGCGAAAATGCAATTGCGAAGAACCGCGAAGTCATGGGTGCCACCAATCCTGCAGAAGCTGCAGCCGGTACCATCCGTGCTGATTTTGCAGCAAGTATTGATGAAAATGCTGTCCACGGTTCCGATGCCCCTGAAACGGCGGCGACTGAAATTGCGTTTTTCTTTAACGATAATGAGCTGTGCCCGCGCACTCGCTAGACCAGAAAAGTTCAGAGAAAATGGAGTCGGTGGTACAGCCGGCTCCGCGATCTGACAAGGCAAATCTGCTCGATTTTGATCGGGCAGGGATGCGTGCTTTTTTCGAAACGCTCGGCGAAAAGCCCTTTCGCGCCGATCAGGTCCTGAAGTGGTTGTACCATCATGGTGCTTCTGACGTTGATCAGATGACCAATCTCTCCAAAGCGCTGCGCGATAAACTCAGCACCGAAACCGAAATCTATGTGCCTGCGGTCGAGACCGACCATCTCTCTGCTGATGGCACCAGTAAGTGGACTTTCCGTCTACGCGGCGGCAACGGTATCGAGACCGTTTTTATTCCAGAGAAAAATCGCGGCACGCTTTGCGTCTCTTCGCAGATTGGCTGCGCACTCGATTGTTCTTTCTGTGCCACCGGAAGGCAGGGCTTCAACCGCAACCTGACCACCGGTGAGATCATCGGTCAGGTTTGGTTGGCCACCAAATTGCTTGCAGAGAAACCCGCTACCCAAAATCACCGGATTACCAATGTGGTGATGATGGGGATGGGCGAGCCACTGCTTAATTTCAACCATTTGGTACGGGCGTTAAATCTGATGCTTGACGACAATGGTTACGGTTTGAGTAAACGGCGAGTCACGGTAAGCACCAGTGGAGTGCTGCCGGCGATGGACAAGCTCAAAGGTACGGTGGATGTGTCACTTGCAGTATCACTGCATGCACCTAACGATAAGTTAAGGACCCAATTGGTTCCAATAAACGAAAAGTATCCTATAAATGAGTTAATGGATGCGTGTCGGCGATGGGTTGGTACGGGTGATCGCAAGCGCCACATTCTGTTTGAGTATGTGATGCTTGATGGTGTCAATGATCAGCCGGAACACGCGCGGGAACTCGTCAAACTTTTGAAGGGATTCCCGGCTAAGGTGAATTTGATTCCGTTTAATCCGTTCCCGATGTCCGGTTACAAACGATCTCCGGATCAATCTGTAGCCCGGTTCTGGAAGATTTTGAACGATAACCGGATTGTTGCAACACGTCGTAAAACACGTGGTGATGATATTGAAGCTGCCTGCGGACAGTTGGCAGGACAAGTGAATGACAGAAGCAAGAGAGAATTGAAATTTATCAAGCCTCGCTTCGGAGAGAATTTGTGAATAAGAATGGTCAGGTTATGAATGGCATGAAAAAAACGCTGTTGGTTTGCTCAGTACTCGCCATGGTAGGCGGAGTTTCCGGCTGCACAACAAAGACAGCATTCGGACACTTAACCAGTGACGACAAAGCCTCTACATTCAATGCGGAGCTTGGAACCAATTACCTGAACGCCGGTGAACTTGAAAACGCCGAAATAAAACTGCAGCGGGCACTTGAGCAGAATCCGGAGAACCCATTGGCGAACAACACGTATGGCAGGTTGCGCGCAGAGCTTGATGACCCGGCAGGTGCTGAGCGTGCGTTTAAAAAGTCTATTCGCCTTGATCCGAAGCGTGCCGAATATCGCAACAACTATGCGATCTTTCTTTGTGATCATGGTCGTCTGCAGGAATCAGTTGCACAATTTGTTGCGGCATCGGAAAACAAGTTTTATCGAACGCCTGAGTTCGCGCTTGATAATGCTGGAGTTTGCGCAATGGACGCTGATCAACTCGCGCTGGCAGAAAAACACTTGCGGGATGCCATTCGTTTAAATCCGAACTTTGCTCCTAGTATGCTTCACATGGCGGAATTGAAACTAAAATCAGGTGACGCGACCGTTGCGGATGCCTACTATGCTCGGTACCTGTCGTTAGCGAGGCATACACCTGGCAGTCTTGCTGTCGGTATTGATGTCAAGCAGGCGATAGGTGATCAGGCTGCAGCAAATGAGCTGGCCAGGTCACTGGTGACAAATTATCCAAGATCCAGCCAGGCAAAGACATATCTGGCCTCAAACTAGGATTAGTTACATAGCGTTTTAAGAAGGGGAGTGATCGGCTGCGCAAGATGCGTTGCCGGTGCGCAGGATTCGATTCCAATTCGATCTTAGATCAGGTTCAGGCGGTCTCAGTTGATTTGGCGAGTCAGGTGCAATAAAAATAGCTGTAATATGGTTTGTGAAAATAAGAATAACCGTCTGCCAAAGAGCAGGCACACAAACAACGGCGTAAGATTTCTATGGGACAAGCGGTAAACAGCATTAAGGGTGTGCACGATGTGCTACCTGATGACGTGCACCTGTGGCATTTCCTCGAGTCAGTGGTTCGGGAAGTGACTGCGAGTTACGGCTATCGGGAGATTCGTACCCCGATTCTTGAAAAAACAGAACTCTTTAAGCGATCAATTGGTGATGTTACTGACATCGTCGAGAAGGAGATGTATTCCTTCGAAGATCGTAACGGTGATCAACTCAGTCTCCGGCCTGAAAACACAGCCAGCTGTGTGCGTGCTGCCATTCAACATGGCTTGCTCACTAATCAACAGATGCACAGGCTGTGGTATCTGGGCCCACAGTTTAGACGCGAGAATCCCCAACGTGGTCGATACCGGCAGTTTTGGCAAGTTGGAGCGGAGGTGTATGGTATTCCCGGTCCTTATATTGAATCAGAGTTAATTCTTTTAAGCGCCAAATTATGGCAGAGGCTTGGTCTTGCAGAGAGCGTCAGTTTGCAGATCAACTCACTTGGCAGCAGTGAAGACAGAGACAATTACCGCCGCGTATTGGTTGACTATTTAAACGATCACATCGCCGAGCTGGATGAAGATTCAAAACGCCGACTGCAAACCAACCCGCTGCGAGTGCTTGATACCAAGAATCCTGCAATGGCAAATGTGGTTGGCAATGCCCCGAGTGTGTTGGATCATCTTTGTGATGAATCAAAAACACACTTCGAAGGTTTGCAGGCATCGTTGAAGCAATGTGGTGTGCCTTATGAGATTAATACCCGGCTGGTGCGCGGACTCGACTACTACAGTCACACGGTATTTGAGTGGGTGACTGATCAGCTCGGCGCGCAGGGAACCGTGTGTGCCGGTGGTCGTTATGACGGCTTAACCGAGCAGCTCGGAGCCAGTCCGACACCGGGCGTTGGCTGGGCGCTTGGCGTTGAAAGATTGCTGGCACTGATAAGCGACACCGGTAATGCGCCGCAGGCGCCTGCGCCGGATGTTTATCTGGTGCTGGCAGGCGCTGATGCTATCGTCTCCGGCATGGCGCTGGCTGAGGATATTCGGCGTGCCCGGCCCGAGTTGCAGGTGGTCACAAATTGCGCTGGCACAAGTTTGAAAAGTCAGTTTAAAAGAGCAGATAAAAGCAATGCTGCGGTTGCGTTGATCCTTGGCGAAGGGGAGATCTCAGCAGACACTGTCGGCGTAAAATTACTACGTGAACAGACTCAACAGCAAACTGTACCCAGAGCACAATTGTTAGATGTGCTCCAGGGAATATTTGGATAGTATTCACCCTCGGATCGGGCTGGCCCCGACTCCTGTCTGGTAAGAGCAATGGCTGATTTCGAAACAGAAGAACAACAAGTAGAAGCGCTGAAGCGTTGGTGGGCTGAAAATGGTCGGGCAGTTGTGCTTGGCATCGGTATTGGCCTGGCGTTGATATTTGGTTTTCGAGCATGGCAGGGCCATAAGGTATCTGTAGCGCAGGATGCATCGAGCGCCTACACCGAAATCATGGTTTCGCTGGAGCGCGACGACCAGGGCGAGCAGTTTCTCGGCCTGGTGAAGAGTATTCGTGATGAACACAGCGATTCACCCTATGCGGCATTGGCGAGCCTTGCCGAAGCACGCTTTCAGGTTGAAAACGATCAGCTCCCGGAGGCCGAAACGGCGCTGCGCTGGGCGGTTGATAAAGGCGACTATGCCGAGATTAAGCCGATAGCGAAACTGCGTTTAGCACGGGTGCTGAAAGCACAGGATAAACACCAGGATGCCTTGAAAGTTCTGGATTCCGTGTCTTCCACTGCCTACACCGGGCATGTAGAAGAGATTCGCGGTGATATCTACCTCGGTCTCGGTGAAACGTCACAAGCGGCGAGCGCGTATCAGCGTGCCCGTGATTCAGGATCGCCCACCAACTCCGGCGCGTCTCTGCAAATGAAGATCGATGATCTGGCCACAGATGACCTTGACGACAAATCATGATCGCCAGGTATAGCCGGCTAACTGTTGTAACCGGTGCAGCGGTACTTCTGTTTCAGTTAACCGCATGTGGGGGTCCACCAAGGGCCAAGCCTGCACCTCTCACCGATATCACCAGTTCTCAATCTGCATCAGTTGAATGGAGGGTGGATGCGGGTGCGAGCAGCAAACGCGATGCGGTAAAACTGTCGCCCTATGTTTCCGATGATTCTGTATTTGCAATTGATGCCGACGGCAAGCTGACTTCGTTTAATCGATCAAACGGCTCGGTACAGTGGGCAGTTGAGCTCAACCGCAATATCACGTCAGGTGTCAGTGGTGATGATGACAACATCTATGTAGCGTCCGGCAACGGTGAGGTGTTTGCCATCAGCCAGTCTATCGGCGGGACACTCTGGACCAGCGACGTTTCATCTGAAGTGATTGCAGCACCGGTTGCAGGACCAGACTACATTGTGGTTCGCAGTCTTGATGGCAAAGTATACGCACTTGAAAAGAGCACCGGTGAGCGGCGCTGGATTTACACTTACAGTGTGCCTGCCCTGAGCATTCACGGTAACGGCCGGCCAACAGTGGTCGCAGACGGGGTTCTGGTCGGGCTTGATAACGGTAAGCTGGTGGCGCTCAGAGCGGCAGATGGCAGAGTGTTCTGGGAAGTAACACTGGGTGATAATGCCGGCAGGTCGGAAGTTGAAAAGCTCAGTGATCTCGATGCGGATATTCAGATTCTTGAACCCTACATTTACGCAGTTAATTATCAGGGTAGTGTGGCGCAGGTAGATGCATCGCAAGGCCGTTCTGTGTGGTCGAGTCCGGTGTCTTCCGTGGCCGGGTTAGCTGTCACAGATCAGCTGGTGGTTGTGACAGACGAGTTTGATGCAGTGCATGCGTTTAATCGTGCTGATGGTGAACCACTCTGGTCTCAGGAGTCACTTGCCAACCGTAGATTAACCGGGCCGATCGCAACAGATTCCGACTTCATAGTCGTTGGTGATGTTGAAGGTTATCTGCATTTGATATCAACAGCCGATGGTAGTTTTGTAGGCCGCTTGCAGACGGGAGTAGGTGCGATAGCCGGCCGACCTGTGTTGCGGGACGAGACTATTTATACTCAGGGGCGCTCGGGTAAGATTGCGGCCGTGGGCGTCTCGCGCTGAATCCGGAACTTAGACGCCGATCCTCCAGAAGCCCGGCCAGCGATAAAGAAGCCTGAAAATACATATACGGTTACACTAGGCGGATGAAACCGGTCATCGCGCTTGTCGGGCGGCCCAATGTTGGCAAATCGACGCTCTTCAATAAACTCACAAAATCCAGAGATGCATTGGTTGCTGACTTTGCAGGGCTGACGCGTGACCGTAAGTACGGTGACGGCAAGCTCGGTGAGATCGAATACCTGGTGGTTGATACCGGTGGGCTCAATGGTGAGTCTGAGGTACTTGATGTTCGAATGCAGCAGCAGTCTTGGCAGGCGGTGGACGAATCAGATGTTGTCGTCTTCATGGTTGACGGACGTGACGGTCTGACACCGGTTGATGAAGAAATAGCAAACCGGCTACGACGCTCCGGTCAGTCTGTCTGTCTTACAGTCAATAAGACAGACACACTTGACGAAGATCAAATCGCCGCCGAATTTTATCAACTCGGAATCGGTGAGCCGCATTGTATAGCAGCAGCACACAGCCGTGGTTTACTCAAGCTGATGCGTGCGGTGCAGGATATGCTGCCTACGCAGCATCTTGATGCGGGGCAGGAAGTTGATGAAGGTATGCGGCTGGCTGTAGTCGGTCGTCCCAATGTGGGTAAATCGACGTTAATCAACCGTATTCTTGGTGAGGAGAGAGTGGTTGCGTTTGATCTGCCCGGCACCACGCGTGACAGCATTGAAGTGCCCTTTGAGCGAGATGAGCAGAAATACACCCTCATTGATACCGCCGGGGTAAGGCGGCGTGGAAAGATATCAGAGGCTGTTGAAAAGTTCAGTGTGATCAAAACACTGCAGGCGATTGATGAGTGCAATGTTTGTGTGCTGTTGCTCGACGCTACTGAACGAATCACGGATCAGGATCTTAATCTTCTCGGCTATGTAATCGATAAGGGCCGCGCGCTTATCGTAGCGGTAAACAAGTGGGATGGATTGGAAGCAGAGCAAAGAGAGCAGATAAAAACCGATATCTCAAGACGTCTGGATTTTTTAAGTTTTACCAGTATCGAATTTATTTCTGCATTGCACGGCACTGGCGTCGGCAATCTTTTTTCGTTGGCCAATCGTGCCTATGAATCAGCGATGATCGATATGGCCACACCACAGCTGACTCGTATGCTGGAATACGCGGTGGAGCAACACCAGCCACCACTGGTTCGTGGACGCCGAATCAAAATGCGCTACGCACACCAGGGTGGTTCCAATCCGCCAGTGATTGTTGTGCACGGAAATCAGACAGAACGTGTACCTGCTGCGTACAAGCGTTATTTAAGCAACTACTTTCAACGTGAGTTGAAGCTCTTCGGTACCCCTGTGCGAATCGATTTTAAGGGTTCTGAAAACCCGTACAGTCATATCAAAAATAAGCTTACGCCAGGCCAGCAACGCAAGCGCCGAAGGACGATGAGGAAATTTAAGAAGTAGTTGTCGTCTCTGAAGGGCGGTTGTACTGTAAGTAACGACTCTTACAAACAAGGGCTGCTCAAAGATCGAGTGCCAGTATGATGTAAAGCCCCTTCGAATTTAATACTAAAGATTGTATGTTGACCGCCGATAAACGCGTGTTGCGGGGGTTCGGCCAGGATGCCTGCAACTTAACACGTAAAAATAACTATATAAATCACGTGGTGACAATGAATAACCGAATTGCTCTGCATCCGCCTGCAAAGCGTGACGAGACGTTGCATGAAAAACAGTCTTTAGACGATGCCATGCAGCAATGGCTGAAAGAGGCTCAGTCCAGTGACGATGTGCGAAATCGAATCGCTGTATCAGAAGGGATCAGCCGTGGGGTTTTTGGCAGTTTGCACTTCAGCTGCTCTGCCCATCGGGAAGCTGTTGATAGTGCCGTGGATGGTGATGGTGAGTCTTTTACCGAAGATCTAAAGCATGCTGCGTAATCATTGGGCAAGAGTACCTGTTGTTCGCAAATCTCATTTTGCCCAAAGTCCTCTCTCGTAGGTTGGATAAGCTTGCGCATCCAAAAATGTACAGCACGTTAGATACGTAGTTAGCCCCGTCAGCCTGTTGTCATTTTAGTCCGCTGTAACTCTTGTAGCGTTTGTTTTGCCAATTTGGTGGATGCGCTGACGCTTATACCCCCCTACGAAAATATGGCAATCAGCATCTAGAGTTTGCGCAGATGCACTTTGTCGATCGAATGATCTGCGCTCTTATGGAGTGTCAGTCCTCCGTAGGTCGGATAAGCTTGCGCATCCGACAATGTTTAGCACGTCAGATACGTAGTTAGCCGGTCAGCCTTTGGCGATTTTATTCGCCGTAAAATTGTCTCGTTTTTTGCGGCATTTCGGTGGATGCGCTGACGCTTATGCCCCCCTACGAAAATATGGCAACCGGAATCTAGAGTTTGCGCAGATGCACTTTGTCGATCGAATGATCTGCGCTCTTATGTGCTATCAGTCCTCCGTAGGTCGGATAAGCTTGCGCATCCGACAATGTTTAGCACGTCAGTACGTAGTTAGCCGGTCTGCCTTCGGCGATTTTATTCGCCGTAAAATTGTGTCGTTTTTTGTGGCATTTCGGTGGATGCGCTGGCGCTTATGCCCCCTACGAAAATAGGGCAACCAGAATCTAGCGTTTGCGCAGATGCACTTTGTCGATCGAATGATCTGCACTGTTATGTAGTATCAGTCCTCCGTAGGTTGGATAAGCTTGCGCACCCGACAATGTTCAGCGCGTCAGATACGTAGTTAGCCGGTCAGCCTTTGGCGATTTTTTCGCCGTAAAATTTTCTTGTTCGTTGCGGCATTTCGGTGGATGCGCTGACGCTTATGCCCCCCTACGAAAATATGGCAACCAGAATCTAGAGTTTGCGCAGATGCACTTTGTCGATCGAATGATCTGCACTCTTATGTAGTATCAGATCTGCACGGAGTCTCGTGGGGTAGATATTCTCACGCAAATTCACCAGGTTGATTGAGTCCCAGATATCTGAGGCTGTTTCGATGGCTTCGGCCTCATCGAGATCTGCAAAGTGAGAAAAGTACGCACCCGGTCTTTTAAATACACTGTTTCTAAAGGTAAGAAACCGTGTGATGTACCATTGCTTAACTACGTGTTCTTCTACATCGACGTAGACTGAAAAGTCGAAAAAATCCGAAACCACAACAGTAGGCTCTCCTTTGACAGTCGGGCTTGCCTGCAATACGTTAAGCCCCTCAACTATCAGCACGTCCGGTTGATCCACTTCAACGAATTCACCGGGGACGATGTCGTAATGCAAGTGCGAGTAGACAGGGGCTTTTACATGCCGCTTACCACTTTTTATGTCCGCTAAGAAAGTCAGCAGGGCATGACGATCATAGCTTTCCGGGAAGCCCTTACGCTTCATTAAATCCCGCTTTTCCAGTTCTGCTGTAGTCAACAGAAACCCGTCGGTATTAACCAGATCAACCCGCGGGTGCCCCGGCCATCGTTTTAGAAGCGTTTGCAGTATTCGTGATGTGGTGCTTTTGCCGACAGCGACACTGCCAGCCACGCCAATAATAAACGGTACCTTGGGAGTGGCGTCGCGCATGAATTCTGCGGTCTGGGCATTGAGAGTTTGCGCAGACTTGACGTAGTAGCTCAGTAGACGCGACAGTGGTAGATAGACACTTTCTGCCTCTACAACTGAAGCGCGCTCATTGATGCCATGCAGTGCTTCGAGCTCTGATTCGGTGAGCGGTAGCAGGGAGCTGTCTTTGAGCTTAGCCCATTGATCTACGCTAAACTCTCGATAGGGTGAAATTGGCAAGAATGAATCCTGCGTGTCAGCAGAGGGGAGTATACGATAAATACCGTGCGGCGTTGCAAACGCGCTGGTGTTAATTTGCCTAAATCAAAAATATACAGGTAAAAAAAAGGCGGAGTAAAAACTCCGCCTTTTCGGACATCATGGAATCTAAAGGCCTACATGAAGGCTTGTAGTTTTTCCATTATTGGTGCGAGTATCGCGCTTACACCCGGGATTGCGTTTGCCTTATCGAGCAGTGGCATGAAGTTCTCGAGCATGCCAGCCAGTGGGCCACGTGCTGCTTCTGGAACCTTGTCCATCGCACCAGTCAGACCTTCAAGCGAAGGCAGCGCCGCTTTAGCCGAATCAACGTCAGTGATGCCCGCAACTGCTGATTGAGCACCAGAAAATGCACCACTGAGCTCATCACCAACACCGTCAGGCAAGCCAGGCATTTCCGGCATCTCGATACTAGGCATGCTGGCGTCAGGCATCGCGACGTCCTTTTTGCCACCGAACATGTTCCAGGCAAACATCGCAATCGCTGCGATGATAGCGATTGGCAGAATTTTGCGTAATAAGCCACCACCACCTGAAGCTGCACGACCTGCTGCATCGGCAGTATTCTCAACAGCGTTACCAGCAGCCCCGGCAACATTGCTTGCCGCATTACCTGCCGCGCCTGCTACGTTACCTGCAGCATTGCCAACAGTGCTCGCCGCACCACCAACTGCCGCCGCAGCACCACCGCCGAGACTTGAGATCTGATCCATGAACCCTGAGGACTGAAGCTGGCTCTGGAAGCCACTCGGCATCGCCGCCTGCACGTTATCTTTCTGGCCGTTCAACAAGCTCAGAAGACCACCCGCATTCTGCGAGAATCCGCCGCCACCGAAGATCTTGCGTTTGACCATGCCAAGTACGATCGGCATAAGTAATCCCATCAATCCGGATGATGATTTGCCGCCGATACCTGTCAGGCCTGCTACCGCACTCGCCAGACCGCCCGCAGCACCGTTGCCGAGAATGGAGCTAAGCATGCTTGAGCCCTGGTCCATGACGCTGCTGCTGTTACCACCGGTAAGCAATCCGCCGATGTTGTCCAGTATGCTGTCGTCCTGATCTTTAACAGCGTTGAAAAGAGATGCGCCGCCGTCTGCATTGGCAGCCGTGGTCAAACCGCTTAGAAGACCTGGCACTGCAGCGCCAAGGGCAGCTTCTGTTTTGTTGTTGTCTTCACCGAGCAAGGCTCCAAGTTGACCAAGTGCTGGTCCTCCAAGCTGACCCTTGACGAGATCTACAAGATTAAATGACATAGATGTGTCCCCTATAAATAGACTTTGGTTACTGAAAAATACGCCGGGCTTCGGCGATACTGCAAAATGTTAAGTGTGCTTAACCTACAACCGGCTTGTGCCTGCTGTCTTTCCCTTTGTTGCTATCGCGTGTATCCGCGATTCCAAATTTTGGGTTCTGCAGGCCGCAGGTCATATAATGGTGGGGGTAGCGCATGGAAATTCATCCACGTGCGATTACTTATTCGGAGAATTGTACCACTATTGTGGCTGTAAATTCGGCATGTTCTTAATAATTAACACAGACTTTTTGACTAACTTAAGCGGATCACTGCTTGGATATAAGCCAGACAATCAGTAACACAGCAATTGAAAATCAATGTGAATCCGGTGTTAGTGCCGGCGGTACATCATTTTCGGTAGCGCCGATGATGGAAATAACGGACAGATATTGCCGTAGATTTCATCGTATGCTCTCCAGTCATGGTGTTCTGTATAGCGAGATGATCACCGCCGCTGCGGTAGTTCACGGAGATCGTAACTATTTGCTCGAGTTTGATACCGCTGAACTGCCCGTCGTTTTGCAGTTGGGGGGAAGCGATGCCGGGTTGATGGCCGAAAGTGCGGCAATAGGTGAGCAGTTTGGCTACAGCGCGGTCAATATTAACTGCGGTTGCCCGAGCGATCGGGTAAGGAACGGGCGATTTGGCGCGTGTCTGATGGCTGAGCCTGAGTTGGTTGCAGAGTGCTTAATCGCCATGCAGGCATCAGTCAGTATTCCGGTTACGGTAAAGTGCCGCATAGGTATTGATCGTGATGATTCATTTGAGCCGTTTGAACGGTTTGTTCGGGTTGTTGCCGATGCCGGATGTAACAAGTTTATTGTTCATGCACGTAAAGCGTGGCTTGACGGATTGAGTCCAAAAGAGAACCGCACGGTACCGCCGTTAAAATATGAGTACGTCGATCAGATAAAGAGCCTGTATCCGGACAAGCAGTTTATTCTCAATGGCGGGTTGTTGTCCCACGAGCAAGCGATAGCCAACAGCAGAACAATTGATGGCGTGATGTTAGGTCGTGAAGTTTGTTCCAATCCTTGGATGTTGAATGACGTCGATCACTTGTACTACGGCAAAGCTCAAAATACGAGAACCCGATTCGAAGTGGTCGAAGCGTGCTATCCCCATATTGAAAAACACCTTTCTCAAGGTACATCACTTGGTAAGTTAATGAAACCGATGCTCGGTTTGTTTCATGCGCAACCGGGAGGCAGGTTGTGGCGTCGCATATTGAGTGAGACGATGTGGCTTGAAGGTGCGGGATTGCACACTGTGCAAAGAGCGCTTGATGCAGTCCGGCAGGCCGCAGAAGATGTGCAGCGTGCAACGAAGCCGGATATACCCGGCCATGGTGATGCTGGCAACTTGCCTGAAAGTAGACACAGCAATGGCTGACGAATACCTCACGACAAAAGAAGTGGCAGAACTGCTTCGCATCAAAGAGCGCAAAGTATACGATCTGGCCGCAGACAAACAGATACCCTGTACGCGTGCCACCGGCAAGCTGTTGTTCTCACACAGCGCGATACGGCAATGGCTGGCTCAACACTCAAGTGGTAACGAGCATTTAAATCGAAAAGCTCCTGCACTGTTTGCAGGGTCACACGACCCGCTGCTCGAATGGGCAATTCGCGAATCGCAATGTGGTATCCCGGTATTGTTTGACGGTAGCAGTGATGGGTTGAGTAAAGTTGCAAACGGTGAAGCCACAGTGACGGCAATGCACATCTATGTCGCTGGTACTGGCCGATGGAATATTGATGCGGTCCAGCAGCTGGTTGCCGACGGTACTGAATCCGTAGTGCTGATTCATTGGCTGAACCGGCGGCGTGGTTTGATCATGAAGCAGGGTCTCGGATTATCCGATCTATGTGAAATAGCCAGTCACAAGGTCGTCGTGCGTCAGGCAGGTGCTGGCAGTCAGCTATTGCTGCATCATCTGCTGTCTGACGCGGGTATTGAACTTAAGGATCTTGATGTTGTGCTGACTGCGCGCTCTGAAGCTGATGTAGCACTGGCAATTAGTGAGGGTAGGGCAGATTGCGGTCTCGGCCTTGAATCATTGGCAGGACAACATCAGTTGGAGTTTTTACCGCTTGTCACAGAGTCATTTGATCTGTTGGTTAAAAGATGGTTTTGGTTTGAAGCACCCATGCAAAGGTTTGTTGAGTTTTGCCACAGTGAAATGTTCCGACAAAAAGTTCAGCAAACAGTTGGATATAAGACAGATAAAATGATGTCTGTGCTTTATAACGCCTGAGATTCTTCCAGAAAAAATTCATCTGAGTTGTAGTTTCGTAGGGGGGATAAGCTTGCGCATCCACCAATGTGCAGCACGTCAAATACGTAATTTTGCAACGTTCGTTGCGCAGTTTGGTGGATGCGCAAGCTTATCCCCCCTACGGGACTACAGGACGCTCTAAACTTCTTATTCGGAAATCTCGGGTTTTGCATTGGGATAAAACAGTTGTTGGTCGCTAAGCTTATAGCTCGCAATCAGTGACTGACCTTCATCACCAGTCATCCAGTTTATAAATCTTTGACCAGTCTGGGTGTTTGACAGCGGACACCGGTTGCTGTTAACAAGAATAATTCCGTACTGATTGAAAAGCCTTTTGTCTCCTTCGACTAAAATTCTGTGTTCAGCGCGGTTTTTAAAGTTAATCCAGGTGGCTCTGTCGGTAATGGTGTAAGCGTTCATACCTATTGCGATATTCAGCGTTGCACCCATGCCACTACCGGTTTCCCGGTACCATTTTCCACTGTGCAATCCTGGTTCAGTGTCTGAGTGTTGCCAGAGACTCAGCTCTTTCCGGTGAGTGCCTGAGTTATCACCTCGTGATGCAAAGATAGAATTACTGTCGGCTATTTTCTTGAGTGCATCAGTAGCATCTGTAATTGATTTTATGCCGGCAGGATCATCTGACGGGCCGATCAGCACAAAGTCGTTGTACATCAGATCCAGTCGGTTTACGCCATAGCCATCTTCGACAAACTTCTGCTCTGCCACTTTTGCGTGCACCAACAATACGTCGGCATCGCAGTTGCTGGCGTTTCTGATTGCCTGTCCGGTGCCAACCGCTACAACGTGTACCTTGATGCCTGTTGCCGACTCAAAGTGTGGCAGCAGATAGTCGTACAATCCGGAGTTGGCTGTGGATGTAGTGGATTGAACCAGAACACTCTGATCATCTGCATGCAGATTGCCAGTGAGAATGGTGCAGATGATGATGCAAGTGGATATAGTTGATTTTATCGTCATTCGGAATTCAGTTATCGAATATAGGCTGACATAAAGCTTGTTGCTTCAGCAGACGCTGGCTGGCTAAAAAATGTTTTAGCACTCGAGTGTTCTGTAACCGTACCGTCACTCATGAACACTACATCATCTGCAAGTCTTCTGGCTTGCGCAATATCATGCGTTACCAAGACAATCTTTATTGTCTGTTGCGATGCGCTGATTACTTGTGACTCTACTTTTAAGGTGGCACCCGGGTCGAGGTTTGCGGTAGGTTCATCAAGAAACAGCACTCCGGGCTCGCAAGCTAATGCTCTTGCAATGGCTAGTCGTTGTTGTTCACCACCGGAAAGCGATCGTGCAGGCTGATCGGCTTTATGCTCAAGTCCTGCGGACTGCAAGTATTTCTGTGTGAGAGATTCAGATTTGTCACGCAACTTAAGCACGTATTCAATATTTGCCGAAGTGCTGCGGTTAAGCATCAATGGTTTTTGAAAAACCATGGCTTGTTTTTTTCTTGTCTCGATACTGGATGCTTTGCAACCAGCCCAATGTATTGTGCCTTCGGTCGGCTCAATCAATCCATGCATGCAGCGTAGAAGAATACTCTTGCCTGCACCGTTGTGACCCATGATCACAGTTACGTGGTTGTCGGTTAGTTCCAGCCAGATGTTGTGCAAGAGCTGTTTATTATCAACAGACAGCCCCAGCTGTTTGGTTACGAGTGGCAGCATCAGGCTATACGTGTTCTAGAGCTGAAGACTAATGTGTTTACTGCTAGTGCAATTGTCAGCAGAACAACACCGAGTGCCAGTGCGAGTGGTAAATCTCCCTTTGATGTTTCCAGCGCGATTGCGGTGGTCATGACCCTTGTTAAGTGATCAATGTTGCCGCCTACAATTATCACAGCACCGACCTCTGAAATGGCACGTGAGAAACCAGCCAGTCCGGTGGTTAGCAAACTTATTCTGCTGTCCCACAGTAGTGTTCGAACACACTGAGTAAGCGGCACACACAAAGAGTTCATTGTGTCGCTGTACTCGCTCCAGTTGTCTTCAATCTGTTGCCGGGTGAGCGCTGTGACGATGGGGAGCACCAGCGCGAACTGCGCAATAATCATTGCGGTTGGGGTGTAGAGCAGTTGCAGAAAGCCCATCGGACCAGAACGGGATAACATCAGGTACACGATCAACCCGAGCACTACCGGCGGCATGCCCATCAGGGTGTTGATCAATACAGTAACAATAGTTTTACCGGGAAAGTTCTTAATACCGAGCAGCGCACCCAGCGGCAGGCCGATGGCGCAGGCAGCTAGTGTCGCCGTCAGACTCACTCTTAAAGAAAGCCACACAATTTCGAGCAAATCCGGATCCGGCCCGGAAAGAAGTACCCCGACCTCCGAAAATACCTGCGAAAAAGTGCTCATTCTTCCGGATTATCGCCAGAATCACCAATTTACGGAAATAATGACAAAATATGCAGCAGATGACAATGCGGAGTGCAGGGTCCGGCAATCGACTGCTCAGCTTTTCTGCCAAATAGGCGTGTTTGTCTGCGTGCCAGCGTAAGGTTCGATCTAATTCATCGAATCAGGCTCAAGAATTCGTTCCGGGTATTGATATCTTTTCGGAATCGCCCGAGCATGACCGAAGTGGTCATCGTCGAGTTCTGCTTCTCAACACCACGCATCATCATACAGAGATGTTTTGACTCGACGACCACACCAACGCCCTGACCATGGGTCACTTCCTGGATTGCAGTGGCAATCTGTTTGGTCAGATTTTCCTGAATTTGTAGCCGTCTCGCATACATATCGACGATTCTGGCGACTTTTGACAAACCAATGACCTTTCGCTGCGGCAGGTAGGCGACGTGGCATTTGCCGATAAACGGCAGCATATGGTGCTCGCACATGGAGTACAGCTCAATATCCTTCACAATCACCATCTCGTCGCTGTCTGACTCAAAAACAGCGCCGTTAAGAATCGATTCCAGCGTCTGGTTGTAGCCCTGGGTCAGAAATGACATGGCGCGCGAGGCGCGTTCAGGCGTTTTTAACAATCCTTCGCGGTCTGGATCTTCACCAATTGCCTCGATGATTTTTTTGAATTCTTTTTCCATTGGAGTCACGTCATATAAGAGATGGTTGGCAATAGTCTACAGCCGGTAATTTCCGCTTGAAATCTGGCAGTGCTTCTGGCGGCCATTGTGCTTTATGGTGATGATTGATTCAATTTATGAATTTTAGGGTTACGGGGCTGTCTTAAATGCTTTCTCACGGCCCATAACAGCTAGAATTAGTGTAACGATCTAGCGGTACTCAGTGGAACTCTTATGACCTTTTTAATCTGGCTTCTTATCATTCTGGCTGCCACGTTCGTGTTGGCGAATTTTCCTCAGACTCTGCTGTCGATTTCAGTGGTTATCGGGGCTGCCCTGCTGGGTTTCTTTCTGACCGGCATTGGTGCGGTGGCAACCATTATCCTGGCGCTTATTTTCATCGTGGCGGCAGTCATTCTCAATGTTGCTGGTGTCAGAAAAAAAGTACTCACCGCACCGTTGCTGAACTACGTTCGAGCGGTGTTGCCGCCAATGTCACAAACCGAGCGTGATGCGATTGAGGCGGGAACGGTCTGGTGGGAATCCGAGTTGTTTCGCGGTAACCCGGATTGGTCAAAATTGATGTCGACACCTGCCGCGGCACTTAGTGCAAAAGAACAGGCATTTCTGGATGGTCCAACCAACGAGTTGTGCGCCATGCTTGATGATTGGGAGATTACCTACGAGCACAACGATTTACCGCCGCACATCTGGGACTTCATCAAGAAGAACAAATTTTTCGGGATGGTGATTCCTGAAGAGTACGGGGGGCTGGGCTTCGGCGCTTTTGGTCACTCAGCCATTGTGACCCGGATTTCGGCCAGAAGTGTCACCGCTGGTTCTACAGTGATGGTGCCTAACTCACTCGGTCCTGCGGAGTTGTTGCTGCACTACGGTACAGATGAACAACGCCACCACTTTCTGCCGCGTCTTGCAGTGGGTGAAGAAATACCGTGTTTTGCACTAACCGGCCCGACATCAGGTTCAGATGCTGCGGCAATGCCAGACTCAGGTATTGTCTGCAAGCAAATGTTTAATGGAGTTGAGACACTTGGTCTTCGATGTAACTGGGAGAAGCGTTACATCACGCTCGGACCGATTGCAACCATCCTCGGGTTGGCTTTTCGAGCTTATGATCCGGATGGATTGCTCGGTGGCGAGGAAGATATTGGTATTACCTGCGCGTTAATTCCTACGGATACAGATGGCGTTAGCATCGGCCGTAGGCACTTTCCCCTGAACCAGTCTTTCATGAACGGACCAAACAGCGGTAAAGATGTGTTTGTGCCAATGGAGTGGATTATTGGCGGGCAGGATAACCTTGGCAAAGGCTGGCGCATGCTGATGGAATCGTTGTCAGTAGGGCGCGGCATCTCACTGCCATCATCCGGTGCTGCTGCCGGAATGGCGGCTGCGCGATTCACGGGTGCTTATGCAGGTACCCGCAAGCAGTTCAATATTCCTATCGGCAAATTTGAAGGTGTTGAAGAAGCACTGGCAAGAATTGGTGGTCTGACTTATCTAATGGATTCAGGTAGAAGATTAACCTGCGCCGCACTTGATCAGGGTGAGAAGCCATCTGTAGTCAGCGGCATTCTCAAGTACTTCAATACCGAGAATATGCGTACCGTACTTAATGATGCGATGGATATTCACGGTGGTAAGGGCATCTGTATGGGGCCGAGTAACTATCTGGCTCGTGCCTATCAGGGCGTGCCGGTTGGGATTACTGTTGAAGGGGCGAATATTCTGACCCGAAGTATGATCGTATTCGGTCAGGGTGCAATGCGTTGTCACCCGCATCTGGTTGCTGAAATTCAAGCGGCAGCAATTGAAGACAAAGACGAGGCGATAGACAAGTTCGATGATGCATTGACTGGTCATATCGCCTACGCCGTCAGCAGCGGTGCGCAAGCGATGTTTCACGGTTTGACCCGTGGTCGTTTTGCTAAATCACCAGTGACAGGCAAGCCCGCCAAATACTATCGACGTCTGGCCAGAATGAGTGCCGGGTATTCATTTCTTGCTGATTTCGCACTGCTGTTTCTCGGTGGCGCATTGAAGCGTAAGGAAAAGCTCTCCGGCCGCTTTGCGGACGGACTCATCTACATGTACATGGCATCGGCCGCGTTGAAGCGTTACGAAGACACTGGTCGACCCGAAGCTGACTGGCCACTGGTTGAATGGAGTGTTCGTCACTGCATTTTTCAGACACAGGTTGCTCTCGATCAAATCTTAAGGAACTTCCCGAGCCCCTGGGTAGGGATAATCTTGCGTGGTGTGATTTTTCCGCTGGGTCGCAGATTCAGAACACCGAATGACAAGCTTGGCCGTGAAGTTGCGAATATTCTGTTAACACCGGGTGAGGCGCGCGACAGACTTACCGAAGCGCTGTATATCAGTCGTGATCCTGACGATGTCACGGGTTGCCTGGAAGTTGCGATGGAACTCGCGATCGCTGCAGATCCGATCGAGAAATCGTTGAAAGATAAAGGCCTGAGGCAACCTTACGATGTTGATTTTACTGACTGGGTAGCGTCGCTGGTGAAATCCGGTGAGCTCACGGAAGCTGATGCGAATGTGCTGCGGGATTCAGCGGTCGCCACCAGAAAAGTGATCATGGTTGATGATTTTCCGGGTGATTTTTTGCAAGCCGGTGCTGGTGCGGATGCCGGGCAAGGGCTGGCTGCGGCCAGCTGATAGCAAGGTTAATGGGCGCACACTTACTTTTCGTGGCCGTTCGGCTTGAAACCTGGATCACAGACGCCATATTTTATTCCGTAGTAGAACGGGTACCTGTGGCTGTCATTACCAGCAATATCAATGGTATAACGGCGGTTAAGTGTGCCTGACCGACAGAATGATCGAAATGTTCCTCTTAAAGATGCAAACAATATTGTCGACAGATTTAGTGTAGCTCTATGACTGACAAAGAGTATTCAGAAGATACGGGAACGGCTGTTGAAGTTGCCAAACCCATGCTTAAGAAACCACCGATGTATAAGGTGGTCATACTCAATGACGACTTCACACCAATGGAGTTCGTTGTGAAGGTGCTTGAGAGTTTTTTTAGTATGGATCGTGAGAAGGCAACGCAAGTCATGCTGCATGTGCATAATCGGGGTAAGGGTGTTTGTGGGGTATTCACCCGAGATCTGGCTGAAACAAAAGTTGTCCATGTGAATCAGTTTTCACGTGACAACCAGCATCCTTTAATGTGTGATATGGAGGAGGCGTAGTTTCGTCAGGTTATGAGATTCAAAACAATAAATAATTATATAGAGAGAATCGTGAGATGCTGAGCAAAGAACTCGAATTCACGTTAAATAATGCTTTTAAAGAAGCGCGCGAGAAACGTTATGAATTCATGACGGTCGAGCATCTGCTACTCGCTTTGCTGGATAATCCGACTGCAGCTCAGGTGCTTCGCTCCTGCGGTGGTGAGTTGGAGTCACTGCGCGTTGAACTGGTGGAATTCATTGATGAAAACACACCGTTACTGGACGACTCGGATAACCGAGAAACTCAGCCTACACTGGGGTTTCAGCGAGTGCTTCAGCGTGCTGTATTTCATGTTCAATCATCAGGTAAGAAAGAAGTTACCGGTGCGAATGTGCTGGTGGCAATTTTTGGTGAGCAGGATTCACACACGGTCTACTTGTTAAACAAGCAAAATGTTACTCGTCTTGATGTGGTGAACTACATCTCGCATGGCATTTCGAAGATTCCTGACGAAGACAAGGGTGAACTTGAAGACCTTTCGAATGAAGCTGGCATGGAAGAGGGTGAAGCTGAAGTATCACCACTAGATAAGTACGCCTCCAATCTTAATAACAAAGCCAAAGAAGGCAAGATTGACCCTCTTATTGGTCGTGAGAAAGAGATCGAGCGGTCTGCACAGATTCTCTGCCGTCGCCGGAAAAACAATCCGTTGCTGGTTGGTGAAGCAGGTGTTGGTAAAACAGCCATTGCTGAAGGTCTGGCGCTGAAGATTGTTAACGGTGACCTGCCGGAAGTGTTGCTCGGCAGCACTATTTACTCACTTGATCTGGGTGCCCTGGTAGCAGGTACCAAATACCGCGGTGATTTTGAGAAGCGTCTGAAAGCGATTCTCGGTCAGTTACAGCAGGAAGAAGGTGCAATTCTTTTCATTGATGAAATACACACCATTATTGGTGCAGGTGCTGCATCGGGTGGGGTGATGGATGCGTCCAATCTTATCAAACCAATGCTTGCCACTGGTGAACTTAAGTGCATCGGTTCAACTACCTATCAGGAATATCGCGGTATCTTTGAGAAAGATCGTGCACTTACTCGACGCTTCCAGAAAGTCGATGTGGTAGAGCCATCGGTATCTGAAACCGTAGAAATTCTGAAAGGTCTTAAAGACAACTTTGAAGACTTCCATGATGTTAAGTATTCAAGCAATGCGCTTAAAGCGGCTGCTGAATTGTCTGATCGCTATGTGAATGATCGCTTCCTGCCAGACAAAGCCATCGATATTATTGATGAGGCTGGCGCGAGCCGACGTTTGAATCCGAAGCAGTCTAAGAAAGCGATCAACGTTAAAGACATTGAAACCATCATTGCAAAGATAGCCCGTATCCCCGAGAAGAGTGTTTCTTCTACTGATATGGAAAAGCTCAAGAATCTCAGCCGCGACCTTCGTATGCTGGTGTTCGGACAGGATCCTGCTATCGAGCAGCTGGCATCAGCTATCAAGATGTCGCGTTCAGGTTTAGGCCCTGAAGATCGTCCTATAGGTAGCTTTCTGCTGGCGGGGCCTACCGGAGTGGGTAAAACCGAAGTCACCAAGCAGCTCGCCAAGGTGATGGGCATAGAGTTTATGCGCTTTGATATGTCTGAGTATATGGAGCGTCATACGGTGTCGCGGTTGATTGGTGCGCCTCCAGGTTATGTTGGCTATGACCAGGGTGGCTTGCTTACAGATGCGGTTATTCAAAATCCGCACTGTGTACTGTTGCTTGATGAAATTGAAAAGGCCCACCCGGATGTTTTTAACCTGTTACTGCAGGTGATGGATCACGGCACACTGACCGACAACAATGGTCGAAAGGCTGACTTCCGTAACGTGATTTTAGTCATGACTACCAACGCCGGTGCTGAATCTATCAGCCGTCCGTCGGTTGGGTTTACGATGCAGGATCACACGTCAGACGGGATGGAAGCAATCAACAAGTTCTTTACGCCTGAATTCAGAAATCGTCTTGACGGCATTGTGCAGTTCGGCCCGCTTGATCGAACCACGATTCTAAGTGTTGTAGACAAGTTCCTGTTCGAGCTTGAAGAGCAACTTAATGAAAAGAACGTCACTATCGACATCACCGACTCTGCTAAAGGCTGGCTGGCTGAAAACGGTTTTGACAGCAAGATGGGGGCTCGTCCAATGAGTCGCATCATCAGAGAGAATATCAAGAAGCCGCTCGCTGATGAAATACTCTTTGGTGGGCTTTCAAAAGGCGGTACTGTTAAGGTACTGCTGGATGAGTTCGGTGAGCTGACATTCGAAATAGAGAATGCGGAAGTTCCGGCATAGCTTTCAACAAACCGCAGAAATAAAAAAGGCACGCATTAGCGTGCCTTTTTTATTGTTGGTTACTTAATTTATTCCAGCTAAGCTAACCACGCGCCAAAGCGTAGTTATGTTTGAGCATTAACGGCTTCGGTACGTAATACGGCCTTTGGTCAGATCATACGGAGTCATCTCCACAGTCACCTTGTCACCGGTCAGTATTCGTATGTAGTGCTTGCGCATTTTGCCTGAGATATGTGCGGTCACAACGTGACCATTCTCAAGCTCAACGCGGAACATGGTATTAGGCAGCGTGTCCACCACAGTGCCTTCCATTTCAATTGCTTCTTCTTTCGCCATTCAGTCTCTTCTTAAAACGTGCTCGGGATGTCACGGGCGAGCAGGGTGCTCCGCCTTGTGACGCTCGACAGTCAAATTATGGGCCAATCCGGCGATTTTAAAGGGTATGAGTGCTTTTTGAAACAATTTGTCATATTTGGAGCCATATATTGCTGGTGCTGGCTATGAGGGTAGCGAAGATTGGTGCAAAGTCGGGCTTTTGACTCCATTAATAGCCTACAATGGAACAGATACGTATCATCAACGCTCCCGAGGCGAAAACTCGAACACATGTATTGTCCAGTACAGCAAAAAGCCAGAACCACAGGTCGCTTCAGTAACCTGATGGAGCTGTACGAGCAGAACTACGTGTTGCTTCGTTTGCTGATTCCCGATCTTAAAGCTGCTGAGCTGCAGACCCGGGTTTCGAAAGTCGACGGCTGTTTGCCGGTCTACATGCAGCTCACCGAGAAGACGCCTTACACCAGCACACTTCGTTTAACCTACCGCTTTATAGAAAAGGACGGTGAAACTATCCGGTCGCAGGCTGAACCCAATCTGTTGTTGCGTGTCTATCACGATGCCCGATCGGCCGAAGTCATCAGCGGACATATCCACGGTCAACAGCACGTCAAGCGCCAAACCCGCGGGCTGGACAATTCGTGGCAGCTGAATCGTTTCCTGTACAAGTGGTTGCGATACTTGCGTTACCGGGGTCATCAGCTGGCTGATGCACCGGCACAAACTGAATATTCCAGCGCATTATCCCCCAAATCCCCCGACTACCTGCCGTAGCACTGTCGTCGTTGCGGCACCTGCGATAAATTGATCCGTATAGCGGAACTTTGTCGGCTGAGAGGTATCGTATGGGACGTAATCGCTGCCTCTGTTACTATTGGGGTAGATTCATTTGCAACAGTTAAGCGGGCCGGTAACCCGCCAACTTTCTCAGTATTTCTTTTCTCCTGGATATTTTTATCCTGGTAAGTGATCCGGGTTCACGTTCTGCGGCGTCTTGTTGAAAAAGAAATTAACGGGACCACTATGCTGGATAGACATGTTGTGCCAATCATCAAACCATCGCTCAGAGAGTGTGCTGTGGTTCTGCGACAAAAGGGCGTTACCGCTGACCAGGTAAGCACTGTTGGGTTTGGTATTGGTATTGTCGCTGTGGTAATGGTTGCCAGCGGCTACTTCGAAATTGCTCTGGTTCTGTTGCTGCTTAACCGTCTTGCAGATGGTATAGACGGAGAAATTGCCAGACTGCAGGAACCCACGGACGCTGGTGGTTTTCTCGATATTACGCTCGACTTTATGTTCTATGCTGTATTCCCGTTGGGTTTTGCGTTGGTAAACGTGCAAGAAAACGCGCTGCCAGCTGCGGTTCTGATTGCAAGCTTTGTAGGTACGGGAGCGAGTTTTCTGGCTTTCGCATCAATGGCCGAGAAGCATGCCATTCAGCACCCTGACTTTGGTTACAAGGGTTTTTACTACCTTAATGGGCTTGCTGAAGGTACAGAGACAGTCATCTGCTTTGTACTGATGTGTCTGTTGCCCCAATACTTTGCAGTGATCGCCTATGTGTTTGCATTTATTTGTGCAATCACTGCAGTCAATCGAGTGGTATTCGGGTATCGAACGCTTAAGCGTGCACCTAACCAGCTACGTAGTTAGTGATTTTATAGCCCGCAATAGCCTTTGTTTTGAGTTCTGAATACGTTAAGCCGCACGATAGCGTCATCCATCTGCTGTGCCGTCAAGGCGTTTGCGAACTGGCTTTCAAGCAGGATTAGTTTCTGACGGAATTGATAGCACTCTTTTGAAAGTTGAGTACCTTGCTGATTCAGTTGCAATGAATCGGCTTTCGGTTCCGGTGTGGCGGCGCTGAGCTCGGGCTTCAAATTTGGATTTGGATCATCAGCGTAGATCACAGGTTTCCACTTGGCACGCGGAGCTGACGGTGCTGCAGTTGCGTTTCCAACAGGTGCAGGTGTCATGACTAAATTGTCTGATGCAACTGCATTGGGCGGTGCGCTCGCGTTCTGCATCGGTTGGTTGGCGGTCTCCGTAATCGGCTGGCCACTAAGCGGTTTCAGGTCCGGGCCGACAATCTCGTAAGACACACCGTCAGGTGGTGGGTCAGGTGAATAGGTTGGTGTACCATCCTTTGTGGTCCACGAGTACAGCGGGCTTGCCGCAGCTGCTGTGCTACTTAAAATCAGGATCACTAACATCGAAGGTAACTTGAGCGATTTCATCATGCATGCCTCTCAAAGATCGGCTTATGTAAGCATTGACCGTGCCTTTATTCGGCAACACTCTGTTTTGACCGTTTATCAGGGCTCTCGGTAATGGCGATTGTCTGGGTTGCTTTGGGGGGAGCCTGTGGTGCCGTGTTGCGGTACTTAACCGTCAAGCTTTTGTCTGGACCTGTTTCATCAGCACCTGCCCTGGCTGGCGCGGGCGTTGTTTTCCCGCTGGGTACGTTAACCGTCAATGTGGTGGGTTCGTTGCTGATCGGGTTGCTTGCCGGCAGCGTCTTTCTCGATCCTAAATTAGCCCTTGGGCCACGGCTCTTTTTTCAAACGGGTTTGCTCGGTGCGTTTACAACTTTCTCGGCCTTTTCACTCGAGACACTGCAGCTTTGGCATGCAGGCCAGCTAAAATCAGCCGCGGTTAACATAGTGCTTAATGTCACGCTTTGTCTGGCAGCAGTATTCGCGGGAATGACCCTTGGTGCTGCGTTATCGCGGGCTTGAGATCTCGGACCGGGGATTGTCGCGTCGCGCAGTTACACGGTTTTGGCCCTGACAGACAGCCATTTGAAACACGATGTTTGCAGTAATAATTGTCTGTGGCTTTAACCGCAAGTTGCTATACTCCTGAGCTTCAGAAATCAGCAAATACCTCCTTCATGCTTGATGCAAAACTGTTTCGTACAGACCTTGATCTTCTTGCCCGGGAATTGGGTCGACGTGGCTATGAACTCGATACTGAAGCGGTGCAGGGGCTCGAAGCTCGTCGTCGCGACCTGCAGATAAAAACGCAGGAATTACAGAACGAGCGCAACACACGTTCAAAAGCAATTGGTGCTGCCAAAGCCAAAGGCGATGACATAGAGCCGCTGCTCGCAGAAGTTAATGATCTTGGGGAAGAGTTAAAACGCTGCGAACAGGATCTGGCAGAGCTACAAGGTAACCTGCGCGATATCTCACTGGCTGTTCCTAATTTGCTGCATGAGTCTGTGCCTGAAGGTAAGGACGAAGCGCAGAACATAGAGATAAGAAAGTGGGGCACCCCGCGTGACTTTGAGTTTGATGTACTTGACCATGTTGATCTAACCGCCGAGAACGGTCTTGATTCAACAGCGGGTTCTTTGTTAACCGGTTCGCGCTTCGTGGTTATGCATAATGAAATCGCAAAGCTGCACCGGTGTCTCGCGCAGTATATGCTGAACCTGCATACAACAGAGCATGGTTACACCGAAATGAATGTACCGTTTATTGTTAACGCAGATTCATTGCTTGGTACTTCTCAGCTGCCCAAATTCGGTGAAGATCTTTTTGCACTTGAAGGCGACAGTAACTATTACTTAATTCCAACTTCTGAAGTACCGCTGACCAATCTCGTCAGAGACAAAATCCTTGAGATGTCTGAGCTGCCAATCAGTATGACTGCCCACACACCTTGCTTTCGATCAGAAGCGGGTTCATACGGCAAAGATACGCGCGGCATGATTCGTCAGCATCAGTTCGAGAAAGTCGAGCTTGTACACATTGTGCATCCTGAAGAGTCATGGAATACGTTGGAGAAACTGGTTGGGCACGCAGAGCAGGTTTTGCAGAATCTTGAACTGCCGTATCGGGTGGTGACGCTTTGTTCTGGTGATACGGGTTTTGCTGCAAGTAAGACTTACGACATCGAAGTCTGGCTGCCGGGGCAGGATGCCTACCGGGAGATTTCTTCCTGTAGTAACTGTACCGATTTTCAAGCGCGGCGTATGAAGACGCGCTTTCGAAATGATGAAGGCAGTACCGAGTTGGTGCATACCCTTAACGGATCCGGATTGGCAGTCGGCCGGACGCTTGTTGCTGTGTTGGAGAATTATCAGCAGGCGGACGGAAGTATTGCGGTTCCTGAGGCCCTGCGGGGGTTGATGGGTGTGGATTTTATTCTTAAGTCTTGAGGCTGGCGCTTGTTATCAGGAATGCCCTCCAAAAGAGAGGTTTTGTTGCACCGTCACCTGTACTTTCTCAGTTGTGGGAAAATCAAAAACACAATGCCCGTAAGCAGCAACAGCGGTAAGGTTGGGTCGAGATAGCCGACACTGGTGCCAGGTGATATCGAACACCCTGTACTCGAATTTATTAGATCTACTGGCGAAGATACTTCGGCAGACGCCACATCGCCCTCTTCAATGTTGACAACTCGAACACTGTCGCTGTCCAGGTGATTCGCAATCCCGTCCCCATCTGAATCAACTGCCGGAGTCGGCAAAAATGCTATAGCGTCATCAGCGCCATCACCATTAGCGTCGGTGAAGTTTTTAATCCTCCCGTCGGCATTGACGACCAACCCACTTGTCTCCACGAGATCTGGCAATCCATCATCATCGGAGTCCGAATCAATGAAGTCAAATACGCCATCCCCATCTGTATCTACAGGCTGATAATTCTCTATTCCTGATGCAGAAATCGACTCTACTAATTTCGCAATTCCATCGCCACGAAATTTGTTAGTACTATCGATCCTACCGTTATTGTCTACATCTATTTCGGTCAGAATTTCTCGTGGTATCTGTGCTTCAACAAGATCGTATATTCCGTCGTTGTCCGAATCTAAATCGTGCATATCGAATATACCGTCGAAGTCGGAGTCGGCAACGGGTGACTGCGCTTCCACAAAGTCTGGAATCCCATCATTGTCACTGTCTTGATCGAGAAAATCCAGCACACCATCCTTGTCGGTATCCGTAGAGCCTTCAATTGCATCATGCACTCCATCTCTATCTGAATCATCATCCGTTGTAACCCCAATTCCAGACCACTTTCTATATTCTATGTCGCCGTTGAAATATACATCGATAAAGCTATCGTTGTTTGTATCCACACCAGTCAGTATCGAAGCTTCTATAGCGTCGCCGATACCATCATCGTCAGCATCTAAATCTACAAAATCAGGGAATCCATCCGAATCGAAATCACCATCGAAATTAGCAGCGTCATGGCCTAGTTCGAAATAATCCGGGATGCCATCGTTATCCGAATCTAAGTCGTACATGTTCGCAACACCGTCTCCATCGCTATCTGCAGATCCTAAAGCTTCCCAAGCATCGTCGACCCCATCCTTATCATTGTCTTCACCCGACCCGTCGTTTTCTTCTGCCAAGTCAACGTCGAAGGTATTGTCTATTCCATCGCCGTCAAGGTCACCACGAGTTATGAGTGACTCCATATCGTCGGACAAGCCATCGTTATCGCTATCATGGTCTCGATAATTTGGTATTCCGTCACCATCCCAGTCTGCTGTACCTTCAATGGTATCTGGCACTCCGTCATCGTCAGAGTCCGCGTCGTGTAGGTCACGGATTCCGTCTCTGTCCGTGTCAATTGGAACCTGCTGGCCAAACCAATCCTCTACACCATCTCCATTAGAATCGCCTACGCCTCGATACAGTCCAAATCTTATCTTCATTTCCCACTGGGCAGCGGCATGGTCAGGATCAAAAAAATCGTCGATCCCGTCCTTGTCTGTATCAAGGCCGCTAACCTGCGCCTCAATGGAATCATCGATCCCGTCATTGTCACTGTCAGTGTCGAGATAGTTGGGAACTCCATCGCCATCCGAGTCTCCACGCTCAAGTGTATCGGGCACTCTATCTCCATCGCTATCTCTGTCCAGATAGTTGGGAATGCCATCTTTGTCAGCATCTGCATCTCCCTCTACGGTATCGGGTATGCCATCACGATCTGAATCGAGGGGAAGCGCGTAGATGGTGGTAAAGCAAAAGAAAGCGCAAATGAGTGTTGCTGCGAAAGCACGAGCGTTTTTGTACATCCGATGAAAGCCCGGAATATCTGGGGGATTTCGAATAATCAGATAATGTGCCATTCAAATTTCTGTGGTGATATGTGAGCTCTATTGATCATCTCTGAGTTTGAATGAGCAACTCACGGTGAAGCGAAGGCCTTTGGGTCGGGTGCTGACGGTCAAAAAATAAATAGATCGAATAGATTCGAGATTTTTACCGAGGGTTCACCTGTTAGGAGAATGGAGCGGAATAGCAAAATCTAAGACTTGTCCGTCAGGAGCCTAAGTCCCATAAGACAAAAGAAGGTTCCCAGAGTTGCCTCAATAAAACGCCTTGCGCGGGCATACAAGGCAACCATCGGTTTAGTTGAAAATGCCAGTGCGTAAATGAGATGCCCGCCCACAGATAGCAATGTTGCACCAACTACGATGCTGCCACCTACCCATAGTGGTGTGCTCTCATGCACACCAATAGATACTATTGCTAAGGTCGCCAGAGCCGCTTTTGGGTTGGTCATCTGTACGGTGAGTCCTCTTCTGAAATAGGCTGCATTGGTTTTTAGTCGAATGGCAGTTGCACTCAGATCTTTTTGTGTAGCGGCTGAGCGCAATACTTTGACTCCGAGCCAAAGAAGGTATGTACCACCTAGAATCTTTAAGGTAATCATGATGACTGCGTACTTTGAAATTACCGCAGTAAATCCAAGTACTGCCAGCGTTACCCATAAGAAGGTCCCGAACCCAACACCCAGGGCCAGTGAAACCGCTTGCTTCCGCCCGACGCCCATTGAGGTGCCTATCACTGCCAGAATGTTTGGTCCAGGACTCAAAAGTGCCAGCATAACTGCTGATAAAGACAGTAGAACGCCGGGTAGAAATTGATTTACTTCAGTCATGAGTATCTCTTGTTGGAACTTACTTAGTCTGAGGGTCACCGTGCTTGATCATTGGCTGGATCAGGAGATGTTGCATCTGACAACCATGCGCTCTTCTGCGTTACGTCGGGATGATGCAGAACTTACACAGAATCATTGAACCATGACTCAAGTTCTTCGTAATCCATAGCGTTTTTAACAAAGTTAAAGGTGCCCGATTCTGCAACTTCGGTGATAGCCGCTATGGTAGTTCCGTAGATTAGCTGAGCCATAGCGGATCCTAAACTAATCCGGCGTACGCCTATGTCCTGTAGTTCGGATAAACCAAAAGGAAGGTCGGGTGTTGACATCACGACGTTATAGGGTTTTTCCAATACTTGAACCACTTTCTTGATATCAGCCAGATCGTTTATTCCCGGTGCGAACAGAACATCTGCACCAACCGCTTCAAATGCCTGTAGCCGTTCTATGACTGCGTTAAGTTCCGGTTCATTCCAGAGAAATTTCTCACAGCGTGCGGTCAATACAAAATCGCGTGAAAGTGAATTTCTTGCCTCGTGGGCAGCCTGGATTCTTTCTATTGCGAGTGTTCTGTCGAAGATAGGCTTTGCCGGATTGCCAGTGTAGTCCTCGATTGAACAACCAGCGACTCCGGTTGCCGCAACGGCAATGATCATATCTGCAACTTCTTCCGGTGAATCGCCGTAACCTTTCTCAAGATCTGCCGAAACCGGTAAGCTGGTTGCTGCAACGATGTTGCTACAGTGACGCAGTGCCTCGGCCTTTGAAACGTACCCGTCTCGCTTGCCCAATGAATAGGCCATACCTCCACTGGTGGTGGCCAGTGCTTTAAATCCGCAGCGCGAGAAGATCTTTGCACTCCCAGCGTCCCACGGATTTGGCATTACAAAAAGATCCTGGGACTCGTGGAGTTTTCGAAAAATGCTTCCGATATTGTCGTTGATCGTTCTGTTGTCAGTGACATAGGCTTCGCTACTGGTCATAGTAATTTTCCTGTTGCAGTACCGTGAATCGCATCTGCGTCAGGGCGATTCCAGTAGCGATTTGGATTGTTTTTATCGCCAATCAATTTTGATCGGCTGCCCCAAACAGACTGGACGCGAATAGTTGGTTCTTCGTTAACGTGGGACTTGAAAACGGTTTCAAACAATTTGCGCAGTAGTGCTTCATCCTGCGGTATCGACACGATAATCTGTGACGCAGAGGTTTGCTGAATGGTACCTTCATCACCAGCGTGTGAGCCTTCAAGGCATCGAAACCGTTGTTTTCCACTTCTGCGTGTGAAACTACAACAATCGTACGGGCTTGTGTCAGCGGTATGTGCTTTTCGAGGGCGTCCAGTACACTGGCAACCCCGGCGTCGGGTGTGTCTATGGTGATCATCCATTCTGGTTCCAGAACTGCTGAGCCTGCGTCCAGATCGTCTAATATTTTATTTACTGACATGGTTTCTCCCTGTGGGTTTTGTTGCGGTTGTTATTAGCTTTGTTGCCTTGGAGCTGTTGCCAGATAAACAGCAACTGCAATAAAGACAATACTTCCTCCAAACATTGTTATGAAACCAGGTGTTTCGTTAAATAGTATCCACACCAAGACAGGTGCCAATGGAGCATCCAGTGCGGTTATCAATGCGGTTTCAATGGCCGGTAGATATTTTGCGCCAATAGTAAACAGCACGAGGCCAAGCGCTGAATTAACCACTCCGAAAAGAAAAAGCATGATCCATTGCTCTGGCTCCACGCTGAGTGGACTGCTGAAGGGCAGGGCCAAGGCTGCGCTCAGCAGTGCAGATAAACAAGCGGCAGGAAGTATCGGAATGTCTGGATTGCTGCGGCTTATAATCATCATCGCTGCAAGAGAGATTGTCATACCCAGAGCTAGCAAGTTACCAGTCCAGTGACCTTCACCGGAAAGGCCCATCATGATGCACACACCGAGAATCGAAAACAGACTTGCAATCAGGGAATGTTTTGTGGGTTTCTCTCTTAGCACAAGCCACGCAATGAATGCTGTGACTAAAGGCACTGTGGCGTACAGTATTGAAACATGGGCCACCGTGGTGTGATTGAGCGCGGTAATAAACATCACCATACCGATGCCCGAAACTACAACAAATAACCAGCCGGCCGGGCTCATGGATGTAAATTGTTTGAGCGTATTGCTACGGTAAGTGATACCGGTTATCAGCGCGATTGCCATCGCCCCGAACACGCCACGCCAGACCAGGAGCGTCCAGTTGTCCAGTGCGATGGCGCGAGTGAACAGACCGGCGGTGCTCCAGGCGAGGGTGGCGCTCGTTACCAGCAGTAACCCGATCAGGTAGTCCGGAACCGTCCAGAGCAGTTTTGCTGAAATTTGACTTCCCTGATTTACTCTTGATTTTACATTTCCCGGGCTCATGACGTAACTTAACAGGGCTACTGACACGATCATGTCAGCAGTGGTGATACTGTGTGTTCCTAAGTGAGGTGGTCCTGTGAATCGCTCAACTCGTTTGTTTGAAATTATTCAGCTGCTTCGCAGTTCCAGAAGATCACTGACTGCACAGGAGATTGCAGACACCCTTGAAGTCACTAAACGAACTATTTATCGGGATATCGTCACGCTTCAGTCGATGCGAGTTCCAATTGACGGCGAAGCTGGTGTCGGATACATCATGCGGCCGGGTTTCGATTTACCACCGCTGATGTTTACGGCAGAGGAGGTGGAGGCCATCGCGGTCGGGCTGTCGTTGCTGGGTCGAACCGGAGACCCCGGGCTCGAAAGCGCTGCGCGTAGTGTTGTACGAAAAATATCCGATGTGTTACCGGAAGAAAATCCCTACGGTTTATTGAGCCAGTCTGTCTTTACCTCGAGTTGGCATGATATCCCTGTATCGGATATTGATCCGGCATTGTTGCGGCAGGCTATCCGGGATGAAAGAAAGTTAGAGATTCAGTATGCTGATCAGAATGGGGTAGTCAGTGCTCGAACAATACTGCCTTTAGCCATGGTGTATTACGTGGATGCGCTGGTGTTAGCAGCCTGGTGCGAGCTGAGGACAGCCTACAGGCACTTTCGAGTAGATCGGATGAAGCAATGTGATATGACTGAACAGTGCTTTAAAGAATCCGGAGCCACGCTTCGAGAGAGCTGGCACGCTGAGAATCAGTTGGTTCAATAGTGTTGTATTGGAAAAGACAAGTTGTAGAAACCTGGGACAAACATACTGATTGTAGGAGTGCGCGTAGTGATGATGCTATATTTCGTAGGATGATAAGCCTGCGCATCCACCAATGTGCAGCGCGTCAGTTACATGGTTTGTAGCATTCGTTACGGCAGTTGGTGGATGCGCAAGCTTATCCACCCTACGGAATATCAATGTCCGGAATTCGATTTTCCTGCATCGCATTCCGGGCAGAATTGTGGATTCTTCCACTTAGGAATGTGTGCCTGACAATTTCCGCAGACGATAATGCTGGAGCGTTTTTCAACATGCCAGTGCCCCGGTCCCTGATGAGTTCTTGAGGCTCGCTTGCGAGTGATGTTGCGTTCGTCTTCCTTTGGACTGTTAACCATATCTCCTCCAGCAATTTGGTAAGTCGGATTGTTGTTTTAGATCTATGTTACTAAGTTTTCTTCATTGGCTGCGAGCAGTATAGCAATTGTTGCAAGTGACATTCTCGACGGTTGCCTCGATTCTAACCCTATTGCTGCTGTAGTATGTCTGCACTAAGATTCGGCTGTCTTTGATCACTCTGTGTTTTATATCCAGGAGAAGTATATGCCAAAAATTAATCTGTCAGATGTTGAAGTTCGAACCGGTAGCGGATATCCCGCGCCATTTGATAAGCCGTGTCTTGGAAGAAAGAGTGAACGGCTTTCCGATGCCGGTGGCCTGACCCAGTTCGGGGTTCATCGCTTTGTTCTTGAGCCTGGTGCCTGGTCTTCACAGCGGCACTGGCATACTCATGAGGATGAGTTAGTTTATATCTTGCAGGGTCAACCTGTTCTGGTTGAAGATGATGGTGAAACACAGTTGAATCCGGGGGATGTAACAACTCATGTTGCAGGCGTTGCTAACGGCCACCATATGATAAATCGCACCAAAGAGGATGTTGTGTTTCTCATCGTCGGCGCTCGTAACCCGGAAGAAGATACCGGGCATTACCCGGATATTGATCTTCATATTGCCGCCAATGGAACAGTGAAACGAAAGTTTACCAATAAAAAAGGTGAGCTGCTTTAACGCTAGTGGAGTATGGTGTAGGGTAAATTCGGTATCTTTTGAGGCGGTTTAAGTGTAGAGAAGTCTATGACCAGATCGAATTCACAGGTAACTTTTGTTTGTGCGAGTATGTGTCTGGCTGGGGCGATATTGCTGCTCACAGTCCATCATGCAGAGTCCACTGATATCTGGGCTAACCAGACTGTCCATGTCGTTATGGATGTCATGGCGGTTGCAGCGATGTGTTGCCCGCTTATTCGTTGGTTGAGGGAGAAGTGACAGATAAGTTTTCTTCATTCAGTCAGGCTTGATCAAAAGGTCATAGATAATCCCTTCGAATCGGAAGGCTAGCTGGCACGCTGCCGCCATAGCGGCGTTAGAAAAATTCGACGTAGGCCCTGCTATGCCTCATTTTTCTGCCTTGCTCTGACGACTGTCACCGCGAAAAATTTGTTACCGAACTTACCGCACACCGCACTAGCCTACAGAGATTCACTTTACAGTATCACCCGGTACAGGTCGAAGATCCGCTATAACGATTCCATCCTTTGGAAGCTCATTACGCGGTACGACAACAACGTCAGCTTTGAGCTTAAGAATTTCAGCAACGGTTGAATCCAAAGCTTGCTGGTCGTGGCTGTTGTGATCTGAAGATTCAAGTTTTACAGTAAGTTGATCACGGCTGCCATCTGTACTTACTTCGACGCGGGCGCGTTCAATACCCGGGTGTTGATCGACTATGCGAGCGACTTGTTCGGGCCTTACAAACATACCCCGTACTTTGGTGGCTTGATCTGCACGGCCACGCCATCCGACGAGTCGGGGTCGTCCGCACCCGGTTGGACTTGGTTCGGTCATTATGGCGCTTAGATCACCAACAGAGAATCTGAGTAACGGGTGGTTCGGGTTTAATACTGTAACTACTACTTCACCGACTTCACCGTCGGGCAGGGGGGTGTTGGTACCGGGCGTGACGATCTCGACGATGATGTCGTCATCGATCAGCATTCCGTCGATACAGTCTGTAGTCTCGTAGGCAATTAAACCTACATCGGCTGTGGCATAGCACTGACGGCACACAATGCCGCGCTTCATGTAGTCTTCACGCATTTGCGGGAAGAGGGGGCCTGCAGATACCGCTGCTTTATTCAGGCAGCTCAGGTCATGTCCGTGTTCGTCCGCTTTAGCTAAAATAGTTTGTAGAAAATCCGGTGTGCCCGCATAGGTTGTAGCACCGATAGCTGCTGCGACTTCTGCCTGTTGTGTTGACTGGCCAGGGCCTGATGGAAACACGCTCGCACTGACGGCATGTGCGCCACTTTCAAACATCGCACCTGCAGGTGTGAAGTGATATGAAAATGTATTAAGCACGATGTCATCACTACTGATGCCGATAGCTTTGGCAAAGCGTCCGAATCGCCACCAATCACTGGCAATACCACCGGGTTCATAGATGGGGCCGGGCGACTGAAAGATATGGCTGGCATTGGTCACAGTCATGCCACCGAAAGGTGGAGTTTCAGTTTGCTTTTTAAAGTACTCGTCTTTACGCAAGACCGGTAAATCCGCCAGATCTGACTTGTTGTTGATTGTCACATCAGGAAATAGTTTGGCAGCAGTCATAAACTGCTTGCCCTCGCGCAGAAATTGCTCACCGGATAAATCTGTTGTCATTATGCTAACCACCTTTTACGTCGACGATAGCTGCGCACATCCCGATAAGACTTTCGTCCTTCTTCTGACATGCCAAGATAAAATTCTTTAACATCCGGATTTTCTCGCAACTCTGCAGCGGGACCATCCATCACGATGCGTCCTGATTCGAGAATATAACCATAGTGCGCAAACCGGAGTGCGACGTTGGTGTTTTGCTCTGCCAGTAAGAAAGACACGCCTTCTTTTTCATTCAGGCTTTGTACTATCTGAAAAATCTCTTCAACCAACTGAGGCGCTAAGCCCATTGACGGTTCATCGAGAAGAATTGTTTCTGGTTTAGACATGAGCGCGCGACCAAGTGCGCACATCTGTTGTTCGCCACCTGAGGTGTAACCTGCTTGCGACTTTCTGCGATCTTTTAATCTGGGGAAGTAGTTGTATACCTTTTCCAAATCTTCAGCTACGGCACTGGCTCCGTCACGTCGGGTATATGAACCGGTAAGCAGATTCTCTTCAACGGTTAAATGTTCAAAGCAATGCCGACCTTCCATGACTTGAATGACACCCATCTTAACCAGTGATTCAGGGTCCATGTCCTGAACAGGGTCGCCGCGATAACTAATCGAACCTTTGGTAACTTCGCCACGCTCTGAATGCAGTAAATTCGAAATCGCTTTTAAGGTGGTAGTCTTGCCTGCACCGTTGCCACCAAGGAGTGCTGTGATCCCGCCCTTTGGTACTGACAGTGAAACGCCCTTCAACACGAGTATCACATGGTTGTATATGACCTCGACGTTGTTAACTTCGAGCAGGGTTTCAGTTTCTGCCGCCGTTTGTTGTGATACTTCCTGAGTTTGCTGCAAAACAATTTTTCCGGATTAGGCTTACGGATAAGCCGCACACAAAAAGAGGGGCAACCTGTACGGTCGCCCCTGTCGTTCACAATCAGCCTTTGTAACAGCCGGGTGTGATGTTGTTTTCTGCGGCAAAAGCAGCAGAGTCTTCTTCGACCAGCGGTGCGGTAATTTCGTCGTTAGGCTCAAGGTAGTCGGTCAAAGCAACCCACTTATTGTCACCAGCATTCCACTGTTGAACGATACCGAGGCCTGAACCACCGTGATCTTCACAGGTTACCGAGAACTCCGGACCTATGCCTTCCATGCCAAGCTCAGTCATACGATCTGCTGTAACTGACAGCGCTTCCATACCATCACGTACCATTTCAGGTGTAACGTCACTGACGCCGTGAATTTCCTGTGCTTTTGCAATCGCTTCCTGTGCCAGCATGGCGGCGTACATTCCGCGTGTGTACAGCACCGTACCCAGGTTGGAACCGTCGCCGGCTGCTTCACCTGCATCGTGAACATGTTTCTTGATGTCTTCGAACACAGGCAGGTCACCAATACGATTCATGTTCAGTGACTTGTAACCGTTGGCTGCAGCACCGGCAGGAGTTACATCGTGCTCAGCGCCAGACCACCAGTTGCCAATGAAGTTTTCCATTGGGAATCCGATGTTGGCTGCTTCCTGAATCGCAACCTGATTCATCACACCCCAACCCCACATCATCACGTAGTCAGGACGTTCACGTCGAATTTGCAGCCACTGTGACTTTTGTTCCTGACCCGGGTGATCGACTGCAATCGGGTTGAACTCAAAGCCGTGCTTTTCTGACAGGGCTTCGAGTGTTCGGATAGGCTCTTTACCGTAGGCAGAGTTGTGATAAACAAGAGCGATTTTCTTGCCGTTAAGATCACCGTCGTTTTCACCGAGCAGGTAATTGACCATCACACCGGCCGCGTCCCAGTAGTTCGCAGGGTAGTTGAATACCCAGTTAAACACTTCACCGTTGGCAGCAGAGGTGCGTCCATAACCCATGGTGTGTAGTGGAATCTTGTCTGCGGTGGCTTTGGGTATGAGCTGATAGGTAATACCGGTAGACAGAGGCTGATAGATCAGTGCGCCTTCGCCTTTAGTGCTCTCATAGCACTCAACACCTTTTTCTGTGTTGTAGCCGGTTTCACATTCGATGATTCGAATTTCTTCGCCACCGATACCACCGTCTCTTGCGTTGAGCATGTTGAGGTAGTCCTGAAAGCCGTCCGAGAACGGTGTGCCACCTGCGGCATAGGCGCCGGTACGGTAACTAAGATCAGGTATAACCAGATCCGCCATGGCGGTTCCGGATGCGAGTGCAGTGGCCAGAGCTACTGCGGTTAAGTTTTGAAGTTTCATTAATGTCTCCTCTCAAGAATCTTCAAGTGAGTGAACCAATCGGTTAATAAGGGAACGGCCAAAGCCGCAATTTTTCTTTGGCGACCCTCCAAAGCTGCGCAAACCCGTGTGGTTCCTTGATCAGGAAAAACATAATCAATAAACCGACAATCACAAGTTGGAAGTGCGCGACGAGATCCGGGGGCCAGCCAAACAGATCTACGCCTATTAGTTTCAGTACGACCGGCAGGCACACGAGAAACGCAGCACCTGCAAATGCACCGAAGATAGTGCCCAGTCCGCCAATAATAATCATGAACAGAACAAGGAACGATTTGTTGATACCGAATACCTCACCGACTTCAACTGCGCCGAGGTATACCGCAAAGAAAAGAGCACCGGAAATACCGACAAAGAACGAGGAAATCGCAAACGCGCTCAGCTTCGCTCGCAGCGGGTTAACGCCAATAATTTCAGCTGCGATATCCATGTCCCGTATTGCCATCCACTTGCGACCCATCGATCCTCGGGTCATGTTGCGGGCAATAATGGCAGACAAGGTAACGAACACCAGGCAGACCAGATACATTGCCCAGGCTTCTGTGTTTGGACCGGTTACAGGAACACCAAATACCGATCTCTCCGGTGCGCTGATCTGACCGGAGGCGGAGTTGTTATAAAACCACGGCACTTTATTAAACAGCCACACCAGAAAAAACTGTGCAGCCAGTGTGGCCACAGCCAGATAAAACCCTTTGATGCGCAGTGACGGCAGCCCGAACGCAGCGCCAACTATTGCAGTGATACCACCCGCCAACAGAATATGGATAAGGATGTTGATATCGGGGAAGGCAGTCATTAGTTTGTAGCAGGCGTATGCGCCAACGGCCATGAAGCCCCCCGTGCCGAGACTGACCTGGCCACAGTAACCGGTCAGAATATTCAAACCGATTGCCGCGATTGCGTAAATTAAAAACGGCACCAGCAGTGCGTTAGCCCAATAATCATTGATCACAAACGGGATAACCAAAAAGGCAACCGCTAGAACAAACCAGTACCGATATCGATCAAATGCTATCGGGAAGGTCTGATTGTCTGCTTCATAGGTTGTTTTGAAATCACCGGCTTCACGATAGAACATAAGGCGCTCCGCTGATGATCAGGCCCGCTAGCTTATACCCGTTCAATGATTTTCTCCCCGAACAAACCCTGTGGTCTGAACACCAGAAACATCAGTGCGAGCATATAGGCAAACCAGTTTTCGGTGGCACCACCCAGGAACGGTGCACCAATTGTGTATTCAAATAATTTTTCACCTACGCCAATGATAAGGCCACCGACAATGGCACCGGGAATAGAGGTAAAGCCACCGAGCATTAATACCGGAAGTGCCTTGAGCGCAATCAACGACAGTGAAAACTGCACACCCGATTTAGCCCCCCACATGACACCTGCGACCAGTGCGACAAGACCTGCCAGTGACCAGACCAGGACCCAGATGAAGTTCAGAGAAATGCCGACGCTTAAGGCCGCCTGATGATCGTCGGCCACAGCGCGCATCGCACGGCCGTGTTTTGTGTACTGGCTGAATGCGATCAGACTCAACACCAGTACAATTGCTACCAGCGTTGCAACGAGATCAAGCTTGTCGATAAAAAAGCCGTAAAAATCATCACCACCAAGACCTGCAGTGGCGTCTTCAATCCATCGTGAACCACCCTGTGGCAGACCAAGATCGAGTGTCTTGATATTTGAACCCCACATTAGATCACCGAGTCCTTCAAGAAAGTAGGCGAGTCCTATGGTTGCCATAAAGAGGATAATGGGTTCCTGTCCGACCAGATGCTTAAACAGGAATTTTTGTATGGACCACGCAAGTGCGATCATTACCACCAATGTGAGTAGTATTGCGAGCAGAGCAGGTACTTCCCAGCCAAAGTGGTGAACCTCGGTGCCGAAAATCTCGTTAATCAGATGTGCAAAGGGGACCTGACCCTGCATAATTCCAACAAGGGTGAGGGCCGCAAAGAGTGCCATAACACCCTGTGCGAAGTTAAAAATACCCGAAGCTTTAAAAATCAATACAAAGCCAAGCGCCACCAGCGCATACATAACTCCAGCCATTAAGCCGTTGAGAACAACTTCAATACCGTAAAGGAAATCAGCTGGCATGAGAGACTCCGTCACTGACATTGTAATTAATCATTGGGCACTCCCAGATAGGCGGCGATGACCTCTTCGTTATTGCGCACCTCATCGGGTGTGCCGTCGCCGATCTTTCTGCCATAGTCCATCACAACCACGCGATCAGAAAGATCCATAACCACCCCCATGTCGTGTTCAATCAGCGCGATAGTGGTGCCGTACTCATCGTTAGCATCGAGAATGAAACGACTCATGTCTTCTTTCTCTTCCACGTTCATTCCTGCCATCGGTTCATCAAGCAGTAAGAGATCGGGTTCTGCTGCCAGTGCACGCGCCAGCTCTACTCGTTTTTTCAAACCATAGGGCAGACGGCCGACAGGTGTTTTGCGGATTGACTGGATTTCGAGGAAGTCGATAATCTCTTCTACTTTCCGGCGATTGATTCTCTCCTCCTTGTTGGCGCGGCCCAGCCAGATGGACTGTGCGAGCCAGCCTGTTTTCATATGGTTCAGTCGGCCTGTCATCACGTTGTCTAGCACCGTCATGCCCTGGAACAGTGCAATGTTTTGAAACGTTCGCGCGATGCCTTGTCTTGCCACCTGATACGGTTTCAGGGGTGGACGCTTCTTACCTAAAAACCAGACTTCACCTTGCTGTGGTTGGTAAAAGCCACTAATGACGTTGAGCATTGATGACTTGCCTGCGCCATTCGGACCGATGATGGCGCGAATTTCACCCTGCCGAATATCGAAGGAGATGTCCTGAATGGCAACCACGCCACCAAAGCGCAGGGTAATGGATCTGAGATCCATCATCACGCTGCCGATCTTGCGACCATCTGCGGTGATGTAGCCGTCTTGCTGAAGTTCGGTTGCGGGTGTACTCATGCGGCCTTCACTGCAGCGGTGGCAACGACAGCATCTTTGATTTCGAGGGTCGCGGTGATTTTGCCCTTGCGGCCATCTTCGTAAGTGACTTCTGTCTCTGTATAGATGGAATCTGATCCGTCATAAAGTGCGTTAACTAAATCATTAAACTTTTCTTCTATCACACCGCGCCTGACTTTTCGGGTTCTGGTAATTTCACCATCATCAGCATCAAGCTCTTTATGCAGTACCAGGAAGCGATGTATCTGACAGCCCGCGAGCATTTCATCTTCTGCGATGCTTTGATTCACTTCGTTAACATGGCCTGCGATGATATCGAGTACCTGCGGATGTTGTGACAGTTCCTGATAAGAGGCATAGGCAATGTTGTTGCGTTCCGCCCAGTTGCCAACAGAGGTCAGGTCGATATTGATAAACGCACAGCACTTGTCGCGCCCTGCACCGAAGACTACTGCTTCCAGAACATCGGGATAAAACTTAAGTTTGTTTTCAACATACTTCGGCGCGAACAATGATCCGTCTGCCATCTTGCCCACATCTTTGACCCGATCAATGATGCGCAGCTGACCGGTCTTATCTTCTATAAAGCCCGCGTCTCCGGTGGCAACCCAGCCGTCTTGTGCTTTGGTGGATGCGGTGCTCTCCGGGTTATTCAGGTACTCAACGAACACACCTGGCGAGCGGTAGAAGACTTCACCAGTGTCATCAATACGCAGTTCAACACCGGGAGAGGGGACCCCAACGGTATCGGAACTCACCCCACCATCAGGCTGCTGAGTGATAAATACGGTCGCCTCCGTCTGACCGTACAGTTGTTTAAGGTTTATGCCCAGGGAGCGAAAAAAATCAAACAACTCAGGGCCGATAGCTTCGCCTGCTGTGTAACCGACTCTTATACGCCTCAGACCAAGTGTGTCTTTCAATGGTTCGTAGACAAAAAACTTCCCGAGTCGATAGCTCAGTTTGTCTTTGAAACTGACATCACCACCATCGAGCAGTGTCGGTCCAACGCGTTTGGCCACTTTCATATAATGATCAAACATACGCTTCTTAAACTTGCCAGCGTCCTCCATGCGAATCATTACCGAGGTCAGCTGGCGTTCGAATACCTGTGGTGGAGCGAAGAAGTAGGTAGGACCGATTTCTCGTAAGTCGGCCTGCATCGTGTCTTGAGATTCCGGGCAGTTAACACAAAAGCCCGTCCACAGCGCCTGACCGATTGAAAAGATGTAATCACCGACCCATGCCATGGGCAGATAGGCGAGGATTTCTTCTTTGTTACTGAGCTTGTCAAACTCGCAGCTGTTTTTGGCGGTTTCAATGACATTGTGATTTGACAGTACAACACCCTTAGGCCGACTTGTTGTACCGGACGTGTAGAGGATAACGCAGGTGCTTTCAGGTGATAGTTCTGCTTCTCTTCGCGCGAGTTCCTGTTGATCACTTTGCTCACGGCCGCGTTTTTGTAACTCGGCGAACGAGGTCAGCTTTGAGTGATCGTACTTACGCATGCCACGATCATCGAGATAAATAACATGAGCCAGGTTGGGTATTTGGTCGCTGATGTCTGAAACTTTATCGACCTGCTCCTGATCCCCCGCGATGACATAGCGAGCGTTGCAATGGCCAAGTGCGTACGCTATCTCGTCTGCCGAGGCGTCCTGATAAAGCGGAACGGGAATGCCACCGGCTTTTTGCACGGCGATACCGGACCAGTAGAGTGCCGGTCTGTTGCGGCCGACAATTGCGATGCAATCACCACGTTGTACACCCAGATCGATCAGGCCGTTTGCAATAGCATTGACCTCTTCAAGAGCCTGCGCCCAGCTCCATGTCTGCCAGATACCGAATTCTTTCTCGCGGTAGGCGGCCTTTGAGCCATACAGTTTGGCGTTGCGCGCCAATAGTGCGGGTAATGATGCAAGCTCCCCGGCTGCTTCCGTCATGTGTGTCCTCCACTGCGTGGTTGCAGGGAGGTAGTATGCCCGAATATCCCTACCAGAGTTTTTCAGAAATCTATCGAAATGTAACAGGTCGAGGTACTGGAAAAAATTGGCCCAAAGCTGGTAACTTAGCGCAAATGTCTGAAATTTCGCCAGAATCTCTGAATGATCTGACCATCTCGGGACTCAACCTGATTACGCAGGCCATATCGATCTACGATCAGGACCTGCAGCTGGTGCTTGCCAACCGTCGATTTCAAACTTTGTTCAACCTGCCAGAGCGCTATGCCACAGCGGGTGCTGACTTTGCCGATACGTTGAGATATTTATCTGAAAAAGGTGAGTACGGGCCGATTGACGACATTGAAGCCTTTGTCGGGGAAAAGGTAAACCTGGCCCGTGCCTTTGAGCCGCACTACTTTGAACGCACACGGGCCAACGATACGACCGTCTCTATCGAAGGTAATCCGCTCGGTCAGGGTGGATGGATAACCGTATACACCGACATCACGGAAATAAAAAAGCAGGAAGAGTTGTTTCAGTCCCACGCGCGCGGTCTGTCTGAAGAGCTCGGTCAACGCACAGAAGATTTGTTTCAGGCCAACCGGGCAATGGCAGCCACGGTCAGGGCGCTGGAAGCAGCCAAACAGGAGTTAACACGAAATCAGGAGCAGCTGGCGTTATTGAACACGATGACGCCTGCACATATAGCTCACGTGAACTCTGACGGTTTCTACACCCATTCCAATGGTCGACTGCATACAATATTGCCGGTGGTTAAAGCCGATATTGTCGGGCGCAGTTTCAAAACGGTATTGGGTGAGCATGTCTGGTCGCATGTGCGTCCGAATTTTAAAAAGGTGCTGGCAGGCGAAGCGACAGTCTCTGAATTTCGTGACGAAGACTCGGGCCGTTTCATTCGGCTTGCTATGTCACCGGATGTACAAGCAAGTGGTGAAGTAGCCGGCGCGTATATCTTATCAACTGATGTAACAGAAGAAGTTTCAGCACGAAGTGCTCTGGCTCATGCACGCAGGCGTGAACTCGCATCGCAGTTAACCAGTGGTATGGCGCATGATTTTTCAAACCTGTTAACAATAATTATGGGCCAGCAAGCGCGCCTTGCTGATATTGCCAAAGATACTAACCCGGCACTTGAAGAGATAAGCACGACGATTAAGTCTGCCGCGCAGCGCGGTGCCGAACTGATAGACAGTCTGAGTCTGATCAGGGCGCAGCGAGTGCTTGATCCGGTGAGTGTGGAAGTTGCGGCCTTTTTTGATAACGTAAAGCAGCTTGGTCGTGCAGCAGTGCCCGATTCGATGCAATTTTCGTTATCAGTTGATCTGCCGGATGATCGTTTAATTTTTGATCCGGGCTTTGCACAGGATGCTGTGTTGAATTTACTGTTGAATGCTTCTGAAGCCTGTAACGGTGAAGGTAATGTTAGTGTGTCGGTGGTAAAAACCACCTGCGGGCACATGGAAGTGTTAGTCAATGACGATGGTCCCGGTTTCAGTGAAGACGCGTTAGAGAATGCATTCGCCCCGTTTTATTCAACCAAGTCTGGCAAGATCGGTCGCGGTATGGGGTTAACGGCAGCATTTGATTTCGCAAAGTCCTGTGGTGGCACTCTACGACTACGCAATCAGCAGCAGGGTGGTGCTTCAGTGCGATTGAAAATTCCCTACCAACCCGTTTTAGCGGCAAAGCCTGGCATGGTGTTGTTGGTAGACGACGATGACGACGTTCGTCAAACGGTCTTGTCTTACTTGCGGCGCGCCGGACATGCCGTGGTGGAAGCGAGCTCCGTTCAGGAGGCCGCTAAACTGGTTTCAATAGAAGGGCTCACGCATGTAGTCACTGACCTCGCAGTTGGTGCGTCGGGCACAGGTTTGGAAATCGCTGAGTTAACGCCACACGGTTTACCTCTGTTGATCATTACTGGTCTGCCGCAAGATGACCCTCTGCGTCAGCGTGCTGAGGATAAGTATTGCTTGTTGTCCAAACCATTTGATTTCAGCGCGCTGGAAACAGCACTTGTGCAGGCAGAGTACAGTGACTAACCAACAGCAAATAGCCATTGTTGAAGATTCGCCGGAGATTCTTGAGTTACTGACCGAGAGCTTAAGTGATGCAGGTTATGAAGTTCATGGCTTCAGGCGTGCTATCGATTTTGAAAGAGCCTTGCAGCAGTTGGTACCGGACCTGTGCATTGTGGATCTGGGTTTGCCGGACAAAGACGGCCTCAATCTGGTCAGCAGTATTTCGAGTGTGGGTGATGCCGCCATACTGGTGATATCCGGTCGTGCAGCATTGCAGGATAAAATTGTTGGGCTTGAGCTAGGCGCCGATGACTACCTGGCAAAACCCTTCGAAATGGCAGAGGTGATTGCGCGTGTCAGGGCATTAATTCGACGCAAAACACCTAATGCACCCGTACAGCACTCTACCGTATATAAATTTGCCGGATGGACGATGGACAGTTCAAAATTCGAATTGATAGATGCTGATGGTGTCGAGGTAAAGCTTAGTGCCAGTGAAGTAAACCTGCTGCAGTATTTTCTAACCCACGCCAATCGGTTGGTCACTCGCGCGCAGCTATGTGATGATTTAAATGACCACAGTGATGAGTTTGCGTTCGACCGCGCTATAGACGTTAGAGTATCTCGCCTGCGGTCGAAACTTAGAGATCCATCTAAGAACCCCAAAATAATTAAAACGATTTATGGTGCTGGATATATTTTTATATCGGATGACTAACAATAAGTGAGGTGGTCGCTACAGCTTGCAATAGTATGCAGTGTGGACACGCTACTTAATCTGCCCACATTATCCATCTGACAGACCTCTACAAAAACGAATCAAAGCGACTTAGTCGCTGTTAACCGCGCTTCTGTTTTGTTTTTTGAAATCCTCTGGAGTCGGGTCAAAGCGCCATGGATGGCGCGTGAGCGCCAGCGGCACAGGGATGTGCCATTGGCGCGGCCCGACGGAGGAGGATTTCAAAAAATGCCGCAGGCACCCGAAGGGCAAAATGGCAGCAAGAAAGACTTTTTGCTTACTTTTCGGTCTTTTCAAAAAGTAAGGCCGCCGGCAGGGCATGCTAGCTCGGCAAGCAAGAGCGGTAAGCTTCCAACAGGAGGACAGGGCAACGAAGTAAGTGAAAGTTGCAGTACATCTAAACAATAGTTGCAGCTGTCGCCGCACGAAGTTCTTCTTCGCTTACACCATCTGCCAGCTCAACTATTTTTAAGCCACCTTCGACAACATCGAGTACACCCAGGTTGGTGATGATTCGATCAACAACACCTTTACCGGTTAACGGCAGTGTACATTCCTTAAGAAGTTTGCTTTCACCGTGCTTGTTAGCGTGATCCATAATGACCACCACCCGGCCGACACCTGCCACGAGGTCCATAGCACCGCCCATCCCTTTTACCAACTTACCAGGTATCATCCAGTTGGCGAGATCTCCGTTTTCAGCAACTTCCATTGCACCGAGAATGGCCATTGCGATTTTACCACCGCGAATCATGCCGAATGACTGTGACGAATCGAAGTAAGCAGTCTGCGGGAGTTCTGTGATGGTTTGTTTACCGGCGTTGATTATATCGGCATCTATTTCCGCTTCTGTGGGGAAAGGTCCCATGCCAAGCATACCGTTTTCTGATTGCAGAGTGACCTCTACGCCATCCGGAATGTAGTTAGACACCAGGGTTGGAATGCCAATGCCTAAGTTGACGTACCAGCCATCTTGCAGTTCCTGGCCTGCACGCGCAGCCATTTGGTTTCGGTCCCATGCCATGACTCAGGCCTCCTGTACGGTGCGTTGTTCGATGCGCTTTTCGTGCTCACCTTGAAACAAGCGATGCACGTAGATACCTGGCAGATGGATATTGTCAGGGTCGAGTGTGCCTGTCTCAACGATCTCTTCAACTTCTACCACGCAAACTTTGCCACACATAGCGGCAGGTGGATTGAAATTACGGGCAGCTTTTCTAAATACCAGATTGCCGGTCGGGTCAGCCTTCCACGCTTTGACGATGGCAAGGTCGGCAAAGATTCCTTCTTCGAGAATATAGGTCTCACCATTGAACTCTTTGTGCTCTTTGCCTTCAGCGATGACTGTACCTACACCGGTTTTGGTATAGAAGCCCGGGATGCCGCAGCCGGCTGAGCGCATGCGTTCAGCAAGCGTGCCTTGCGGGTTAAACTCAAGCTCAAGTTCGCCGGCCAGATACTGCCGCATAAACTCTGCATTCTCTCCGACATAGGAGCTAATCATTTTTTTAACCTGTCTGCTTTCCAGCAGAATGCCAATGCCAAAACCGTCTACACCGGCATTATTGGAGACAAAAGTTAAGTCTTTTGTTCCGGCGTCTTTAATCCCCTGGATCGATAGCTCAGGAATGCCGCAGAGGCCAAATCCACCTGATGCGATCAGCATTCCGTCTTGCAGCAGACCGTCAAGCGCATGTGCTGCGTTGTCGTAAACCTTATTCATATGTGTAAACCAAAGAGCTAGTTCGAGGTGGTTCTGCTTGTTGCCCTTGTTGATGTTACGGAGCGGGCACACTGCTTTCGTAACACTACAAACCTGTAGGCGGGCTCTGACAGACCACCTTAATCATCACAAACCAGCGCACAATAATCAAACTAAATTGACTATTTCAAAGTTAATCGAGGGCAGGTACTGTCGAAAAGTTGAGATTTTGCATTTCCACCGGAAATCCAAGGATGGATTGGGTGTTAAGGATTACTGCCTAAAAGAAGTAACTGAAATCAACCTGCAGGAAGCTTTCTTTCTCAAATGCGTTTAAGACAGTATCGTCTTTGGTGTTGAGAAATTTCTGCCCGAGAATCTTTAAACGATAGGATTCAAACAATCGAGTGCTGGCTTCAAATGAGATTGTAGTCGCGCCTTGATCCAGGTCTTGCACTATGCCAAACAATGCATCACTTGATGCTGCATCGTTAAATGCAAACCGAAAACCTGCCAGTAAATCGTTTTGAAACGGCTGATTGCTGTCGTTACCGCGCTGATCCCATAGATATTCAAGCACTAAGCCCAGATCCATGCGGTCGTTGCAGGCCAGCTTTTTAAACGGATTGCGGGTTTCGGACGTACACCAGCTGCCGGGTATCTTTTCATTTTCCTGTACGGGTGAAAGAAAGCCAACCAGGGTGTATTCGACGCCAGTGACGGTTTCTACGTGAGATTCTATCTCGTCACCGGATTGGTGAATAGTTTCTGTTTTTATAGCAAGATCTCCATAGAGACCTTGTGCGTCAATTCCCACCTGTTTAAGCAATGGGTACCTTGGTGCAAGCACAGCGCTGTTGTCAGTAACAACAGGAATTAAGGAAGGGTTTCTGGATGTGCCATCAAAGTAGTGCAACCCGATATCCCACGCATCAAAGCTGTTGGTCCACCTTAACGCATAACCTATGTGATCACTGCCTTCGCTGGATTCGTAGGTTGTCAGGTCAGGATTAACGGTGATGCCGGGGTAGGGTCGGCCGTTTTCACCGATAAACGTTCGCTCTTCAAACTTTGGCAGCAGATAAGCCTCAAACTCGCCATAGCTATCTGTGAACCATTTAAGGTTAAGCATCAGTTGCCCCAGTTTTTCCTCTCCGGTGAAGTCTTCGACTGAGTCAGTTTGATTGATGATGTCAACCGGATTACGTGACTCGGTGACTCCCCAGAAAACAGCGCCAAGGCCGGCGTTAAACTCCCAGGTTTCGCCCGTTGTTGAAAGCAGGAGTTCTCGAACTCCTGCACGTGTACGTTCATCATCTTGTTGGTCCCAACGCACAAACGGATGGACCGTTAATCGGATATTGTCTGCAAGGTCCTGTGTCAGTTCTACGTCTGCGGCTATAGACGTGTTGAGCTTCCAGTTCTTTGCACCGGTTGAATAAGCAGGGAACCAGGTTAGCTCGGACGATACATTGCCGCGCCAGTCCAGCGCGCTCGCGCTGGTGCTGGCAAGCGTCGCTGCAATGGCGAACGCTGGTACAGCGGTAAAAAAGAAGGATTTTTGCATGCGAATTAGCTGCTTATAATTCCGTGTTTTTTTTTGTTGTTTTTTATTTCTGCTTCTTCAGGGCATTTTTAGAAAAGTCTGATGACTTGAGCCCGGTCTGAAACTGGTAGCCGGAGAACTCGAGGGTTGTTGACTTGCCGGACTGATGGTTTGTCATCTCGAGTTTGGCGGCGCGCCAGAACTTATCCAGGTATTGTGTGAAATCCGATGCCTCGAGGGTTTTCAGCAATGAGTCTTTGCGATCATAGAACTCGATCTTCAGTGCCAGGTAGCGATCCTGCTCTATCCAGACAACCTGTTTTTTGTAACCACTGTTTTTATCTGTCGGGTAGCGTTCCACCACGAAAGTCGGCACTGAGTTTATCTCTTCATCACGCAAGTACTTGTAAGTGTATTTGTCCACCTCTTGAGAGCCGATATCTTCAAACGCAAACTCGCTGCCCATGAAAGGCCCGGATTTATTTTTGGAAGAAATGCGCTTCACGCGTTTTAAAGCAGGTAGGTAGAGCCACTGTTCATCGGGTTTGTCACTGTGAGACCAGGTAAGGCTGGTAGTGCCTTTAACATCAGCTGGTTCATCAAAAATAGATAAGCTCTTATCGCCATCACCTTCTACTTCAAGGCTCTTAATGCGTACGTTGCGCACACTCTCTTTACCGGCACGGTTGCGTAAAATCATTTTCATGTTAGCGGTACTGTCAACATAACCCTGATCGCGTGCGTCGCCTTCTACGGCGATGGCAAGTCCGCGTTCCTCCGGTGTTTGTGCCAAAAGAGCAGGGGCTAGGGCTAGCATTGCGCCAAGGCTCAGTGTTCTAAGTAACATAACGGTGCTTCCTTAATTTAACGGGTAATCAGTTTTCCAGTTGTTCAGGTGGCAGGCACAACCGCTCCATCGGTCAGGTCGTCCTGTTTTCCTTTGTCTAACCAGATTAACAGCGCGGGCAGGAACAGAAAATCGATGAACAAGGCGAGGCAAATGGTGATTGCTGTCATCAAGCCCATATCTGCATTGAGTGAGAAGCTTGATTGCGCCAGGATCATGAATCCTGCGGTCAATATAATAGTGGTGATCAGGAGCGCTTCACCAACGGTGGTAAACGCGTAGCGAATGGCGGCCTCGGTACCCAGCCCCTGTTCGCGTTTGGCGCGCAGATATTTACTTAAAAAATGGATGGTGTCGTCCACCACAATACCCAGTGTCATTGCAATCACTACCGATACTGACAAGCCTACCTGGCCATTAAAAATTGCCCAGATGCCAAAGGCCATGCCTGCCGGTACCAGGTTGGGTATCAGGCTGAGCAGACCGTACTTAACAGACCGGAGCGATACAAGAAGAATCAATGATATCAGCACCAGTGCGATGACGGTGCCAGTAAGCATACTGTTAATGTTCCGCTTTGAGATATGACTGAACATAATAGTCGGGCTTGATCCGGCGCTTTCAAGGTCTGGCGTGTTGTTAGTCATCCACTCTTGCGCGCGGTTTTCGAAAGCAAGTGTATCTTTGGTGGACAGATTCCTTAATGTCGCGGTTAACCGGGTTGCAGATTTGTCGATATTGATCTGATTGTTCAGATCGAGGCCGTAAGGCAGCGACATTTCATATAGCAGCAGATACTGCGCGGCCAGTTCTTTGTCTTCCGGTAATTTGTAGTAAGCCTCATCGTCGCCATGCATGTTTTTGTTGAGTCGCCGGAAAGTTTCACTGACCGAGTTGACATGCAGCACCTCGGGTTGCTCCTCTAACCATTGTTCGAAGGCTTCGAGCTGATTAAGGTATTCGGGTGTATTGATGCCGCTCTCGATTTGGGAATCGAGTGAATAATCGACAAAATACATGCCTGTCAGCTTCTCGCCAATCTGATCTGTATCCTGCCGAAACTCGATAGAGTCATCAAAGTATTTAACGAACTCATCATTGAGCTCGTTGCGCGGTATCATCGCGATCAGGCCGACGATTAACAAGCCAACCACCGGAAATAAAACCTTTCGATAGTTGATCGAAAAGTTGGCAAGCTTTTCCATGAAACCCGCTTTTTCCCGGCTCCTGACCGCGGGTGCTTTGATCGGCAAAACGGCTGTTAATGCGGGCAGGAAGAAAATGGATAAAAGAAAGGCGTAAAAAACTCCTATAGCGGTGATGGTTCCCAGATCGTGAAATGGTGGTGAGTCACTAAAATTCATACTCAGGAATCCGATCGCCGTGGTAACTGAAGTCAGAAAAATCGGGTTGAAGTTGACCCTGATACTCTCACGGATAGAACTGAACTTGTCTTTGCCTGAGCGTAGCTGCTGGAAAAACGTCACCAGATAGTGAACACAGTCTGCGACTGCAAGCGTCAGTATTAGTGTTGGTGCATTGGCCGACGGCGGAGTGAGTACGATTCCCATCCAGCCGGCTGTCCCCATGGCAGCGGCGATGGACATTAACATTACGGCAAGCGCACCCACGGTTCCCCAAAAGCTTCGTGTCAGTAACATAAAGCCCAGCAGGATGATGGCAAATGCGGTGGGAATAAGCGTTTTTATATCTCGCATGGAAGATTCTGCAAAAGCTTTGTTCATCGGCACCACGCCGGTTCGGGTGGTTTCGATATTCGGGTACTTGCTCTCGATGTCTGCAAGCACTGCGTCGAGATAGTCCATGATCTCAAACGGAACCTTATCTGCGTTCTCGGTTGGCAACTCGAAACTGATGTTGACGCCGGTCACGTCTGCGGCGGGTGACAGTAGTCGGTTCACCAGCAGTGGCTGAGCCATTGCAGTATCCTGAATCTTCGAGAGTTCTTCTTCTGACAAAGATGCGGGGTCTTCAATCAGATCCTCGACCGTCAGGTCATCTTCCTCCGCATAGGTGTATTGAAAGTTGCTCAGCGAGTCCACGCGAGTAGAGTAGGGTGTGCTCCAGGCGGCGTCGGTCAGTTCTGTTATTGCCTGCAAGGTTTCTGTCGAAAAGACCACGCCGTCCTTTGGCTCAAGCATAATCAGCGCATTGTCATTCTTGGTGTAGATATCCTGCAGATTTTTAAACGCTGCCAGCTGCGGGTTTGATTCACCAAAAAAAACTTCATAGTCGTTGGTTAATGACAGGAATCTGCCACCCGACGCGAGTGCGCCTACTACCAAAAGTGAGATAAGAAGAGCGAGCCAGCGGAACCTGACGATCCAGTGGGCGTATCTTTCGAGCATTGCGAATCCGTGCGAGTAAAAGAATTTAAGAGATTGTACCGGACAAAGCCGGTCCTGTGACGTCCGTGAGCATGCTTGGGGCAGGATAACTATCGTGTGAATCCGGTGTGATCAGATAGTGGTGGAGCGTGCTTGCGGGAGAAATGAATTTTCTCACGCCATAAATAGGTAAACAGATTGCCTGCTTTGGTTCCGGCGCGGATGTGTTGGATTGTGCTGCCGGACAACCTCCAGCCCGGACTATTCACGAAATCAACGGCTTCACTTGATCTTTGGTTCCACAGCAAATTTTTTCTTTTGCAGATATTAATAAGTATATTCGGCGCAAGAAAGAGATTCGCTGTGAAAACGAATCTCTGCACGATATGTTCGCCGCTTCGCGAAGAATCTGGGCTAGCTCAAGCTGCCTTTCGTTCACCCGCGTTGTGGGCATCAACCCAATCTGCAAAGTCTTCACCCGGCATAGGTCTGCTTACGAGGTAGCCTTGAATTTCGTCGCAGTGTTCGGCGCGAAGAAAACCCAGTTGTTCCGGATTTTCCACCCCTTCGGCAACCACGGTGAGGTCAAGGTTGTGCGCGAGTGTAATCATGGATGTTACGATTGCAGCGTCACCCGGATCTGTTGTCAGGTCTTTTATAAAAGACTGGTCAATTTTCAGTTTGTCTACCGGGAGTCTTTTCAGGTAACTGAGGGAAGAGAAACCGGTACCGAAGTCATCGATGGAAACATGCAGGCCAAGATCTTTTAGTGCCTGTAGTATTTTGATACCACCTTCCACATCCTGCATGAGCAGGCTTTCGGTGAGTTCTATTTCAAGATAGGCCGGATTAAGGCCGGTGTCTTGAAGAGTTTCTTTAATAACTGCTGCCATGTCTGTTCTGACCAATTGAATGGCGGAACAGTTTACTGCCATGATGAACGGCGCAATTCCTGCGTCAATCCATTCGACCATTTGCCTGCAGGCAGTTCTCAATACCCACTCCCCGAGTGGAACAATCAAGCCGGTTTCCTCTGCCAGCGGAATAAAGTCCGCCGGACTTACTCTGCCACGTTCAGGGTGATTCCAGCGTACCAGTGCTTCGAGCCCGGCAACTTCACCGGTTTTAAGCATTATTTTTGGTTGATACTCAAGATGAAAGCCATCGGTTTCCAATGATTTTCTTAAGTCACGTTCCATTGCGAAGCGCTCAAGTGCTAACTGGTGAATACTCTGCGAGTAAAACTGGTATCCGTTGCGGCCCTGTTCTTTAGCATGATACATCGCCACGTCGGCGTGTTTGAGTAGTGTGTCCGCTGTATCGCCGTCATCTGGAAACAGACTTATGCCGATAGTTGTGGTTATTCTGACTTCATTACCGTCGAGATTAAAAGTTTCAGAAAGTGTCTGACAAATTCGTCGCGCTACATAGGCTGCATCTTCGACTCGATCCACATAATCAACCAATACAACAAATTCATCACCACCGAGTCTGGCTATGACCTCTGTGTTAGGGTTAGCAGTCGCAGGCAGGTTTACTGTGTTCTCTGAGGGGCGTTGTCTTATTGCCTGTGTCAGTCGGGATGAAACCTGTCTTAACAGCAGATCCCCGGCATTATGGCCCAGCGTATCGTTAACTTGTTTAAAATGATCGAGATCAAGGAACAGCAGCGCAAACTTTGAAGATTGCTTTGCACAGCGGGCCTGAGCCAACGAAATCATGTCGTACAGATGTGCGCGATTGGGAAGACCGGTAACAAGATCGTAGTACGCAAGGTTATGTATCTGCTCCTCCGCGTTGGTTCGTTCGGTTATGTCCTGAATGGTACCGACCATATGTGTATCGGATTCCGGCTCCGCTTCAACGTGTATTATGCGAGCGTCTTCTTCATTGTTTTTTGCAATTCGGAATTCAAATGTGAATCGACTGTCGTCCGACTGAGCGCGCTCCAGTATGCCGGCAACATGACTTCTGTCATCTGCGTGTACCGCATTCAGAAAGCCACTGAGTTTATTTCCCAGTGATTTAGTCTGCAGTATGTTGCCACACTCGCTTGACCACTCTACATGGTCGGTTTTCCGTTCCCATTCCCATTGACCGAGTTTTGCTATTCGTTGTGCTTTACCAAGCCGGATCTGACTGGCACGGAGGTCATCGGCGGTTTTAGCCGAACGCATCATGTAGCGAACCCGGTAGGGTAGTAAGTAGAAATTTATCGGTTTGGTTACAAAGTCTGTTGCACCGGCTTCATAAGCCTTTTGAATAGACTCAACATCATCAAGCCCGGTAATCATGAGAATTGGTACATGCTCACCGGCTTCCCGTGATTTGATTGCGGCACAACTTTCGAATCCGTTCATGCGGGGCATGATGACATCCATGACAACAATATCGGGCTTGTGCTTTTCAAACTGTTCAACAGCAACCTGGCCGTCTTCTGCCTCAATTACCTCGAATCCGGCGGCACTTAATGCTTCAGAAGCCATCAACAAGCCTGCCATGTCGTCGTCAACGACAAGCACTTTTGGCTTCTGATCGGTTGAATATGTCATGCCGCTTCCTGCTTTACGATTACGCTACGCGTACTGCTTTATCTGATCCACGACTGAGTGGAAACCGATTGAGATTTTCTGCACATCTTCTGCCGCATTACCGAGCTCATCATTAGCCGCTTTGGCTTCTACCCGGCTGCATACCTCAGAAAGGCCCGAAGCGCCTACGTAGGCACTGCTCGACTTAAGCGTATGCGCTGCCATCTTCACTCTGTCGCAATCATTCGCGGCGATGCCTTCTTCAATCGCTGTGATCAGTTCCGGTGACTTGTCCATATACATCTTTACGATGCGTGCAAGTATGTCCGGTTGTCCGGGGCGTTGAAGAGATTTGATGGCATTCAGTGCTGTTTCGTCTATTTCTATATTCATGTTGTCCTCGGCTGAAATATCATTTGATTCGAGATCGGAATTTTCCTTTTTACTTACTTCTTCTGCCGTTCTGGAAACCCAAAGCTGTACAACGCGTGATAGATCTGTCTGGAATATTGGCTTCGTTAAGTAGTCATCCATTCCAGCATCAAAGCAGAGGTCTCTGTCACCCTGCATCGCGTTTGCGGTGAGGGCTACAATTGGTATTTGCACGTTGTTCTCGCGTATTGCACGGGTAGCATTGAAGCCGTCCATTACCGGCATTTGACAGTCCATCAGGACAAGATCAATATTGTCATCTTGCAGGATGGCGTCGACCGCATCAGCACCATTGTTGGCAACCATCACTTCATAGCCCATTGATTCGAGCATGGTAGTGGCGACTTCCTGGTTGATCGGATCGTCCTCTGTTAGAAGAATGCGGGTAGTTCGATCCAGCGCTGGTATTTGTGGTGGGGCTTTATCATCAAGAATAATCCCTTTGATGGAATCGTACAGCAATGCCTGTCGTGCTGGTTTCATCAAGGATTTTACGATGCCTTTTTCCTTTAGCTCTGATTGGGTCATATCTACCACAGAGGAGGTCAGCATCATGACCCGCAAGTGCGCAGCATAGTCAGCATTCTGAATATGTTGTGCCAGTTCAAGCCCGTCCATGTTCGGCATGTTTAAGTCAAGTATTGCGAGTTGAAACGGGTTGTTGGTATCGGCGGCCGCCTGCAGAAGTTGCAGAGCCTGTTCGCCGGAATCGGCGCATTGAACGTCAAGCTCCCATTGTTTTAGTTGCAATGACAGGATCTCAAGATTGGTTTGTGTATCATCAACAATCAACACCCTGTTACCTTTTAAAAGGCTCCGGCCTACCTCATTTATCGCTTCAGTGCTGCCTTCTTTGAGCTTGCACTCAAATGTGAACGCCGAACCATGGCCGGGAGTACTGTGCATGGTGATTTTGCCATTCATCAGTTGTGCAAGCTGATTAGCGATTGCCAGGCCCAGGCCGGTGCCACCATATTTTCTGGTACTTGAACCATCGGCCTGTGCAAATGATTTGAATATTTCGGACTGAACACCTGGTTCAATACCGCAACCAGTGTCTGTAACCGTTACTGAATGCGTGCGATCAATTGAACTGACCTGGGCGCTGACAACGATTTCACCAGCATCGGTAAACTTAATCGCGTTGTCGACAATGTTGGCGATAATCTGTCGAATCCTGAATTCGTCACCGATTACCGGTACCTGATCTATTGTCTCAGTGTTACAAATCAGACTTAGACCTTTCGAATGGGCCTTGTCTTCGTATTGGCTGCAAACGTTATGAACAGTCTTGTTGAAGAAGAAAACGCTTTCTTCGAGATCGAGTTTGCCGTGATGCAGCCCGGAGATATCCAGCATGTCGTTTACCACAAACAGAAGCGACTCGGTAGAGCGGGCAATTGAGTTGGTGAAATTGCGCTGTGACTCACTCAGCTTTGTTCCGAGTAACAGCTCAGTCATGCCGAGAATGCCGTTCATCGGTGTTCTGATTTCGTGGCTGACATTGGCAAGGAATCGACTTTTCATCGTCTCCGCTGCGTCTGCCCGTTCCTTCTCAATTGCAAGCTCTGCTTCGAGCCGACTGTTTTCCGCGCGCAGGTGAGCAGCAGAGTGCTCCGCAGACTGTACGTGCTGTTCGAGTGCTGACCGTTCTTGTTGTTCTGGATCGTCGCTCATATCTCATTCTTATCTTTATATATCGCGTGCTACCGACGCCTGCGTTATATCGGCTTCCAGCGCTATAGGTGTGATCGACAACTTTTTGGACTAGCTTGATTTGCGGTAGCGAATTGTTGACGCACTGCAGGCATTGGTGCGGGATATTTCGCAATGTCGGACATGTCCTCAATTGTTGCTGCAATTTGCCGACACAGTGGGGGCAGATCAAATAGGGGTACTAGTTCACACCTCTGTTAGGCGTAAACACAGAGTCGACTCGATAAATGAAAACACTGTTACACAAACTGTCGGTTGCAGTTGTTGCCGGCGTGATGCTACTGACCAGTAGCGCCTTCGCTGCAGACAATGCTGCAGCAGATATTGACGATGACAGGATCACGCTGAGTATCGGGCTCTACACAACGAGCAAGCCCTCAACAGTTGTGAAGAAGTTCAGACCCATTGTGTCTTTGCTTGAAAGCAGGGTGTCGGCGAAACTTGGTAAATCAGTTCGCATACGTATGCAGATAGCAAAGAACTATCAGAAAGGTGTTGAGTACCTGGCGAACGGGAAGGTAGATTTTGCCCGCTTCGGCCCGGCGACTTACGTGGAAGCCAAAACGGAAAATCCGAATATACAGATTCTCGCGGTGGAAAGTAAAAATGGAACCAAGGTAGTGAATGGAATCATTGCAACCGGCTTGCACAGTTCGATTCGAAAGCTCAGTGATCTGAAAGGACAGTCGTTTGCATTTGGAGATATGCAGTCTTCAAGCGGCCGATATATGGCGCAGCAGTTTCTATTGAGAAATGGTATCAGCGCCAAAGACCTCAGTCGTTATGAGTATCTTGGACGCCACGATGTTGTCGGTACGAAAGTTAGCGTTGGCAATTTTGCAGCCGGTGCAATGTCGGAGGCGACATTCAGGCTTTTGCTCTCTGAGGGAGAGAAAATACGCGAGCTGGCAAGATTTCCCCTTGTATCAAAGCCATGGGTCGCCCGAGCCGGTATTGATCCGGCAATTTACAGTGCGCTTAAAATCAGTCTTTTAGAGCTATCTAATTCAGATGCCATGTTGCCTCTTGATTTTAACGGATTTCTGGAAAGTACCAATGCCGATTTTCGGGTTATTGCAGAATCAATGAGTCAGAATCACCGCTTTTTTAGTGACGAAAACAAAAAATCTACTGAGTGGGTTCTTGCAGGTAGAAAAGAGAACAGTAATTCCAAGTGAAGTGTTGCAGACAATAAATAATAGAGAATTCGGGTAGTACCCGGCCGCACGAAAAATAAAATAAAAGTGCGGTCCATACCGGAGCGGAAAATGCCAATGCAGTTGATAAAGAAGTATAAATTGCAGAGCTTACTGTTTATCAGTTTGACTCTGACGTTTGCCAGTGTTGCCTATATCACGGGTGAATACATGCGTACTGTGCAAACCCGTACTCTGGAAGATAGTTTTCAACGACACAGTCAAAAGACTTTCAGTATGCTGTTTGCCACTTCACTTGATGCGGTACTCAGTGAGGATCAACCGGTACTGGAGACGATCGTAGCGCAATCGATAGAGCTTGATCCGGAGATTCATGCGCTTTCGATCGTGAATGAGTATAACCAGGTACTTGCAGCCTGGAATAGTAAGCGGGAAATATCAGATTCTTTGAAAATTCCGTTCCAGCAGGATGTGGTCTTTGAAGGCGAGTCCTTCGGATCTATTTCGATTGTTTGGGATGCGAGTGTGCAGCGTCAGACTGTGCGCGATCACGTGAATAAAATATGGCTCTACACGATCACCGCTTTCACTATTATTGCATTTATCGTAATGCTGGTAGTGATGCGTCTGGTTGTAGCACCGATCCGGGCAATCCATAACAAGCTTGTTGAAATTCAAATGGATCAGCACGGCAAGCCGATCAAGGTACAGGCAGCCCGTGAGCTGGATGAACTGGCAGATACAGTTAATGAGCTTGGTAATCTTATTGAGCTCAAACTCGCGCGGGAAAAAGAACTGGAAGAAACGTCGAGATCCAAATCGGAGTTTCTGGCAAACATGAGCCACGAGCTCAGAACACCAATGAACGGTGTGCTGGGTATGCTGAACCTGCTTAGTAAGACCGAGCTGGATACCAGTCAGTCTGATTGTGTTGACACGGCAGTATCGTCTGGTAAAAACCTGCTCAGCCTGATTAATGACATTCTGGATTTCTCAAAGATTGAAGCCGGTCGTCTCGAATACGAATCTATCGATTTCAATCTGTTATCTCTTGTTGAAGACACTTGTAGCGCGCTTGCGACCCAGGCGCACACCAAGGATCTGGAGCTGGTCACCGATCTCGACTTTACAATTCCCGTGATGGTCAACGGTGATCCAACCCGCTTGCGTCAGGTATTGACAAACCTCATGGGGAACGCGATCAAATTCACTACCAAAGGCGAAATTATTGTACGTACCCGGTATGTTGACGCGGATGCCGGCGTTGTTTCTTTTGAGGTGCAGGATAGCGGTGTCGGTATTAGCGACAGTGCAATAGATGCGATCTTTGATTCGTTTGCGCAGGCAGACGGTTCTACCACTCGTAGATTCGGAGGTACCGGCCTTGGGCTATCAATTTCCAAGCAGTTGGTCGAAGGGCTGGGTGGTGAAATTACGGTTACATCCGAGCCGGATGTGGGTAGCACGTTTGCGTTCACTATCCCGTTCCGTTCATGTGATGAAGCAGCAGAGCCGAAGGTGTTTAATCGTCTTGTCGGGGCGAACGTCATACTGCTTGAAGGTAACGACACAGCGCGTAAGCAACTGCAAGAATGTCTGACCGCATTGGGTGCGCAAGTCAGTGCTTTTGAATCTGCGCTCAAGGGGCTCAGTCACCTCAGTAGCAGGGGTACGGAAAACCTTGATGCAATTCTGGTATCGTCGAATCTTACCGACATGACCGGGACTCAATTTGTTCAGGTTCTAGCGAAGAATGCGGCGCTGAATTCGATAAGGGTTATGTCTCTGGTCTACATGAGCAGCCAGTCTCAAGACCTTCTGGCTAACAATAATGCTCGAGTCGGTGCTCACCTGACCAAGCCGGTAAGGCTTGATTCACTGCACACGCTACTCGGAGATTTGATTCATGGCGAGGATTCCAGTGCCCGCAAACCGGAAAATGCACCGCAAAAACAGGCGGCTGTAAAAGCAGGTGGCAGAGTGCTGGTTGTTGAAGACAACGAGATTAACCAGATGGTGGCCGTCGGTATGTTGGAGAGTCTGGGGTATACGGTAGAATGTGCTGACAATGGTTTGCTGGCGCTGCAAGCGCTTGAAGATAACATCTATGATGTCATTCTGATGGATTGTCAGATGCCTGAAATGGATGGCTACGAGGCAACCGGACGAATTCGCAAGCACAACAACCCTGGTGTTGTCGCTACGCCGATCATCGCGCTTACCGCGAATGCAATGTCGGGTGATTCTGAAAAATGTATCGCTGCAGGAATGGATGATTATCTGGCAAAGCCGTTTGAACCGGATCTGTTTGAAGAAAAAATACTCTACTGGATGACTAATGGCCGTAGTGGTGCTGCGAAGCAGAAAGCCGCATGATGCTGTTTGATTGAACAGTTACAAGTGCAGTAACCAGTCCGGTAGTAGTACAGTTATGATAAATATTGAATGGAAATAATGAATACTAATAAAAAATCCGGTCGTCCTGAGCGACTCTATGGTACCCGTGCTGACACTACCTACACCGTAAGCGGAATTGTGCATATGATTCGCAACGACGCGGAGCTTCCCTACGTCCGGGAGGGTGAGATAATTGTGGCCGAGAGAATCAGCGCAGAGTGGCGTGATCAACTGACACTTGCAAAAGCCATTATTGAAAGTGACAGCGCAACAGATTCTGTCGCAGCACTTCTGGGTCGTCATTATGATATTCCGGCGATTGTATCGGTGTCTGGTGCGATGGAACTGCGTTCCGGTGACATTGTCACGGTTTATGGTGATGGTGAAATTGAGCGTATCTATGAGAAGCGCGCATCGGATTCGCCCATGCGGGTATCGGTTCCCGCTGCAGTCGCGGCCCGTACAGTTCATGGAATCATCACAGCTGAGAATGTTGTTAGTTTTAGTAGCGCACGACGCCGGCTGGAATCGAATGATGAAGATGATGGTCAGAGCCCGGTTTCAACTGAAGGTGGTTCAGCCAGCAGTGGCCCAGCTGACGGTGGTTCAGCTGCAGGGTAGTACAACCGCTGGCGAATAAGCTTTTACCTGGCAGTTGGCCTTGCAAAAGCGTCTTAAAAGCACCACATTGGTAGTATCGCCAGGTGATCTGTCCGTGATTACCTTCGTATAAACCAAAGCGTTTTGTTTATAAATGCATCTACTTAAAATCTGGCTAGCGCTGATTTCAATGCTTCTGTGTGGTTGTTCTTTACAACAACAAACAGATAAAGCAGAGCAGGTGTGGCTTAATGCGAGCGCTGCTGATACTGTTTTGCACGGCGTCAATCTTAAGGACAAGAATAGTCCAGACGACTTCAATACGTTTGATGTACAGTCGACCGACGGAGAGAGCAACCAACAGCCCTTCCTCACTGCAGTCGGTGCCAATACTTATTACCGTGGCAGAATTCAATCAACTCAAATAAGAGAGCTTAGCGGTATTGCACCTGTCTTGGGCGAGAGTGACAAGTACTGGGCGATTAATGACAGTGGGAACCAGCCAGTGCTTTATGCTTTTGACGGAACCGGCAGGCACCTGGCGGCTATAGATCTGGCGGTTCGAAATAGAGACTGGGAGGATATGTCTTCCTATTCATACATGAACGAAAACTGGATTGCGGTGGCTGAGACCGGTGACAATCTGCTAAGACACCCGGTCAGTGCAATCCATATTTTCCGGCAGCCAGATTTACACAACGCTCCCACCCGGATAAAGCCCTATCAACGAATAGATTTTTCCTATCCCGATGGTCCCAGAAATGTTGAATCAATAGCAATCTCCGTGGCTGAGGGCCGGATATATCTCATTGCCAAGGACAATGCCGAAGCGGGCCTTTATACCTTGCCTCTTGCTGCCAGTCACCAGGGGGGACAATCGGGTCGCGGACCGCTTATCGCTACACGGGTAGGGCGGTTAGGTAAACTGAACAATACAGAAGATGATGTCTGGTGGGAGCGTTTGTTTGCCGGTCGCATACTGCTTGAAGCTACAGCGGCGGACATAAGCGCTGACGACCGCACAGCGGTGGTTACCAATTACCGGCATGTCTATCTTTTTAAGCGCCGTGGCTCAGAGACCTGGGCAAGCGCGCTGGCGCGCACTCCTGAGATTATCAGCAGTCATCGGATGCAGCAGAGTGAGGCGGTAGCGTTTTCTGCGCAATCCGATCAGGTGATTGTCAGCAGTGAGGGGCTCAATGCGCCGCTTCTGGCAATCCGGCCGTCGCGCTGAGTTGAAATGCGGGGCTTAAAAAATGTGCCGGTGTGCGAGACAAATGGCACACCGTAAAAGATACACATTTTGCAGTGGCTGGCTTATTATCTCCCGCTGAAAATACTACGAGAATACAACATGCCCAAAGTTACATTCATTGATGCCGACGGTACCCGTCATGAAGTGGAAGGTAAAAATGGCATCAGCCTGATGGAGATAGCGCTGTCGAATAATATTGACGGCATTGAGGCCGAGTGCGGTGGTTCCTGCATGTGTGCAACATGTCACTGCTTTATTGAAGATGACTTCACTGCCGGTGTGCCGGCAATGGAAAGTGATGAAGACGAGATGCTCGGATTCACCGCAGTTGATAGAAAACCGTCGAGTCGGCTCAGCTGTCAAATAAAAATGGCTGACGAGCTTGACGGTATTGAGGTGCAGCTTCCGTCAGAGCAGAACTAGCCAGTGGTGGCTGCGGCCTCCGGTTCAGTAGGCGGTAATCCGGTCATTATCATTGGCGGTGGCCAGGCTGCAGTGCAATTATGTCTGGCGCTTCGCAAGCAAAAAGTCGCCACGCCAATACTTATGCTTAGTGAAGAGGCTGAGTATCCGTACCATCGTCCGCCGTTGTCCAAATCCTTTCTTTCCGGTGAGACAGATGAAGAGAAACTTGCCATGCGGCCGGTAAGTTTTTACGAAACTAAAGATGTTCAGGTGAAACTTAACACCGTTGTAAGTGCTATCGATACGGTTAAACAAACCGTTGCAACTGAATCTGCTGAGTTTACTTATGAGGCATTGGTAGTTGCCACAGGTGCGAGGCCACGACCTTTGCCGTTGGACTCTGCATACATTGATGACGGGCACCTGCTTGATGGTGTGCATCTGCTTAGGGATGTTCAACATTCCCGTGCAATAAAGTCGGCACTTGAAGAGGCCAGTAATGTCGTCGTGATCGGTGCAGGATTTATCGGTCTTGAATTCGCATCAGTTGCTAGCGCAATGGCTAAGAACGTCACTGTATTTGATACCGCAGATCGTGTGATGGCACGCGCAGTATCTCCTGATATATCTTCCTGGTTCGAGCAAACACACAGGGCAAACAATATATCAATCCGTCTGGGTGATTCAGTTAGGGAAATCATTGGTGATGAAAAAGTAACCAGGGTTATTGCGTCGAGCGGTGAAGAGCTTGATTGTGATTTACTGGTTGTTGGTATTGGCGTGTTACCAAATGTTGAGCTTGCAGCCGCGGCCGGTATTGATTGTGACAATGGTATTGTTGTAAATAAATATTGTGAAACGTCTGTGGCGAATGTGTATGCGATTGGTGATTGTTCGTATCATCCAAATTCGTTTTACAGTAATAAGATGATCCGGTTGGAGTCAGTGCAGAATGCTACTGATCAGGCACGAGTAGCGGCGGGTTGCATCGCGGGTGATAAAAAGCCATACCACGCTGTGCCGTGGTTCTGGTCTGATCAAGGCGAACACAGTCTGCAAATGGCAGGCTTGTCTGATGCGGCGGATCAGTTTGTCCGACGCGCCGGTGCAACCGATGATAATTTCTCAGTGTTTCATTTTAGCGCAGCGAAGCTGCAGTCTGTCGATTCCGTCAACAGCCCGCGTGATCACATGCTGGCTCGAAAACTCATTGCAGAGCAGGTAAGCCCCACGCCCGAACAGGCCGCAGACCCGGAATTCGATCTCAAATCGTTGCTGCCTTGATTTAAGTGGATTAAAGCGAACGTTATCAAGGCGTGCATTAGCACAGCGGTAATGCAGCGACCCCGCCCGAAATTCGGTTAATTTGCTCATTCTGAGACCAATCGCTGGTTACCCGCGACATCTATGCGCCGTTTTTTGCAGATAATTTCTTGTTAATTCTTCTGATTGGTTAAGAGTGTGCCTTGTACAATCTGTCAATAAGTGCGGTAATTGAGTGGGAATCACCGGGATGGTTTATATGATGAATTCAGTGCGTCGAGCCGGATCTCGACTCTTGGCGATGCTTCTTTCGCTGTCTCTTGCGTTGATGCCAGTCACTGCATCGCTTGCCCAGGTCAACGATAATGCTGAAGATACGGAAGCGCCCGTATTGATCCATCGGCAACTCGAAGAAGGTATTGCCGGCGAGCTGCAGACTTTTTTGGCCCGGGTATCAGATGACTTCGCCGTCGGGGAAGTTACGCTTTACTACCGGCAGAGTGCTGGCGGTGAGTTTGAATCACTGAGTATGCGCCCGCTGATCGACTCTATCGGTGAGTATATGATCGCCGTTGAAACCGAAATTGATGCCTATCGCGGCCTGCAGTACTACATTGAGGCGACGGACATGGCAGGTAACACCACCAATCGCGGCTTTGCCTATGCGCCAATTGTGTTGACACTTGCTGCACCGGCTGTCACCACAGCTGAAGTTGAACCTGGGCCACAAAGCGACGGTTTCAGTGTCAGCCCGATGACAATTTTACTCGGAGTTGGTGCTTTGCTTGCACTTGGAGCATTGGCCGGCGGTTCTGGTAGCGAACCATCGGGGACCGAAACACCCGGTACCATGACTCCGGATACGGTAACGCTGACTGTGATCAGCGATCCACCCAGCGCTGAATGAGGCCATGAGCCTTTTGAATAAGCTAAGTGGAATGAGCCTGATTTGAGAGAGGCTTAATAACCGACAGGCGCATGGTACCCAACTGATGAGAGTTATCTGTGGTTGGAAGAATCTGCCTGAAAGTCTGGCGCCTGAAAATCTTTCGAATGTGGCGAGCGTTTACGATGCTTGCCGTGATTGTCGTCGCTTCCTGTGATTCGCAACAGGCTTCGTTAGTTGATCGAGTTGTCTTTGATGGTAGCCACATTAGCCTGCCATTACCGGGCCGATTGCGGAACATCACGGATATCGATCCAACAGCAGTCCGTGCAATCGCTACGATCAACGGAGTTGAGACTGAATTAAACCGCAATGCGTCTGGTCAATTCAGTGCACAGATAACCGTACCGGCGTTATCAGAATTCACTGTTCAAATTGACTTTACGGAGCTCTATCTCGGGCAGCAACTGCCGCTTGCCAGAGCCAGTAAGACGGTTGCTACCGGCGCGGGTGACTTATCATTCAATCTTGTCAGTGAAGACTACGACTACGGGTCTTTCGATTCCGATGGTGATAGTGCCAGTAACATCATAGAACGTAAGTACGACACTGACCCGCTGGACTCGACGCAAAGCCCGGAGTTGATCGTAGTTGAAGTGTTTGCGGAGCTGCCATCTGAGCTGGTTGCCGCTAATTTCAGTAACTATCGGTTAGTTGCAAGGGTAGGTGGCGAGGCCAGAGCGGTTGATGCCAGCACCGGCCAATTCAGAGAATCAATTACCGTGGTGAGGCAGGCAAATTTGACTGTCACTATGCGGTTGGTTGAGGGAGTAACGGGACGGGGACTGACCATCGGTGAACAGAGTCAGCAGGTTACTGATTCACAGGCCGGGTTGCAGAATGGTGCGCTGGCAATTTTTAACGCTGCAGACTGGAATCTTGATTTTGATCAGGACAATGACGGTACTAGTGACGCGGAAGAGTTAATAGCCGGTACCGATTTACTATCTGGCCCAGCACCCGGGCCTGATCAGATTGCCTATACCGTTGTCTTTGATGTGCCTGCAGAAATCACCAATACGCAAACAGTCTTTGCAACGCTGACGATAGATGGTCAGAGTATTGATCTGATTCGAACGGATGATAGTTATACCGGATCGGCTACTGCTCAGGCTGGCGCGGCCGTCGTGCTCGATGCCAGGGTCAGAGATACTTATCAAGGCAGTGCTGTGGTACTCGCAACGTTCGATGGCGAAGCAACACCTGTCGCGAACGGTACGCTGGACTTGCAGGGTTTTTCAATTGACATTGATACCGATGACGATGGTACCCCGAACTACCTTGAGTTAGCGCAGGGTACAGACCCGTTTAGTGCACCGCTGGATTGTACGCCAGTGATAGATACAATCTTTGCTACCCTGACTGACGATGCCTATTTGCAGGATTCCGTCATCACCAACAACGGTCGTCTACAGGTTGACACCGACCAAAGGCCATCCTTGATTCGATTTCAATTCGATGACAGTCAAACTGAGGTGATCGAGGCCAGTCTCAACCTGACAGTAGGTAATGATGCAGGAGACGGCTTGTTAACCGTGTCTGCAGTTTCTGGATTTGACTGGAATGATCAGAGCTCCGCGTTTTTAACAGTACCGGCAAGTGTGCCTGCCGGTTCTGCGGAAAACGAGTGGGAGAGGGGTGTTAGTTATCGCTTCTCGCTGGACCCGGATGTTATCAGCGGTGACGTCACCCTGATCATACAACAGGAGGAAGATGGTAACGACGTAGCCTTTCGGTCAAGTGCTACCGTTGCTCCGCCTGAACTTGAGCTTGTTGTAGAGCGCTGCAACTAATTACTAAGGTGTTGTTACTAGCAAAAAGGCTACCTTTAACAACTGTGTTGATCTGTTTCGAGACAGACTATTTATTACGTTCTGCAATGATACCGGGCGCTACCAGCGAATCTTCTGCCACTCACCGTTAGCGCGTGTGGCCTCGATAATTGCACCATTCCATTTTCCCGCACTGTAAACGCTGCCGTCATCGGCCTTGCCGTACATTGCAACGTTGAGACGACCGCTTATGGTGTCACCACTCGTGGTGACATTGTCAATGATCACGTCTAGTCGATGGTGTCTGGCAAAGGTACTGGTTAAAAAACGTATTCTGCCTTCCGGTAATGGTTGGCTAAGCGATTGCACGGCGTCAATGTCCTTGGCTTCAAGAGCCAGTCGCAGCTTGTTTAAGTGATCGGCTGCTTCTCCACGTGCGTCAATGAAGCTGTTGCGTGGTGGTTCTGGCGCTATGGTAGTGTCGTCTGTCGCGGTGCTTAGCGGCGTTGCAGTATCTAGCGTGTCTGTTGTTGAGGCTTGCAACGTGTTGTCAGTGGGAGTTTCTGTGTTGTTTGAGGGAACTACAGTGCTTGCTGCTTCGTTCGCTGCTTCGTTCGCTGCTTCACTCGCTGCTTCACTCGCTGCTTCACTGGCCGCCGCCTTCGCTGCCGTTTCCGCTTCACCGAATTCTATCTGTCGCAGTAGCTGTCTTGCGACAGATCGATCCGGAATTAGCCGGTTTGTTTCTACGTATACGGTGCGAGCCTCAGCAAAACGCTCTTGCGCTATCAAAGTATTGATCTCTGCAATTTTGCCTTCGATAAATGGAGAGATACTGTTATCAATACCGTTTGATGGTGCTTCTGTTGGCGTTGTTGCAGCCTGGATCTCGCGTTGTACAACTTCGGGTTCCTGAGTGTTGGATGCAAGTTCCGGGGTTGCTGAATTACGTTCCAGAGGCGCGGTATCGACCGGTGTAATTACTGTGCTGTCAGTGGGAGTAATTATAGGGCTCGATTGTGCTTCGGTAGTTTCCGTAGCCTCGACAGTCTGAGTGCTGGGTGCTGTAGCAGCAGGAATGTTATACACACCTCTTAGCCCCGCATCATCTGCTCTTGCCAGAATCCTGTTGGCTTCAGACAGATTATTCTGTTCCATGTTATCAGCGATCATCTCTCGAACTGTGGTTTCGATAGAGCGAATGCCTGCTTGAGCTTGCTCATTGTCCGGTTCACTTTTTAATGCCAGCTGGTAGTAGTCAAGTGCCGAATCGCCCTCGGGGAATATGAAGCTGTTGGTCTCTGTTTTGAGTTCGGCGAGTTCCAGTGCCTCTTCCGATGATAGCTCGGTGTCTTTGTTTAAAAAGTTGTTTATCAGCTCCGGATAGTTAACCATCAGTATCGACGCGCCAACAATCGCCGCAAGACCTAACGCCGGTAACAGCAGTTTGAGAGGTGAGGATTTACCTGGTGGCTCGTAGTCCCACTCAGAATCATCAAATTCAATATCTTCCCTGATGACTCTTTTCTTTGGTTCGATGTGACTCGGCCGCTCAAACTTGCTGCGCGTCGGAGGTTGCTCAGCGAATTGTTGCTGCGTGTGCTGCGAGCTATCAATCACGGTATCGCGTCTAAGCACGTTACGCTGTGCTGGATCATTTTCCGTAGCACTATCTGAGGCTCTGGTTGAAGGATGCCTCGTTATATTATCGCCGTTGCTGCGCAATGACGGAGGCGTGTCGCTGGGCCTTCTTTCGGTCGGTTCACGAGGCACAGGTGGCATATCGGTCACATCAGGATCCGTTTCAAGTGAGATGATGCCACCGTCGAGCGGTGTCTCAGTGGAACCTAGCGGAATGCTGATGTCATCATCCTGGTATCGTTCTGACAGACGTGCCGCTGTTGCGCCGGCCAGTGGCTGCTGGGTTCGTTGGCCGGTTGCAGCGTGTGTTGGAGCGGCGCCGGATCTTAACGGCTTGTCCACCCGGTGCGGAGAGTATATGGATACGTTCTTTTTCGCGACATATGCAGATGCCGGATTAAATATGCCATCAAATGAGTCACGCCATTGCGCTATCACCTGTGGACGATCCTCGGCTTCCATGCGTAAACCCCAGTCGATTGCATCGAGGCAGTCATCGGAGTAGTCGCGTTTGGCGTTCTGCCGGACGGTAGGCAGAGGGTCATCGCCATTAGTTACAGAGGCGGAAGCGCGGGTCACCGAGTCTGCCGGAACATCTCCGGTTACTGCTTCATAGCAGACCGCAGCAAGTGCGTAGATGTCTGACCAGGCGCCTTGCTTGTCCTCAGACACGTTGTACTGTTCAATTGGCGTGTAGCCAACAGTAACCACGGCAGTGAGTTGCTGCGTGGTTTCACTCATGGTGTAGCGCGCCGCGCCGAAGTCGATCAGCACCGGCGAGCCGTTATGTCTTACATAGATGTTAGACGGTTTGATGTCGCGATGTACAAAGCCATGACGGTGAATCTCTTCCACTCCATCGAGTATGGGGAAAAGAATATTTCGCAGCTCTTCTTCCGACAGGGTTTGCTTCTGTTCGAGTATTTCACCGAGTTCCTGGCCATGTTCAAAATCCATCACCATGTAGGCGGTGTTGTTCTCGTGCAGTACCTGATGCACCCGCACAATATGAGGGTGTTTAAAGCGGGCGAGGGTTTTTGACTCCCGGGCGAAATTTTCCAGCCCGACATCGTAGTCTTCTACAAACTCCGGTTTGCGGGCAGACACCTGCAGATTGTCGTCGCGCTGTGTGATCTCACGAGGCAGGTATTCTTTGATCGCAACCTCAACGTCGAGGTTTTCATCAGTCGCGAGGTAGGTGACTGCAAAGCCACCACGACCGAGAACCTGCTCGATCCGGTAGCAGCCGATTTTATCGCCGCGCTGGAGGGTATCGGTATTATTGCTCACGCAAGCCTCAACTAATTGAAATATATACAAACTTCGGAAAACAGTGCGGTCTGACGCACTGAGTTGACTAGTTTAATCTATCTGGAGCGCAGGGTGTTTAACAAAGGTAACAATCTATGCCAACTGGCTGGATTTGTGGCGTGGTTGTCATGACGGCGCTCGCAAGGCAGCATCATGACAACCAGCTCCAGTTGACCTGGGCAATCCACACATAAAATGTCGGGCTACTCATTGGCTACATATCAAACCAACGTTGCCTGATTAGCTTTTCAGGTACTCCGTCATAGAGTCATCCATCGCTTCAACCCACGGTGTATGGTGTTCCGGGGACTGAGATTTAGTAATTAGCGATGCATGCGACTTGTTTCTGAAGCCCATAATATCTTCGTGCTTGTTGTGTTCCCAATCCATGAATGCCTTGTTTACACCCTCCACGTCGAAGGTAGGATAATCAGTCTGGCTGATCAGTTCCTGAACGTAGTCACCCTGGAACCAGATATAGTCTTCATCGGTTTCAAGCGTTGCTTCACGTGCCAGCCATTTTTCACCGTGTGCAGTCATCTCTGCAGCAGACGGTATAGCAATCTTGCCCATAATCACATCGCGAGCCCACCAGGCTTGAGCGTCAAACATATTGAATGTATAGAATTGATCCTGCATACCGAGGTACATCAATTTTGGATTGGGCTCGAATGCCACACCTTGATAAAGATTCGGTGTCCACATTCGGTTGGTGGCCTGGAGACGAATGTCATCTGACATAAACGGAAAGTGATGCAGATACCCTGTACAAAGGATAATCACATCCAGTTCCTTGGAAGTGCCGTCTTTAAAGTGACAAGTCTTGCCATCTACTTTCGTTAGCAGCGGTTTGGTTTCCCAGTTGTCTGGCCAGTGAAAGCCCATAGGAGAGGTTCGGTAGCATGCAGTAATAGACTTAGCGCCATATTTCCAGCACTGCGAGCCGATGTCTTCAGCGGAGTAACTCGCACCGACAATCATCACATCTTTGCCTTTAAATTCCAGTGCGTCACGGAAGTCATGGGCGTGTAATACGCGGCCGCCAAAGGATTCTATGCCGTCAAAGTGAGGCACATTGGGGGTTGAGAAGTGGCCGGTAGCGACGATGACATTATCAAAAGTTTCAACAACCGCTTTGTCGTTAACCAGATCATGTGCAGTTACAGTGAAGTTATCGCTGTCCTTGTTGTAGTCAACCCGTCGAACCGGGTGACGAAACTTGCACCAATCACGTACACCGGCTTTTTCCACGCGGCCTTTTATGTAATCTGCCAGTACTTCACGTGGCGGGAAGCTGGCGATTGGTTTGCCAAAGTGTTCATCAAAAGAGTAGTCGGCAAATTCAAGGCATTCTTTGGGGCCATTAGACCAAAGGTAACGATACATAGAGCCATGTACCGGCTCGCCGTACTCATCCAGACCGGTTCTCCAGGTGTAATTCCAGAGTCCGCCCCAGTCTTCCTGCTTTTCATAGCAGACAACTTCGGGGATCTCTTCACCGTTTTGCTTGGCGGATTGGAACGCACGCAGTGCCGCTGTACCACACGGGCCTGCACCGATGATTGCTACTCTTTTTGCCACTTTGTTGTTTCCTCTCGCTGTTCTTTTATTGGGAGTTTTTGTTCCTTGGCCAAAGGTTATCATAGGTTTGTTTTGGTTTGGCTTTTGGGAGCGGCATGGCTCGCTGAGGTGTTGTGTGATTTTTCAGTTTAATTTGCGGCACTACTGCTTGCTTGTATCTTGAGCGGTATTGCCTGAAGCCGGCTATATCTTGAGCGGCATCGCCTGCAGCGGGCCCCACTTTTAAAAAGACCAAAAGTAGGCAAAAGTCTTTTACGCGACAGCTCTGCCCTGCGGGTGCCTTCGGCATTTTGAATCACATCGCTCCAACGGGCCGCTCAGAAGGCACATCCCTGTGCCCACTTCGCTTACGCGGCGTCCTGCCGCTTTAACCCGTCTCCACGATGAGATTCAAAACAGATCAAACGCTGGGTAAAGCAACTGCCTCGTGCCTTTGGCACTTCGCGTTTTTGCGAGGCGTTTTTTTGTAGTGCACAAGACGAGATTGCAGCGTATTGGTGCTGTTTTAACTAGCTTTAGCTTAAGGCTGCAAGCGGAAAGTTCTTGCTAGTCATGAGAACCCTGGCAACTGATAATTTTTTATCGATGCACACCAAAGGATAGTGTGTGTGCAATTACAGAAGATACCAAACACATCCGTCACCAATAGCAATGTGCCACAGGCACGAGCATATTTGTTTTTACCCAGCGTTTGATCTGTTTTTAATCTCATCATGGAGACAGGTATACGCGCCATGGATGGCGCATTAGCGAAGTGGGCACATGGATGTGCCTTCTGAGCGGCCTGTTGGAATGATTAGATTAAAAATGCCGCAGGCACCCGAAGG
>CALLBO010000073.1 GCA_937998875.1 uncultured Granulosicoccaceae bacterium
GACTGCTGTTGCCGGTAATCCGGCGGGAATGTCCGGTAACAGCTACAATTGTTGCTTCGCTTCAGGTTATTTATCCTGAGGCTAATTGCATTTTTACGGCCTGCGCGGTAACCTTGCGCGGCTTTGGGTAGTGGTTTTAATCGCCACTATCGTACCCACATTCATTCCCTTACACCGGAATATTCGAACATGCGCACTCCAATGGTTGCAGGCAACTGGAAGCTAAACGGCTCTCGCGAGAGTGCGGTCGCGCTTGCCAGTGAAATTGCGGCATCAGCGCAAGACGATATGACGTCCAAAGTGGATGTTGTAGTGTGTCCGGTCAGTGTTCACCTCGGTGATGTCTCAACGGCGCTTAATGGCGCGGCCGTGAAGCTCGGTGCACAGAATGCCGGTGCTGAAGAAGAGGGTGCATTCACAGGTGAAGTCTCTGCATCAATGCTTGCCGAGTATGGTTGTGAATATGTGATTATCGGTCACTCTGAGCGACGCAGTCTCTTCGGCGATACCAATGCGTCCTGCGCTGCCCGGCATAAGGCGGTTGCGGCTGCGGGGCTCACACCGGTTTTCTGCGTTGGCGAAACGCTTGATGATCGGGAAGCGGGCAACACGATGGCTGTCGTCGAATCACAGTTGCAGGCAGTATTTGATGTCTGTGGTGATAACGGATTTGCTTCGGCGGTAGTGGCGTATGAACCGGTCTGGGCAATAGGGACCGGTAAGACAGCGACGCCGGAACAAGCTCAGGAAGTGCACGCTAATATCAGAGAACTTGTGGCAGCCAGGGATCCGCAAACTGCATCTGCGTTACGTATACTCTACGGTGGCAGTATGAAACCGGATAATGCAGCCGACTTGATTGGCAAACCGGACATCGACGGTGGTCTCATCGGTGGTGCGGCGCTGAAAAGTGCCGATTTTCTAGCTATCTGCCAGGCGGCAGCGGCTCAAGCTTAAACTATTTACTACGTCCAAGGCGGATCAGTCTTCCAATGTTGCAAACAATCGCTCTCGTTGTTCATGTATTCCTTGCCCTGGGTGTTATCGGTCTGGTGCTTATTCAGCATGGGAAAGGTGCCGAAGCCGGAGCGGCCTTTGGCGCTGGTGCATCTGCTACCGTTTTCGGTTCCAAAGGCTCGGGCTCGTTTCTCACCAGAATGACTACACTGTTTGCACTGGCTTTTTTCTGTACCAGTATGCTGCTGTTTTTCCTCGCCTCACAACGTACCTCGTCAGGTATCGGCAGTGTTATTGATAATGTTGACACTCCGACGCAACAGGTTGATGTGCCAGCCCCGGCCACTGACGTGAATTCGACTGAAAACGACATGCCTGCAGTCGACACGTCGACGAATGATAGTGGTGCTGACGTGCCGGCAGTTCCTGCTGCTGAAAGCGTTACCGGCTCCGATGACGTGCCCTCAGCACCAAAGTCCGAGTAGCGCCGTACAAGAACTGTTTGAGCAACTGAGCGCACCTTTCAGCGTTGTTGTGTAATCAGTCAAATAAATTACTCAGTTTGTTCAATGTGGTTTAAAATAGTAGGGATGTTCACTTGCCGACGTGGTGGAATTGGTAGACACGCTATCTTGAGGGGGTAGTGACGCAAGTCGTCCCGGTTCGAGTCCGGGCGTCGGCACCAATCTAGTATATAACAGAGCGTTAAACTCACTTAAGGCCATTCGGTATCCAATGCTAGCGAACTATTTTCCGATCCTTGTTTTTATTCTGGTCGCCCTCGTATTCGGAGCAGTGCTGCTGTTGATTGGCACTTTAGTGGGTCCCACTGAACCAAATACAGAGAAAAACTCTCCGTACGAGTGCGGCTTTGAAGCCTTTGAAGACTCGCGCATGAAATTTGACGTGCGTTACTACCTGGTGGCGATCCTGTTTATTATTTTTGATCTTGAAATTGCGTTTTTGTTTCCGTGGGCGGTGGTGCTCGACACCATCGGCATTGAAGCCTTTGTTGCGATGGGCATTTTCCTGGGGATACTGCTGATCGGTTTCATTTACGAGTGGAAAAAGGGAGCGCTGGAATGGGAATAGAAGCGGTTCTCGATAAAGGCTTTATTACTACTTCTACCGACAAGCTCGTTAACTGGGCGCGTACCGGCTCAATGTGGCCGATGACATTTGGTCTGGCTTGCTGCGCTGTGGAAATGATGCATGCAGGTGCAGCGCGATACGATCTTGACCGGTTTGGTATCGTTTTCCGCCCGAGCCCGCGTCAGTCGGATGTAATGATCGTTGCAGGTACCCTGGTCAACAAAATGGCACCTGCGCTACGTAAAGTCTATGACCAGATGCCGGAACCCAAATGGGTGATCTCAATGGGCTCTTGCGCAAATGGTGGTGGCTACTATCACTATAGTTACGCGGTGGTGCGTGGCTGTGACCGGATTGTACCGGTAGATGTATACGTGCCAGGGTGTCCGCCGACTGCAGAGGCTCTGCTTTACGGCATCATCCAGCTGCAAAACAAAATTCGTCGACCTAACGTAATCACGCGCGCTTAAAGCCGCGCGACTACACCGACCCAACTCTATAAAATAATCGTATTTTGAAAAAGACACATCAGAAGAACGCACAGGATATGGCTGCAGCAATCAGTGCTGTAGGTATTGCCGGTGTGTCCAAAGTGCAAGTCGATAACGATGAACTATCGTTTGAAGTTGACGCGGATGACTTTCTCGCCGCAGCACTAGAGTTGCGCGACAACCCAGCCACTTCATTTGAACAATTGATCGATATCTGTGGTGTTGATTATCTCTCCTATGGGCAGGATGAATGGGAGACCGGCGGAAGTGGATTTAGCCGTGGTGTCTCTAAAGCCTCGATCGGGCGCATGAGCTTTGGTGATGAAGCCCCTGAGTATGATAGTGACACGCCACGCTTTGCTTCGGTTTATCAGTTGTTGTCTATACAGCACAATGTTCGTGCTCGAATAAAAGTATTTGCCAAAGATAATGAATTCCCGGTTGTGCCTTCTGTGACTTCAATTTGGTCCTCAGCTGAATGGGCGGAGCGTGAGTCGTTTGACCTCTTGGGTATTCACTATGACGGTCACACTGACCTGCGTCGTCTGTTGACAGACTACGGCTTTGTCGGCCATCCGTTCCGCAAAGATTTTCCGTTGGTTGGTAACGTTGAGATGCGTTACGACCCGAAAAAGAAGCGTGTGATCTACGAGCCTGTGACTATAGAACCGCGGGTTCTTGTACCACGCGTCATTCGCAACACTGCACGTAGAACTTCAGAGGAAGTCAGTACTGCTGAAGAAGGGCAGAATAATGCCTGAGATTAGAAACTACACGCTGAACTTCGGACCTCAGCATCCTGCAGCACACGGCGTACTGCGTCTTGTACTGGAAATGGATGGGGAAGTAATTGATCGTGCAGATCCGCATGTGGGTCTGTTGCACCGTGGCACTGAGAAGCTTGCTGAGAGCAAGCCCTATAACCAGAGCATCGGTTATATGGATCGTCTCGACTATGTTTCAATGATGTGTAGTGAGCACGGGTATGTCATGGCCATTGAGAATCTGCTCGGCATTGAAGTGCCTGAGCGGGCTCAGTATGTCCGCGTTATGTTTGATGAGATCACACGCATACTTAACCACCTGATGTGGATCGGTGCGCACGGTCTCGATGTTGGGGCGATGTCTATGTTTCTTTACGCGTTCCGTGAGCGTGAAGATTTGATGGACTGCTATGAGGCGGTATCTGGTGCACGTTTGCATGCAACTTACTATCGCCCCGGTGGTGTCGCTCGCGATCTGCCGAATACAATGCCGCAGTATGAAGAATCACGTTTCCGCAGCAAGAACGATGCTGCCAAACTCAATGATGCAAGACAAGGCTCAATGCTGGACTTCATTGAAGATTTTACCAATCGATTCCCCGGCTGTGTTGATGAATATGAAACGCTTTTAACGGACAACCGCATCTGGAAACAGCGTCTTGTGGGTATAGGTGTGGTAAGCCCGGAGCGTGCTCTGCAGCTTGGGTTTACCGGCCCGATGTTGCGTGGTTCCGGTGTTGAGTGGGATCTGCGCAGGAAACAGCCCTACGAAGTTTATGATCGTATGAAGTTTGATATACCAGTTGGTGTCGAGGGCGACTGCTATGACCGCTATCTGGTACGCATGGAAGAAATGCGTCAGTCGAATGAAATAATTCAACAGTGTATAGCATGGCTGCGTACCAACCCGGGGCCAGTGCTCACAGAGGATCACAAGATTGCACCGCCACGTCGTTCGGAAATGAAAGGCGATATGGAATCATTGATTCACCACTTTAAGCTGTTCACTGAAGGTTTTTGTTTGCCGGAAGGCGAGTCATATGCAGCAGTTGAAGCTCCAAAAGGTGAATTCGGTGTTTATCTGGTTTCAGATGGTGCCAACAAGCCGTATCGATTAAAGGTTCGTGCACCGGGTTTTTACCATATGGCGGCAATGAATGAGATGGCGCAAGGGCATATGTTGTCAGACGTGGTTGCGATCATTGGAACACAGGATATCGTATTTGGTGAGGTGGACAGATGAGTGCTACTAACTCCACTAACAATGAACTTAAATCAACCGAACTCGACAGCCACTCGATTGAAGAAATTGATGAATGGCTAACTCGCTACCCTGAAGATCAAAAACAGTCTGCCGTACTTGCAGCACTGCGTGCAGCGCAACATCAGAATGATGGCTATCTGACTGTTGAATTGATGGATGCAGTTGCGAACAAGCTGGAGATGTCAAAGATTGCGGTTTACGAGGTAGCGTCTTTCTACTCCATGTATGAGACGGAGCCTGTCGGTCGTCACTGCGTTGCTATTTGCACCAACATCAGCTGTATGTTGATGGGAAGTGATACCATCGTTAATCACGTCGAAAAGAAATACGGCATCAAGCTCGGGCAGAGTACACCGGATGGAAAAATCTTCCTTAAAGTGGAAGAAGAATGTCTTGCCGGGTGTGACGGTGGCCCGATGATGCAGGTAGATCACGTTTATCACATGAGTCTTACACCTGAAAAGGTCGATAAGATTCTGGACTCACTGGAGTAAGCCTTGTGAGTAAAGAACAGAATCAGGTCGTCTATACCACGCTGAAATTTGATCAGCCCTGGACCTATGAGAACTATCTCAAGATCGGTGGCTATGAAGGCTGGAAGAAAATCCTTAAAGATAAAATTTCACCGGAAGATGTAGTGGCTGAAATTAAAGCCTCCGGCCTACGCGGGCGCGGTGGTGCAGGTTTTCCCACCGGTCTGAAGTGGAGCTTTATGCCAAAGCCTGCAGAAGGCGGGCAGAATTATTTAGTTGTGAACAGTGATGAATCAGAGCCCGGAACCTGTAAGGACCGCGATATTCACAGGTTCAATCCTCACTCACTGATTGAAGGTATGTTAATCGGTTGCTATGCCATCGGTGCGACGGTTGGTTACAACTATATGCGTGGTGAGTGGATGGACGAACCGTATAAACGGTTTATGGGTGCACTCAAGGAAGCGTATGACAATGGTTGGATCGGGCAGAATATTCTCGATACCGGAGTTAATATCGATCTTCACGGTACGCTTGGGGCCGGTGCTTATATCTGCGGTGAAGAAACTGCATTGCTTGAATCACTTGAGGGTAAGAAAGGTCAGCCGCGTTTCAAACCACCGTTTCCTGCAAATTTTGGTTTATATGGTCAGCCTACAACTATTAACAATACTGAGTCCATTGCTTCTGCCTCTGCAATCATGCGCAACGGTGCGCAATGGTTTATGGATCTTGGTGTTGAGAATTCCGGTGGCCAGAAATGTTTTTCAATGTCCGGCCATGTGAATAACCCGGGCAACTTTGAAGTCTGTCTCGGTACACCGTTTAGCGAGTTGCTTGAACTTGCCGGTGGTGTACGTGGCGGTAGAAAGCTCAAAGCAGTTATTCCTGGTGGATCATCAATGCCGGTATTGCCGGGTGATGTGATGCTTGCCACCAATATGGATTATGACTCGATCGCAAAGTCGGGTTCCATGCTGGGTTCGGGGGCTGTGATCTCCATGGATGAAACAACCGACATGGTTAAAGCGCTGTGCAGAATATCGCGCTTTTATTATTCAGAGTCTTGTGGACAATGCACACCGTGCCGTGAAGGTACCGGTTGGTTGTATCGCATGCTGGTACGTATCATTGAAGGTAAGGGCCGACCGGAAGATATTGCAAAGCTTGAAGATGTTGCGGCTAAAATTGCCGGTCGCACTATTTGTGCGCTCGGTGAAGCAGCTGCATGGCCTGTGCAGGGTATGTTGCGACACTTTAGACATGAATTCGAATACTACGTTGAACACAAGCGCAGCCTTGTTGAAGAACAACTGGGGACCGCCGCATGAGTGAAAGCCCCGTTAAAGATAAACCTGTCAAAGAAAAAGAAGACCTGATTGATATCACGGTCGATGGTAAGCCTTTAAAAGCTCGTAAAGGCCAGATGATCATCGAAGTGACTGACGAAGCCGGCATTACCATCCCGCGCTTTTGTTACCACAAAAAACTAAGCGTTGCGGCTAACTGTCGCATGTGTCTCATTGAGGTAGAGAAAGCGCCAAAACCTCTGCCTGCCTGCGCGACACCTGTGGCACCTGACATGGTTATTAAAACCGGGTCGGAACTTGCCAAGGGTGCGCAAGCTGGAACGATGGAATTCCTGTTAATTAACCATCCGCTTGACTGCCCGATCTGTGATCAGGGCGGTGAGTGTGAGCTGCAGGATGTGGCACTGGGTTATGGCAACAGCTCATCAGAGTATGTTGAGACCAAACGTGTTGTGATGGATAAAAATATCGGGCCGTTAATTTCTACCGAGCTTACCCGCTGTATTCACTGCACGCGTTGTGTGCGCTTTGGTGAGGAGATCTCCGGTGTTCGTGAGCTGGGTGCAACCGGTCGTGGCGAGAACATGCGTATCGGCACCTACATTGCCAAAAGCGTTAACTCTGAATTATCGGGTAACGTGATTGATCTTTGTCCGGTAGGTGCATTAACAGCCAAGCCTTCACGATTTAGTGCACGATCATGGGAGCTGTCTCAGCATCAATCGGTATCACCACACGACAGCGTTGGTAGTAATGTCTTTGTACACGTTGGCAACGAAGAAGTGATGCGTGTTGTCCCGCGAGAAAACGAAGCGGTTAACGAGACCTGGATTTCCGATCGTGATCGTTTCAGCTATGAGGGTCTCTATACTGATGACCGCGTAACAACACCAATGCTGCGTATTGATGGTGAACTCAAGCCTGTTGACTGGCAGACTGCACTCGAGGCCACTGCACAGGCTTTCAGGGAAAATCTGGATCAGCACGGTGCAAAGTCGATTGCTGCGATGGCATCTGCCACTGCAACAATAGAGGAACAGTACCTGTTGCAGAAACTGATGCGGGGTGTCGGCAGCAATAACGTTGATCACCGTTTGACACAAACTGATTTCAAAGATCAGAAACGAGCGCCTGTCATGCCGTGGCTGGGGATGAGTCTTGAGGATCTGGAAAATGTTAATGCCGGTCTGCTGATCGGTTCGAACGTTCGAAAAGAACAACCGCTGGCAGCGTTGCGTTTACGCAAGGCAAGCCTCAAGGGCGCGCCAATCAGTTTCATAAATCCGCGGGTTTATGAAATGAACTTCGAGCCTCAGCATAACATTGGTGCTGCACCTCGCGAGATGTTGTTGCATGCATTAGCTGTTGCTGTTGCGTGTGATTGTAAAGACGAGGTGATAACCCGCATCGCGTCAGAGGCGAACGTTACTGAAGCACATCGTGAGATTGCGGCGCAGCTTAAAGACGCTGATAACGCAGTGGTTCTGCTTGGCAACTTGTCGGTTATGCACCCGAACTATTCTGACTTGCGCGCAATAGCGGCCTGCATAGCCAGTGCTACCGGCGCGGTACTGGGTTATCTGCCGGAAGGTGGCAACACTGCAGGTGCATGGCTTGCCGGCTGTGTTCCTCATCGTGCTGCTGGTGGCGCTGAAATTGAACAGGCGGGCAAGAATGCCGCCGAGATGCTTAGTGAGAAGACTAAACTGCTGCTGCTGATGGGCGTCGAGCCGCGGTACGAGCAAATTAATGCAGAGCTGGCGCGTAAGATCTGCAAGGAATCAACCCTGATCATTATGTCGACACATCTTAGTCGTCATGCGGTTGAGCACGCGAACATCGTATTACCGTCAGCGGCATTTGCAGAAACAGCAGGTACCTTTGTGAATGCAACCGGTGCCTGGCAGATGTTTAACGGCTCAACCAAGCCACCGGGCGAGGGCAGGCCTGCGTGGAAGATTTTACGGGTGATCGGTAACCATCTGGATCTTGATGGTTTCGATTATGAAAGTGTTGCCGGTATTCGTGATGAGCTCAAATCGCTGTGTCGCGATATTCAGCTCGATAACAGCTACACACTCGACAACATTGAAGTGCCATCACGCACTGACGGCAAAACACTGATTCGTTGTGGTGATTTGCCGGCCTACAAAGCAGATATGCTTGTACGGCGCGCAAGATCGCTGCAAAAAACAGCAGATGCACAACAGAACTTCGTATCCCTGAATGGTGCAGACATGCAGCGCCTTGGTCTTGCAGAAAATGCGGTGGTCAGTGCCGAGCAGGACGGTGAGTCTGTGATGATAAAAGTTAAGCAGGACAATGGCGTTCCGGAAGGCTGTGCGTGGTTGCCAATGGGCAGCATGGATCTGGCAGGTTTTGGTTGCCTGTTCGAGCCCGTGACCCTTGTGGCAAGCGAATAAAGGTAGCGAGCGAATAACATGGGATTTTTTGAGGGTTTGCTATTTTTGATTGTCACTGTACTCAAAGTACTGTTGATCATCGTTCCGCTGTTGTTAACAGTCGCCTACCTGACTTACGCAGAACGTAAGGTCATTGGTGCAATTCAGGTTCGAAAAGGGCCCAACCGGGTTGGCTTTGCAGGGCTGTTACAGCCGATTGCAGATGTATTGAAACTTCTGACTAAAGAAGTGTTGGTGCCGACCAACTCGCACCGGTTTCTATTTTTAATTGCACCCATCCTGTCACTGGCGCCTGCATTTGCCGCGTGGGCAGTAATACCGTTCAGCGATACTGCAGTGCTTGCAGATGTGAATGCCGGACTTCTTTATGTGCTGGCACTGACATCTCTTGGAGTTTACGGGGTGATTGTCGCAGGTTGGGCGTCTAACTCTAAGTATGCTTTTCTTGGTGCGATGCGATCGGCTGCACAGATAGTTGCCTATGAAATCGCCATGGGATTTGCTCTGGTTGGCGTGCTGATGGTAAGCGGTAGTCTTAACCTTGGCGATATCGTTCGAGCCCAGGAAGGCAGTATCTTTCATTGGTTCTGGCTGCCTCTGTTTCCGCTCTTTATTGTGTACTTTATATCCGGTGTGGCCGAGACCAACCGTGCACCTTTTGATGTCGCCGAAGGAGAGTCCGAGATTGTGGCGGGCTTCCACGTTGATTATTCCGGTATGGCATTCGCGCTTTTCTTCCTGGCGGAATACGCGAACATGATCATGATTGCAGCGCTTGCCGTTATTATGTTTCTTGGTGGCTGGTTATCACCCGTGCCATTCCTGCCGGATGGCATGTTCTGGTTCTTCGCCAAAACTGCATTCATGCTTTTCTTTTTTCTATGGTTTCGTGCGACTTTTCCACGCTACCGCTACGATCAAATCATGCGACTTGGTTGGAAGGTATTTATACCGATCACTATCGTCTGGCTTAGCGTTGAAGCAGTGGCGATACTGCTCGATATTGGGCCATGGTTTGATATCAGGAAGACATAACGGATGACTGGTAACGTTAAATCTACGCTAAAGAGCCTGATGCTGCTTGAGTTGCTCAAGGGCATGAAGCTAACTGGCAAGTATCTCTTTAAAACCAAATTTACGGTGCAGTACCCTGAAGAGAAAACGCCGCAGTCTCCGCGTTTTCGTGGACTGCATGCGCTACGTCGTTACCCGAACGGGGAAGAGCGTTGTATCGCCTGTAAGTTGTGTGAGGCTGTATGCCCGGCACTGGCAATTACGATTGATTCCGAACAGCGAGCGGACGATACACGCCGTACTACACGTTATGACATTGATCTTTTCAAGTGCATATTCTGTGGTTTCTGCGAAGAAGCCTGTCCGGTCGATTCAATTGTCGAGACGCGTATTTTCGAATATCACTTTGAAAAGCGCGGCGAGCAGATTATGACCAAAGACAAGCTGCTCGCCATTGGCGACAAATACGAAGTCCAGATCGCTGCCGATCGCGCTGCTGACGCTGCGTTTCGCTAAGAGGAAATCATGGATTTAAAACTTCTGGTTTTCTGGGTTTTCTCGCTGGTTCTTATCGGAGCTGCTGTGGGTGTTATCACCACTCGCAATCCGGTTCAGGCAGCATTGTTTCTGGTTCTCGCTTTCTTTAACAGCGCCATTATCTGGATGCTTATGGAGGCAGAGTTCCTCGCGATTACTCTGGTGCTGGTGTACGTCGGTGCGGTGATGGTCTTGTTCCTGTTTGTGGTGATGATGCTCGACATTAATCTGTTGCCAATGCGTGAGGGATATTCAAAGCATCTTCCTTGGGGAGCTGCGATCGTTGTTGCTGTAGTAGTGCAGATTGTTCTGTTAATGCGCGTTAAGTGGGCCGGGTCCGGCATAGAGCAACCGGCGCCGAAGCCAGCTGATTACAGTAATACCGAAGAACTCGGTCTGGCCATCTACACCGATTACCTGTTTCAGTTTGAAGTTGCGGCTGTGATTCTGCTGGTGGCGATAATTGCTGCGATTGCATTAACAATGCGTCGTCGTCCTGATACCAAATACCAGCGCCCGCATGAGCAGGTTAAGGTGCAGAAGGCAGATAGGTTGCGTGTTGTCTCTATGAACAGTGAGGACAACCAGGATCTAACCGGCAAGGTAGCTAAAGCACCTGCCGCAGATGCAGCTGCTGGTAACAGTGGAGTTTCAAATCAGGGAGCAAAGTCATGATCCCGATTTCCCACTTCCTGACACTCGGTGCCATTTTGTTCGGCTTAAGTATCGCCGGTATTTTTCTGAATCGGAAAAATATCATCATCATTCTGATGTCTCTTGAATTGATGTTGCTGGCCGTGAACATGAACTTTATTGCGTTTTCCTATTTTCTCGGTGATACAGCGGGTCAGGTGTTCGTATTTTTTATCCTGACGGTTGCGGCTGCCGAAGCTGCTATTGGCCTTGCTATCCTGGTGGTGCTGTTCCGAAATCGCGGTTCTATTAACGTCGATGATCTCGACCAGCTGCAGGGGTGACCAGATGAAAACCCTATATATACTGGCGCCGCTTGCACCGTTGTTCGGTGCTATTGCTGCTGGCTTCTTTGGCCGCAAGCTAGGCCGTGTAAATTCGCATCGCATAACGATAGCTGGTGTAGCAATCGCATTTTTACTGTCGTTGATCGCACTGGTTCACAGCTTTTCCGGCGGTGCGGTATTTAACGAAACTATTTATACGTGGATGGTCAGTGGCGACATCAAGTTTGAAGTCGGCTTTCTGGTAGATCGACTCACTGTTGTGATGATGACGGTAGTGACCTCAGTGTCTCTGATGGTGCATATTTACACCATCGGCTATATGCACGATGATCCGGGCTATCAGCGTTTCTTCAGCTACATATCGCTGTTTACCTTTGCGATGTTAATGCTGGTGATGGCGAACAATTTCATGCAGCTGTTCTTTGGCTGGGAAGCGGTGGGGCTGGTGTCTTATCTGCTGATTGGCTTCTGGTACAAAAAACCGACGGCAATCTTTGCAAACTTAAAAGCGTTCCTGGTTAACCGGGTAGGGGACTTCGGTTTTCTGCTCGGTATTGCTGCAGTACTGATGTACACCGGCACGCTCAATTATTCAGAGGCGTTTGCTGCAGCCGATGGCATGGTCGGGAAGACCATTGAAATCATTCCCGGGATTGCCTGGTCGGCACTCACGGTTACGTGCATCTGTTTGTTCATTGGTGCTATGGGTAAGTCGGCGCAGATACCATTGCATGTCTGGCTGCCGGATTCGATGGAAGGGCCGACTCCAATCTCGGCACTGATTCACGCGGCCACAATGGTTACCGCCGGTATCTTTATGGTTGCCCGCATGTCACCGTTCTTTGAGCTTTCTACCACGGCGCTGACTTTTGTCATCATCATCGGTTCGCTAACCGCTCTGCTGATGGGTTTGATCGGTATTGTACAGAACGACATCAAGCGGGTAGTGGCGTACTCAACGTTGTCACAACTGGGTTATATGACGGTAGCACTTGGGGCTTCCGCCTACAGTGCCGCAATATTTCACCTGATGACGCACGCCTTCTTTAAGGCGCTGTTGTTTCTCGCGGCTGGCAGCGTGATTATCGGCATGCATCATGAGCAGGACATCCGCAAGATGGGTGGTTTGAAAAAGTACATGCCCATAACGTACTGGACTTCACTGATTGGAACGCTCGCGTTGATCGGTTTTCCTGGTTTCTCAGGATACTTTTCAAAAGATGCGATTATTGAAGCGGTCCATTACTCCCACATACCGGGGGCTGGCTTCGCTTATATCTGTATATTGCTGGGTGTATTTATTACCGCCTTCTACAGTTTTAGGATGTTCTTTCTGGTTTTTCACGGCGAAGAGCGTTTTGACGATCACACCCGCGAGCACTTGCATGAATCGCCGAAGGTGGTTACCTGGCCTTTGATCTTGTTGGCGATTCCTTCTGTGATTCTGGGCGCGTTGACTATTGGTGCGATGCTCTTTGGTGGCTTCTTCGGCGAGGCAATTTATGTTGCCAAAGATCACGACGTTGTCGCTAAGATCGGTGAGCATTATCACGGGCCGCTCAGTTTTGTATTGCATGGCTTCAAGACACCGGCGCTTTATCTTGCATTGGCGGGTGCTGTCAGTGCCTGGTACATCTACTTAAAGAACCCGTCTATTGCAAACTGGTTTGCCAATAAATTCGGCTTTGTTCATCGGCTGCTTGAGAATAAGTACGGCTTTGATGATTTCAATCAAAAAGTCTTTGCCGGCGGTGGTCTTGCACTTGCGAACAAGCTCTGGAGTGTCGGGGATGTGAAGATGATCGATGGCATGATGGTGAACGGTACTGCCAATAAAATCGGTTTTTTCTCGTCGCTGGCTCGTGGGAAATTGACCGGTTACCTGTACAACTATGCGTTTGTAATGATTGCCGGGTTGTTAGCGATGTTAACCATTTTCTTTTTTACAACGTAGTCACGCTTGATGCCAATACTAAGCTTAATCATCTGGTTGACCATACTCGGTGGCTTGCTGACATTATTCGTCGGTGACCAGCGTTGTCGCATGACCGCACTGATCATATCCATTATTGCTTTTGTGCTGAGCATGGGACTGTATTTCGGCTTTGATAACAACACCGCAGAAATGCAGTTTGTTGAATTTGCAGAGTGGTTGCCGTCTTTCGGCATCAACTACAGTCTGGGGGTAGATGGTATTTCTGCACCACTGATCATTCTCACCACGTTCATTAACGTAATTGTTGTTATCTCTGCATGGGAAGTGATTAAAGATAAACCTGCCATGTATCTCGCGTCGTTCCTGATCATGACAGGGTTCATGGTTGGTGTTTTTGCCGCGACGGATTCGATTCTGTTCTATGTATTCTTTGAAGCAACCCTGATCCCGATGTTCTTAATCATTGGCATCTGGGGTGGACCACGTAGAGTCTACGCCACCATTAAATTCTTCCTGTATACCTTTCTCGGCTCTGTGTTCATGTTGGTTGCTCTGATTTATATGGGCAATCAGGCAGACAGCTTCGCAATCAAGGCATTACACGAGCTGGCGCTGTCGTCAAAAGCCCAGACTTTGATCTTCTTTGCATTCTTCGTTGCATTCGCGGTCAAGATTCCAATGTGGCCGGTCCACACCTGGCTGCCGGATGCTCACGTTGAGGCGCCGACTGCAGGCTCTGCAGTGCTGGCGGCAATCATGCTGAAGATGGGTGGCTACGGATTTATGCGTTTCAGCCTGCCGGTTGTACCGGATGCCAGTCAGCAGCTCGCCTGGCTGGTGATATTGTTTTCGTTGATTGCCGTGGTTTATATCGGCTTTGTGGCACTGGCGCAGGCTGATATGAAAAAGCTTATTGCCTACTCATCTATCTCGCACATGGGTTTTGTGACGCTCGGTATGTTTGTGATTTTCGGGATTATCGCGAATTCAGCCGATGGTGTAGAGAGTGGTCATGCGGTGATGGCGCTTGAAGGTGCAATGGTGCAGATGATCTCGCACGGTTTTATCTCTGCGGCAATGTTTCTGTGCGTCGGGGTGCTTTATGACCGTGTGCATTCACGTGAAATTGCAGACTATGGCGGGGTGGTTAACACCATGCCATTGTTTGCAGCGTTTATCGTTTTCTTTGCCATGGCCAATGCCGGCTTACCTGGTACTTCTGGCTTTGTGGGTGAATTCATGGTGATACTCGCAACCTTCAAGGCGAACTTCTGGTTCGCGTTTCTTGCAGCATCTACACTGATACTCGGTGCTGCGTATACGCTGTGGATGATTAAGCGGGTGATTTTCGGTGACGTTGCCAATGACAATGTGGCGGCGCTTACTGACATCAATCAACGTGAAAAAATTATGCTGGGTCTGCTGGCTGCTATGGTGTTGTTTTTTGGTCTCTGGCCTGCGCCAATGGTTGACATGATGCATGCCACTATTGAAAACCTGGTGGTGCAAGTCACCACATCGAAACTGTAGGGGCTGATGATGGAAAACCTAGGATTAGCCGCTCCGGAGATGTTCCTGTTGTGCGCCATCTGCCTGATATTGGTCGGCGATCTGTTTGTAACGGATGAGCGCAAACCATTGGCATACGGCCTGTCTCAAGTTGCACTATTAGTCACTCTGGTTCTAACCTGGTGGATCTCACCCGATGACGGTGCGGTTAGTGCCTTTGGTGGTAGCTTCATCATGGATCAGATGAGTGTGGTGTGTAAGTCGTGGATACTGATTGTGTCGATTGGCGTGTTTTTATACTCGCGTGATTTTGTTAACGCGCACCGAATCACAAACGGTGAGTACTACACGCTAGCTTTGAGTGGTGTGCTTGGCATGATGATTATGGTGTCATCGGCGACGATGCTGACCTTATACCTCGGTCTGGAATTACTTTCGCTCTCTTTGTACGCAATGGTTGCACTGAAGCGAACGGACGCAAAGTCCTCAGAAGCCGCGATGAAGTATTTTGTATTGGGAGCACTTGCGTCTGGTGCGCTGTTATACGGCATCTCTATGATCTATGGCGCTACCGGCAGTCTGCACTTTAATGTTATAGCAAGCAGTCTGGCGGAAGGCGGGCAGGGAAGTACGGCTGCTGTATTCGGTCTGGCGTTTCTGGTGGTTGGCATCGCGTTCAAGTTTGGTGCGGCGCCGTTTCATATGTGGGTACCTGATGTTTATGAAGGCGCACCGACATCTGTCGCTCTTTATATTTCGGCAGCTCCGAAGATTGCGGCTTTTGCTCTGGCAATCCGTTTTCTGGTCGATGGTCTCGAAACTGCGCACAACAGCTGGCAAGGCATGTTGATTGTGCTTTCGCTGTTGTCGATTGTGATTGGTAATCTCATCGCACTGGCGCAAGTTTCAATCAAGCGCATGCTTGCGTATTCAACAATCTCGCACGTGGGCTTTATTCTGCTCGGCATTTTGGCCGGTAGCCAGCAGGGCTACTCTGCTGCAATGTTTTATGCGATCACGTATTCGTTTACCAGCCTCGGTGCTTTCGGCGTGATTCTGGCGATGGATCGTATGGGAGTTGAGGTAAACCTGCTGACCGATTTGCGTGGGTTGTTTCGCCGGAGTCCGGTCTACGCGGTGGTAATGATGTTACTGCTGGTCTCCATGACCGGTGTACCGCCAACAGTGGGATTTTACGCCAAGTTGGCAGTGTTGAGTGCTGCTGTTAAAGCCGATCTGGTCTGGTTAGCGGTGATTGCCGTGATCTTCTCGGTGGTAGGCGCGTTCTACTATCTTCGCGTCATCAAGTACATGTTCTTTGACGAGCCGGTTGAGCCATTGCCCGTGGTAGCACCGATAGATGTTCAGCTCGGCCTGACAATAAATGGCGCGGCGATTATTCTGTTTGGAATTTTCCCCGGCCTGATTATGGCTGCCTGCGCTGCGGCATTTGGTTTATAGATTTAGCTGCTGCCTGGAAGCATAGTCAGCCCGGCTGTGGGCTTTCCCGGATCTGTCCATACTGCGAAAAACAGCCGTTCGGATTGATCAAAAGACTTGTAATTTCGCCGAATTACTCCTATCATAGTGAATTGCAGTTGCGGGGTGGAGCAGTCTGGCAGCTCGTCGGGCTCATAACCCGAAGGTCGTAGGTTCGAATCCTACCCCCGCTACCACGGATCATTAAAAGGCCCCTGCTAAGGGGCCTTTTTGTTGTTTGGCAGGAATATTTTGACAATGTTCCGGCTAACCAGAACACAGCGAAATTGAATGCGCAGGGCACCAGAAAATATTTGGGATTTTCTGTCCCCCATTGTTGAGGGCATGGATTACACCTTCGTGGGTGCGACGCTGGGCCAGGGTGAGTCGGGGCTGACGCTTCGGGTATATATAGACAAAGATGCCACTGATGAAGATGAGGGCATTGGCGAGACGGGTCCGAACAGATCCGGTGTTGTAGTTGAAGATTGTGTCGCTGTGAGTCGTCAGGTTAGTGCAGCACTGGATGTTGAAGACTTGATAGCAGGGGAATACACGCTTGAAGTATCTTCACCTGGTGTAGATCGACCGCTTTTTACAGCAACCGATTATGAAGAGCAGATTGGCAACACCGTTAAGTTCAAGTTAGGCATTACTGCTTCCGGCAGACGTAACTACAAAGGCGTAGTTGATCGGGTTGAAGAAGGCCTGGTAGTAGTAGAAGTAGATAACGAATTGCACGAGCTTGCCATGCAGGATATCGAATCGGCAAACCTGGTAACTGCGGTTAATAGCCGACGTAGCAGCCAAGGTAACAACCAGGGCAACAGGAAGCGTCGATGAGGCAGGTAGATTGAAAGACAACAGGGCATAGAGTCCTTTTGAAAACACGCTCAGGTTAAACACCTGGCATCGAGTACAGGCGATTTGCGCAAGGTATAGCTACTTATGAGCAAAGAAATACTTATGGTGGTTGACGCTGTCTCTAACGAGAAGGGCGTTGAAGAAGACATTATTTTTGAGGCGCTCGAAGCCGCGCTTGCCTCTGCCACACGCAAACGTAGTGGTAAGGATATCGAGTGTCGCGTGCAGATTGATCGCGAAACCGGTGAATATGACACTTTCCGTCGTTGGGAAGTTGTTGCAGACGACGACGAGCAGGAATTTCCGCTGCGGCAGATTACATTGTCTGCTGCCAAGGTTGAAGATCCGGAGCTTGAAATTGGTGGCTGGGTTGAAGATGACATTGAATCTGTTGATTTCGGTCGCATTGCCGCTCAAACAGCCAAGCAGGTTATCGTACAGAAAGTTCGCGAAGCGGAACGTGCCCGTGTTGTAGAAGCGTTTAAAGATCGAGTGGGTGAACTGGTCATGGGTATCGTCAAGCGCACAGAGCGTGGCGGTGTTTATATCGATCTTGGTAACAACGCGGAAGCCTATATTCGTCGCGAAGAAATGATTCCGCGTGAGGCGGTTAGAACCGGTGACCGGCTGCGTGCTTACCTTCGAGACGTAGAGCCTGAGGCTTATGGTCCGCAGTTGTTTGCTACCAGAACCTCGCCCGAGTTTTTAATTGAACTGTTCAAGCTCGAAGTGCCTGAAGTGGGGCAGGGTACGATCGAAATTCGGGGTGCTGCCCGTGACGCGGGCAGTCGTGCAAAGATTGCGGTCGTGTCTAATGATCCGAGGCTTGATCCGGTAGGCGCTTGTGTGGGTATGCGTGGCTCACGAGTACAGACGGTTTCAAATGAACTTGCCGGTGAGCGTGTTGACATTATTCTCTGGAATGAAAGCCCGGCTCAATACGTCATCAATGCCATGGCACCTGCTGAAGTCGCCTCCATCATTGTGGATGAAGATAACGGCAGCATGGATATCATTGTTGATTCAGAGAAGCTCTCGTTGGCGATTGGTCGAGGTGGACAGAATGTTCGCCTGGCAGGGGAACTCACCGGCTGGACCTTAAACGTGATGGACGAAGGGGCGGCTGATGAAAAGAATGAGACTGAAGCACGAGTGCTGGTAGATAAGTTCGTCGAGCAGCTGACGGTTGATGAAGAGGTGGCGAATATACTGGTACAGGAAGGTTTTACCAGCGTTGAAGAAGTTGCCTATGTGCCGGAGCAGGAGTTGCTCGATGTCGATGAGTTTGACGATGAAATGGTGCAGGAGCTCAGAAGCCGCGCGCAGGATGTTCTGTTAACCCAGGCACTGGTTACAGACGAGAAGATTAAAAACCTGAATCCGTCTGATGAGCTGTTGGCGATGGAAGGTATCACTGCAGAGCTTGCAGTTTCGCTCGCAGAGATGGAAGTCACTACAGTTGACGATCTTGCAGATCTCGCAACTGACGAGTTAATGGTTATCGACGGCATGGATGAAGAAACCGCTGGTAAACTTATCATGAAGGCGCGCGAGAGCTGGTTCCAGGAAGAGGAGTCATCGGCTCCAGAGGCCGGATGAAGCTAGCGGAGGATAGAGACTAATATGGCAGATGTTACCGTCAAGCAGCTCGCTGACACGGTGGGAACGCCGGTCGAGAAACTGCTCCTGCAACTAAAGGATGCGGGAGTTGATAAAAGCGCCGCCGAAGACACCATAGACGCAGCTGAAAAATCGCAGCTGTTAACTTTTCTACGCCAGTCTCAGGGTGTCGAAAAGAAAACTGCGGGCGCCAGCAAGATCACACTGACGCGTAAGAAGCGCGGCGAAATCAAGCTGGGTGGGCCGGGCAAGAAAGCGGTAACTGTCGAGACTCGTGGCAAAAGAACTTATGCCAAGCGTGATGATGCCGCTCGCGAAGAGATGATTCGTCAGGCTGCGTTGCGGCAGCAGCAGGCTGAAAAAGAGGATGTTAACCGCGAGCAGGATGCGGCACGAAATGAAGAGCGCGACAAAGGGCTCGAAGAAGAAAGAATTAAGCGTGAAGCGGAAGAGGCTGTCACCTCGGAAGCTGATCGGGTAAAAGCTGAAGAAGAAGCAGCTGAAGCTGCGCGTATCGCTGAAGAACAGGCGCGCGAAGAGGCAGAGAAAGCCAGGATTGAAGCTGAAGCGGCAGCCCGTGATGCAGTAGCGGCAGCAGCACTTGCAGAACTCACTCTCAGTGTTGAAGAGGCGGGTAAGGCAAAAGAGCGCGCAGCCCAGGCCGCCGCTGAGGCAGAACTTTTAAGACAGCAGGAAGCGCAGCGCCGAGCTGCTGGTGGTGCCGGTCGCGACAGGAAAGGTCGCGGTGCACCCGCTGATCCGAATGTCGTCAACATGCCACCGCCTGAAAATGGCAAGCCGGGGCGTCGTGGCCGTGGTGGCAAGTCTGGTGGTGGTCGTAAAGAGCTTAGAGTTTCAGGAGGGCGTGGTGGCAAGCGCGAAAAGCGCAGTCGTCGCGAGAGTTATCAGCCGATTGAGTCGAAGCATGGTTTTGCCAAGCCGACAGCACCGGTTATCCATGACGTTGAAGTACCAGAGACGATCACCGTTGCCGAGCTTGGTAACCGTATGGCGGTTAAAGCCGGTGAGGTGATCAAGACCATGATGGGCATGGGCGTTATGGCAACCATCAATCAGGTGCTTGATCAGGATACCGCTGTTCTGGTTGTCGAGGAGATGGGACATAACGCCATCACTACCTCGGCCGACGATCTTGAGCTTGAGTTGCAGCAACGATTGATGGCGGCAGCACAAGGTGATGATGTAGCAGAGGAACTCACAGTAAGACCACCGGTTGTCACGGTAATGGGCCACGTAGATCACGGTAAGACGTCTCTGCTCGATTATATAAGGTCTAGCCGTGTTGCAGCTGGTGAGTCTGGTGGTATTACACAGCACATCGGGGCGTATAGCGTTGAACACGACAAAGGCTCGATTACCTTCCTTGATACACCGGGCCACGCAGCGTTCAGCTCGATGCGAGCACGTGGTGCGCAGGCAACGGACATCGTTGTACTCGTAGTTGCGGCCGATGATGGTGCTATGCCACAAACCATTGAAGCAGTGCAGCATTCACGTGCGGCAGAGGTGCCGATCATTGTTGCAGTCAACAAAATGGATAAAGAAGACGCTGACCCTGAAAAGGTAAAGAACGACTTGTCTAAACATGAAGTCATCTCCGAGGAGTGGGGTGGCGATGTGATGTTCATTCCGGTCTCTGCGATCACCGGACAAGGTATCGATGATCTACTCGATGCATTGCTACTTCAGTCTGAGTTGTTAGAGCTTAACGTACGCGGTGACGGTCCGGCCCAGGGGGTTGTTATTGAAGCAACACTGGACAAAGGGCGTGGCCCGGTTGCAACTGTTCTCGTACAGGCTGGTGAACTGAAACGTGGCGACATCATGGTCACCGGTAAAGAGTTCGGTCGTGTGCGGGCAATGTTTAACGACAAAGGGGAGTCTGTCGAAACAGCAGGTCCATCAACACCGGTTCAGGTGTTGGGCTTGTCGAACACACCGGATGCCGGTGAAGAGATGCTGGTATCTAAAGATGAGCGCGGTGCGCGTGAGCTTGCAGACCTCAGGAATGATAAATCACGGGATGCCAGGCTTGCCGAACGTAAACCTGCCAAGCTTGAAGACGTGTTCTCTCAGGTAAAAAGCGGTGATCACAATACCTTGAACCTTGTAGTTAAGACGGATGTTCAGGGCAGCTTTGAAGCACTGCGGGATGCACTGGAAAATTTCTCCACTGATGAAGTCTTTATTAGAGTCATCGGCGGGGGTGTTGGTGGTATCACTGAGTCTGATGCGCAGCTCGCTTCTGCCTCAAATGCTGTGATGATTGGGTTTAACGTGCGTGCTGACAATGCTGCGCGCAGAATCATTCAGGAACAGGATATCGAGCTTCACTACGACAGTGTTATTTATGAAGTGCTGGATCGAGTCAAGGCTGCTGCCGGCTTGATGCTGGCACCGGATATTGTCGAGAATATTATAGGCCTTGCGCAAGTTCAGGATGTATTTCGTTCACCGAAGTTCGGTCATGTTGCCGGTTGTATGGTGGTGGACGGCGTTGTGCGAAAGGATGAACCGATTCGCGTTCTGCGGGATAACATTGTTATCTTTGAAGGCGAGCTTGAATCCCTGCGTCGTTTCAAAGATGACGTCAACGAAGTTCGTATGGGTACTGAGTGTGGTATCGGTGTAAAGAACTACACCGACATCAAAGCCGGTGATCAGATTGAAGTCTTTGAACGCAAGGAAGTTGCGCGGACGCTTTAACACGCTATGGCTAAAGATTATCCGCGCAGCTACCGGGTGGCAGATCAGATACAACGTGAGTTGTCTGATCTGATAAAACACGAACTTAAAGATCCGCGTGTACCTGCGATGGTGACGATAGCGGGCGTTGAAGTGAGTAAAGACCTGTCCAGCGCCAAGGTTTACGTATCAGCGATTACCCTGGAAACTGAAACCGCAGCAGGTGAAGGGGTTGAGAAGCAGAAGGACCTGGTCGACGCATTGAATCAAGGTGGCGGGTATCTTAGAAAGTTGCTTGGCGGCAGAATGCGATTGCGCGTAGTGCCCGCGTTAAAGTTTTTCTATGATGAAGTGCAACAGACAGGCTCGATACTGTCTGGTCTTATAGACGATGCGGTTGCAACCAATACAACAGATGCTGATGAAGAAACGCAGTCTGTCGACAACAGCAGCGTGTGGAATAAGCACTAATGCGTGCGTTGAATGGAGTGTTGCTGCTGGATAAGCCTCCGGGTGTGACATCAAATGGTGTGTTGCAAAAAGTTCGTAAGCTATACAACGCTAAAAAAGCCGGGCATACCGGGAGTCTTGATCCGTCCGCCACAGGCATGTTGCCGGTCTGCTTTGGTGAAGCAACCAAGCTGTGTGGCTATATGCTCGATGCGGAAAAAACCTATCGCGTTTCTGCGTTGCTTGGTGTAACGACAGATACCGAGGATGCCGACGGCGAAGTCTTGCAAACTCGACAAGTACCGGAAATAACAGAGCAACAGATGATAGATGCGGTGGCTTCCTTTAAAGGGCAGCAATTGCAGCGTCCGCCGATCTACTCGGCGATCAAGAAACAGGGCGTGCGAGCTTATAAGCTCGCTCGAGAAGGCAGGGAGGTAGAGCTTGAGCCGCGGTTAATCAACGTGGTCGAGGCGACCTTGACAGAGTTCAGCGGCACCACTTTCTCACTGGAGCTACGGGTTTCCAAAGGGACTTATATTCGCTCGATTGTGCGGGATATTGGTGAGCATTTTGGTTGTGGCGCGCATGTGACAAATTTGCGTCGACTCGCCGTATCGCCCTTCGACGGCAATGCCATGTTCAGCCTTGAGGATATTCAGGCGGCTGGAAACGCCGATGAATTTCTACTCGCGGTGGATCAGGTGATAGCCGACTGGCGCTCGATTGCCATTGATGGAGACATCGCTTTCCGGTTCAGGAATGGATCGAAGCCGGAATACAACGCAATTGAAGCAAATAGTGCTGATGAGCTGTTCAGAGTCTATAATGCTGATAATCAGTTCCTGGGTCTTGGCAAAGTTGCCAATGGCCGGCTTGAGACGGTTCGCCTTATCGGTGGCCAGATTGACAACCAGACCGACAACCATGTTAGCGGCCAGGTGCAATGACAAAATTTTTAACCGCGAAAACCGGATTTTCGGCTCGTTCGCATTTTCTACTCTCACCACAATAGTTGGAGAAACCATGGGTTGTTTAAGCGCCGATCAAACGGCGGAGATTATCAACGAACATAAGCGCGACTCTTCGGACACGGGGTCACCAGAAGTTCAAGTAGCCTTGTTGTCCGCGAGAATCACACATTTGACGGAACACTTTAAAGCACATAAACACGATCACCATTCCAGACGTGGATTGCTGCGCATGGTCAATCAGCGCCGCAAGCTGCTCGACTACCTGAAGCGCAAAGATCAAAGCCGTTATCAGGACCTTATTGCGAAACTAGGCTTACGCCGTTAGACGCGCTTCCACGATTAATGACTGAATCAGTCATCACCTAAGGAATTCAAGTGAATCCAGTAATCAAAAAGTTTCAGTATGGCGGCCACGAGGTCACCATGGAGATAGGGGAGATTGCACGTCAAACTTCCGCTGCTATCAAAATTAGTATCGGTGATACCATGGTGTTGGTTTCTGCCGTTGGCAAGAAAGACATGAAGCCGGGGCAGGATTTTTTCCCCCTGACTGTCAACTACCAAGAGCGCACTTACGCTGCCGGTAAAATTCCCGGTGGGTTCTTTAAGCGCGAAGGTCGGCCCAGTGAGAGTGAAACACTGGTTTGTCGTTTGATCGATCGACCAATTCGTCCTCTGTTCCCGAAAGGGTTTAAAAACGAAGTTCAGATCATCCCGACAGTGATGTCACTTGATCCTGAAATTCAGGCAGACATAGTCTCTATACTCGGTGCTTCCGCTGCATTAGCTTGCTCGGGTATGCCTTTCATGGGGCCAATTGGTGCAGCACGCGTTGGTTATATCAATGGCTCATATGTACTTAACCCGACTAAAACCCAAATTGATGAAGAGTCACAACTTGATCTGGTTGTTGCCGGTACTGAAAACGCGGTATTGATGGTTGAGTCTGAAGCTGACACGCTCTCTGAAGAAGTGATGCTTGGTGCTGTTGTCTATGGACACGAACAGATGCAGGTTGCCATCAAGGCGATTATGGAACTTGCTGCTGAAGTTGGTGCTGCACCGTGGGATTGGACTGCTCCTGAAAAAGACGAATCGCTTGCCAGCAAGGTTGCAGCACAAGCAGAAGCAGGCCTGAGTGAAGCGTATAGCACTGCAGATAAAATGGAGCGTCAGGATAAAGTATCTGCCGTTAAAGACGCAGCAGTTGCAGCGCTGGTTACCGAAGATGAAAATTCACCATCGGCTGCAGACGTCAAAGGGGCTGTGGCATCACTTGAAAAGTCACTTGTTCGTGGTCGTATTCTTTCAGGCGAAAGACGTATCGATGGCCGTGATACCAGAACGGTTCGCCCGATCACAGTTAAGACTGGCATACTTCCTCGCGTTCATGGTTCTGCACTTTTTACACGTGGTGAAACGCAGGCGATTGTCGCAGTAACACTGGGTACAACCCGTGATGCACAGATTATTGATGCGATCGACGGCGAGCGCAGAGACGCATTCATGCTGCACTACAATTTTCCTCCATATTGTGTTGGTGAAACCGGTTTTGTCGGCTCACCCAAGCGTCGTGAAATCGGTCACGGTAAGCTTGCCAAGCGCGGTGTGCAGGCAGTGATGCCGGATGAAGAAAGCTTCCCGTACACAGTACGTGTAGTTTCGGAAATCACTGAGTCAAACGGTTCAAGCTCTATGGCCAGTGTCTGTGGTTCAAGCCTTGCGATGATGGATGCCGGTGTACCGCTGACTGCACCTGTCGCAGGAATCGCAATGGGTCTGATCAAAGAAGATAATCGCTTTGCTGTATTAAGCGACATTCTGGGCGATGAAGACCATCTCGGTGACATGGATTTCAAAGTAGCTGGTTCAGAAAATGGTGTTACTGCATTGCAGATGGACATCAAGATCGACGGCATCACTGCAGAAATTATGGAAGCGGCGCTTGAGCAGGCCAAAGAAGGTCGTCTCTTTATACTTGGTGAGATGAACAAGGTACTTGGCTCACCGCGTGAGGAGTTGTCTGAGCATGCTCCACGATTTATCACCGTTAAAATCCACCCTGAAAAGATTGCAGCGGTTATCGGTAAAGGTGGCGCTGTTATCCGTGCTCTGACCGAAGAGACTGGCGCGACTATCGATATCGGTGATGATGGTGTAATAAAGATTGCTTCAAGTGATCGGGTAGCAGGTGAAGAGGCCAAGCGACGCATTGAGCAGATCACTGCGGATGTGGAAGTTGGCACCATCTACGAAGGTAAGGTCCAGAAGATTATGGACTTCGGTGCTTTTGTTAATATCCTGCCAGGCAAAGATGGTCTGGTGCATATCTCGCAAATCTCTGAAAATCGCGTCCAGAACGTAGCTGACGAGTTAAGCGAAGGTCAGACTGTAAGAGTGAAGGTGCTTGAGGTCGATAAGCAGGGTCGCATTAGACTCAGCATGAAAGCTGTTGCTTCCGAAGGTGAAGCGGCTCCTGCACCTGAAGCAACGTAATTGCTGTAGCGGTAATAAGCGTAAAACGGGCTGTTTAACAGCCCGTTTTTTTGTCAGCTGCGCAAACACCGACGAGAGAATTATTCCGCTGCTTAGTCGTAAAATGAATGATGCAGGGTGATTTAACATCCTGGAGATTCTATCTGCCTCCACAATGAGCCTTCCGGAAAATAACCCTCACGAACACTTTATGCGAGAGTGCTTAAAACTCGCTAAGAATGCCTCGGACGCAGGCGAAGTCCCCGTCGGTGCAATAGTAGTACGCGAAGACAGAATAATCGCGAAAGCAAGCAATGCTCAAATTTCAGAGTGTGATCCAACAGCGCATGCAGAAGTGCTGGCACTACGGGCAGCGGCACTTTCCACCGACAACTACCGGCTACCCGGTTGTACGCTTTACAGTACCGTCGAACCCTGTTTGATGTGTGCCGGTGCATTGCTGCACGCCAGAGTCCAGCGTGTTGTCTTTGGTGCGGCCGAGCCGCGCGCCGGTGCAGTTGGCGGCCAGATAAACTACTTCGCCGCTATGAGCCACGTTCATAAACTCGAAATTGTGGGTGGGGTACTCGAAGCAGAGTGCAGGCTGATTATTCAGGACTTCTTCAGGGCTCGTCGCTCGCTATCACAATAACCTCGTCCCTGGTGCCGGCGAGTGCGGTGCAGCGGTGATGGTTAGGTGACTATCAATCCTGCCAAGTAATGGGCCGAATATTGCCTCAAGAGTTGCCACTAGTTGGCGGTAAGCTATTGAAATACAGATGATTCGCACTTCAGTTGTTGCCATTCAGGCGAGTGGTGTTCTGTATTTTGGTAAAGAATATGGTGATGTTGTCGCTAGCTGAAAACACACGAGTTATCCCGATATTGGTTACGGATAACTCCCAATAATGAGGTATGGCATTGTGAGCGTGATATCGGAACAATCCAATAATGGCGACGAGGTTACAGTATCTGTTGCAGGTCGGTTTGATTACCGAATATACGATAGCTTCAAAGCCTCGTTTCACGATATTGATGAGTCCCGCAAAGCAGTAAACGTTGATCTGAGTAAAACTGATTACATGGATAGTAGTGCGCTTGGTATGTTGCTGATGATGCGGGAGCATTTGGGGCGAGCTGTAAAAATATGCCTTGTAAATCCAACTCCGGATGTTATGCGGGTACTTACTATCGCAAATTTCGATAAGCTTTTTTCGATACGACAGTAACTACGACCGCCACCCGAAAGCAATTAACAGCTCTTGTTAACCGATTGATCGCATCTAATCAGGACATTCCTAAACCGTGCTAAGTACGGAAACCCAATTATATCACTGGCAGTTCGATCATCAGGAATTGGCGGATCCCGATTTGGCTGACAGGCTGATACTGTCTCTTTGTGATTCCTGCGGTATTGAATACCCGCATTTCAAGTTGCAGCTGCTAATCAGTGAACTAATGACCAATGCAATTGATCATGGTGTGCTTTCGCTGAAGTCACATGTTAAGGACAGCGATAACGGGTTTGAAGAGTATCTGATTGAACGTGCAAGACGTCTCAGAGAGTTTAGCGGCGGTAGTGTTTCTGTGACTGCTGAATGGGTTGGTCGCGGTCTTTTGAGAATCACGGTTGCTGACAGTGGCGAGGGCTTTGATTTTTCAGCCTGCCGCTATAGTTCTGACCTGATTGACATTGAGGGCTCACCGAAGGTCCATGGCCGTGGTCTGGCTATAATAAAACGTCTGTGTAAGTCTGTTGTGCATCATGGACGCGGCAACTGTATTGTGGTTGAGCTTGATGTATCGGCCACTGAGAGAGTGCTTACCGGGTCTAATTAACTATAGATATGCTCAGCGGCAACGTGATCAGGGAGTCTGTTGCTCGTATATCTGTTTAGTCGAGCTTACCTGTAGGGTGAATAAGTCTGTGCATCCACCAGTGTGCAGACATCTGACAGTTACTCACCCGATCATCTGGCGATTTTATTCGCTGTAGCTATGTAGCTATGTAGCGTTCGTTGCGGTAGTGTGGTGGATGCGCTGTCGCTTATGCCCCCCTACGAAAATATGGCAGCATTACTATGGATAAGCCTGCGCATCCACCAATGTGCAGCACTTCAGTTCGTAATTTCCCGGTCAATCTGGCGATTTTATACGGTGTAACCACGTAGCGTTCGTTGTGGTAGGTTGGTGGATGTGCTGTCGCTTATGTCCCCAACGAAAATATGGCATCTACGTGTATTCCAGACAAACAGTCGTGTGGTTTTCCAGACCGGTCTTATACTGTTAATTGGTGGTGTCTACCGCGACTTCTACTGTAAGAGAAGAACCTTCCGTTCCAGTGACTATCAATTTTGTACCAGCCGGTGCATCTTGTCCGATAAGTCGCCAGCGTGTGTCATCAATCCTGACACTGCCGACACCATTAACAATCGGCTCTTCAAGCGTAATTACTCTGCCTTTAATTGAATCACCACGTCGATTAAGTGTTGGGTGTGAAGTGGTTGAGTCTGGCTTGTTTTTATAGAAGTGGCGCCCCGCAAGTGTTACAGCGACTGCCAGCAGAGCAAAGAGCGCTAGTTGTAGCTGCCAGCCCATTGTGGGTAGTAGCCAGGTAAGCAGGCCGGTAATGACAGCGGCTATAGCGGGCCACAACAGAAAGCTTGTCGGTGCAAACAGTTCAAATACAAACAACACGACACCAATAGTCAACCAGTGCCAGTGTGTCAGGTCCATGCTGAGAATTTCCATACCGGGTGTTCTGCTTTGTTAGTAAAGTTGCTGCACTTATGTTTTGTCCGAGATACCTTTAGTTGTGTCTTTAACTAGTTCCGCAATACCACCTATGCTACTGAGAATTCCAGACGCTTCAAGCGGCATGTAAACTGTTTTCTGGTTAGGGGACAGCGCCATGTCTTTCAATGACTCTACATACTTCTGGGCGATAAAATAATTTAACGCCTTAGCATCACCGCTTTGAATTGCCTGTGAAACAAGTGCAGTTGCCTTAGCTTCTGCTTCGGCCTCGCGCTCGCGGGCTTCAGCTGTTCTGAAGGCTGCTTCTTTAGCACCTTCTGCTTCAAGAATTGCGGCTTCTTTGTGACCCTCGGCGAGTAATATTGCCGCCTCGCGTTCACCTTCTGCGTTTAATACAGAGGCACGTTTCTCTCGCTCTGCTTTCATTTGCTTGGCCATTGAGTCGACCAGATCTCTTGGTGGTGCGATATCTTTGATTTCAATTCTTATTATCTTCACTCCCCATGGGGACGTCGCATCATCAACAACAGACATCAGCCGGGCGTTGATCTGATCTCTGTGAGACAGCAGCTCATCCAGTGTCATAGACCCCATCACCGTTCGGATGTTGGTCATAACAAGATTGAGTACTGCTGATTCCAGCTTACTTACCTCATAGGCGGCTTTCACTGCGTCCAGTACCTGGTAGTAGACAACCCCATCAACCTGGACCACGGCGTTGTCTTTGGTGATGACATCCTGCGAGGGAACTGGTTGTACCTGTTCCATCATATTCATGATGTGACCAATACGATCGAAGAACGGGATAACCAGATTCGGGCCGGGTGAGAGCGTTCGGGTATATTTTCCAAAACGTTCAACCGTGCATTCTGTGCCCTGACGAACCACCTTGAAAGCGGTAGCGATGAAAATGAAAGCCAGCACGACCAGCGCGATGACAAATCCTGAAGCTAAATCCACTGTGGGCTCTCCTGTTTGACAGGATCGATAGATAAAGTCGTAAGATACAGTAGTTTAATTGCCGATAGTGACAGCCGAATTTCAAGTATGATTACAAGTTCAGCAACTCTTAAGCTCTGGTATCACAATGCCTGTTGAAAACTCAATCGACTTGCGGCAGCTTGGAATTGCTGCGATAACCTTCGACCTTGATGATACCTTGTGGCCGTGTGCACCGGTTATCGCAGCGGCCGAACAAGTTTACTTTGAGTGGATATGTAACACGTTTCCAGCGGTAAAAATGAACCACAGTCTTACCGATGTTATCGCGTTGCGCCGTGAGCTTGTTGAGTCTGAGCCTGCGCTTAAAAACGATGTGACTGAAATGCGATACCGCGCAACGAAAAACCTTCTCGCTCCCCACGGTGCTACAGAAGATGATATTCAGCAGGCTATGAGCATTTGTCTTGAAGAGAGACAGAAAGTTACCTTTTTCGATGATGTGATGTCGTCGTTGCAGCTGTTGAGCTTCCACTACAGGCTCGGGTCGATCACCAATGGCAACGCAGATTTAAACGCGATAGGAGTTGCTCATCTATTTGATATAGAGTTGGCGGCGACAATGCAACTGCCAGCCAAACCCGCGGCAGATATGTTTTTACAAGCCTGTGATGCACTCGGCACTCAACCAGAGCGTGTTTTGCATGTTGGGGACCATCCGGTAAATGATGTTGCCGCTGCCAGGGATGCTGGCTTTAGAACGGCATGGATTTCAAGATATGATGAAAGTTATCCGGAAGATGCAGAGCCGGCAGACATTAACATCACTGATCTGAATGCACTGGTTAAATTAGCACCGCCCATTCAGTAACCTCTTCATGACCCAGCCAATGACTTAGTCAATGGACCGGGAATAAGTATCGTCAGGTCAGCAATGACTGAAGGGTCTGTGTGATCACTTTCAATACCGACTGGCTCGACAATCGATGGTCAGCGTTTTTGATAAGAGTGAGGATGGTGTCGTCAGACTGGATAACGTCCATCAGCTTGCTTGACATCATGTGCGGTACATCGCGATCGCCTGTGCCATGTATCAAACGCAACGGTGCATTCAAGGTAAATGGCTTATCCAGCACCCTGTGCTTTCTGCTTTCACGAATCAGGTTTGCGCTAACAGGGTAGGGCGAGCCATCATCGTAATCTGATGGTAAGTACAGCGTTTCACCTGATTTGAGTGTTGCACGTTGTTGTTGGCTCAAAGACGGCAAAAGTAATTCTTCAGTGAAGTCTGGTGCTGCAGCGAGGGTTATGAGTCCTGCTATCTGCTTGCCACGCGCTCTCGCCAGTAGTGTTGCTATCCACGCGCCCATACTGGAGCCAATGACGATAATACCGTTCGAATTGCCATTGCCTGATGTGCCATTGTCTGATGTTTTAGGGTTGGCAATCTGATCAAAAACTGCGATGGCATCCTGAGCCCAGCTACCGATATCGCCTTCTTCAAACTTTCCGTCAGATTCACCGTGACCGTTGTAGTCAAATCGGGTAAAGGCTGTATTTTGTTGTTTACAGTGATGTTCAAGTGCAAGTGCTTTCAAGCCTTGCATACTGGATTTGAAACCACCGCAAAACATGACCCCGGGGCGGCGCGCACAGCTGCCTTCGGTATGGACGTAGGCGATACGACGCTGGTTTACGACTAGTGTTTCCAACTGGGATCTTTAGTGTGTGCGTCGGAATGACCTGCCGGACGATAGGCAGGCCGTAATGAGTTCTGCCACTGGCCCCGGGCATTTGATAACCCCTGTGATAATTCATCAGGGGAGTAGTCTTCGGTTACTGCACCAGGCGCCAAACGTCACCTGCAACGTCCTACTATTCCTGCGTTAAACCTGCTATTGCTGGCTTTTGGCAGGGATGATTCAGTCGAATCGGATCAGGCTGCAACCACTTTAGTAGCACATGGACCTTTGTCGCCCTGGCTAACTTCAAATTCTACTGCCTGACCATCGTTCAGTGTGGCGTATCCACCGTCATTCTGGATCTCAGAGAAGTGCACGAACAGGTCTTTACCACCGTCTTCCGGTGTAATGAACCCATAGCCCTTATCTGCGTTGAACCACTTAACTGTACCTTTACTCATTGCTGGATGTTCCTGTTTTCAAAATACGCGTTCAATTGTTTCAGTTGAAGCGACCGCAAACCGCTGACACGGGCGCGGCAACGCAAAGCCTACCCGGAACGCGCATCGGGATAGATCTGAGGGGGAGAATATGGTTGAGTATTATTGATATGCTGTCTTTCGCAATCAGTACTTCCGCGGTGAAGCAGTGGTGCTCGCAACCGTATTAATTTCAGCAATGACTGGAAACTCTCTTTGTTACTGTTGAGAAGTGTATCACGAATATTTGTCCGGGCGAAGAATTAACGCTGCTTGAAATGCTGCTATAACCCTGATTTAGTGGATGTTTATTCAACTATAAGACGTAGGAACCGGTTGCAACCGAAGCCCCGTTGCGCGTGTGTGGGAATCATCTTGTGACTTGTCGGACAGCATCGGGCATTTTACGTGCAAGTCAGCTGGTACGAGGTACACTATCGCCCGCTGGATTTAGCCCGCTAAACGCTTTTTAGCAAGTTAGGGCGCAGGCTGACACGTTCTGGAGAACAAAAATGTCACAAGAACAAAAAGATGAAAAAACGAACGCTTCAGTCGCTGAGAAGCTGTTTAAAGCTCGCAAAGTGCTTATTTGTGAGGAAATCAATCAAAAGATGGCCAAGCGGGTGATGGCAGAAATGCTTGCGCTTGCAGAATCATCGTCTGATCCGATTCAACTGTTTGTAAACAGCCAGGGCGGACACGTTGAAGCCGGCGATAGCATTCACGATATCATTACCTTTATCGAGCCGGTGGTTAAGGTGATTGGTACCGGTTATGTGGCCAGTGCAGGCACGCATATATTTCTGGCTGCCGATAAAGCAGATCGATACTGCCTGCCCAACACCCGTTTTCTAATTCATCAGCCGTCCGGTGGAGCCGGCGGCAGTGCCTCTGATATTGCGATTCAGGCAGAGCAGATAGTAAAAATGCGCGAGCGTCTCGCACAGGTTATCAGCAGTCGGACCGGCACAGATATAGACCGGGTTCGCCTCGATATAGAACGTGACAAATGGATGGATACGGACGAAGCGATCGAATACGGACTGGTGAGCCAGGTGATTCGCAATAGTGCCGAAGTTCTGTAAAAGTACTATCTAACCGGAACGGCGGTGGCGGATCATCAGTTCAGCCACCGTAGCGATTAACTTCCGCTACTGAACCTGCGCCTGACTCAGCGCGGGCTCTACAACTTTCCAGACGTTCTCAAGCATTACAGGCTGTGCCTTCGCACTCGGGTGAATTCCATCTGACTGAAACCATTCGCTTGATGCGCTCATGCCTTCGAATAACGACGTCACCAGTACCGCCTCCGTGGTGTCAGCGGCTGTTTTAAAAGCACTGGCAAACAGTTTGTTGTATGCCTTACCGTAGTTATCGGGTAACTGCACGGCAATTATCACCGGCAATGTGCCGATAGCATTGGCCATCTCGGCCATCTCTGTAAGATTGGATTTCAGGTTTTTTATTGATAAGCCGCGCAAGCCGTCATTGCCACCGAGTTCTATGATCAGCATTTGCGGATTGTATTCCGCAAGCAATGCGGGCAGTCTGCCCAGACCATTGCCGGAAGTGTCGCCGGTTACGCTCGCGTTGACCACTTTTATTTCAGCGTTTTCATTTTCAAGCTTGTCTTGCAGAAGCGCTACCCAGCCGTCGTCAATCGAAAGTCCATAAGCAGCGCTGATGCTGTCACCTAATACCAGGATGGTTTCCGGCTCATTGGCATCTGCCGTTTTAGGCTTAAGGATGACAACAGTGGCGAGCAGGAGCAATGGCAAAAAGGCGCGGTGCCAGAGAGCTATGTTTCGGGTTGATATATTTGTGTTTGGCATTATGTTTTTGATTTCTTCGTATTCGATTTAATTCGATTTTCCGGCAGACGTGTCCCTACGTCATCCACTCCTCACAGGTGTCACATACATTGATGATTGCTGCACAAATTATTGCTGCACGCGGGGTTTGTAAAAGTGTCTCCACAGAAGAGGCCGAACTCTCTATTCTTGAAAATGTAAATGTTGATCTTGCAGCCGGTGAAGTACTGGCAATTGTCGGTCCGTCAGGATCGGGCAAATCCACTTTGCTCGGTGTGCTTGCAGGGCTGGACTCGGCAACATCCGGCAGCGTAATGCTGCTTGACCAGCCATTACATGAACTTGATGAAGACGGTCGTGCGGCGGTGCGGGCGGGCTCTGTCGGGTTTGTGTTTCAGTCATTTCAACTGCTACCGGGTTTAAGTGCGCTTGAAAATGTCATGTTACCACTCGAGCTTGCCAATATTGCCGATGCCAGATCACGCGCTATGCAACAGCTCGTATCTGTTGGCCTTGAACACAGACTCGGTCATCTGCCTGCTCAGCTGTCTGGCGGTGAGCAGCAACGGGTTGCTGTGGCACGTGCGTTTGTGTCTACACCAAAAGTGCTGTTTGCCGATGAGCCGACCGGTAATCTGGATCGCGCCACAGGTGACAAAATAATAGACCTGATGTTTGAACTGCGAGCTGAACACAATACTGCGCTTGTACTGGTAACCCATGATCAGATGCTCGCCGCACGCTGTGATCGCGTGTTATCAATGTACGATGGAGAGCTACGGTGACTGTCAGTGCTTCGGCCTTACGCCGTGACTTTGGTCTGGCGTGGCGGCAGTTGCGGCGCGAGTTTCGTTTATCCGAGTACCTGGTACTGATCTTCGCACTGGTGTTATCCGTAGCGGCAGTCACCTCTGTTAGTTTTTTTGCCAACCGGGTCGAGCGGGCGATGGCAGCTCAGGCCGCTACCCTGTTAGCAGCAGATGCAGTAGTTAGTTCACCTAAGCCTATCGACGATGAAATTTATGAACGTGCAGCAGCAGAGGCACTTAAAGTCACTGAAGTTACCGAATTCCCGAGTGTTGTTCTCACCGAAGAAGGTGAAACCGGCCTGGTATCGGTGAAAGCGGTCGGTTCGGCTTATCCACTGCGCGGCGAATTGAAACTGACGCAGCAACTGTACGGTGCAGAGCAGGTTGCAACTGATGCACCTGGGTCCGGAACGGTATGGATTGATCCACGGCTCGCAGGCAGGTTGCAGGTTCAAGTTGGTGACCAACTTGTCTTCGGCAATTCCGAAGTCACAATCGCTGCGTTTATCGCATTTGAGCCAGACGGTTCTGTCGATGCTTTTCAGCTGGCACCGAGATTAATGATCAACCAGAGTGATCTGTCCGGCAGTGGACTGCTCGGCGAAGGCAGTCGCGCCCGTTATCATTTACTAATGGCAGGTGAAGAATCACAGCTCGAATCCTTTGTAGAGTGGTTCGATAACAGCACGGATGCGAACATGCGATTGCAAACGGTAGAGGAGGGCAGGCCTGCAGTACGCTCGGCGCTGGTTAATGCGAGACGATTCCTTGGGCTTGCGGCAGCGGTGGCGGTTTTACTATCTGCCGCGGCGGTGGCACTTGCCGCGCGACAAATTGCAGAGCGTGATATGAACACCGGGTCTCTTATGAGAACTTTTGGTGCCAGCGGTGCCACCGTACTCCGTGTTGTTTTAATTCGCCTCGGTCTTATTGCACTGCTTGCAACCGTCGTGGGATGTATTACCGGGTACCTTGCACAGTTCGGATTGTCTGCACTGCTCGGGCAGTGGTTTGCAGCGGAGTTGCCATCACCTTCCGCTACTCCTTTGTTCGGCGGTTTGATGTGTGCTGTTCTCGCACTAATTGGTTTTTGCCTGCCGTCTCTGGTGCGCGCTATAGATACCCCCGTGCTGCAGGTTCTGCGGCGGGATATGCCGGTGGCAAAGCCTTCAACACTTCTCGCGGTATCGAGTGCACTGGCAGCCTTGGGGCTGTTGCTGGTATGGCTGACACGTGACTGGAAACTTGGTCTGTTACTGTTAGTTGGCATGTTGCTGGTGTTGGGAATACTTCTTATTGTCTCGCGATTTCTGGTTGGCCTGTCTGTTCGGGTAAAGTCCGGATATCTGCGCCGCGCGCTTGAGAGTCTGCGTCGTCGGCCTGACAGTGTCAGTCTGCAAATAGCGGCGTTCAGTACCGGATTGCTCGCAATACTGTTACTAACGATTGTACGCAACGATGTACTGGGTGCCTGGCAGAGACAGATTCCAAACGATGCACCAAACTTTTTTCTTATCAATATACAGCCGGACGAAGTGCCGGATGTAAAAGCTTTTCTGGCACAGCGCGGCGTGCAGAACGATACGTTGTATCCAATGATAAGGGCGCGGCTTGAATCAATAAATGGTGAGCCGGTGGCCGATATTGAGTTCAATGACCGGTCCGGTGAACACTTTGCCGAGCGAGATTTTAATTTGTCCTATTTGCAGGAACAGAGGCAGGACAACAAGATTCTCTCGGGTGAGTGGTGGGGTAGCGATGTGGATTCTCCTCTGTTCTCGGTAGAAGAAGATTTTGCCAGTGACATCGGCGTTGATATTGGTGATGAGCTGCAGTTTCGTATTGCAGATAAAGTTGTAACTGGCGAGATTAGTAACCTGCGTGAAGTCGACTGGGAATCATTTGCGGTAAACTTTTTTGTGGTTGGAACACCGTTTGGGCTCGACGATAAACCCGCAAGCTTTGTCAGCAGCGTTTATGTGCCTGACGGGCAGGGTGAGTTTGTGCGTGATCTTGTTACCGAGTTCAGTGGTGTTACTGCGCTGGAAATCGGCACCATGCTAAAGCGCGTTACGGGTATTATCGATCGTGCTGCGCTGGCTGTGCAGTATGTGTTTATGTTTACGATGCTCGCGGGATTACTCGTTTTATGGGCATCAGTGCTTGCCAGTCGTCGTGAGCGATTTCGTGAAGCTGCCATACTTCGTACACTGGGCGCTTCACGCAACTATTTAGCCAGCAGCACGACGCGTGAGTTTGCACTTATTGGGTCATTGGCGGGTTTGATCGCTTCGAGTGTTGCCGCTTTGATTGGCTGGGTAGTAATCGAACACGTGATGGAGCTGTCGTATGAATTCAACTGGTGGTTATGGGTGATTGGCATTTTAGCTGGTATGGCGGGGGTGTTAATCGCCGGTAAGCTCGCCACACGTCCGGTTCTTAATCAACTACCGATAGCGGTTCTGCAATCACAGGTTTAGTGCTGCAATCACGGGTATAATGTTGCGGTATGCGACACTCCTACGAACCAGATCTGGAACAGCTTGAGACACCTGCTGCAGCGTGGGCTTATCTGGGTGCGGGTGGTAGAGAGTCGCATCGGGAGCAGATGCTGAATGCGATCAATCTGGTCGCTGCAGCACCGGGGCCGGACAGATTGCCACAAAGACTTGAGGCTGCAGCGCTGCTGAAAGAGCTTGGCTCAGATCATCACACCATAATTGCTGCAATATTCGGTGGTTCAACTGCAAGACATGCCGTAACGCTCGACGCTATTGCAGATGAACTCTCTGCAGCACAACTACTACTGGTTAAGAACGTCAGATGGCTGAACAGTTTCAGTGTTGCCGGTCGCGATGTTGATTCGACTAACGGCAGCAAGAGTGAGGCCGATAACCGTCAGGCGGAACGTGTCAGGCAGCTGATACTGGTGATGGTGGAAGATGCCCGTGCGCTTTTGGCCAAGCTTGCGTTTCGAGTTTGTCGAATCAAGAAGCTGTTGCGAGAGCCTACCGATCAGGCCTGCGATATAGCCCGTGAGACACTGGACGTCTATGCGCCTCTTGCGAATCGCCTGGGGGTAGCCCAACTCAAATGGCAGCTCGAAGATTTATCGTTCCGGTTGCTTGAACCGGACACTTATAAACGCGTTGCAAAATCTCTGGAGGAACGACGAGAGGATAGAGAAAAATACATTGGCGATTTTGTCAGTCTGTTATCTGAGAAATTGCAAAGCGCAGGTCACGAAAATATCGATGTGCTTGGGCGCCCCAAGCATTTGTATTCAATCTGGCGCAAGATTCAACGCAAGCGGGTGGAGGTATCTGACCTGTTCGATGTACGAGCGGTGCGTGTATTGGTCGGGACGCTGCAGGAATGTTATGCAGTACTGGGTATCGTGCACAGTAACTGGCAGCATCTGCCCGGCGAGTTTGACGACTATATCGCCAATACTAAAGAGAACGGTTATCAGTCGTTGCATACTGCAGTGATCGGCCCGGGGGGTAAAGCGGTAGAAATACAAATCCGTACGCGGGAAATGAACGAGGAAGCAGAGCTCGGTATTGCCGCGCACTGGCGTTATAAAGAAGGCGGTGGTGAGGACAGTCGGCTGCAGAAGAGTATAAATTCACTGCGCACGCTGCTCGACCGTAAAGAGATGGATGATGAGCATCTGCTGGAAGCGATCAACACCGATGTATTCGCCGATCGCGTCTACGTGTTTACACCCAAAGGCGAAGTGGTAGATCTGCCGACCAACTCGACGCCTCTTGATTTCGCTTATCACGTGCACACAGAAATTGGTCACCGCTGTCGCGGTGCCAAGGTGAACGGCCGCATCGTGCAGCTATCGCACAAGCTTATCAACGGCGATCAGGTGGAGGTTTTAACCGCCAAACTTGCCAACCCCAGCCGGGACTGGATGAACAAGTCACTCGGTTTTCTGCAGACCAGCCGCGCCAGAGGTAAGGTGCGTGCATGGTTTAATGTGCGTGATCAGGAGTCGCACTTTGAAGATGGCAAGTCGATAGTTGAAAGAGAAATTAAGCGGCTGAACGCAAAGGGACTGCAGTTAGATACTATTGCCAGTCGCCTTAGCTACGACAAGACGGAGCACTTGTATATCGCACTCGGCAGGGGAGATATAAGCCATGCCAAAGTTGCAGCGGCGATCAACGGACTACTTGCACCGGAGCATCAGCTTAAATCTGCCCCGCGTACCCGAAAACCCAGGCGTCGTGCAGACGCCATTGAAGTAGGTGGTGTCGGAAGTTTACTGACGCAGATGGCAGCTTGCTGCAATCCAGTGCCTTATGACCCGATTGTCGGCTTTATCACCCGCGGTAAAGGTGTGACTATCCATCGTCGCGACTGTAAGAATATTCTAAACCTGCGCTCCCATGAGCAAATGCGTTTGATCGAGGTGGACTGGGGCGGCGAGTCTGTCGGTGAATACCAGGCAGGTCTCGAGATGGTTGCGTATGACAGACAAGGCTTATTGCGAGACATTACCTCGGCGATCACTAACGAAGGTATTACGGTATCTGCACTGAATACCCGCACCGATGATACTGACCTGACTGCACACCTGAGCGTCACGGTGAACGTTCACAGTATTGAGCAGCTGGTGCTATTGATGGACAAACTCCGACAACTACGCAATGTGATCTCGGTTGAACGGTCGCGAGAAATAAGGAGTGGGGCTGAAAATGCTTAAGCAGGAGCGTGCAGACCATGTGCGTCGTCGGCTTAATGCTCTGTATCCGGAAACGCCGATTCCGTTAGATCACACAGATCCCTATACCTTGCTGGTTGCTGTGTTGTTGTCTGCTCAATGTACAGATAAGCGTGTTAATCAAGTGACGCCTTCGCTTTGGAAGCTTGCTGACAACCCGTATGATATGGCGCGAAAAAAAGCGCAGACAGTAGAGAAAATTATTAAGCCTTGTGGTCTGTCGCCACGTAAGTCGCGTGCGATTATAGAGTTGTCTAATATCCTTGTTGATCAGCACAACGGAGCGGTTCCGCAATCGTTTGAAGCACTGGAAGCGTTGCCGGGAGTAGGGCATAAGACCGCCTCAGTGGTGATGAGTCAGGCATTTGGAGTGCCGGCTTTTCCAGTTGATACACACATCCACCGGCTTGCGCAGCGCTGGGGTTTGAGTAAAGGCAAAAATGTAACGCAGACAGAAACGGATTTGAAAAAACTTTTTCCAAAAGAAAGCTGGAACAAATTGCATTTGCAGATTATTTTTTATGGCAGGGAATACTGTACCGCACGCGGGTGTAACGGATTGATCTGCGAAATCTGCTGCGAGTGTTACCCTAATCGAAAGACACCACCGGTGGTGAACTCAGCGTAGGAGTCAGTCGTCGAATCGGTCGACGGCTGTCTCGCAGATACTCTTGTTTGTGTGATTACTTCAGGGAGAGAATGTAAACTCCACGCTCTCAAGTACTGATCGCATGATGCCTTCATTCTGCGCGTAGTTATTGGTGGAGGTGTTACAGCGCAGATAAAACACAGCCGAGTCACCCGGGTTGGCGTTTAATCGATCCGAACTTAAATAGTAGTGTCTCGCGATAGTGGTAATGTCAGCATTTGAATCAAAAATATCTGACAGAATTACTTCCTGGCCACGATACACATCGGTACTGATATCATCCACACTGATAACCTGACCACCGTAGGAAGAAACAATCTGTGCATTGATTGTATCGACATCCAAAACTTCCTCTGCTAGCTCAAAGCCGTCAGTGCAGCGTACTGTATCGTCACTGCTCGCAATTATTCTGCCGCGCTGATATTCGTACGTATCAAAGGCAAAGGTGATGCGCTCCTCCCCATCAATCACACTGAAGTCTGCCGGCCAGAAAAAATCAATGCTTGTTACTGCATTGTTTGGTTCTGTAACTACCTCTTGTTCAGATATATTGCCCGTTTCCTCAACAGGATTCGGGTCGACAGGATTGGGATCTACAACAGGATCATCGCCACCACTTCCGCCACAGGCCGTAACTAATATGAAACTCGCTGGTACTATCAACTTTCGCAAAATAAAACGCATTTCTGTTTCCTCGCTTTACCCTTTCGGGTGTTTGTCTTCAAAACCTGCTACCAACGCCACACTAACACCCGGTTTACCGGCAGACCTGAAAAACGTCAGAAACGTAAACCCTGATTGACAGAAACGTATTACCGTCCTCGGTGGGTCGATGCTTTTCGACGCCATCATGAGCCACGAATGCAGTGCAATTGACAGCTTAGCGCAGAATTACAATCCGTCCCACCGTGAAAATCAGGGGGCTAACTGAGAGCAGAGCTGTTATTCGAGATTTCGGTTGGCAGCATTATTCAGTTCCGCCAGCGATTCGCGGTGAATGATTTCTGTTTCAAGTTCATGGCTTTTTGACGTGCCGTCCTTAAGCAGATCCAGCATCACCCGTGCTGCAGTCCTGCCCATCTCAAGCTGCGGCACCCTGACGGTAGTAAGTGACGGGGTGACTGCTGTTGCCAGTGAGATGTCATCAAATCCGGTGACCGATACTTCACCAGGTATGTTTATCTTGAGTTGTCTTGCGCGAACGATCGCACCTGCAGCAAGCACATCGTTACCACAAATAATGGCGGTGGGTTTAGCTGACTGCTGCATTATTTTTTCGAACGCATCGCCACCTGCTTCAAGTGTGTAATCAGTCTCGATGACATCAAGCAACTCTGCGTCCGGAGTGTTTTTGATGCACAGCTGAACACCGGCGATCCGGTTTCTGGATCGGTCGTTCTGTTCTGCAAAGCCCGCAATCATCGCGATACGACGGTGGCCTTTCTTTAATACTTCTGCGGTGATTGAAGTGGCAGCTTTTGTGTTGTCAAAGCCGGCAAAGTAGCGATCGTCGTCAGGTTGATAGCACCATGCAACGACATACGGAACGTTTCTCACTTGGAGAAAGCGGGTCGTTGCCTCAGGACGAGAGGAGCCAATCAATAGCAGACCGTCAGCACCTTGTGCCACCAGGGACTTGATCTGCTGCAACTCAGTGTCGGTGTTGTAGCCGGAGCTTGCGACCAGCAAGTTGTAGGATGCATTTGACAGGACCTCTTGAAACACTTGCAGGCCGCTGGCAAACATCGCATTGGCCATTGTCGGGATCACCGCACCAACAGTATTGCTGCGATTAGAGGCGAGGGCCCGACCAGAGAAGTTGGGTGTGTAGCCGAGCTTTTCTATGACCTGTTCGATGCGTTCACGGGTTTCAATGGCGACCTTGTCCGGCGTGTTTATCGTGCGTGAGATGGTAGCGGTCGAAACACGGGCCGCGCGGGCGACATCTTCGAGGGTGGGTGAGGCTTTCTGCATGGAACAGGTTAATTCAGCACAGCTGCGGCGTGTATTTACTTGCAGAGTATAATGTAAGCGCTTACACTGTTGTCAATTATTTTGTTAAGCACGCCCAACCGAGGAATATTCGATGGCGCGAACCTATCTGAAGCAGGCCACCAAGACGGCAAACACCGACGCTGGCGATGTGCGCGAAACCGTGCAGAATATTCTCGATGATATCGAGCAAGGTGGTGATGAAGCAGCGCTTCGCTACGCAGAGAAGTTTGATCAGTATCAGGGCAACATTTTGCTCACTGATGAAGAGATCAAAGCTGCTTGCGATGAGGTACCACAGACACTTAAGGACGATATTGCTTTTGCGCATGACAACGTAAAACGCTTTGCTGAGGTGCAGAAAGAGACAGTCAAAGATGTTGAACTTGAGGTAATCCCGGGATTTACCCTCGGCCAGAAGAGTATCCCTTGCAACGCGGTGGGTTGTTATATACCGGGTGGTCGCTACAGCCACGTTGCCAGTGCAATTATGACGGTGACCACCGCCAAGGTTGCAGGCTGTGGTCACATTGTTGCGTGCTCACCACCGGCTAAAGATTCCGGCATTGCACCTGCGATTGTCTATGCAGCGACTTTGTGCGGCGCAGATAAAGTCATGGCGATGGGTGGAGTGCAGGGTGTTGCGGCGATGACTTATGGTTTGTTCGGTCTGCCTCAGGCAGACATTCTGGTGGGGCCGGGTAATCAGTTTGTCGCAGAAGCGAAACGTATTCTTTATGGCCGGGTCGGGATTGATATGATTGCAGGCCCGACGGACAGTTTGATACTGGCAGATGCCACTGCTGACGCGATGATTGTCGCGGCAGATCTTGTCGGGCAGGCAGAGCACGGCTACAACTCTCCGGTATGGCTGGTGACAGACAACAAGCCATTGGCAGAAAAAGTGATTGAACTGGTACCTGGTTTAATCGCTGATCTGCCTGAAACGAATCGTGTTAATGCGGAAGCCGCATGGCGTGATTATGCCGAGGTGATTTTGTGTGATGATCGCGAAGAGATGGCGCAGACGTCGGACGAATACGCACCGGAGCACTTAACTGTACAGGCGCAGGATATTCCGTGGTGGAAAGATCGGTTGAAGTGCTACGGTTCTGTTTTTCTCGGTGAAGAGACAACGGTTGCATTTGGCGATAAAGCTTCCGGTACCAACCACGTGTTGCCAACAGGTCGCTCTGCCAAATACACCGGTGGTTTGTCAGTACATAAGTATATGAAGATTGTCACCTGGCAGCAGGCGAGCCGCGAAGGCTCGAAACCGGTAGCGGAAGCTACCGCCAGAATTTCACGTCTTGAGGGTATGGAGGGCCATGCACGTACTGCTGATATCCGCCTTGCCAAGTATTTCCCTGATGAAAACTTCAACCTCAAACCTTAAGAAACTTAACCTCGAACGTAATCGGCTTTAACTGCCAAAGTGAACAAGCAGGTCGCTACAACTACTGCAATAGTAAAGTGCTGTTGTGGAACTTTTTCAGGAGATAAGAGTGTCCGTAAACCAAAGAATAGTTGATGACTTTAAAAAGAACGACATCAGCTTTGTGACAACAGTACCGTGCAAGCAGCTTGCGGGCGTTATCGATGCAATCGAGGCAGATGAATCAATCTATCATATTCCTGCCAATAAAGAAGACGAAGGCATGGGTTTATGTGCCGGTGCATGGATGGGTGGTAAACGACCCGCGATCATCATGCAAAACACGGCCATTGGTGTCACGATCAATACATTGGTCACACTGACTCAGTACTATCGTATGCCGCTGCCAATGTTAATCAGTTACCGGGGTGAGCTTGGTGAACCGGTCGCGTGTCAGGTTGAGATGGCGGTTCATACCAAAGCGCTATTGGAGCAGCTCAATATCCCGACGTATCACTTTCACAAAGAAGAAGACGCCCAGGAGCTCGACGCTATTTTGTCGCACACGTTCATGTGTAATAAGCCGGTAGCAATATTAACTGACGCCAGTTTCTGGAAGGGGTACTAAAATGATACGTTCCGAGGTTTTGCGTGAAATCGCACCAGTCATTCGTGATCAACTGGTTGTATGTAATATTGGGTTGCCAAGTCAGGAATTACATCTGATTGATGATCAGCCAAGTAATTTCTATATGCTGGGTACAATGGGATTGGCGTCATCGATAGGTCTGGGCCTGGCGCTGGCACAGGATAAAAAAGTGATCTCTATAGATGGTGATGGTTCAGTGCTTACCAACTTTGGTACTCTGCCGACTATTGCCAATAATGTTGCTGATAACTTTATTCTGTTGATTATTGATAACGGTAGTTATGGTTCAACAGGAGATCAACCTACCTACGCAGGCAAGAAGACATCACTGACCAAAGTGGCAGAAGCCTGTGGTTGTGAGCAAGTAGTCGAGTGTACCGCTGAAGACACTCCTAAAGTGCTTGAGCAAGCACTTGCCAGTGACAAGATGACTATCATTGTATCCAAGTGTGAGTCTGGGAATGTGAAAGTGCCGGTTATTACAATGGATCCTGTTGTGATTCGGGATCGGTTTATGAGGACTGTTCAGGGTTGAGGTTAGTGGTGGCCCTGCGGGGCTTATTGCTCTTACATGCCTGCCGGCGGCTTATCGCTCTTGCTTGCCGAGCTGGCATGCCGTGCCGGCGGCTATCGTTCTGACATGCCCTGCGGGCGGCCCTACTTTTAAAAAGACCAAAAGTAGGCAAAAGTCTCTCTTGCTGCCATTTTGCCCTGCGGGTGGCTACGCCATTTTTTGAAATCCTCCTCCGTCGGGCCGCGCCAATGGCACATCCGTGTGCCGCTGTCGCTCACGTGGCATCCATGCCACTTAGACCCGACTCCGGAGGATTTCAAAAAACAAAACAGAAGCGCGGTAAAAGCGACT
>CALLBO010000074.1 GCA_937998875.1 uncultured Granulosicoccaceae bacterium
CGTAACATCGTACAAAGCTTCAGCAAGTGGTGTTGGTATGGTGAGTGTCCAGGAGCCATCGGCGTTGTCAACCAGATTGCCGTCACCGGCGGTGTAGGGGGTACCGTTAACAGTGACTGTCAGTATCTCACCTGCGGCAACGACAGCTGTACCTTCAATTGCCGGAGTCGTGTCATTGGTGGTCAGACCGGTAACACCGGGAGTTACAGGGGCAGTCAGATCAACCAGTAAGTCATCAACGCCCGGGTCGAGTGCGCTGTTACCTGCCGCATCGGTCACGGTAGCCACTACCTGATACAGGTTTTCAGCAAGAAGGTTGGCAGCGGGAATCGTTAATGCCCAGGTGCCATCAGCATTGTCGACTAGATTGGTGTCCCCGGCGGTGTAGGTCACGCCATTGACTGCAACAGTCAGTACTTCACCCGGCAGAATTGTGGCGGTACCTTCAATAACTGGTGTGGTGTCGGTAGTTGCGAGACTGGTTACCCCGGGTGAAAGCGGAGCAGTAAGATCAATGATCAGTTCAGCGGCAGTATTATCATCTGTGGCATTACCAGCGGCATCAGTTACTGTAGCAGTAACATCGTATACACCTTCCATCAAAGATACCGGGACAGGCAACACCCAGGTGCCATCGCCATTGTCCAGCAGATAACCATCGCCTGCGGTGTAGGTGACACCATCAACAGTGACCGTCAGCGTATCTCCCGGTGCTACCGTTGCAGTACCAGTGATCACAGGACTTGTAGAGTTCGTGCTTTGTGCAACAACTGCCGGCGTTACGGGCGCTACCGTGTCTATGGTTAATTCTGTAGCAGTGACGTCATCAGTTGAGTTACCTGCAGCATCAGTCACTGTTGCTGTTACGCTGTAGTTACCATCTATCAGTGCAGTGGCAATACTTAGATTCCAGGTGCCGTCACCATTGTTTGCGAGAAATCCGTCTCCGGCAGTGTAGGTAGTGCCGTCAATGGTAACACTTAACGTTTCACCTGAAGCGACTGTTGCGGTGCCAGATATTACCGGTGTTGTGTCGTTGGTGGTCAGGAATGTAACGGTCGGGGTAACCGGTGGTGTTGTGTCTATTGTTAGTTCAAGTGCGGTGACATCGTCTGAGGCATTACCCGCAATGTCCGTCACTGTGGCAGTGATCTCGTAAACGTTGTCTGCTAGTGCGATTGGGACATTGAGTTGCCATGTTCCGTCCGGGTTGAGGATCAGATCACCACTGCCTGTAGTATAGGTAAATCCGTTGAGCATGACGGTTATAGCCTCACCAGCGCTCACGACGGCTGTACCTGTCACAGTCGGAGTCGTATCACTTGTAGTCTGTGCTACAACAGTGGGTATAGCCGGTGCCGTGGTATCGATGGTAAGTTCTGCCGTGGTGACATCACTACTTGTATTACCTGCAGCATCTACAACATTCACCGTCACAGGGTAAGTGTTGTCAGCCATTGCTGTTGGCAGGGTCAGGTCCCAGGTGCCATCTGTGTTGTCAACCAGATTGCCGTCACCAGCTGTGTAAGTGACACCATCAATCGTGACCGTTAACGTTTCACCTGCTGCAACGGTTGCCATTCCAGATAATATCGGCATGGTGTTACTGGTGTTTTGTGCAACAACGGTAGGAACCGCTGGCGGATCGGTGTCAACGACTAACTCAGAGGCAGTGGTATCCGAGGTGGCATTACCTGCCAAATCGGTGATGGTTGCAACTACTTCATAGGTTCCATCAGCAAGTGCACTGCCAGTTGGAATAGTCAGGTCCCATGTACCGTCGCTATTGACCACCAGATTCCCGTCACCCTCGGTGTAGGTCACGCCGTTGACTGTCACCGCAAGTGCTTCACCGGGTGTTGTGGATGTCGTACCTGATATCAACGGTGTGGAGTTGTTGGTTATAAGCATGTTAACGGTAGGAACGATAGGTGCCGCAGTATCTATCACCAGTTCGTTGCTGCTCGTGTCAGTACTGACGTTGCCGGCGGCATCTGTTATAGAGGTAACTACCTCATACGTGCCGTCTGCGAGTACAACGGGAATAGATAAGGCCCAGGTCCCACCACCGTTGTCGAGCAGGTTCCCGTCACCGGCAGTATAAGTAACACTATCTACAGTCACGGTAAGAGTTTCTCCGGGACCAGCATTGGCAGTACCGCTGATCACTGGTGTAGTGTCGCTGGTGTACAGCGGTGTAGTCGTTGGTGTCAGGGGCAGGGTGGTGTCGATTAGCAGTTCACTCGAACTCGGGTCAGTACTTGTATTGCCGGCGGCATCAGTGACAGTTGCTGTCACATCATACAAGCCCTCTGTGATCGGGTTAGGAACGGTAAGTGTCCAGGTACCATCGCTGTTGTCGACAAGATTACCGTCCCCTGCTGTGTATGTCGTACCATTCACGCTCACCGTAAGCGTTTCACCCGGATTAACAATTGCGGTACCTTCAATAGATGGCGTGGTGTCATTGGTGGTGAGACTGGTGACCCCCGGTGCGACAGGTGCAGTAAGGTCAACCAATAAGTCGTCGATACCCGGATCAACAGCGCTGTTGCCCGCTGCATCAGTAACTCTGGCAGTAACCTGGTAAAGATTCTCTGCAAGAATGTTGGTCGCAGGAATAGTCAGGCCCCAGGTACCATCACCGTTGTCTATAAGGTTACCGTCTCCGGCAGTATAGGTAATCCCGTCAACTTCAACAGTCAGCACTTCACCGGGCTGGATGGTCGCTGTACCCTCTATTACAGGGGTGGTGTCGGTAGTTGCGAGACTGGTTACACCTGGCGCAATAGGAGCAGTTAAATCAATAATAAGCTCACCGGTAGTTGAGTCACTGGTGGTATTACCGGCAGGGTCGGTCACTGTCGCAACTACATCATAAGCGTTTTCACTCAGCGGCACTGGAATAGGAAGCGCCCATGTACCATCATTATTGTCGATCAGGTAGCCATCACCTTCCGTGTAGGTAACACCGTCAACTGTGACAGTTAGCGTATCACCGGGTGTTACAGTCGCAGTACCTGTAATCACTGGACTGGTAGAATTAGTGCTTTGTGCAGCAACCGTTGGAGTGACAGGTGCAATGGTGTCGATAGTTAATTCCGCAGCGGTTGCATCATCGCTTGAATTACTCGCAGCGTCAGTCACAGTTGCGGTAACGCTGTAGTTGCCGTCTGCCAGCGCTGTCGGGATAGCTAAGTCCCAGCTGCTGTCACCGTTGTCAACCAGATTCCCGTCACCCGCTGTATAGATGGTGCCACCGACGGCAACAGTCAATACTTCACCTGACGAAGTCGTGGCGGTACCGGAAATTACCGGTGTGGAATTACTGGTAGTTTGAAAAGTAACTGTAGGTATTGCCGGCGCTGTGGAGTCGATAACAAGCTCGTCCACCGTTATATCGGTCGAAGTGTTGTCTGCTGCGTCTGTGACAGTAGCAGTTACACTATAGGAAGCTTCCGCCAAAGCAGCGGGTATAGCTAAATCCCAGGTGCCGTCGCCATTATCAACAAGATTGCCATCACTATCGGCGTAGGTTAAGCCATTTACAGTAACACGCAATATTTCATCAAGGGCAACTGTTGCCGTACCTGATATTATAGGTGTAGTATTATTTGTAGTTTGCGAAGTTACTGTTGGTACGACGGGTGCCGTAGTATCTATTACCAATTCATTGCTGCTGGTATCCGGAAACGCGTTGCCAAAAACATCCGTAACAGTGGCTACTACTTCATAAGTGCCATCGGTCATTACTGCCGGTATGCTTAAACTCCATGTGCCGCTGCTGTTGAAAACAAGATTGCCGTCGCCAACGGTATAAGTAACCCCGTCAAGCATCACAGTAAGTGTGTCACCGGATCCAATAACAGCAGAGCCGGTCATAAGCGGTGTGGTGTCGCTGGTAGTAAGCGGAACAACAGTCGGGGTGGATAACGGGATGGCTTGTACTACGAGTTCATTGGCTGTTGTATCGACAGAGACATTACCCGCGGCATCCGTCACAGTAGAGGTGACTTCATAAGTACCCTCGGCCAACGGCATGGAAATAAACAGTACCCAAGTGCCGTCCGCATTGTCCATCAAGCTTCCATCACCGGCAGTATAAGTAACGCCATCGACCGTGACATTCAGTGTCTCGCCAGCACCCACCGTTGCTGTCCCTGACAACATGGGTGTTGCATCACTGGTTGTAAGCGGGGTTACACCGGGAACGGCTGGCGGTGTTGCGTCAATGATTAGTTCATCTGTTGTGGTGTCAGCACCGCTGCCGCCACCTGTATTGGTAAGCGTGGCATTAACGAAATAGGTGCCATCAGCTATGGTATTGACTGTTGGAACTGTGAGGTCCCAGGTTCCGTCCCCGTTATCTACCAGATTACCCCCTGCAGTGGTGTAGGTGATACCATTTAAGGTAACTGTAAGGGATTCACCGGAAACAATATTCGCAGTACCGCTGATAACCGGCGTACCGGTATTGGTTGTTTGTGAGGTAACCGTGGGTACTTCACGAATGACTAGTTCAAAAGTCTCCTGATAGGTGACGGTATCAAGTTCATCAACACCTGACCCGTTGTTTCCGTCTTCAATAACGGTATCGCCATCAAGATCATCGGTGTCAGTGTTGGTGCCACTGATTGTTACGGTGTCGGTGGTTGCTGCTGACCCGGTAGCAGACAAATCTGCCAGTGCTGCACTGTCAACCTGCCAGTTACCGCCACCAAAGTTGTTTACCGTACCAGCTGTAGATGACAGTATTACCGTTGACGGTACACCAGACAAAGTTAGTGTTTGCAGTTGGGTTTCAGAGCCGTCAGCATCTGCGGAATTTCCTATACTTATACCAAGACCAACTGGATTTCCTATATAGCCAATAGTATCTGTTGCAGTCAGAACAGGATCGTCGACAACAGGCTCCACATGAACAATGATCGTGTCCAGCTCTCCAGTTGATGAAAGAAAAAGGTTAAGCTCCAGCTCACCGGTGTCATGTTCATCGGTAGAAATGGCGAGTGATGGTATATCTGCAAAGTCGACTTCCCAGGCACCACTATCTGTAGGTGAACCGTGTGATAAAACACCATTGCCTGGCACGCCGTCAACGCTGAAAGGCTCACTGCCTAACCATGAGACCTGCGTGGTGCCGATATAATCAGCATAAGAACCGGTGCCGGCGTTAGAGGTTGCGGTAAATTCCAGTGTCCGCGAACCATCAGGATTGTCTATCAGCGTAAAGCGTCCGGTTTCGCCATAATCATCGGTAAAAGTTCCAGCTGCTTTATTGCTTTGGTACAGATCAACACCACCATCTGTAGCACCAAACATAGTAGTACCCAACGGTACACCCTGCCATGCAACAAGATCAGGCGTTGTCGTTCTTGAAAATGTGATTGACCCGGCGCTGGTATTATTACTAAGATCTATCACGGCAAATCCATAGCCGACGTTTTCATTGGTAGCATTGCCACCAACAGTTTGCCACGACATCTGCACTATACCGATAGATGAACTTGCGGGTACCGAGAACGTCTGCAAGTTGACCGGCTTACCGTCTGCGTCGACACCATCAGGCGGGTTTGAATCAAACAGGGAAGTATCGCTCTCAACACCTACGAAGCTCGCGATGGAACTCAACCCGGTTCGTCGATAATTTTCACTGGTGTACATTGTGGTAAATGTCGCCGCATGGTCGCTATCGCGTTCAACGATCAATTCACCGGCGGCATCAATGTAGATGGTCGGATCATCTTCAATGCCGATAACACTCGCTTCATCATCTCCAACACGAGTAGCTGTACTGTCGGTAATTGCCACAGGTACAGCAGCTGGTGTATTCCGTAAATCAACTAATGGGTAGTTAACGAAAGCCCATGTAACGACTCGGGAGTCCAGCTCGCCGCGCTCAGAGGCGATTACACCAGACACCGAGTCTGACTCCAGATCGATAATAAGTCGGCTGAATCCCTTGTGTTCTTCGGCATAGTTAGCGCCGTCAGCGGCACTGTTACCAGTCAGCACAAGGTAGCCGTGTTTCGAGCCTGATGGCTCCAGCTCAGGTGGTATAGTAAATGATGACTCTGCATCATTTGGTTTTTGCACATCACCCGAGCCACTGACAAAGTCTGTACTGTCACCATCAGCAGTCATGTACTGAACATGATATGCAATCTGTAGGGGAATGGTTTCGGTGATTCGAAGTTGTCCGGCGACCAACTCAACGAGTGGATCTGCAGCACCGGTCCAGTGGCCCGATACGAAACTCGTATCAGTCAGCACCGATTGACCCAGAGGCACATCAAGCCAGGTATACTGATCGATGGTGCCGTTGCCCAGGTGCGGTTCAACACTATAGGTAAGACGCCCGCTATAGGTTCCCTCTCGCAAATCAACCGTCACCGACAACAACTCATAGTCGTCGTTATACGCGTCATTGTTGCTTGTATCGACGTTGCGCGTGGCGTAGCCGGTTATGTTAATCCCGGTTGATCCAGCCGGAATAGTTGAAACGACGGGTGTGCCACTGCCGTTCTCATCACGATACAACGCATCAACGCCAATGATATCCTGCAGCGTGCCACCGAATTCAAGACTGGGATCAACTGACAGGTTCAGTGGTGTTGGAATGTCTTCCTGTCCAACTATGAAATTAGTGCTAGGGTTTAAGAAATCGCTGGTGAGGACCACGTCCAGCGTGACAGTAGCAGTGTCTATCCCGCCTGCACCATCATCAATTGTATAGGTTAACGTATCGAGACTCGCAAACCCGATGTTCGGGGTGTAGTCGAGTAGTCCATCTGATGTTAGCGTCGCTGTGCCGTTCGACGGCGGAATTGTGATGTTATAAACATCAGTCGGTAAACTTGAATCGTTCGCTGCCAGATCATTAGCGAACACAGTTGTGTTAGACGGGACGAGCACATCGTCATCAACCGCTATTGGGGCTGCAAGCACTGGTGCAGAGACCAGAACTGCGACCAGAACAAGTATCCATTGGCACTTTTGAACTCGGGCCATGAGATCAGTCACCAGTAAAAACGCTTGAGAGTTCTGCGCGATTGATGTGTTTCGGCATTCGAATTCGCTAACTTTAGAAGAATCATCCATATAAGCCTCTAATTGCCGGGCTTTTACCGGCTTGGTAGGAATCGCCACAGCACTTTATCTGTGTAAAACGTACCGCCGCACAGACCAACCACGCCAGAAATTCGACTGCTACGAAACAGTGTCCGTCCACAGGCATGGTCTGATGCGCCACCAGTCTGTCAAACGGGATAGTTAGTTCGGTGCATCAGTGATGGGTTATAAAATCTTTATAATCCAAGGGAATAGGTGGTGTTTTTCGGAACCTACATAAGGGGGTTACGGCAACATTGCTGGTCGACTGAGCATGATTCACGCAACTCTCTTCAGCAAAACGATCAAATTTACGTTCATGAAACAATTAAGCGATTCAAGCCATATCTACCGGGATTTTCAGCAGGCAGTTGTTTTCATGATGCAGTGCAATAAACTGATATTTGCCTTTGTATTTGCGCTGGCAAACTTCCACTTGCGTCAGTTCGATTTAGCGTTCATGCTGCGCCGGAATTACAACACACAGCCAGGAAAAACATGGTAAGAGTCGGTCTGATAGGCGCGGGTCGCATCGGTAAAGTACATGCGGCTTCAATTGCGCAACACAAAGGAAGTCAGCTGGTATCGGTTGCCGATGTTGTTGCAGAAAACGCTTCTGCACTTGCTTCTGAATACGGTATCAACGCTATTACCGCTGACGAGATCATTGGGGATCCTTCAATTCATACTGTGCTGATCGCTTCGTCAACCGATACTCATTGTGACCTTATCGAAGCTGCTGCCAACGCAGGCAAGGCTGTATTGTGTGAAAAGCCTGTTGATCTCAGCCTGGAGCGCGCAAAGAAATGTCTTGAGCGCTTGTCTGATACCAGCGTACCGATAATGATTGGCTTCAATCGTCGGTTTGACAACAACTTTGCCACACTTCAGGCAGCCGTTGAAGCAGGTGAGATCGGCAAAACCGAGTTGTTATCGATTACTTCACTCGATCCTGCACCACCGCCTATTGAGTATGTTCGCGTCTCGGGAGGTCTGTTTCGCGACATGATGATTCATGATTTTGATATGGCCAACTTTATAATGAAGGATCTTCCCGAGACAGTCTCCGCTACTGGCTCGTGTCTTGTTGATTCATCAATCGCAGCGGCGGGCGATGTTGATACCGCAGTAGCGACGCTGACTTACACAGACGGACGAATAGCGGTAATAAAAAACTCGCGACGAGCAGCGTACGGTTACGATCAGAGGCTGGAATTGTTCGGTAGTGATGGTGCATTACGGGTTGAGAATGTAAATGAGAGCAGTGTAGTTAAATCAACCGCAGACGGTATCTGCAGTGCTAAACCATTGTACTTTTTCCTCGAACGCTACATGCCAGCCTATGCTGCGGTATGGTCTGCATTTGTATCGGCAGTGGAGCAGGGCAGCAAAGTCCCGGTCTCTTTGAGGGATGGGGTCAACGCGCTGGCTATCTCTGAAGCAGCCACACAGTCGTGCAAATCAGGCCAGCCTGTAGCGGTTAAAGATGTGTTGTGAACGCAGGTTTGTGGTTAACTGAAGAGGCTGGTAACACGAACAGCATAACGTTCAATGCCCGCTGGTGTCTGCGCTTTGTGGTAACTCTGTTTGTAAACAGAAGCTAAATTCAGAGCCTTTGCCCAAAGTGCTCTCCAGTAAAATTTCACCACCAAGCAGTTCGCACAAGCGCTGGCTGATCGCCAGTCCTAATCCTGTACCGCCGTATTGCCGGGTGGTAGAGTCATCGGCCTGAGAGAAGTCTGAAAACAACCGCTCTCGTTGTTCATCGGAGATCCCAATACCGGTATCGCGAACTGAAAAACGAACTGCCGCATTGCCGTCTTTGGCCGCTTTGCTGTCTCTGGCAACTTCGGCAATCTCAAGAAAAATCTGCCCATTCTGGGTAAACTTACAGGCATTGCTCAGGAGATTTATTAGTATCTGTCGGAGCCGGAACGGATCTGAAGACAGGTACACCGGCGAGCCGTGATAGATCAATTGAAGTTCGTTACCGCCTTTGTGAGCCATTGGTCGGATCGTAACGCATACTTCTTCCAGCAGTTCGGCAAGGTCGAATTCTTCAATAGCGATGGCTACTTTTCCGGCCTCCAGCTTCGAAAAGTCCAGAATATCGTCAATGAGCATAAGCAAGTGTCTGCCAGACATTGCCACCCTGTCGTATGGTTCGGTATCGTTTTGCTCTTCTTCTGCCTCTTCTCTGAGCATCTCGGTAATGCCGATTACAGCGTTGAGCGGGGTTCGTAGTTCATGGCTCATATTGGCCAGGAAGCGGCTTTTGGTATGGGCAGCTGTCTCTGCCTGTTGTCGCGCAGTAACAAGATCACGGGTATTCTGATCTATCTGGTTAATTAGGCTGTTGTAGGCAGAAATCACATTGCCGAGCTCGTCCTGTGCAGGCCATGAGACTGTTTCCAGCCTGTTGCTTTGCTCAGCTCTCATTATTGACGTGTTTAGTCGTTGGATAGGGCGGCCGACAATATACTGCAACGTGAGGTAGGCGACGAATAGAGTAAAACCAACAAACAGAACCGAAAACAATGCCACCGTAAGTAGCTCGCGTTTCAACGCCTCCCACACGGGACGGTTGGTGTAATACAAATCCAGCTTACCAACAAACTGTTTATCCAGAACGAGCTCGTTCGTTAATACTTTCGCGGGATCACTGGTCGCAATACAACCGACGGGCCATTGATATATCTCTGTCGAGTCTGACTCATTAACAACGACGCAGACGATCTCCGGATACAGAGCCAATGTGCGCATGCTGCGATTCAGGCTTTCAAAGTCAAGCGTCCAGAGCGGGTGTGCAACAACCAGAACGTGCACCTGAGATATGGTTTCAATTTTTTCAACCAGCTCTTTCTCAGCTGCTTTTATTTTAAAGTAGCTATATGCCGCCACCGAAATCGTCGCCATGACAATAATCGACGGGACGAGTATCATCAGGAACTTCCAGGGGATACTTCTAAAACGTGGCCTCGACTTCACAAGATTACTTTTGGCTTCATGTGCTCAATCGACATATTTTTCCAACAGGGTATCAAAAGAGCCTTTAGCCACAAAATCATTAACAAACATATTTAGTTTTTCGAACAGCTCCGGCTGTTTTTTACTGACTGCAAATGCCAGGTTGAATTCATATAATGAGGCTTCTGAGATTCTAAACTCTTCTATATCCAGGCCCATTAACCTGATATAAAGCGGCGTTACCAGTGAATTGCCAATATAGGCATCAATTCTATTTTTATTCAACATGCCAATCGCCTGTGAATGAGAATCGACGCGCACATCATCAAACATTTCAAAATTCATAAGGAAGTCGAGGTGACCATAGCTATAACCCCGAATGGTTCCAACTTTCTTGTTAACCAAATCGTGCGGGGTTTTGTATAGGAAATTTTGATCTTTTCGCGAAAATACCTTGTCATGGGTACGTACCAATGCGTCGGTGAACTTGTAGTGCTCCAGCACTTCGGCCGAGACAAAAAGAGGGCTGGTTAGCATCACATCGATACTCTCACCTCGCTTCATCAGTGAGTTGACGCGCTTTCTCGTCGAGAGGACGTTTCGGCGACTAAACTCGGGATGCGCTGCTTCGAATTGATCAAGAAAATCAAACAGAATGCCGTAGTGGGAAACATCTGCACCTTCTCTGTCCACCCTCACAAAGGGAACCCAGCCATTCGGGCCTACATGTAGGGTGTACTCCGCCGCTGTGGAGTGAATACTGAAACCGGAAAGCATTGTAATTACGATAAAAATCAGTCCGATTTTGCACCGTGTTATCAATCTGAACTTCATAGGTTTCATTTGTCTTGCCAGCTTGTTGTTTTGACCGTAATCTTGCGGTATCCGGAGCCCATTGTACCGATTAGTCGAGATGTAGAGAGCTAGCTCTGATTCCGTACATCTGGTGACCAATCCAGCTATCTGGCAGTTAACCAGTAACGGCACGAGGAGGCCAAACATGTCAGGCACTACAATCCTCTATGTGGAGGATAACGATGATAACGCCTATATGCTATCCCGGCGATTGAAAAAAAGAGGCTTTGAAGTAGTGATATCACCCGATGGCAGAGCAGGCGTTGAGGCTGCCCGTTCGCTACTACCGGACATAATTCTAATGGACCTCAATCTGCCGGAAATGGACGGTATCGCGGCAACTAAAGTGCTTAAAGCGGACGAAAAAACTGCCCATATACCAATTATGGTCGTATCGTCTCATGTATTTGCAGGTGAAAGGGAATCCTCTATGCAGGCTGGTTGTGATGAGTACGAAACAAAACCGATCAATTTCGAAATTCTGTTAGAGAAAATTGTCCGGCTGACAGAGCAGGCTGCCTAAAACTACCCTGCGGATTTAGCCGGCAAGTTCTTTATATTGGCGCTGCTTTTACGAGCGTTTGTCCCGGCTATACACATAACCGATTCCCCTGACAGTCTGAATAATTGTCGGGTCTGACGGGTTATCTTCTATCTTCTTCCTAACTCTGCCGATGCGGATATCAATACTTCGATCATACGGATCACTTCCACCTTTGTGCGTTAGCTCAAGTAGAATTTCCCGCGTGAGCACTTTCTCGGGGTTTTGAGCAAACATTGCCAGCAGATCAAATTCCATGGATGTCAAAGGAATAACCTCACCTTTATCGTCAGTGAACTCGCGACTGTCTATATCCAAAAGGTACTTGTCCAGACGTAAGCGGCTGTCATCCGAATCTGAATCGGAGTGTGGGACGGCAGGTGAGGGGGGCTTAGTGCTGATACGGCGTAATACCGCTTTCATTCGGGCCATTAATTCTCGCGGCTCGAAAGGTTTCGTGACGTAGTCATCCGCACCGATTTCCAGGCCGACCACTCGATCTATCAGTTCGTCTGACGCTGTACACATAATAATGCCAACGTCATGATGCTCGCGTAGATACCGTGCAAGCGTGAATCCGTCTTCACCTGGCATCGTCACATCCAGCAGCACTAGATCTACCAGCCTGGATTCGATCTGTTCTCGCATGACAGTGCCATTCTCTGCGAGCAGTACCTCGTACCCGTGCTTATGCAGATAGGTTTTCAGAAGCCAGCGTTGATTGTCATCATCATCAACGACCAGTACTACGCCATTGGACATTAGATATTAGTCTGGATTAACCGCGAACTAGTTTAGTGCAACTGCTGATTGTGACACAACTTATTACTTGAAAAATCGCACCATAAGTTGCTGCTGCAATATCAACTGGCGGGTTTCTACTCGCCTGTTTGCTATATAACCTGCGGCTAATACCGTCCCTATCATAGGCCGCAGTCTTTAATCTTTTACAGAGCGATCAATCCGCTTACCGTGTCACTCAATGGGACCTCGGTACGCGTTGAAAATCAATCTCACATTCAGGTAAATGTTGCTTGATCCGTTTGACGGTTTCCTGCATCTCCTGTTCAGAGGAGAAGCGCACACTGTCCACTATTGCTACACCGTTGCCAGATTTGATCTGAAATGAATGTTGTCCTTCATTTCCTTTGTTGATGATATAGCGGTGGTCAGTTTTACAATTTTTCTTGACTGCGCGAATACCCTTGTACGCACTATCCTTAGATCGGTAAGGATTGCTGCGCAGCAGTGGCGATCCGTCTTCCTGTACAAAGACGAAGCTAAAAGCGGGACTTTGGGTTTCACCCTGGTCTAATTGAGTCTTTTTTACGATTGCTTTCACTGCTTTCTCCCGTGGTTCCAAATTGATGTTTGTTGTGCGGGCCTCGTCCAGCGGTAGGCATGCTGGGCCTGGCACAAGCATTTTGGCTGGGAATTGCTTCACGCAGATGTCATTTCTGTATCATCTAACAGAGAATTGTATCTTTCTTGTCTATTGCTGCGATCGGGTGTCCGATCGGTGCATTATTCAGAATTGGTGCTGTTTACCCTGAATTGGCGGTAATCTGGGAGTAGGGTGTCGCCGGGGATTCTCGCTGAAAAGTAGCTTACAGGACAACGACTGCTGACTATGGTGGAGGCAGATTCAAAATATTTATGATGTACGTCTAAACATTAAGCAACATTCAGGAATATTTCCGCCGTTGGCATAAAGGTTGAAATTGCTTGGCACATGGTTATAGGGATATATAGTCCGGCGAGCTGTTGAATGAGACATCTGGTTCTGGTTGCAATGCTGGTTGCCGTATCTGCATTAAGTCTCAAAGTGCATGCTGCGAGATTTACGCCGACAGTGCTGTGCGCCATTACCTCAGATAATTCGTACGAGAGTATTACACTTCCAATCGGAATTGGTGGTGAATACGCCAGCGGCTCTGCACAAGCTATCACAACGATCGTTGGCGATACGCAATCACCTGGAGGGAATCAGGCCTCAACAGGCGATGTAGAGAACGTTGTAATTTTTCTCGATACAAATAACGACGGCACACCGGAGGTTATGGGTAGCTCAACCTGTTCTTACAATCAAGGTGCAACACCGCCAGGCTGCACAACCACTACCAATATCTCAATCCCCGCCGTCACCGAGGACACGAGTTTCGGAGGTCGATTGATGCTGAGCTATAACGATACTAATCCCGCCAATGGGTGTGGAGCAAACGGTTTTGGTGACAGCCAGGACTTTGTTCTCGTCGCGGATGTGATCGAGACTATTACCCTCAGTAGCGTTGCCGCCGCAGAAGATGATGGTCCGATCACGGTAACTGCGACTTTGTCGCATAATGTTCGTGATGGTAGTGGATTTGTACCATTTACAGTGGAGTATGTTGTGAGTGATGGTACTGCGACGCTGCTTGATAACGATTATACGAGCACAACAGGCACGCTGACTTTTAATGGTCAGGCCGGTGATACTGAGACATTTACCATTACTCCTACTGCTGACATAGTTCCGGAAGGTGACGAAACCGTTTTGGTTAGTCTGCAGAATCTCAGCAACAGCACGCATGGCATAGACATCAGTGATACCGCAACAGTAACGTTTCTGGAAGATGATACTGAAATAGACCTGGTGATTAATAAAACAGTAGATGACGACGCACCCAATGTGGGCAGCGCTGTTGTATTTACAGTCGCTGTGACCAATCTTGGACCGGACGCTGCGGTAAACGCTGCCGTTCAGGATATAGTGCCTGCAGGATTCGGCTCTGTTACCCCAATATCCGTTCCGGGTGGTACTGCCATGAGCCTGACTGGCAACACAATCGACTGGACAAACTTAAACATTGCAACTGGTGGAATGTTGTCTCTGGTGTATTCAGCGACTGTACTAACACCATAAATTGCCTGTTTAGAAATGTCCTCATATCCGATGAGAAACTTCTTACTATAGACTGGTGAACCCAGCATACATATATCGTACATTTTCAGAACGTGGACTCACGAAGAGCGCGAGGACATACGCTAACGGTCAGATTGACATATGTTCACTGGGTTCACCATTGACGTACTAGGAATATGCCCGATGTCCTGGCTCCAATGTTTAACGCAACGTGCAGGCAATTGGAGCAATGAAAACAGGATATTTTCTAACCGGATACATATATAATGTTATTGCAAGTTACAGATGTCTCGCCTCAAATTACTTACAAATGTCCCTCTCAATCCACCATCCTCTAATCTCCAACACCAAATACCGAATAATTGGTTTCGGGGTAGGCCAGGCTAGTGGCAGTCAAAAAGTGGCTACTAGGGGTGGGTGTGCGTCTGTCGACCAGGCAATGGTCCACGGGAATATCACTACGTTATAATTGACAGCTCGTGGGAATGTCCGGTTTAGCCGGAAACGCCGCGTTATCCCTTAAACAGGAGCTGTTGTGAGCCGCTCGGTGAGTTTGAATTTGTAGTGGACTTAAACAACCTGTAGGTAGCGAACAGTTGCCTGAAAAAAGGGTTAACGCTGAAAGTCAGATAGTGCATCAACAATAGGGCAGTCAGGAACTTTCCCGCCTTTACATTGCGCAGAAATCCTCAATAGAGTCGATTCCATTTTCTCTAGATCCGTGATTTTTTTCCGAATGCTTTTTGCGTGCTCGACTGTAAGTGCCTTAATTTGACCACAGGTGTATGAGTCGCCATCGACCATCACGAGTAGCTCACGAATCTCTTCCATGGAAAAACCCAGTTGTCGTGAGCGCCTAATGAA
>CALLBO010000075.1 GCA_937998875.1 uncultured Granulosicoccaceae bacterium
AGCGTTTGATCTGTTTTTAATCTCATCATGGAGACAGGTATACGCGCCATGGATGGCGCATTAGCGAAGTGGGCACATGGATGTGCCTTCTGAGCGGCCTGTTGGAATGATTAGATTAAAAATGCCGCAGGCACCCGAAGGGCAGAGCTGTCGCGTAAGAGACTTTTGCCTACTTTTAGTCTTTTTAAAAGTGGGGCCCGCTGCAGGCGATGCCGCTCACGTTATAGCATGCAGGGCAAGCAATGCCGCTCAGGCAAAAACAAAACATGGCGATCCGCCACAAGGCAAAAACTCCAAAAAACCTAAGCCCGAACCCGAGCCTTAGTAGGATCATAAAAAGGATAAGCCACAACTTTCGCCAACAATCGCTTCTGATGACCATCAAGCTTACCCACTTCAACCTCGGTACCCGGTTCCGTGTACTCCATGGTCATACGACACAGCGCTATGTTTTTGGATAACTTAGGTGAACGTATACCGCTGGTCACAACCCCAACCTGCTGGCGGCCAACATGCACACAGTCGCCATGTTCTGCAAGCTCATCACCTTCAAGCTCCAGTCCTACCAGCTTGCGTTGCGGATTCTCTTTGCGCTTTAGCAATGCGTCACGACCGATGAAATCATCTGTCTTGGTTTTTAGCGGAACCACAAACGGAATACCTGCTTCATAAGGGTCTGTCTCATCGGTAAATTCATAGTTCGCAAAGATAAGCCCTGCTTCAACCCGTAGTAGATCAAGCGCTTCCAGGCCGAGTGGTGTGATCTTATGCGGTGCACCAGCTTCGAATACGGCGTCCCAGATTTGGGTTGCATGTTTCGGATGACAGAAAATTTCGTAACCAAGCTCACCGGTATAGCCGGTTCGGGAAACCACCAGCGGTATCCCTTCCGGTCCACCGATGCGGCCCATCGAAAACCGGAACCAGGCCAGTTCTTCCAGTGGTGTCTGGTCCGGTCGCGTCCAGATAATCTCTTTCAACACATCACGGCTGAGTGGTCCTTGTACTTGCAGGTTATGTAGCTGATCTGTGGAAGACTTAACCCATGCATTGAGATTGCGTTTTTTCGCCTGTTCACGAAGCCAGATACCACCGTAGTCGTTGCCACCAATCCAGCGGAAATTGGTTTCACACATTCTAAAAACCGTACCGTCATCGACCATACCGCCGTTCTCGTAGCACATGGCAGTGTAGACAACCTGTCCTGGGGATAATCGCCTGACGTCGCGGGTAACACAGGTTTGCAAAAGCTCTTCTGCGTCTGGACCCAGCACTTCAAACTTTCGCAACGGCGAGAGATCTGTAGCGATAACACCTTCTCTACAAGCCCAATACTCATCTATTGGTCCATGGTTATTGAAACGGTTGGCGAGCCAGTAACCGTTGTATTCGGTAAAGTTGCCGGTTAGCTTTGAAGTACGAGCGTGGAAACCGGTTTCTTTAGTCAGTTGTGGTTCGGCGTCAGGAGTCATTCTAAAGGCCACTGCGGTTGAGAATTCGTGTTTACCAGGGTAGACACGAACATGAATGTCAGTCGGGTTCCATGCGTTGGCAGGATCGATATCGTCCGGGCAGGCAGAAGCGACACAGACAAGATCTTTTAATGCACGCATCAGTACGTAGTCACCCGGTCGCGACCAGGGCTCTTCGGTGAGTAACTGGTTGTGATCATCAAAGGCGGTATTAAAAAAATTGTTCATCGCCATCCAGCCCATTCTCGGCTGAATGTTGTAGGGCGCCAGTGCCCCATTGAAATTATCGCTACAGTTAACATGACCGGGATAGCCAGCGTCGTCATAGTACTTGGCGGTGCAGGCAAGACCAAAAGAATCATGTCGGCCACAGGTGTCGCGCACGACTTCTACCAGCGCACTCATGTCCTGATCAAAAAATTTGCTGTGTAAACCTGGTAGCGGGTAGGCATGTGCCATCAACGTTCTGGTGGTGGTGGCATCAAGGCAGCGTTCAACTCCTGCCTGAAGTTGCTGCGCATCAAAGCACTGAAAGTCACTGCACTCTTTGCCTTCTACATCGATAATCTGAATATAATCCCCGGCCTTGACTTCAAACGCTCTTGCTGTGCAGCGACTAATTCGTTCATCAAGTACAGGCTCCGCCAGTGGTTCGGGTAACCTGGGTTCAGGGTTTGCCGCAGGGTTACTGCGCACAATGTAGGCGATCAATTCAGTAGGTGCAGACTGGTCATGCGCAGACATATCTTTGCCAGGTGCTGCAATAATGCAGGTCAGTGGTTCTTCTGCGGTGGCGCTGATCATATGCTCTGCCGGTGTGTCGCCTTCCATCACCCGCAGGGATTTCATTCGGTCGAAGCTGATGCCGCGTTTTTTCAAACCGGCAACCACTGCTAACGAGCCCTCGTTTTGTAACTGCAGTAATTTTGGAATAGCGCTTTCGATAACGGTAGCACCATGAACGACGAGTGCGTCCGGCCTGCAGCTGCCGTTGCTGTCAAACAACGCGAGCTCACAAGGTTGCATGCCTTGTGGGTCGATCACCTCAAGCAGATCGCCCGGGTACAGGTCAATCACTATCATGCCGTTGGGATTAACCGGGTAACGTTCTGTGCCGAAAGCCAGTTTCAGCGACCCCGGCAGGATAACTCCGGATTTTACAGCCTCATAGCGATGCAGCAATATCATTAGTGTACTGCCACGTTCAAACGTTGCGTATGAGAGCTTGTCATTTGCCTGGTCCAATCAACGATGGCAGCAAGACATTTCGCACGTAATGGCCATAGTTTATCCATAAGGCCGTTCTCAAGAGCTGCAACGCAGCTGTGGGCCGAATGACGACTCATTTGTGGGGTTTGGAGGTTGCAGTACACTAGGTTGCTCCAAGCAAGTCGTCTTTTGCGAGTTGCAGGTGAGCTATGGTCTCTTTTTCAGCGGCGTTAATATCCCGGCTGTTTAAGGCTTCAAAAATCGCGCGGTGTTGTTTGTTGTAGAGCGCAATCTGGCGTTGCGTGAGGATTTTATCTTTCATTGCACTCCATTGACGATGACAACGAACGTCATTGACATGGTTGCACAGCCAAATCATGAGCGAGTTGCCAGAGCATTCGGCCAGGGAAAGGTGAAATGCCTGATCAGCCTTGCTGAAATCCTCCGGCTCACAACGACTGCCCAGTGCTTCCAGTTCGATCAGGTTTTTTTCTACCGCCTGTAGATTTCTTGCACTCGCGTTTACAACGGCCAGTCTGATTGCCTGTACTTCAAGACCTCTGCGAACCTCAATCAGCTCTAGTGGGCTGGTGGAATTAGCGATGTCAGTTTCATTAGCGGTAAGCTTATGGCGCACAAAAGTGCCACTACCGATCCTTCTTTCTATAAGCTTGAGGTCTTCAAGCCGCTCCATAGCTGCCCGCACAGTGCCACGCGAGCATCCGAATTGTTCGGCAATTGATCTTTCCGCAGGCAGTCGCTCGTCGTACTGGAATTCACCACCAAGAATTTTGCGCTTTAACTCCGCTGAAACGGAATGTGCGTCTGCGTTTGTGCTTCCCTCAATTCTCATCGGGTTCCCATCGGAGTACCGGTTGCGTTGAATCAACAGTCAGTCAGTTGCTCACTTTTGTCAGTTACCTGCCACTATCCACTAACCGACACAGTGGTTTAGACTGGTTACAAATGGTACAAAAGCTTAAACCTACGCTAACTGTTTTTTTAAGGATGCACAACTGCAATCAATTTCAGGAAAGACATCGTAATCTATAAATGCAGCGTTTTATCCGCAAAGGTGTGGTAATTTCCCTGGAGTTGGGGTTATATTATTGGGAGACATTGGTACAAAAATGGTTGGATATGGTTCATGCCAGCTAGTTTTCGTCCGGTGAGATGCCAACGTCTTAGAAGCGTGGCTAACAAATAAAACACACATCAATTGGGGGATTCACATAGTGGCAGCAACAGAGCTAGACAAATATGTAAACGAAGCTGGTCGGGACAAATTGGTCAAAGATGTACGCAAGAAAATTGATCAGCTCGGTATTACTTACATCTACTACCAGTTTATTTCTGTGACAGGGCGGGTTGTCGGTAAAGGTATTCCTGCCAACCACTGGGAGCGTACAGCAGAGAAAGGTTTTCAGCTGGTATACGGCTCTACTGCCAACCTGTTTACTGATCGTGCTGGTGATTACATTGGCTACGGGCCGGAAGCGTCAGAGCTTGTGGGTATCCCTGACCCGGAAACTTTCTGCCAACTGCCGTGGGACAAGCGTATAGCGCGTGTGTACTGTGTGTGTTTTAGAAACCGTGAAGAGAAAACTAATCCGGGTGCACATCTGTCATCCGACTGCCGTGGCAATCTGAAATTCCAGCACGCAGATTTTAAAAAGAAGCACAAAATGGAGCTGCGTTGTGGTACAGAGCCAGAGATGATGTGGCTCAAGAAAGGCGAAGATGGAAAGCCAAACGGTGGTTTCTCAAACCCTTATTGTTATCACATCGATCAGTTTGAATCGCTGCGTCCTGTGTTCATGCGCGTTATTGAATACGCACAGGCGATGGGTCTGGATATCATCCAGGGTGACCACGAAGACGCGCCAGGCCAGCTTGAACTAAACTGGAACTTCGATGACGTTCTGAAGAACGCCGACAGACTGTCCACCTACCGGCAAATCTGTGCCCAGGTAGCGCGGGAGTTTGACCTTATTGCGTGTTTTATGACCAAACCCTTTATGGGCGTGTCGGCATCTGGTTGCCACCACAACACCTCGTTGTGGAAGGGTGGTAAAGATAAGATGAACCGGATCAATTACAAAACCAATGGCGAACTGCCCGGTATGCCGGATGTCTGGTCGTACCGTGATGGCGGAACCAATACTTTCATGCCGGAAGGCAAAGAGCAGCGCAAGCCGGGCAAGATCGGATTGTGGGCAATTGGTGGCACGATGAAGCACATCAATGCAATGACTGCGATTGGTTGTTCAACCGTTAACTCATACAGACGTCTCTGGGACACGGGTTTCTGGGCACCGGTATTTGCAGACTGGGGTTTTCAGAACCGGACAACCGGTATGCGGGTATCTGCACCGGGTAGATTTGAATTCCGTTCAGTAGATTCAATGGTTAACCCGTATCTGATGGGTTCGGCGATTCTTGCCGCATTCGAAGACGGCATTGAAAACAAGATTGATCCGGGTGAACCCGAAGAACGCAACATCTACGCGGCGATGGAATCTGGTAAGAAGGTTAAGAAGTTACCGATGTCGCTTGGTGACGCGTTAACCGCGCTTGAAAAAGACAAAGTCATCAGAGCATACATGCCAGACGAAATGTACAAGGTATTCCACGAATACAAGGCGGATGAATGGGCAACATTTATGGCCACGGTCACTGACTGGGATATGGAAACCTATATGGATTGCCTGCCTTAGTGCACTAAAACGATCTCTTAATTAAAGGTGCGGTGATTCAACCGCACCTGACCACAAATTTTTAAAACACACAAATAGGGAGGGTATGCCATGTGCGGCATCGCCGGACTGATACACCGCGGTAAAAGCGCTGACATCGGGTCACAAATGACCTCGATGTTGCAGGCGTTAAAACATAGGGGGCCGGATTCAACCGGTTTTGCTCTCTACGGGGATGGTGGTAAAGATTATGTAATGCGTTTTAAAGTTGCGGAGCAGGAAGACCTTGCTACCGGCTTTGATATCCATGACACCATTAAAGAGCGCAAACAGACTGTTGATGCTCGTCTGAAAGAGATGAAAGTCAAAGTTAAAGACGAAGAACAGGTCACTGAGTATGCACACAGATACACGTTGAGCTTTGGTGGCGATTTAAAGCGCATGATCGACTTCATCGAAGATATCGAAGGGGTAGAAATACTTTCCATTGGTCACGCACTGGAGTTAATCAAAGATCTTGGTGATGCAACCGTCGTTTCTGATCAATACAGCCTGAGTGGCTTTAAAGGTACTCATGCCATCGGTCACACGCGTATGGCAACAGAATCAGATGTTGATATCCGGTCGGCGCATCCTTACTGGGCATACCCGTTTAACGATGTCTCTGTTGTACACAACGGCCAGCTGACCAACTATTGGACCAATCGTCGTGATCTTGAGCGTCGTGGCCACCGCTTTATGTCTGACTGTGACTCTGAGTTGATCGCCGTGTACATCGCTCACCGAATTGACCAGGGCGATGATCTTGAAGATGCCATGCGACGCTCGGTTGATGAACTTGATGGTGTCTTCACCTATCTGGTTGCTACCGCTGATTCTCTGGGTATGGCTAAGGACGTTATGGCGGCCAAGCCGATGGTACTGTACGAAAGTGACGATCTAATCGCACTGGCGTCGGAAGAAGTTTCTATTCGCAGTATTTTTCCACATGAAATCGATACATTTGATCCGTATGAAGGGGAGGTGCGGGTATGGCAAAGCTAAACACAGAGCATGACTCGCACAAACTCGGTATGCATACCGAGCAACTGTCGGGCAGAACGCAACAGGTATTCTTTTCGCCATCGGCGGAAGACAACTTCGTGTACCACGACAGCATTGAAGTTGACTTTAAAAAGACCGCCGAGATAGATGCGGGCCCTATGGACATCAGTGATGTCAACGTCAAGATTCGCGATCTGATGAAAAGAGGCGTTGGTACAATCACCGTCAAAAACCCGAGTGCTAAACATTCACTGGGTGTTGGTATTCTTAACCGGTTAAATCTTAACTTTGAAGGCAGCCTCGGTTATTTCGGCTGTGGTCTGTGTGACGGGCCAAACATTCGCATCAGCGGTCGTGTTGGTTGGTCTTGTGCTGAAAACATGATGTCCGGAACTATTGTGGTTGAAAAGAACGCGGGTTCTACTTTCGGTGCCGCAATGCGTGGTGGTGATCTTGTCTGCAAGGGTGATGTCGGCTCGCGTACCGGAATCGATCAGAAGGGCGGCACCATCATTGTTGGCGGCAACGCCGGTGCGTTTAACGGCTTCATGATGCAGCGCGGTCGAATCATTATTCTGGGTAACGCGGGTAAGAACCTCGGTGACTCCATGTACGACGGTACTATTTTTGTCGGTGGAAAAATCGAAGATCTGGGTGTTGATGCTGTTGAAGGTGAAATTACACCTACCGAAGAAAAGTGGCTTGAAAACAAGCTTGCGCTCTACGGTATGTCTGCACCCAACGGCGTGAAAAACCTGACCAAAATTGTTGCTGGTAAACAGCTTTGGAATTACGACAACCTTGAGCCTTCTGAAAAGAAGCTTGTTCTCTAATTCGGCTGACGCAAAGGAAATAATTTATGAGTGTTAAACGTGATACGGACCGCATAGGTTCGAGTTTTATGTTTCCGCCGAATGTCATCGACGACATTCATGTTAAAGCGGAGCTTGGTCGTTACCGGATGCGCGGGTTTTCTTTGTTCAAGAAAATACCGTCATGGGATGACCTGACTTTTATGCCCGGTACACTGACAAGATTTGTTATTGAAGGCTATCGAGAAAAGTGTGAAACCAAAACGGTACTAGGACCACGCGCTAAGCGACCGCTTGAGCTGGATATCCCGGTATACATTACCGGTATGAGTTTCGGGGCATTGAGCTTTGAAGCTAAAACAGCACTGGCTCGTGGTGCAACTATGGCAGGTACGGCAACCTGTTCGGGTGAGGGTGGAATGATCCCTGATGAGCGCCGATACTCAGAGAAGTGGTTCTATCAGTGCATTCAATCCCGCTACGGTTTTAATCCGCATCATCTGCGTCTTGCTGATGCCTGTGAGTTCTTTATTGGCCAGGGTTGTAAGGTTGGTTTAGGTGGTCACTTGATGGGTCAGAAGGTAACCGATCAGGTTGCAGAGATGCGTTCACTACCAGCGGGTATTGATCAACGCTCACCTGCACGTCACCCTGACTGGCTCGGTCCTGATGATCTCGCCCTTAAAATTCAGGAAGTTCGCGAAGCAACTAACGGTGAAATACCTATCCAGCTAAAGCTTGGTGCGGCGCGTGTATACGATGACGTTCGTATGGCTGCAAAGACAGATCCTGATGTTATCTATATCGACGGTATGGAAGGCGGCACTGGTGCCGGCCCGCATATCGCCACAGAAGAGACCGGTGTGCCAGGCATTGCCGCGATCAGACAAGCACGTAAGGCGCTGGATGATGTGGGTAAGTCCGGTGAAGTTTCACTGGTGTACGCAGGTGGTATCAGAAACGGCGGTGATCTTGCCAAAGCAATAGCACTGGGTGCAGATGCCGTGGCAATCGGTCACTCATCATTGATGGCGTTGAACTGCAACAAAGACATCCCTGAGGCAGATTTTCCGAAAGAGATGGGTGTTGAAGCCGGTCATTGTTATCACTGCCACACAGGTCGTTGCCCGGTGGGTGTTGCAACGCAGGATCCGAAGCTACGTGCACGTCTTGACCCTGATGAAGCAGCCGAGCGCGTGTATAACTTTCTGCACACACTAACCATTGAAGCGCAGCTTCTGGCACGTGCTTGCGGTAAGACATACATGCATTCTCTGGAGCCGGAAGATCTGGCAGCCCTTACTATGGAAGCCTCAGCACTTGCCCAAGTGCCGTTGGCTGGTTCTCAACACACTGTCGGTCGTCCCGACATGACTCGTTACTAGGAGCTAACTGATGGCTAAAAAGAAAGCGAAAAAGAAAACGGCGAAGAAAGCGGCGCTCAAGCGAAAAGCAGCTGCCCGGAAGAAGTCTGGCAAAAAGAAGTCAGCGTCCAAGAAGAAGACTGGCAAGAAAAAAGCGGGTAAGAAAAAAGTAGGTAAGAAGAAAGCTGGCAAGAAAAAGTCAGCGGGTAAGAAGAAGTCTGGCAGTAAGAAAAAGTCGGGTGGAAAGCGAGCCAAAAAGTCTACCGCGGGAGACATAGATCATTTCATCAATACGGATGGTCTTGACTCAGAGCGTGAAAAGACCATCGGCCAGCATATCGGTTATCGTTACGACGTTAACCTGGTGCCAGACTATGAGCGCCTAACACCATTTCTTAAAAAGTACATGAAGACCATGGGCTGGTCTGATTTGAACTGGCTCGAAGATGTACATATGGGCTACGAAGAAAGTCGCGCGGCGGTATTCGACCGTAACATTAATGGTTGGGTAACCGTGCCCGAAGAGATGGACTTGCCAGATAATCAGCAAGATCGGGACATGATTGCCAGAGAGCTGTTAATCAAGTTCCAGATGTCGCCGAATCACCCGATGGTCGAGTTGAACAAGGCGTACGCGAAGTTCTGAGCAGGCTCAGCGGATGCTGGTTGATACCTCCCGCTCGCGGGAGGGTGGGCGTCTAAACACTGGATATGCCGTTTGATGCCCTCCCGCTTGCGGAAGGGTCGGCGTCTAAGCACTGGATATGCTGTTTGATGCCCTCCCGCTCACGGAAAGGTCGGCGTCTAAGCGCTGGATATGCTGTTTGATACCCTCCCGCTCGCGGAAAGGTCGGCGTCTAAGCACTGGATATGCTGTTTGATACCCTCCCGCTTGCGGGAGGGTCGGCGTCTAAGCGCCGGGGAGGGCTATGTCCTTGAATTTTACCCGAGCTCAACACGAACATCTCCACCAGTTCGAAGCTCTGTATGTTACGTATAACGCACGCTTCTGATCCCCCGCAAGAGGGTGTCGCCAAAGGTCTGAATTTTTGCGATTATTGCTGGAGGCAATAAAGAGCAATTCAGATGGGGATAAAACGTCGAGTTGTTAAAGCAGACACGAGCGGTCAGTTGCAATTGCCCATTGAGGGTGAAGACGATCCGCGTAGGTTGAAGCCGTCCGCAAGCACGGCTCGAGTATTCGTAGAACCGGATCCAGAGCGAATGCAGATAGCTCTGAAAGAACACTTGCAATTAAGTGGTGCTGGTGAGGCGTTCGAGATTGATAAGATACTCAGGGCTCAGGATTGGTCGCTGTTCGAATCAGCCTACGCCAAGACAGGTCGTGCCCCCTACGCCCCGCGAGCCATGGTGGCTTTGATTCTCTATGGAGTGATGCAGGGCAAAACCAGTTTGCGTGATCTGGAGTTACTTGCCCGCGATAGCTTAAGTTGTCTGTGGCTCACGGGCGGCATCATGCCGGATCATTCGATGATAGGCCGATTTAT
>CALLBO010000076.1 GCA_937998875.1 uncultured Granulosicoccaceae bacterium
GAGAAGCACGACATGGCCACCTACCTGCGTCGTGAATTGTTAGCAGTTCCGGGTGTAGCCGACGTTAGCTTGTCCGGCTTGCCGGAAGAAGCAATCTACGTGGTACCAGACCTGGCACTGTCATCCAATCAAAATGTACCACCACAGGCCATCATAGGTGCCATTGCCAACGCAAACGCGGTATTCGATGCCGGCAAGAAGGACAACGTCAGGCTACAGGCTCCCAAAGGGTCAGACAGCGTTAGCGAGATTGCAAGCCTGTCGGTCGGTGTCGACGGCAATGTTATTTCTCTGGCTGATGTGAGTCGCGTTAATCGCACTCGCGTTGACGAACCATCACTGATGGTTCGCCACAACGGGGTCGAAGCATTCACCCTCGGTGTCGCCGGGCTGCAAACTGAAAATATTGTTGCCGTCGGTAAACGTGTTGATCAGCGACTGCAGGAGCTCAATCACAACCTGCCACACGGAGTGGAACTTCATCCGGTTTATCAACAGCATCAGGTTGTCGAAGAAGCATCTAATGCGTTTCTGATCAACCTTGCCATGTCGGTATCCATTGTCGTTTTTGTTCTGGCTTTGTTTATGGGCTGGCGCGCTGCTGTCGTGGTCGGCGCTACCCTGCTACTGACTGTGCTGGGCACAGTGTTATTCATGAAGTTCTTCTCGATAGAAATGGAACGCATCTCACTGGGCGCACTGATTATCGCGATGGGAATGCTGGTGGATAACGCTATTGTGATTGCCGAAGGGATGCAAACTGCAATGAAACGCGGCTTATCCTCGCGCGATGCAGCGACAGAAGCCGCATCTAAAACACAAGTACCGTTACTGGGTGCGACAGTCATTGGCATTATGGCATTCGCCGCCATCGGTCTCAGTCCGGACGCGACCGGCGAGTTCCTGTTTTCACTGTTTGCCGTCATCGGTATATCGCTACTGTTGTCATGGGTGCTTGCACTTACCGTTACCCCGTTGCTCGGCCATCTTTTCTTTCAACGCGGTTCTGCGGTTGGCGACGCTGCGTACAGCGGCCCGTTATTTCGTGCGTACGCTGCCACGCTGCGCCTGGCGATGGGCGCAAGGTGGCTGGTAGTTCCAGCACTGCTTGCGATGACAGTTGCATCTTTTATCGGCTTTACACAAGTGAAACAGCAGTTCTTCCCGGACTCGAACACGCCTTTGTTTTTCGTTAACTACAAGTTGCCACAGGGCACTAACATCAAACGCACCTCCAGTGATCTTGAGAAAATTGAGGCCTGGCTGCGCGAACGAGATGATGTGGTATCGGTGACGACATTCATCGGCGAAGGGGCATCACGATTTATGCTGACGTATCCGGTGGAGCGTCCGAACCCAAGCTACGGTCACTTGATTATTCGAACACAGAGCCTGTCGCAAATTGCAAAGCTCCAGCGTGACCTTGAAGCATTTGGCAATGCCACACTGATCGATGGTGAGTTCCGCACCCGGCGCCTGTTGTTCGGGCCCGGCGGAGGTGACCCGATCCAACTGCGCCTGTCCGGCCCCGATCCGGTAGTACTGCGTCAGCTTGGAGAAGACGCTACACAGCTGATGCAATCTGCCACTAACAACATCACCAGCATGCGCACAGACTGGCGCGAACAGGAACTGGTTATTGTTCCTGACTATGCGATCGACAGAGCGCAAACGGCCGGAGTTACTCGTGAAGCGGTAGCCGACACATTGCGATTCGCCACTGATGGACTGGTTGCGGGTGTCTATCGCGACGGTGAGAGACAGGTTCCGATTATCGTTCATGCTTCCGACAATGACCTTGGACTGATCGACCAGACGACCTATTCCGAGTCGCTACAGGCCCCTATCCCTCTTGGCCAGGTAATTAACGGGTTTAACTACGAGGTACAAAACACGCTGGTCCATCGTCGCAATCGAGTGCCGACGCTGACAGTGTCGGCAGATATCTCACGCGACACTAACGCGGCCGCGGTTCAGGCTGAAATCATGGACACTGTTGATGCGATGGAACTCCCAGTTGGTTACAACATGCAATGGGGCGGCGAATACGAAAACTCCCGCGTTGCTCAACAGAGTCTGGGGCAACAGCTGCCCATCGCTTTCCTGATCATGATCCTGGTTTCCATACTGTTGTTTAATGCTCTACGACAGCCCATCATTATCTGGTTACTGGTACCAATGTCTCTCATTGGTGTCGTCACCGGACTGCTGGCGACCGGACTGCCATTCAGCTTTACAGCACTGCTGGGCTTACTGAGTCTTTCAGGCATGCTGATCAAAAACGGTATTGTACTTGTGGAAGAAATCGATCTGGTACGTGCTGGCGGATTACCGCTAAAAGAATCGATTATCAGCGCATCAACATCTCGTCTACGCCCTGTAATATTGGCCGCTGCAACCACCATATTGGGCATGATTCCATTGCTGGGCGATGCGTTCTTCATTTCCATGGCGGTTACCATCATGGCCGGCCTGGCGTTCGCGTCGGTGCTAACACTTATCGCAGCGCCGGTGTTCTATTACATCTTTTTCAAACGTGATGAAAACCAGATGGCCAGTGAATCACTACCGGTAGAACCGGGCGACAGGCTTCCAATGCGATCTTACTAGCAACTATTTTATGAAAGTCAGCCCTGCTAACCCGGTACTATGTGGAGCGGAAAAGTACCGGGGTATATAGTGATTTTTGCAAAGTGTGTTTTGTAACTGGCAAGGTGATCACTGCTTCCTCGCAGATTTAGTCATAGACAATCTGGTGCAGGAAGTCGAAGCGCTTACTTATTGGCAATAGTTGCGGCCGGTTAAGACCATGGTGAATACCCACCTGGTCTGAAAGTCCCCATGTGGAACATGGGGAAGCGTTTCAGACTGGTGTTTCTGTAAAATAGCTACATATCAGCTGCTTTCTCTCTCATGCCATCTCGTATCAACGCCTTGATCAATGAGAGCCCGAACAATCGAAAGACCACAGATTCCAGCGCACCGTTATTTGCAATCTTCCATACAGCGAGTAGCAACGGTGTCTGGTCGGTCATCAACAATAAAACCGTTCCTGTTCGGCATTTCAATTGCGACGAGAGACTCAGCATCAAGCTCAGCATTTTCAGCCACCAACCCATTCAGCGAGAAGATATACGCAGTCAGTGCATAGACCTCATCATCTGATAATGATTGAGGCTCAGTCATAGGCATCGCGCGTCGAATGTAGTCGAAAAGAATGGAGGAATACGGATACATACTACCCGGAGTAAGACGCCGTTTTATAGTCACAAAAGAACCAACACCACCAACCATCGAACCATATTGCGAGCCTCCGCCAGCATCAGCACCGTGACACGAGATGCACTGAGCTTCAAACAGAGCTTTACCCTGTGCCACCGTCCCTGAACCCGGTGGTAAACCTTTGCCCGTTGGCGTCTCAATATCAATATCCCACGGCGCGATGTCCGCTTCTGTTACGGGGGTACCGAAGCTTGCCGAGGTGTTAGCCAACACTCCACTGGTTGTAACCATCATCATCGACAGGCTACCGACGACAACGCTCGCACGAATCAAATTAGGCAATTGCATTAGACACCTCCCCTGAAGCACTGACAGCCCACGGAAAGATTCCGTTGTGATGCTGAACGAATCCGACAATTGCACGGTCTTTCGCCAGTTGCTCTACAGTCGGCTGCACATAGCCAGTGCTATCTACGGCGCGACTCGCGATTTTAGCTGGCCCACCATCCCAGTCCCAACTGTAGGTAAATCGCGACAGACACTTATCCATAACCGGGCCTTCAAGCTCAGCTGTCCGCCATGTTTTGCCACCGTCTGTAGTGACATCTACGGACGAGATGCTGCCACGCCCCGACCAAGCAAAGCCCTGCAACTCGTAGCGCCCCGGCCCTTGCAGCTGCATTCCACCTGACGGATTGGTGATCACCGACTTGGCTTCCATTTCCATTGAAAACTGACGCCATTTTCCTTCCGGCATCGGATCGGTGTAGCGTGCTGTTTCGCTGCGCAGGTGCCATGGCTTATCTGAAACTTTTATGCGACGCAGCCATTTGACGGAAGTGTTGCCTTCCCAGCCAGGCATAAAAGCGCGCAGAGGATAACCGTTTTCAGGTCTCAACATTTCCCCACCTGATGCGAATACGAGCAACGCATCATCAAGCGCTTTCTCAATCGGAATACTGCGAGCGTGTGCAGAGCCATCAGCACCTTCAAACAAAAGCCATTTCGCACCTGCCTTTAAACCAACTTCGTCCAGCAAAGTGGACACCGGCACACCTGTCCACTGGCTACATGACAAAAGGCCGTGAGTTTGTTGCACAGTTGTCGATACCGGTGTAAGCCAATCGGTCAGACCGTTACCCGAACACTCCATGAAGTGGAATCGGGATACAGATGGATATCGCATAAGATTGTCCATCGTGTACAAAGTCGGCTGTTCCACCATGCCATGAATAGCCAGCTCGTGTTGATCAGGCCTGATGTCCGGAATCCCTGCGTGATGGCGCTCGAACATCAAGCCGTTCGGCGTGATTATGCCTTTTTGGTGCTGGATTGGAGACATGCTCCAGTCAGAGAAATTCTGTTTGTTAACGAACACATCGGAGCGGTTTCGAGTCACACCTTCTTCATACTTCGAAGGCATGCCATAACCGGTCGGCACTGTAGGGCGCCCCATCGTCATTGAAGATGGTTGCACTTTTAGTGGAGAAGCGTTGACACTAGCTGTCGAGACGACTGAAGCAGCTACCGCGGATGCCGCACCGGAAAGGAACTTTCTTCGAGAAGAAGTTTTAATCGCCCCCTCCTCATACGCCATACTTTCAGTATATTTTTCTGGCAGACTGAGTGAAATCGGATGCCGTGTACTTTGACTCTTCATCTATTCTTCCCCTGGAAATTACTATTGTTGTTAGTATGTAGCGCTAGACGGTTACGATATTTTTTTCCTCATAAAATCACCTGCAACTGCACGTTACGCTACTACCACACGTCAATCGATAGCCAATCGTTTAAACAGATGTATAGATTGATCAGGTCTATGACAGGTTAATACCCAGGCCAAAAAAGATCGGTACGTACCGTAAATACAGTATTCTTTCCCCTTCTTGGTCGGGCTATCCTCACTTTGAATAGGAATGGACAATACCTGGGGTCTGGGACAATACTTGAATACTTGGGGTAAGGTGCGTTTTGTAAGATTCAATCGTTATGGATCTGGCCTGCCCCAAAATTCCGCACAAGCCTGCATTTGACACATCAGATCGGTAATGCTCATTTTGAAAATAGCATTTATTGATTTATCTGGTGTCGCGGAACGTGCAAAGAGTTTGCGAAATCCTCCTTTTTCGCCTGCACATTTTTTCTGTTGAACCAGTATTTACACACACCAAACAAGCTCACTGATATCCAAATAACCTGGATCAGGGCAGACGCAAGGTTGAAGTCATTAAAAAGGCTTATCAAAACCATACTTGCAGCGCCACCATTCAATAAACAATACAGAATAGAGTTGCCATCCAGTTTGCCGAATTGAAGCGCACTATAGCTTCCAACATATAGCAACACACCGATCATACCTGCTGCGTTGTACAAAATTCCGGCGTTCAAAAATTCAAGTAACGGTTTCACTTATCCGCATTCCTTTGCAGTATTTATATTATTATCATCGATAAGCCGGATAGGGCCACCGTTCCCGCCAACACTTGATCTATCTTGGGTGAGGCCTGATCAGATAGAATCCAGGAGCGAATTTTATCCGCAAAAAACACGACAAGTGATAAACAGATGATCAGCGTCAAATAGGTGATCACCAACAACCCGATCACCGAAGATAATTTTAGGTCACTAAGATTGACAACACGCGGTACGAGAAGCAGATAGAGAAGAAGCGTTTGCGGTGATACAGCGCACATCAGCAACCCTGCAAAGGTACTGCTGATCACAGTAGATTTGGTTTCTTTTACAGGATCTGGTCGCACATGCTTTCGACGCAGTATCCGGTAGGAAACCCAAAGAATCATTACCAGCGCCAGCCCTTTACCGACACTGAAAATAAACGGGAACGATTGAATCCATACGCTAAGCCCCAGACAAATCATCACAATAATCAGCGTGTCCCCAAGGGCAATACCAAAGCTGAACCCATAAGCACCGAGTCGATCATTTGCGAGAGATTTTGCTACCAATATGGCGGTTAACGGTCCGGGGGTGACAGTAAGCCCTGCCAATACAGCACAGTATGCAAGAACATCAAATAACGCCATCGAGCTAACCTTCCGTGTTGGCTACCTGTTCGGGCGGAAGCCCGGTGTAAAACATCATGCAGGCATTTTAGGCACTCGTATTTCGTTTTTCATGATCCACACGGATCAAATGAGCTCACTCCCCTTTAAGTGCATCGCCAGAAGAAGTGTCACTATAAGCTCAATTGTTCTTTTCCGATCGGCGGGTGGGTCAGCGTCTCAGAGGTGCGGGAAGCTCTATCTTTGGTTCTCTACCGCCTAACAGAGCGGTTCAGAGTAAGAGTGATTTACCACATTTCTCTACAAGGTGCGTGAACTCGGCACCACAACTATCGGCATGTGAAATTTTCGCCATTAAGGTGAACCTGGAATCACGGCTCATCCTGTTCCCGATTATCTACCGGTAAATTGATTGACAACGCCTGTCGAATCAATGCACTCCTGCTTCGATTGTTTGTTTTCGAGAGTACTGCCTTGACCTGGTTTTTCACGGTGATCGGTGACACATTACGAGTTTCCGCAATCTGTTCGGTCGTGTACCCCTCAACCAACAACTGACAAACGCTGTCTTCAGCTTTGCTAAGGCCGAATATCTGCTTCATGCCTTTTGTGCTAACGATTTTTCTATAATCTGGATCTATCACAATAAGCATCAGCCCGCCGAGCGGACCTACTACGGTTGGCTCATAAAGCGGTGTAATTTCCAAAAGATAGGATGTTGCGCGTGACCTGCGTGGTATCACAAGTTCGGTAGGGTGATTGAACACGCCATTCAACTGTTCATCAAGGGTATTCTTAATCACTTTTTCAATCCTGATAGAACAGTTGGCCGGGATTGATTTTAGTTGGCCGTTGGCGCTCAATGAAATGGCATCAGCTGAATCCAATAGTCTGTCTGCAGCACAATTTTTCATCGCAACTGAACCACTGGAAGACACGATGAACACACTCAAATGAAACCGATCCAGTACATCAAGGGTTGCCTGAAACCGGCTTTTCAACAGCAGAAAAGGACGCGATAACTCCACCGCTTTGGCAAGGTGCGAGGTAAGTACCTCGACTTTCTTTATCCCCGCCATGCACTTGTCAGCTGGTTTGTCGTCAAACATCAAAGTGTGCATATCAAGATAGGAGGGCTGAATGTTGAGTCTGCAAATGTATCTGGAAGCAACAGACCACTCGTTATACAGCCAGGCTTCTGATTCAGAAAGATCTATTGGTTCATCATGGAATAATGTATTGGCTTTATTTACGTAATCAGTGGTTTTGTGAAACCCGGGGCTGGTCTGTACCTGTGGCAGCCGGGCTACCGCTTTGAGTTCGCTTTCCATGTGCGGACTACTCATGTATACGGGGTAGAAGCGATCAGTCTCAGTGCACATAAACTGTGAGTTTAGTTCTTCGGCGACATGATCCACGAGGCAGATATTAGCTGCCTTTGCACCCGCCATCTTCGCCGTACGATCCAGCACTTCCTGCCACTGAGTTGCATCCACAATAGTGCCGTATATATCAGTGATAAAGTCGTTTAGCGGTTTGGTTATTTCCTGCACAGTTCGTCCTTGAAATGTTTATTATACCCAGCTGTAAATCCGGCTTTCCAGCTCTACTTACGCAAAACAAATTGTATACTGCGATCGTGTTATCAGACAACTCTTGCCAATACCTGAACACCCTTGCAGGGAGTCACATTCAGGAATTCTTTGAGCCAGCGCCTTTCAGTATCGGTTCAGAGATTGCCATTCAATCAGTTACACATTGACGGCACACCAATTAGAATGACGATGGGAACGAGGTAGAAGCCCTGCACCAATAAGATAGCACCGAACTGGCCAAAGTGTTTACC
>CALLBO010000077.1 GCA_937998875.1 uncultured Granulosicoccaceae bacterium
GTTTGAATATACATTACTGCACTGGACCACTTTTTTCGCGGCCGTAGCACTTTTGGAGCTTACTCCAGGTGCTGATATGGCATTCATGCTTGGCCAGACGGTACGCAACGGACGTAGAGCCGGGTTTGCTGCCTTGTTCGGTTCTTTAGTGGCAACCTTTTTTCATATTGGAATGGCGGCCATTGGCTTGTCTGCAGTGCTTGCTACGTCAGCTATAGCTTTTTCCGTAGTTAAGTGGGTTGGAGTTGTTTACCTGTTTTGGTTAGGTGTTCAGGCGTTTAAATCGGGTGAATCCTCCAGTACCAAAGAAGAGAAAACACCAACAAAAACCGGGTCGGTTTTCTTACAGGGAATGCTCATTTGTGCGCTTAATCCAAAAGTCGCAATCTTTTTTATGGCATTTCTTCCTCAATTTGTGATTGAGGGAGCAGGCCCGATTGGGTTGCAATTCTTGCTACACGGGGCGGTATTGATCGTAATTGGTTTGTTGCTGCAAACGCCGCTAATTTTAATGGGATCTCGAATAGCTGCTTCATTGAACAACAACCAAAATCTTCGATCGTGGATGGATCGCTGCCTTGGGGCAATGTTTATTGCATTAGGTGCCCGATTGGCGATTAGTAAAATCAATTAGCTACACTTGTAGTGAGCGCGAACTAATTGAAGTTTTGCGTTTGGCTGGATCCATCAGTTACTGGAGCTGTTGTGCGGCACTACCAAGAGCAAGCCAGGATCATGCTGTTAAGAGTGATAAGATAATGCAGCTTACTGCCAGGGAAAAAGAAGTTCTGATGCGTGTTGCCCGGGGGCTGACTAATAAGTAAATCGCCAGTGCACTGTTTGTTTCAGAAGCAACGGTAAAGACTCACATATCGCACATATTTAGCAAGCTTGAGGCTCGTGACCGTGCTGCAGCTATTGTTTATGCCTACGATGTAGGAATCGTAGCGCCGGGCGAAACCTGATTGCTATGAAAATAGTCTGGCATTGTTGAAAGGTATGGAGATGTACGGTCAGAACTCTTGGGTACTGACTCTGCGAAGCAGACGTAAGCAGTTTGTCGGTATTAGCGCTTTGCAAACTGCGGCACAACATGTTTAATCAGTTCTTCCAATACATCTTCTACTGGCCTGCTGGAAAAACGGATGTTGAACGTAACATGGTTTACACCAATGTCACGCAGCTGTTCAAGAAGAATGACCAACTGATTTCTGCCCAGTCTATAGCCGAGGTGTATTGGTGCAGGGAGCGTGTCCGGATTGTCGGTTAAATCAACGTACAGAGATTGTGAAAACGGCTTCCAGTTGTGGCCGGAGTGCTCCACAGCTTGCTGCCATTGCTGCACCACCTGTTGTTGCTGGCTGACAGGCCTTGGGTACATTAACCAGCCGTCGGCGTTTTCTGCAATCCACTCAATTGACTGGCGGCTGTTACCGGTAACCAGAAGCGGTATGTCACCTGTATAACTTTTTGGCAGCAGATCAACCTGCCGTGATCGTACTGCCATCTGATTATTCCAGTTATCCGGTTTGTGCGTCGTGGCTTTGATAAGTGCGAAGGTGTCTCGAAAAGTATCTCCGCGAGGTTCAAACGCTACATCATAGGCAGAGTACTCAACTGGCCTGTCACCGGACGCTACACCTGCAATTAAACGTCCGTTTGATAATTGATCTACTGAGCTTGCAGCTTTCGCAAGATCAAGCGGGCGTCGTAGTGGCAGGATGATAGATCCGGTGCCAAGTGCAATTTTTGATGTTTGTGCTGCCACATATCCTAGCCACACCCAGGGGTCGTATAATTGTCCGGCATCTCCAAAAGTCGGATCCAGCAATGGAACATCACGACACCATACGGCAGCAAAACCCCCTAATTCAGCACGCTGAATAAGGTCTATCTGGTTCTGCATTTGCGGTACCGGGCTTTGATAGGCTTCTATTGGTACGCCGATGCCGAGTGTTAGATTGTGTTCTTTATAAACCTGATGAAAACCTGTGCCGAATGTCTGGCCATGGCTCTGATTAACGGCCTGTTCACTCATCAGCGTTGAAGTCTATATGGATGTGGTTTCCGTCCGGGTCCCAGATGTTGTATTGAATTAGTCCGATCGAAGTTTGATCACTGCGTCTGAAGGGTTCTTTAAGTTGCTTGAGCTTTACTTCAAATGAAGCCGCTCCTGTTGCCTTGAATGCAAAGTGTTCGAGCTTCAGTTTTGACTCTGAACCCACGCTGTTGTCATCGTCTATGCCGATTAGATGAACAGCTGGCGAGTCATCAAGCGCAGTGCCGGTATAAATCCATGCGCCTGGAAAAGGGAAGTCAGGACGATAACCTTGTTTCATTCCCAGTACCCGGGCGTACCAATCGATCATCGCGTCCAGTTGGCTGGTGCGAATGTTCACATGATCGAGTTTGTCGATTTGCATGGGGATATCAGTGCCAGAGAACGTTTGTTGTAGTCTATCAGCGGAGGAGTGGTTGTGTCCCGGAATCAACTGTGGAATCAACAAAGGTACGTAATTTCTATGGCACGGGATATAGAGCTATATTCTGGGGTAGGTATTACCGGGCTTCGTGCCTCAGCTACATTGGTCGGGGGAGAGGACTCACACTTACCGTTGTACAGGAAGCCCGATCGAACTCCAGGATCTAAAACCACCGTCCATATGAATGATATTGGTAAATCCAGCTTCCAGCATGATAGGAAGGGTGCGACCACTACGAACGCCAGTCGCGCAATGGACCAAATAGGTTTTAGTCTTATCGAGTGCTTCAAGTTTCTTCTTAAAAGAGAAAGAGTAGTAATTTATGTTAACCGCACCTTTTATATTTGCA
>CALLBO010000078.1 GCA_937998875.1 uncultured Granulosicoccaceae bacterium
GGCTCTTTTGCTTTGCGGTAGTGCACGTCTTCAACCAAGACTCCAGCATCAACTTCTGTCAGAGACGCGACGGCCGCGGTATCAGAAGCAGAGCCGGCACCATTACTACCGGATTTCACGAAAGGAAAAGTCAGCGCAGCAATCAGCACCAAAACAAAAAGGAAAACTCCAATGGCAGCGTACTTTTTCACGTGCCCGCTATTTACTGGCTTCCAACAGGTACTCGTCGCTGTAAACAGATACAGAGTTGATCGAGAATACTTTGCGAGCCTGTACAACCCAGTCCTGTGCCGGGTCTAAATCAAGCGACAGAGAATCGGTTGAGGAACGAACCAACCGGCGTTGATCAGTTGGATTATCAAAACCGTTACTAACTACATACTCGATAGACCCTTCGTAGTCTGACGGAGTAATCTTCACTTGTCCTTCAGTGCGCAGAATTTGAAGTTGAAGCTTTTCGCGATCATCAATTTCAGCATAAGAGATTTGCGTTTCAGCAGGCAGGCCGAGAAACGCGTTATTATCGATACCGGCCACACTTAAGTAATACTGTCCGGCAGTTATACTTTCAGGTAGCGCGGCACTGCTCTGTTGTACATCTGACAGCAGAATCGGCTGTGATAACTTTTCATCTGCAGCGATAGTCAGACGATATTTCTGTGCACCCGGTAAAGCTTTCCAGCGAATCCTGTCTTGCGCACTGAACAGCACTGATTCGGCACCGACTATGAACTGCGGTGCATCAAGCAGATCAACCAGAGCAGGCTCAGCGCTCGCCTCAGCGAGAAGGCCCTTGCCTTTCGGCAGATCGTTGGTCTTACCAGCAACATCTGTAGCGACAAGACCATGAGTAACACCGATTCTATCTGCTCCTTCATTAACGTTTACATAGAAGGCGGTACCCCTGACTGCAGCGGACAGAAACGGGGTGCTTACCGTAAATTTCACAGGCGGTTGCCCAGCAGGTCGAGGTGTAATCTGACTTTCTATTTCACCCTCGAGAGCATTCAATGCGATAACACAACTGGTCTTTATATCTGCGCAGTCAATATCTTCAATTGAAACGCGGGACTCCGGCTGTACATTGACCACAGAACCAGACATAAACTTCAAGCTGATAAATCCGTCTTCACCGGTAGTAAAAATATCCCCTTCGTGTACATACGCACCTCTGGCGGGCGGATTTACAACCAATGACTCCTGGGTATGAACAACATCGCCTTTGGTAAAAACAACCTGACCGAAATCGCGCTTGCTCAGGTAGGGTTTTGGAATTTGTATTGTGGTGTCGACCGGGACGATCGACGTGACAGATTTAATACCGTTGTAGTTGGCGATCTGCTTTGCGAATCTCGCGGATTGCAGTTCACGCTCAACAATCTGCTGAAGCGATTGCGCCTCTTCGACAACAACATAGCGATCAGCATCAGCTGAGCCGACGCTGGACGCGGCGATCAAGCCGATAGATGCGCAAACAAATCCTAAAAATGACTTAGCAATACCACTTTTTTCTAAACCGTTCATTTGAAAACCTTGTTGGTCGAGACACCTTCCCTGAGACCTAACTCCATGATAGTCCTAATAATGTTGAAAAATCAACGAAAATACTTATGATCGCAATCATCCAAGCAGAACTCGCACCACATGCGGCGGGTCGCGTCCTTATTCTTCGGTCACAACCAGCATCACTTAACCAACCCGTCGAAACCCGTGGCAAATTTAACCGGAAGTTACAAAGTCCGAACCTTTCTGGCGGCCCGCTTTGAACTGGCGCACATCGTCATGATCAAAAACCTGTCGATCTACTTTCAGATAAGCTGCTTGCTCGGCACCCCGCACCGATACCTCGGCAACCCCGGCTACACTGGCCAGTTTTTCACCAAGATCGCTGATATCAGCCTCTGACCTGAGCAGAGTCTCCCGTATTTCCAGACGGATATTGCTCAACCGCCGCGGACTTTGCATGCGCCATACCACCGGCAGCCAAAGCAAACAGACCGCACCAAGCACGACCAGAGCTATGGAATCACCGGTTTTGCCTATCAGCCAGCCACCGGCAACCCCACCGATAAAAGCGCCGAAGAACTGACTGGAGGAGTAAACACCCATCGCAGTGCCACGTAATGACGCCGGGGCAGTGCGTGATGCAAGTGACGGCAACATTGACTCAAGTACACTAAGAAACCCGAAAAACAGCACCATACAAACAACCAGCGGCCAGAACCCGTCTGGTGTTATACCAACCGCAAACAAAGCGATTGCCAACCCGACAACGCTAACCGCCAGCACAACGTTGACCGGCAGCTTTCGCTCGGCAACTCCAACCATTGGCAGCACAATCGCAAGCGAGCCAACCGCGCCCACCAGATAAACCATCCAATGCGACTCAGCTTCGATACCACTGCCAAGTAACTTTAACGGAATACAGACAAACGCCGCTGTAAGCAGCAGGTGTAACAGAAAGATGCCGAAGTCAATACGCAACAATTCCGGATGCTGAAGCAGCCCGGGTATATCATTAAGCACAACTGAGATATTTCTATCATTGCTACTGCTTACCGGATTTGGCACCACGTACAACACCAACAGTGCAGCGATTCCCCCGGAGACGGCGATAAAATAAAAAATTCCGGCGAGGTCATAACGTGCCATCAACAACGGGCCGAGAACAATCGACAGGATAAATGACAGGCCAATCGATATTCCTATTACTGCCATGATCTTGGTGCGCTGACTATCACGGGTTAAATCAGCCGCCAGGGCCATAATCACCGCAGAGATAGCACCGCCCCCTTGCATCGCCCTGCCAATGATAATGCCCCAGATCGAATCGCTGGCTGCCGCCACAAGACTGCCGAGGATAAAGATTGCGAGACCCGCAAGAATTACGGGTTTACGTCCAAACCGGTCGGACAACAATCCGAAAGGAATCTGCAAAAGCGCCTGAAATAGCGCATAGATCCCCACTGCCAGTCCAATAAGAAGCGGCGTTGCGCCATTGAGATCACGCGCCAGCACACTCAAAACAGGCAGCAACAGGAACAACCCCATCATGCGTGTAATATAGAGAAAACTTAGCGAAAAGGCGGCACGTCGTTCGACAGGCGTAAATGCGGGCAAAACCAGATTCCGGATGACTATTTCAGCGAGGGTTCAACGGCAGGTACAATGCGTCAATGTTAGCAGTATCGCCGCAGAAAGAAGTACCTCTTTCAACATCTGACCGCACTCACCTGCCTGAATTCCCCTATGAATGAAATACAAGTCCGTGGCGCTCGCACTCATAACTTGAAAAATATTGATATTGATCTGCCGCGTGACAAACTTATTGTCATTACCGGTCTTTCAGGGTCGGGCAAATCCTCTCTGGCATTCGATACCATTTTCGCAGAAGGGCAGCGCCGATACGTAGAGTCGCTTTCGACCTACGCCAGACAGTTTCTGTCTGTTATGGATAAGCCTGATGTTGACACGATAGAGGGTCTGTCACCGGCAATCGCCATCGAACAAAAGTCTACCAGTCATAACCCGCGTTCAACGGTTGGCACCATTACCGAAATACATGACTACCTCAGACTCATGTACGCACGCATCGGTACACCTCGCTGCCCGGAACATCAGATCGATCTCACCGCGCAGACAGTGACACAAATGGTTGACGAGGCACTCAAGTTGCCATCAGGCAGCAAACAGATGCTTCTTGCGCCGGTCATCAAAGACCGCAAGGGCGAACATACACAGACGCTCACGGAGCTCAGATCACAGGGGTATCTGCGAGTTCGTATAAATGGCGAGGTTCTGACCCTCGACGAAAGTATTAAACTCAATGCAAAAAAGAAAAACACAATCGAAGCTGTAATTGATCGATTCAAGATTAAACAGGACCTGCGCCTTAGACTTGCCGAGTCTCTTGAAACCGCGCTTAGACTCTCCGATGGAATCGCGATCATTGCTGCTATGGATAGCGACGACTCCGAAGAACTTCTTTTCTCTAATAGATATTCCTGCCCTGTGTGCGCGCACGCGGTAACAGAACTCACGCCGCGACTATTTTCTTTTAACAGTCCGCACGGTGCCTGCGAAGTGTGCGATGGACTCGGCGGAGATCAATACATCGATGAAGACAAGGTCATTTCAGATAGATCGAAAAGCATCTCAGATGGTGCAATACGTGGTTGGGATAAGAAAAACTCCTACTACTTCCAGATGATGGAGACACTGTCTGAACACTACGGATTTGACCTAGATAAGCCTTTTGCCAAACTAAAAAAAGAACACCGCGACATCATACTCAGTGGCAGCGGCAAAGAAGTTATTAAGTTCTCCTATAAAACAGCCAAGGGACGTAAACGTAGCGGAAAACACAGGTTTGAAGGGATCCTCAACACACTGGCGCGACGCTACAAAGATACCGAGTCATCAGCTATTAGAACAGAGCTCGCAAAGTATCTCTCTCACCGTCCCTGCACCGGCTGCCACGGTGCCAGAATTAACGAATCAGCCCGCAATGTATTTATCGACAATCATCCGATACATGAAATATCCGCCTGCTCTATTGCCGACGCAAAGAAGCTGGTAGACAACCTTAAATTAGATGGCAACAAGCAGGAAATCGGACAGAAAATTCTAATTGAGATTAATCAGCGACTGCAGTTTCTGATTAACGTGGGTCTTGACTATCTCTCACTGGACAGGCACGCCAACACACTGTCCGGCGGTGAGTCACAACGCATACGGCTTGCAAGTCAGATCGGTGCAGGTCTTATGGGTGTCCTCTACGTGCTTGATGAACCCTCAATTGGATTACACCAACGAGACAACGATAAACTATTGCAAACGCTTTGCTATCTCAGAGACCTTGGCAACACAGTGTTGGTTGTCGAGCACGATGAAGATGCAATTCGAAGCGCGGATCACGTGATTGATATCGGCCCGGGAGCTGGCAGCGCCGGTGGTGAAGTTGTCGCAGAGGGTACACCTGCACAACTGCTTAAAAATAAAAATTCGCTAACTGCAGATTATCTTTCCGGCAGACGTGAGATAGCAATCCCCCAACCGGTAAAACCGGATCCACAGAAACAAATATCCATAAAGGGTGCGAGTGGCAACAACCTGCGGGAAGTCAGTGTTGATCTTCCCATCGGGTTGTTCACATGTGTCACCGGAGTCTCAGGCTCTGGTAAATCAACGCTGATCAATGACACGCTATATCGCTACGCTGCACAACAGATAAATCGGGCAAGCACCCAGTCGGCGCCAGTCAAATCTATTCAAGGAATCGATCAGATTGATCGCATAGTGGAGATTGATCAGAGCCCGATTGGTCGTACACCTCGCTCAAACCCGGCAACCTATGTTGGTATCTTTTCCCTGGTAAGGGATCTATTTTCAAATACACAGGAAGCACGGTCTCGAGGCTACCAACCCGGTCGATTCAGTTTTAATGTCAAAGGCGGTCGCTGTGAAGCCTGCCAGGGTGACGGGCTTATAAAAGTCGAAATGCACTTCCTGCCAGACGTCTATGTAATTTGCGATGTCTGCGATGGAAAGCGGTATCAACGCGAAACGCTTGATATTAAATACAAAGGCAAAGATATTTCAGAGGTGCTGGATATGACCGTCGAGGATGCCTGCGAATTTTTCCAGCCTGTACCTGCCATATTCCGTAAGCTGGATACCCTTAAGGACGTAGGCCTCTCGTACATCACACTCGGGCAATCAGCAACTACATTATCCGGAGGCGAAGCACAAAGAATAAAACTCTCACGTGAGCTTTCTAAAAGAGACACGGGTCAGACACTGTATATTCTCGACGAACCAACTACCGGTTTACACTTTTACGATATTGAACAGCTCTTAGGCGTGTTGCACAGTCTGCGAGACCGGGGTAACACCATCGTTGTCATCGAGCACAACCTCGACGTGATAAAAGCATGTGACTGGATAATTGATCTCGGACCTGACGGAGGTGACGGTGGCGGTCAGATTGTAGCAACCGGCACTCCTGCGGATATCTCAAATAACAAAGACTCTGCAACCGGCTTCTATCTGAAACGATTTTTCAGTCAAAGTAAAAAGAGTGGCCAGACCAACAGACAGAAGGGCGGCCAAAAAGGCAAGAAGAAAAAGCCCACTTCAAAGACAAGAGCAGTAAAAAAGAAGAAAGCCTCAGACACTACCTAGTGAAGGTTTCAGTACACTGGTAATTTCACAACAGCATTGTTAGGGTGCCACCCCGGTACTTCAAGTGCTGTCGCGGCTCTATCTCACTTTAATACGTGACTAATACTTACTGTTCGATATCTCGTCTGCCTTTGACTGCAGTGAATCGAGCCGAATATTTTGTCTGCGATCATCCACATAAACATGCCACAAGTGAGTACACAGCACAGAGAAACCCGCGAAGATCATCATGTTTTGTCCAACGAAAAAACGCAGATACATTTGGGGGAAAACTAAATAATGCACAACAATATATAAAACACAGACCAAAGTGATTCTGCAAACCTTTAAATTGTATTCACCAAGCTTCGCAAACCGCCACACCAGTAAAGTCATCACCGAAAATAATGCGGTTATCCCGTACATCGGACTAATCCAGCGAGACGTATCCGCAAGTGAGTTCAGGTAGTCTGAAAGCGTAAATCCGATCGAGCCATATTGACTAGGGTGAGTTGCAAGCATATCGCTGATAATCGCAAAGTAGTACAGCGTCTGCCAACCATAACTACCCGCCCATCGCTGCACAAAGAAAAAAGCAGCAACAAGCGCTATCCCACAAGCGAATAAAGCAGGATATTTTTTTCTGTCGCTGGAAACAAACAACATCAGTAACAGCAAACCTGAAAATATCACCAGATCCACTCTGACAAAAACCGATAGGGCTATTAAAGGCAACAGTAGTCGGGTTTCCCGAAAGTAGGCTATGCAGATGAGTACCACCCACAATGAGGAAAGCGAATCAGCAAGTATCTGTCGAATTATTTCCAGATCCATCGAGTACTTGAGGAAAACCAACGGGAACATTAACTGCAACAACGGATGGATGCGGTCATTGAGGCTTCCCCATAGCACCAGAAATGCCAGGATAAATGCTAACGCTGTCACCCAGTAGCCTGCATCGTAGAAGCTCACACCGAAGTCATTTATTGCCTCAAGCAGAGCATTAAAGGTAACGCGACGGCTGTAGTAGGGCAGCTGCTCGTTGAACGCGTCTGCGTCTTTATGCATCACTTGCCGATAATGATTGCCGGCTATTATTCTCTGATAGGTCTCCGGACTTGTTCGATCCCTGAGCTCAGCGTATACCCGGCTATGGATTTCTTCAGGCGAAGTACCATTAATAACATCTGCAGATGCCGCATAGGCAAGCATGTCCCACTCTGCGATGGGGTTGGCTATAGCGTACGCAAAGAAGGCGGCGCTGCACAACAGTAACCATAGCGTGGCTACCAGCTGAAGCGTCGAGTGATAGTAAGACCTGTTTGTCATCCGGTTACAACCTACACAGCAGCGGAATTTATTTTCAAAAACGGCGTTTGTGATGAAAAGCTATGGGATCAATTTTGCAGATTATAACTTTCACCCATAATGCAATCTGTGCTTCTGCACCAAAAATGAAACACTTAGGATATACACAGGACGCTACAAACTGAATCGGCGCACAGCACTCAGTGACACAGTTCACAGGTTCTTGCGACACAGATTTGTATAAGTACCCCGCTCCAGTTCACTTAGGATTCCCCGGGTAACTGTTTCAACATACTACGACCGTGCGCGCTGTCGGCTCCCGGTTAAACGCATTGCACTCCACGCGGCCAACAGCGAGCATAGGCTTGCCACTAACATCACTTCAATAAATGCGGTATCGAGCGCAGTCGTTAGCGCTCGTTTTGTGACTACCTGCAAATTTTCAGGCAGGCTATCCAGGTCCGCCTGAGCCAACGTATCTGCTGCCTGATAAGCGACCGGTTCAACAAGTGCCAGGTTTTCATCATTACTGATTGTCGTTCGAAGAGATTCACCAAGATGATGTTTGTAACGCAATGCCAGCGCAGCGCCTGCTAACGCCACTGATATTAAATTTCCGATACGAGAGACAGCATGATTAATTCCGGACGCAAGGCCGCTCTCTTCAGTATCAACACTGTTCAAAACCCCGGTAGTTAGCGGGGTTACCATTAATCCTGCCGCAATACCCAGACAGGTCATCACCAGTGCACCGGACCACGGAGCCCGAAACCAGACCATCAGACCAGCAGACGCAGTAGCGAAGGCGATACCGACAGCTCCGCATATCATCGGCGTACGATAGCCGATGCGATCAGCCCATCCTCCTACCGGTCGCGCCATAAGACTTATACAGATGCCCAGAGGTAACATGTTCAACGCAGCTTGTGATGCAGATAGTCCAAGTGAGGTAATCATCAGATACGGGACCAGAAACATCACTGCAGTAAAAGCCGCAAACACCGTAAGGCAATATAAGTTCAACAACACAAACTCTCTGTTCGCTATAAAGTGAGCAGGTAACACCGGTGACGGCGCACGCTTTTCCCACCAGACAAAAAGCGCGAGTAGGATACCTCCGAGCACCCAACCGGGCCAGACATAAACACTAGAGATTGAATGTATAGAGAGATTAATCGTCGCAAACACAGCGGCACCCAAACCCGCCACCAGCAACGTTGAGCCCTGCCAGTCAAGCGCCACATGCTTACGTTCACCACCTCGCGGCACCGCGTAAAGCGTTAACGCAAACGCCAACACTCCAAGCGGAATGTTGACCCAGAATGCAAACGGCCAGCCACCATAATCCACCAGAACCCCACCCAACACCGGCCCTGCAGCAGCAGAGGCGGATGCCGACGCCGACCATATCCCCACAGCTCTGCCCCGCTTCTCAGGTGGGTACAAGCGCGCAATAATAGAAAGCGATTGCGGCAACATCAGTGCAGCACCAATACCCTGAAGTGACCTTGCAACGATTAACCACTGCCCGTTCGGCGCTGCAGCACAAGCCGCAGAAGCCAAGGTAAAACCAGCAATGCCCACTAAAAACAACCGCCGCGGCCCATACCGATCCCCCAGCGCACCACTAATTACCATGAGCGCACAAAGGGCTAACAGATAAACGTTGGCTATCCACTGCAACTGCGCAAAGCTCGCCCCAAGGTCACGTTGAATAACGGGCAACGCAATATGCACGATCGTACCGTCGATAAAACCCATACTCGATGCGATAATTGTCGCAGCCAATGCGATGCCACGCTGTGTACTCGTCATTTAATTCAACACATCAGACAGATACGGATAGTTCTTCAAGCTTCCTCCTGCACAACCCACTCTAATTTCAGACACCTGCGTAGGGGGCATAAGCGACAGCGCATCCACCAATGTTAGAGAGGCAATTTTGCCCATGGTTCATAACACCTATCGACTACAAGCAGCTCTACTAATCGTTGCGTGTATATAAGTACATCCGATTCCTTGAGTGCCACACCACATCAACACCCGACACTCTTTTTCAACACCCAAAAAAAAGGCTCTGATTTCAGAGCCTTTTACAAAAAGATTTTCAGAGATCCCAGTTGTGGTTATTCCGCAGCAGGCTCCGACTTTTCTACCAGCTCAATGATCGCCATAGGTGCTTTATCACCAGGTCTGAAACCACACTTCAAGATCCGTGTATAACCACCAGGACGAGCCTTAAATCGCGGCCCAAGTTCTGTAAACAATTTACCAACCGCTTCCTTATCGCGCAGACGTGAGAAAGCAAGGCGACGGTTGGCAACAGAATCTTCACCAGCCCTGGTAATCAGTGGCTCAACAACTTTCCGCAATTCCTTCGCTTTAGGCAAAGTAGTTTTGATTGCCTCATGAGTCAGAAAAGAAGCAGCCATATTCTTGTACATCGCTTTACGATGACTACTGTTCCGATTCAGTTTTCGACCACTTTTACCGTGTCGCATCTCGCACCCTTAATCTATTTGGTTCAGGCTGATCTTAACTTTCAGCCCTAAATTCGTTTAACGCTTATGACTACTTAAGACCATCACCACGTGGACGTGCCAGTTCCGGTGGCGGCCAGTTTTCAAGACGCATACCCAGAGACAATGCCTGCTGTGCGAGTACGTCTTTTATTTCAGTCAATGATTTCTTACCGAGGTTCGGTGTCTTCAAAAGCTCAACTTCAGTGCGCTGGATCAGATCACCAATGTAGTAAATGTTCTCCGCTTTCAGGCAGTTCGCAGAACGAACAGTCAACTCAAGATCATCAACTGGACGAAGCAGAATTGGATCAATGTCAGAGGTAGTTTCATCAACTTTCTCTTCACCAGTCTCGGCCTCTAACTCAACGAATACGGCCAACTGTTCCTGCAGAATTGTGGCTGCTTTTCGAATAGCTTCTTCCGGATCAATCGTTCCGTTCGTTTCAAGATCAATAATCAGTTTATCAAGGTCAGTACGCTGCTCAACGCGCGCGCTCTCTACATTGTAGGCAACCTTCGAAACCGGGCTGAAAGAAGCATCAAGCTGCAAAGCACCGATAGGACGATTCTCGCCTTCTGCCACGGTGCGCTGCGTTGCAGGCTCATAACCACGGCCGCTGCGCGCTCGCATGTTGATCGAGATCTCACCATTCTTCGTCAGGTTGCAGATCACCTTTTCAGGGTTCTTAATTTCAACATCGTGATCAACGGTAATGTCCGCTGCAGTCACGACACCCGGGCCCTTCTTTTTGAGAGTCAGGTTCGCTTCTTCTTTTGTGTGTAGCACAATTGCCACTTCTTTGAGATTGAGCAGGATATCCAGGACATCTTCCTGCACACCTTCAATGGTGGTGTACTCGTGCAGCACACCTTCGATTTCCGCTTCAACAACTGCAGCACCCGGCATGGATGACAGCAGGATACGTCGCAGCGCATTGCCCAATGTGTGGCCGAAACCGCGCTCCAACGGCTCAAGTGTTACTTTGGCATGGCAGTCGTTTGTCATAGACACATCGACAATTCTTGGTTTTAGAAATTCTGTTTGCATCGCACCCATAGCCTTTATCTCTTTTGTTGTAGTCCCTTAACGTCGGTAACCCGTTGTCACTAACAATGGGTTATCAACAATCTTTACCGGGGTTACTTCGAGTACAGTTCCACAACTAGTGATTCGTTGATTTCTGCTGGTAGATCACTGCGGTCTGGCAGGGACTTCAGTGTTCCTTCCATCTTCTTCTCATCAACTTCAATCCAGCCCGGAACTGTTCGCTGCTTGGAAAGCTGAATTGCATCGGTAATACGAGCCTGCTTCTTTGCACGCTCACGAATACCAACAACCTGATTCGGCTTCACCTGATAAGAAGGGATATTCACAGTCTGTCCGTCCACGAGAATCGCCTTGTGAGCTACAAGCTGTCGCGCTTCCGCACGAGTTGCTCCAAAGCCCATTCGGTAGACTACATTGTCGAGACGACCTTCAAGCAAACCCAGCAGATTTTCACCCGTTGAGCCTTTGATTCTTGCTGCCTCTTTGTAGTAGTTGCGGAACTGCCGCTCAAGCACGCCATAAATACGACGGAGCTTCTGCTTCTCACGCAACTGCAACGCGTAATCTGATAGCCGTGCGCGCTTGCCACTCGCACCTGCCTGCCCAGGAGGAGTCTCAAGCTTACACTTGGAATCAAGCGGACGTATGCCGGACTTCAGGTACAAGTCAGTACCTTCACGACGACTCAGCTTACATTTTGGACCTATGTATCTAGCCACTTGACCGCTCCTAGACGCGTCGGCGCTTAGGCGGCCGACATCCGTTATGTGGTATTGGAGTAACATCAATGATGTTAGTGATCTTAAAACCAGATGCATTCAATGACCGCACTGCCGAGTCACGTCCGGGCCCTGGCCCTTTCACTTTCACATCAAGGTTCTTCATGCCGTATTCAGCTGCAACTGCCCCTGCGCGTTCCGCCGCAACCTGTGCTGCGAATGGCGTGCTTTTGCGTGATCCACGAAAACCGGATCCACCTGCCGTTGCCCATGACAGAGCGTTACCCTGGCGGTCAGTGATCATCACGATGGTGTTATTGAAAGAAGCGTGAATGTGCGCGATACCATCGGTAACAACGCGATTCGGCTTCTTTTTGGTCGTTTTCTGAGCCATATCTTTTCTCTAATTGTCCGCTTCAGCCTAGCGCTTGATCGGACGACGCGGACCCTTACGGGTACGAGCATTCGTTTGTGTACGTTGGCCACGCATCGGTAAACCTCTACGATGACGGATACCACGATAGCTACCTAAGTCCATCAGGCGCTTGATGTTCATGCTAACGTCACGACGGAGATCACCTTCGATAGTGAGCTTGCCAATTTCTGTTCGCAAGTCTTCAACCTGCGGCTCTGCGAGGTCCTTAACTCTAACGGAAGGATCCACTCCAGCCTGCTCGCACACTTTAAAAGCAGTAGTGCGACCAATACCGTAGATAGAGGTCAACGCCACCCAAGTGTGCTTGTTGACCGGGATGTTAATTCCACCGATACGTGCCATCTAGAAGCTGCCTTTCATCATGATAACCACCATTAACCCTGCTTTTGCTTGTGACGAGGATCAGTACAGATCACTCGAATTACGCCATGCCGCTTGATTACTTTGCAGTTACGGCAAATCTTTTTTACAGAAGCTCTAACTTTCATAACTGTCTAACCTTTATCCTTACCAGACTTCTTACCACCGCCCTTTTTAGATCCACCCTTGAGGTTGGCCTTCTTCAGGAGGCTGTCGTACTGGTTGCTCATCATGTGAGCTTGCGCTTGAGCGATGAAGTCCATGATCACTACCACAATGATCAGCAGAGACGTCCCGCCGAAGTAGAACGGTACGTTCCACCATAAAATCAAAAATTCTGGTAGCAGGCACACCAGCGTGATGTACATGGCACCTATTAATGTCAACCGGGTGAGAACCCCGTCTATGTAGCGTGCTGTTTGTTCTCCCGGTCGAATACCTGGAATGAACGCACCGGACTTCTTCAGGTTGTCTGCAGTCTCACGCGCGTTGAATACGAGAGAAGTATAAAAAAAGCAGAAGAAAATAATCGCTGCGGCATACAACATGACATAGAGCGGCTGCCCGGGCTGAAGCGCCGATACTATGCTTTGCAACCAACCCACACCCGACGCATTGGAGGCGAAATCACCAAGAGTTGCCGGAAACAAAATAATACTCGACGCGAAAATCGGCGGGATTACACCAGCCATATTCAGCTTTAGCGGCAAATGGCTCTGTTGGCCACCGACCATTTTTCTGCCCTGCTGACGCTTGGCATAGTTTACCGTAATCCTGCGCTGACCGCGCTCCACAAAAATCACAAATGCTGTGACCGCCACCGTCAGAATCACCAGAATCAAAATAATCAGTGAAGACAGCTCGCCTGTTCTCGCAAGCTCCAGCGTGCCACCGATCGCTGCTGGCAATCCAGACACAATGCCCGCGAAAATCAGAATTGAAATACCATTACCGATACCACGCTCAGTGACCTGCTCACCCAGCCACATCAGAAACATGGTTCCGGTCACCAGGCTGATAGCGCCGGTTAGAATAAACCCAACACCACCGAAGTAGACCAGCGGTGAGCCACCGGCTGACTGCGACTGCAATGCAATGCAAACCCCAACGGCCTGAACTGACGCAAGAATGAGCGTGCCGTAGCGCGTGTATTTGGAAATAGTTTTACGACCACTCTCACCTTCCTTTCGAAGCTGCTCCAGTGAGGGCACGACGTGAGTCAACAGCTGCATGATGATGGATGCAGAGATATACGGCATCACACCCAGCGCAAACAAAGACATTCGGCTCAACGCACCGCCACCGAACATGTTGAACATGTCGAGAATTCCACCACGCTGCTGCTCAAACAGCGCAGACATCACATTTGGATCAACACCCGGTATGGTGATGTGGGTGCCAATGCGAAAGATCACCAACGCAAGCAGCACAAACCACAGTCGCTGCCGAAGTTCGGAAGACTGTCCTATGCCACCTAGTGATGCTGCCGCAGTTGCCACTGTTATTCTCCGCCAGACTCAGGGCCAGACTCAGGGCTGCCAGACTTAACGTCAGCCGCTTTCGCAATCGTGCCACCTGCAGCCTCAATCGCTTTTGCCGCACCGGCAGTAGCCACAACACCTTTCAGGTTGAAGGCTTTCGTCACTTCACCGGATAAAATCACTTTGGCCTTCTTGGTTTGAGCAGGCACTACACCCGCCGCCATCAACGATTCGATTGTAATGTCGCCGTCGACTTTGCCAAGTTCAGATAAACGAACTTCAGCGACATGGCGACCCATACGCGAGGTGAAACCAAACTTGGGCAATCGGCGCTGAATAGGCATTTGACCGCCTTCAAAACCAACCTTGTGATAACCACCCGAGCGCGAGTGCTGACCTTTGTGACCACGGCCACCGGTCTTACCCAGGCCCGAGCCAATGCCACGTCCGACACGCTTGGCTGGTTTTCTGCTGCCAGCAGCAGGTTTTAGATCATTAAGATGCATGAGTACTCTCTACGCCTCTTCTTCTACACGGAGCATGTACGAGATCTTGTTGACCATCCCGCGATTCTCCGGTGTATCGATAACTTCCACAGTCTGGTGCATGCGGCGCAAACCGAGTCCGCGAGCGCAAGCCTGATGTTTCTTTAAGCGACCATTGGCACTACGCACCATGGTGACCTTGATTTTTTTATCAGCCATTGATATCAACCGTTTGTTTGGCCAGCGATTTCTTCGACCGGCTTACCGCGTTTCGCAGCAACACTCTCAGGCGACTGCATAGCATTAAGCCCCTGAATAGTTGCACGCACCACGTTAATCGGATTGTTTGAACCGTTGATCTTGGCTAGTACGTTGCGTACACCCACCGCTTCGAATACTGCGCGCATTGGACCACCGGCAATGATGCCAGTACCTTCCGACGCTGGCTGCATGTAAACACGCGCCGCACCATGACGTCCATTCAGTGCGTACTGCAAAGTACCATCCTTAAGAGACACGGTATTCATATTCTTGCGAGCTTTTTCCATGGCCTTTTGAATAGCAACCGGAACCTCGCGAGCCTTACCGTAGCCAAAGCCGACGCGACCTTCGCCGTCGCCGACTACTGTCAACGCAGTGAAGCCAAACTGGCGTCCGCCTTTGATTACCTTAGCCACACGGTTTACCGCAACAAGCTTTTCAATTAGGCCATCAGCAGGTTGATTGTGATCGTTCTGTGCCATCTTTAATTTGTTCCTAAAACTGTTATCTTTGGCTGGCTTAGAACTTCAGGCCGGCTTCGCGCGCAGCATCTGCCAGCGCTTTCACTCTGCCGTGGTATTGAAAACCAGAGCGGTCAAACGCAACTTCCGTGATGCCGGCTGCCGACGCTCTCTCACCAATGCTTTTACCCACCGCCTTGGCAGCTTCAACGTTACCTGAGTATGCAAAACCACTGGCAACATCCTTCTGCTGTGTAGAGGCGTTAGCGACTACCTTGCCTTCCGGATCAATAATCTGGGCATACATGTGCTTAGAAGTACGGTGCACTGTCAGACGCGGTGCGCCCAGCTGCCGGATCTTTGCACGAGTACGCTTAGCGCGACGTAACCTTGAAGTTTTCTTATCGGTTTTCATCAGTTCGACTCTATTTCTTCTTGGCTTCTTTCATCACTACGTGCTCATCAACGTAGCGAACACCTTTACCTTTATAAGGCTCTGGCGGACGGTAGGAACGAATATCTGCCGCAACCTGTCCAACCGCCTGCTTGCTTATGCCTGTCACGACAACCTCTGTCTGTGAAGGTGTTTCTACCTTCACGCCTTCAGGGATATCGTGAACAACCGGGTGTGAAAAACCCAGTGTCAGATTCAACTTGTTGCCCTGAGCCTGGGCACGATAACCAACGCCTCTGAGCTCAAGCTTTTTCTCAAAACCATCCTGCACACCAACAACCAGGTTGTTTAACAGCGCGCGCATAGTACCTGCCATCGCAATAGACTTCTTTTCAGAGTCATTGCTGGCAACTTTCAAACTGCCATCTTCCATGGCAACACTAACAAGACCGTTAATCTCGATCTCGCTGTTTCCCTTCGGGCCTTTTGCAGTCACCTTCTGCCCACTGATCTGCACTTCGACACCAGTAGGTACCGTTACAGGTTGATTCGCTACACGTGACATAGTTTTCTCTCTACCTTATGACGCGCGTCAATTAAGACACGTAGCAAAGGACTTCACCGCCCTCGCCTGCTTGTCTTGCTGCAGCGTCCGCCATAACACCTTTGGACGTTGAAATAATCGCCACACCCAAACCACCAAGCACCTGGGGTAACTCATCTTTACTCTTGTAGATACGCAAACCAGGTCGACTGACACGTTCAATCTTGCCTATGACCGGTGCGTTCTCGTAGTACTTCAGGTTCACTTTCAGCGCCGGCTTACCATCTACTTCTTCCTGGTTGTACCCGCTGATGTAGCCCTCATCATGCAGAACCTTCGCAATCGATGTTTTGGTCTTAGACGCAGGCATAGTCACTGCCACCTTACGCGCCATTTGACCGTTACGAATGCGGGTCAGCATATCGGCGACTGGATCAGACATACTCATAGTTATTCTCCTACCAACTCGCCTTCGAAAGACCGGGAATATCCCCACGCATTGCAGCTTCTCGCAGCTTATTTCTGGCCAGACCAAATTTTCTGTAATAGCCGTGTGGACGACCTGTCTCGCGACATCGGTTGCGACCACGTGTCTTGCTGGAATCTCTTGGCAGCATCTGCAGCTGACGAGAGGCAAGCATCTTTTCTTCGTAGTCAGCAGTTTCAGACTTCAGAACTTCGCGCAGCTTTTCACGCTTTTCTGCATAACGAGCTGTCAGTTTAGTGCGCTTTACTTCGCGCGCAATCATAGATTTTTTAGCCATTAGCTATTGCCGCCTTGCTGACGGAACGGGAAGTTGAAGTTTCTCAACAATTCACGTGCTTCGTCATCTGTTTTAGCAGAAGTAGTGAAGGTGATGTCCATACCGCGGATCGCATCGATCTTGTCATAGTCGATCTCGGGGAAAATTATCTGTTCCTTCACACCCATTGAATAGTTACCACGACCATCAAACGCCTTTGCACTGACACCACGAAAATCTCGAATACGTGGCATAGCAATCGTGATCAGTCGATCCAGAAACTCATACATGTGAGCACGACGCAGTGTGACTTTGGTGCCAATCGCCATTTCGTCCCTGATTTTAAATCCAGCTATAGACTTACGTGCCAGACACACCACCGGCTTTTGCCCGGTAATAGTGGCAAGATCGCTAGTTGCTTTCTCGACAATCTTTTTGTCACCGACAGCCTCGCCGAGTCCCATGTTCAGGGTGATCTTCTGAAGCCGTGGTACTTCCATAGCACTCTTGTAGCCGAACTTTTCAGTTAATGCCGGCACAATCGTGTCTTTGTATGTCTGTTCCAACCTGGTCATTTGTATTTTCTACTCTGTGTACTGTTCGGGAGCCTGGTCAACCTTACGGCCGCCTAAACAGTTTCACCATTAGATTTAAATATGCGTACTTTCTTGCCATCATCAAGTATCTTGATGCCGACTCGATCGCCTTTGCCCGTTGCCGGGTTGAAAACCATCAGGTTAGAAAGATCGATAGGCATTTCCTTATCGATAATTCCGCCCGGCACGCCGGAGTTCGGATTGCCTTTCTGATGCTTTCGAGCGACGTTGACACCGTCGACGACTGCTTTGTCTTCGAGAATCTGTCGCACTGTACCGCGACGACCCTTGTCTTTGCCTGTAACAACGATTACGTCGTCACCTGTTGAAATTTTGCGCATGGTCTTGTTATCCGCCGTCAACTACAGCACTTCAGGTGCAAGTGAAATGATTTTCATAAACTTTTCTGAACGAAGCTCACGAGTCACAGGCCCGAAAATACGAGTACCGATTGGCTCGAGCTTGGCGTTCAAAAGCACCGCAGCATTTCCATCAAAACGAATAGCGGAACCATCCGGTCGACGAACCGCTTTTGCAGTACGAACAACAACAGCGTTATACACCTCGCCCTTCTTCACCTTACCGCGGGGAATGGCATCTTTAATGCTCACCTTTATGACATCACCCACACGTGCATAGCGACGGCGTGATCCACCAAGCACTTTGATGCACTGGACGCTTCTGGCACCGCTATTGTCTGCGGCATTCAAAACGGTTTGCATCTGAATCATTGTTTTATTCTCAGTTACTCAACTAAAGCTAAATAGCTTTAGTGATAATCTCGTCGAGGGTCCAGGACTTGGTCTTTGACAGAGGACGACAAGACTTAATCCGCACGGTGTCACCAATGTTTGTTTCATTGGCATCATCATGAAAACGGTACTTACTGGAACGCGTGATGAACTTACCGTACATCGGGTGCCGAACACGACGCTCTACCAACACAGTACCGGACTTATCCATCTTGTTACTCACAACGCGACCTATAACGGTACGCTGCAGTGGCGCTTGTTGTTCACTCATGAGACGTCCGCCTTCTGCTGTTCTGCCTGCTTCTGAGCAATCACAGTTTTAACTCGTGCAATGTTTTTTCTCGCCTGACCAAACAGGTGTGGACGCACTACCTGCCCCGAACCCTGCAACATCCGCAGGTTAAATTGTTCTTTTCGCAGTGCTACTAATTCTTTTTCCAGATCGTCGATCTGCTTTTCACGCAAGTCCATGGCTTTCATTACGCTACAGTCCTCACGACAAATGCGGTTTGTACCGGCAGCTTAGCCGCCGCACGGGAAAACGCTTCACGGGCAATTTCTTCGCTTACACCTTCCATTTCATACAACACCTTGCCGGGTTGAATCTTGGCTACCCAGTACTCGACGTTACCCTTACCTTTACCCATTCGAACTTCAATAGGCTTTTTGGTGATTGGTGTGTCAGGGAAAATTCTGATCCAGATCTTGCCTCCACGCTTTACGTGTCGAGTCATGGCACGACGAGCAGATTCTATCTGGCGCGCAGTGATGCGGCCGCGGGCGGTGGCTTTTAAACCATACTCGCCGAAGCTGACTTTGTTACCAGACTGCGCAAGGCCGCGATTGCGCCCCTTGTGCTGCTTTCTGAATTTTGTACGTTTTGGTTGTAACATGTCTTAATCCGGAATCAAGCGCTGGCGGCAGGCTGCTTGGCCGGCTGCTTTGATTGCTTTGATTGCTTGGGTTGACTCTGGCCTTGATTCTTCGAGTCCCTGGATTCACCACCACGGACATCATCGAAGTCAAAAACCTCGCCTTTACAAATCCATACCTTGATACCGATAACTCCATACGTGGTATGGGCTTCGGCAACACCGTAGTCTATATCTGCACGCAAAGTGTGCAATGGAACCTGACCGTCGTGATACCACTCGCGACGTGCGATCTCAGCACCATTCAATCGGCCGGATACTGCGATCTTCACACCGCGTGCGCCCAGGCGCATTGTGTTGGTCAGTACTCGCTTCATCGCACGACGAAACATGACACGCCTTTCCAGTTGCTGTGCCACGCCCTCTGCAACCAGCTGTGCGTCAAGCTCGGGCTTGCGTATTTCAGATACGTTGACCTTAACGTTGTTGATGTTCATATCAAGCATTGGCGCGATAACGCGACGCAGCTTTTCTATATCCTCACCCTTCTTACCGATAACAATACCGGGGCGCGCTGTGTGCACGGTGATTACTACCGCGCGCGAAGGACGATCAATCTGAATTCGGCTGACCGATGCATGAGCCAGTTTCTTCTTCAGGTACTTACGTACCGCCATATCTTCGTTCAGATAGTTGGCGTAGTCCTGACTGTTTGCATACCAGGTGGAGTTCCAGTCTGCAGAGATCCCCAGACGAATACCGATCGGATGGACTTTCTGACCCATGACTTACTCTCCCACTTCCACTGTAATGTGGCTGGTGCGCTTTAAAATTCTGTTTGCACGGCCTTTGGCTCGTGGTTGTATACGTTTCATTGTCGGACCGGCATCCACCATGATCGCAGACACTTTAAGCTCATCGATGTCGGCACCGTCGTTGTGTTCTGCGTTGGCAATCGCTGAATCAAGTACACCTTTTACGAGATCAGACGCCTTCTTGTTACTGAAGGTCAAAATCTCCAACGCTTTCTCTACTTCAAGGCCACGAACCTGGTCTGCAACCAGTCGAACCTTCTGTGGAGAAATACGCGCATGACGTAATTTTGCTGTGGTACCCATAATCCTATCGCGCCTTCTTATCCGCAACGTGGCCACGGTATGTGCGAGTCAGAGAGAACTCACCCAGTTTGTGACCAACCATGTTTTCACTGATCAGCACAGGCACATGTTGACGCCCGTTATGTACAGCGATAGTAAGACCAACCATTTCAGGACTGATCATCGAACGACGTGACCATGTCTTGATTGGCTTCTTACTGTTTGCAGCCACCGCCTCATCAACCTTTTTTACCAGGTGATGATCGATGAAAGGTCCTTTCTTTAGTGAACGTGGCACTGTTAGCTCTCTCTGTTAGCTCTACTTGGCCTTGCGGCGACGAACAATAAGATTGTTCGTACGTTTGTTAGATCGTGTTTTGTAGCCTTTGGTCGGTACACCAGTCGGGCTGACCGGATGACGACCACCTGAAGTACGGCCTTCACCACCACCATGCGGGTGGTCTACCGGGTTCATTGCCACACCGCGAACGGTCGGACGAACACCGCGCCATCTTTTGGCACCGGCTTTACCCAGCTTGCGAAGTGAATGCTCGCCGTTGCTGACTTCACCGATAGTTGCACGGCAATCAACAAGTACCTTACGCATCTCACCGGAACGAAGTCTCAAAGTGGCGTATGACCCTTCTCGTGCAACATACTGCACCGCAGCACCTGCACTACGTGCCATCTGTGCGCCTTTACCAGGCTTGAGCTCAATACAATGTACCGTTGTACCAACCGGAATGTTTGATAGTGGCAATGTATTACCGGGCTTGATCGGTGCTTCACGGCCCGAAAGCACAGTGTCACCGGTAGCAAGCTTATTGGTAGCAATCACATAGGTACGCTCACCATCTGCGTACTTTAAAAGTGCAATGTGTGCGGTACGGTTTGGATCGTATTCAATGCGCTCGACAACAGCAGGTATGCCGTCTTTGTTGCGCTTAAAATCAATAATGCGGTAACGCTGCTTGTGACCACCGCCGATGTGGCGAACCGTAATACGGCCAGCAGAGTTACGACCGCCAGACTTTGATTTCTTCGCCAGCAGTGGTTCCCACGGGCCGCCTTTGTGCAGCTCGTTGTTGACCACGCGTACCTGAAAGCGGCGACCCGGCGATGTAGGTTTTGTTTTATGCAGTGCCATTGCGTTTAGCTCTCAATACCCATGTAATCGATGTCCTGACCTTCAGCCAGACGCACGACTGCTTTGCGGGTAGTTGGACGACGGCCGATAGTCTGACCACGAACCTTAACTTTGCCTTTAATGTTGGCGATGCGTACTGATACGACATCTACCTTGAACAACTTTTCAATCGCGTTCTTCACTTCAAGCTTCGTGGCAGTTGGCTCAACTTTAAACGTGTGTTGCCCTGCAAGCTCTGCCTGCATAGAAGTTTTCTCGGATACAACTGGCGCTAGCAGCACGCTGTACATGCGTTCTTCATTCATGACAGACGCTCCTCAACTTTCTTAACCGCTTCTGATGTCATCACAACATTGTTGTGACGCAGCATGATCCACGGGTTAATGCCTTCAACATCAGTGGTTGAAACATTCGGGAAATTTCGACCCGCAAGATGCAAATTGTCATTAACGCCAGCGTCGATGATCAGTGCATCCGCCAAATCCCAGTCTTTCATTGCAGTGCGAAGTTCTTTTGCCTTCGGTGCTGATACCGGAATGGAATCAACCACTGTCAGGCGACCGCTTCGCGCAAGCTCAGAGAAAACCGAACGCATCGCAGCGCGATACATTTTCTTATTTACCTTCTGGCTATAGTCACGCTTTGAAGAAGCGAAAGTAACACCACCGGCGCGCCAGATCGGGCTGCGGATAGTACCTGCACGTGCCCGACCAGTACCTTTCTGGCGCCACGGCTTTGCACCACCACCACGAACCTGCGAGCGTGTTTTCTGTGCACTGTTACCAGAGCGAGCGCCTGCCATGTAGGCATTCACTACCTGATGGACCAGTGTCTCGTTATAAGGTGCACCAAACACGTCATCAGAGACGGTTACCGCTGCACCTGTTTTAGCTTGCAATTCCATAGTCGACTCTATTCTTCGCTAGCCGGGTTATTGTCGGCCTGGTCACCAGCTTCCGCCTGTGCAGCCTCAACTGCTGCCGCTTTCTTATCTTCCAGCTCTGCCTTGGTCGCGAGCTTGCTGTCCTTCGCTTTCATTGAAGGCTTCACAATCAGATCGCTTCCTTTAGAACCCGGCACGCTGCCGCTGATAAGGAGCAACTGCCGGTCAATATCTACCCTTACTACTTCCAGATTCTGCTGAGTGCGTTGTACTGCACCCATGTGTCCCGCCATACGCTTGCCTTTAAACACCCGGCCTGGCGTCTGGTTCTGGCCGATTGAACCCGGCGCACGGTGTGATACAGAGTTACCGTGAGTCGCATCCTGCATTTTAAAGTTATGTCGCTTCACGCCACCGGCGAAACCTTTACCAATGGTCACACCGCTAACGTCAACTTTCTGACCTACCTCAAACCGATCAACGCCGAATTCGTCACCGACTTCTATATCGTCATTGGTGCCTTCTGTGCGGAACTCCCACAGACCACGGCCCGCTTCCACACCACACGCTTTGAAGTGCCCGGTTTCTGCTTTGTTCAGCAAAGACGCGCGACGCTCACCTGCAGTCACCTGCATGGCCGCGTAGCCGTCATTCTCTACAGTGCGCACAGCTGTCACCCGGTTGGGTGCAACCTGTACCACTGTTACCGAGACAGCATTACCAGCGTCGTCAAAAACGCGAGTCATACCGGCCTTGCGACCGACAATGCCCATCGTCATTAGTGTTCTCCAATATAAAACGGTCGCACGCACTCTATTACGAGGGTTATGCAACCATCAGGAAGGGTTCTTCTACAGCTAGCCGCCCAGTATAGCAGGATGTTCTCAATCCTGTCACGCTCGAAAGCTAACCTGGCCTAAAATTTAATTTAAGCCAGAAGACTCCTAACTCAGCTTAATTTGTACGTCGACCCCGGCGGCAAGATCGAGCTTCATCAATGCATCGACTGTCTTGTCCGTCGGGTCAACAATGTCCATTAAACGCTTGTGCGTTCGAATTTCGTACTGGTCCCGCGCGTCTTTATTGACGTGCGGAGAAACCAGAATGGTAAAACGTTCTTTCTTAGTCGGCAGAGGAATCGGACCGAGAACACGCGCACCGGTGCGCTTGGCAGTCTCGAGGATTTCCCGTGCAGACTTGTCGATCAGACGATGGTCAAAAGCTTTCAATCTGATACGTATGGTTTGGGTCGGTGAGACGGCCATGTACTATTCCTTAACCTTATGCGTGGATCTTTGAGACAACGCCGGCGCCGACTGTTCGGCCGCCTTCGCGTATCGCAAATCGTAAACCTTCTTCCATCGCGATTGGCGCGATCAGCTCTACATCCAACTTGATGTTGTCTCCCGGCATGACCATTTCTACGCCGTCCGGCAACTCACAAGCTCCCGTCACATCTGTCGTTCGG
>CALLBO010000079.1 GCA_937998875.1 uncultured Granulosicoccaceae bacterium
TCGAGATCTTTCCAGTACGATACCGTGATTCCGACTTCCTGCCGAGCTGATTCGATGCCGAGGTAACCCGGCTGTGTTTGCGCAAGGCTAACCATCTTCTCTGCCATTTCAGCGTAACCTTGCGTATCGGTTGACTGAATATTGGTAAAAATGACGGCGTAATAGGGAGGTGCAGGGGTGGTAGCAATTGCCATGATTTTTTTCCTTCGAAGTAGCTCTGTATCCGCAATTATTGGCTGGATGGAACACTAGCATTACCCTTATACTGCGTCGGCTTGCCCATCGCAGGCAAGTGTTTCACCCCGGAGAACGCTCTGATTCGCTAAATTCCAGAGCGGGGGCTGTACTTAATCAGGATATCAATGACTACCTCTTCCCCAGACCTCATCCGCAGCGCCTTCGGACGTTTCGCCACTGGCGTCACCGTGGTTACCACAGTTGGGCCAAATGGCCGGAATGTGGGCATGACAGCCAGTAGCTTTAATTCGGTTTCGCTTGATCCGCCAATGGTGCTGTGGAGTGCCGGCACGCAGGCATCGGAATACGAAGTATTTGCTAACTGCGAAAAGTTTGCAGTTCATGTGCTGAGTGAAAAACAAACAAATCTTTCGAACCGTTTTGCAACACCGAATATTGACAAATTTGAAGGCGTTGACTGGAAGCTGTCGTCCCATAATCTGCCGGTATTAGATAGCTGCCCCCTATGCTTACAGTGTGAAACTGTTGCAAGTCATCAGGCAAGCGATCACAGAATAATAATAGGGCTGGTGATTGATGTTAATTTTGCGTCTGAGGAACCTCCTTTACTCTACTATGGTAGTGCATACCACAAGCTAGGCGATACCATCTGATCGCCTGACAAATGCGGTGCTTCGTTGCGTAAACAGTTACTTTTAGTTTCTGCCCTGACTATTGCTTTTCCAGCAATAATTTTAAATCTTCGTTCTATACACGAGCATAATTCAATTGTCTGACAACTCCGAAGCAACTGCGCTACCGAAGCTTTACCTAAAGAAAAACGAAGAGCGCAGGCTCGGTGCCGGGCATCTGTGGGTTTACAGTAATGAGGTAGATACCAAAAAAACACCGCTTAAGGAATTAGAGCCCGGATCTTGTGTTGCGTTGTATTCACAACGCGGGCAATTCTGTGGCAATGCCTATGTGAATCCAAAATCGTTGATATGCGCACGTGTGTTCAGCTTTCGTGAAGAGCAGACACTAAGCAAAGATCTATTGGTCATGCGCATCAAAGCAGCGGTTGAGTTACGTGACTCTTTATACGACTTTCCCACCTACCGCCTGATACACGGTGAGGGTGATCTGCTTCCCGGTTTGGTGGTTGATCGTTATGACTCTGTACTGGTGGTGCAGATTTCTACAGCTGGTATGCAAGCGATTGAAAGCGATGTTATTGAAGCGCTGGTCGAGTGCATAAACCCGTCTGCGGTACATGTACGGAGCACGAGTGCCATTCGCGAGCTTGAAGGGCTGTATCCAAGAGAACAAACCGTGATTGGAGATTTGCCTGATGTGGTGCAGATAAAAGAAAACAACTTGTTGTATGACGTGCCGGTAGCCGCAGGACAGAAAACCGGATGGTTCTATGATCATCGTGAAAACCGGAAGTTATTGCAGCGGTACTGTCAAGGTAAACGAGTGCTCGATGCCTTCAGCTACCTCGGTGCCTGGGGCATTAATGCATTGGCGGGTGGAGCGTCAGAAGTTGTTGCGATTGACAGCTCAAAGGCTGCCTGTGATGGTGCGGTGCGTAATGCAAAGCTGAATAAGTTTGATGCTAACTATAGTGTTATTAAGAGTGATGTCGCTGAGTGTCTGGCAAAGCTTCGGGACAATACAGAGAAATTTGACGTGATTGTGCTTGATCCGCCAGCGTTTATACAACGTGCTAAAGACAAGCGTAACGGCACTGAAAAGTATCGCAAAATTAACTCACTTGCTACCAGATTACTGAGTAAAAATGGCCTTCTGGTGTCTGCGTCCTGTTCGCACCATCTCACCGAGTCTGATCTGCAACGGGTGATGCTACAGTCAGCGCGTAGTGCCGGGTGTGGACTACAGGTGCTAGCTCGTGGTCATCAGGGACCGGATCATCCGGTGCATGCCGCGATTCCGGAAACTGAGTACCTGAAAGCGATTTTTGCCAGGCTGGTGCGCTGACTTTTGAATAGACAGGCTCCGGATCATCGCAGATATCAGAAGCCGATATTAATGTGTGTTGAAATCATGGGCAGTTATAATTCGTTGCACTTTCTCAACGTAGAACAGCTATGTCTTCACTAGTGCGCCTTGCTGTGAGCTCAGACAGTCACGCTGAACTCGCAATTATTAGCTGGATGGACCACTAATGCTCCAATACCCAAACATCGATCCGGTAGCTATTTCGCTTGGTCCGATCGCAGTTCACTGGTACGGCATCATGTATTTGATTGGCTTTGCCGCTGCCTGGTTTTTAGCCAAGCACCATATCAAGCGACGCAATCTGGCGTTCACTGCAGATGATCTGGCTGATCTGGTTTTTTACTGTGCCATCGGGGTCATCGTCGGTGGTCGGCTTGGCAGTATTCTGTTTTATAACTTCGCGGGGTTTCTGGAAAACCCGAAAATGCTTATCTTTGGCGGCATGTCGTTTCATGGAGGCTTCCTCGGTGTCATGGCCGCGATCGGAGTTTTCGCGTGGCGTCGCAGCCGCCGGTATTTTGATGTTGCGGATCTCGTCGCACCGGTGGTAGCGATCGGTCTGGGTGCCGGGCGCATGGGTAATTTTATTAACGGCGAATTGTGGGGCCGCACCACAGATGTACCTTGGGGTATGGTTTTTCCGCATGCAGGAGCAGAGCCTCGCCACGCGTCACAGCTGTATCAATTTTTTCTCGAAGGCATTGTTCTGTTTTTGATTGTCTGGATTTTTGCCCGCAAGTCGCGGCCACTCATGACAGTATCCGGCGTCTTTGTGGTGGTATACGGGTGTCAGCGATTTTTTGTTGAATTCTTCAGGCAGCCGGATGAGCACATCGGCTTTGTTGCATTTGACTGGATGACACGCGGCCAGATGCTGACAATTCCAATGATACTGGTTGGTGTGTTTTTGATTTGGTATGGCTATAAGCGCGCTGAATACCCAGTGACCAGCGAGTCATCCTGAGCCAATAGTTTGAGCCTTACTTCATGAACAAAAATCATCCAGAGCAACAGTACCTCGATTTACTGCAGTTGTTAATCGATCGGGGTGATGAGCGTATAGATCGTACTGGTGTTGGTACACGTGCTGTCTTTGGTCATCAGATGCGCTTTGATCTTGCAGAGGGTTTTCCGGTTTTTACCACCAAGCAGGTTTACTGGAAAACTGCTTTTAAAGAAATGCTCTGGATGTTGAGCGGTGGAGATAATATTCGTGAGTTACTGCAGCAGGGAGTAAAAATCTGGACTGACTGGCCGCTTAAAAAATACCGTGAACAAAACAATGTAGATATCTCGCAGGCAGATTTTGAAGCGAAAATTCTCAGCAATGATGAGTTTGCAAGAAAGTGGGGTGATCTCGGTCCGGTATACGGCAGTCAATGGCGGCGTTGGAAAACGGCAGATGGGTCAGAGATAGATCAAGTGCAACAGGTTATTGATGATTTAAAAAATAACCCGACCTCGCGAAGAATTATCTGGGACGGCTGGAACGTCGCCGAGCTTGATCAAATGGCCCTGCCACCGTGTCACAAGCACTATCAGTTTTATGTTAACCAAAATACCAATACGCTCAGTGGTGCGATGGTGCAACGCAGTGCAGATGCCTTTTTGGGGCTTGGGTTTAATATCGCAAATTTAGCACTGGTAACACACCTGCTTGCAAAACAGTGTGGGTACACAGCAGGT
>CALLBO010000080.1 GCA_937998875.1 uncultured Granulosicoccaceae bacterium
ATTCAAAATGCCGCAGGCACCCGCAGGGCCGCCCAGACTCCTGGGTCATGGCTGCTTTTTGCGCGGTGCTCTTTCTGAGTAAACGTAATGATCCGGTGTAACAAACCTCACCACCGGAAAAAGCGGCCACAGAACGTTCAATTTCTGAATCAATCCGTTGAGCCAGGCATCCAGTTTGCGATCAGCTATTGAGCCGTCATCAAAACCTGCCGCGCGCTTTAACGCCTCACGTGAAAGCGGCTCCTCCGGATATCGAAGCAGTTGGGACAGGATTTCAAATTCCAGCCCGGACAATGACTCACGCCGTTGCCCAAGCGTTGCTGTCAATTCAAGCTCATCGAGCTCTGGCGGGAGCGTCAGGTAATGGTTCATGCAACTATCGGTTCCGGGTCGAAGTTATTAAATCTGGTAAGATATTTACAAAAATTAGCAGGTACCACATCCCGGCACCTGGGCATCCATATCATACTTGCAGATGGCACTCTTGGTGCAATGACTCCCCAGTTCCCACAGATTTAACGCCCGCCCATCATCCGTGACTGCTCGCTACGCCATTTATTTCGCCCCTGACGACAGCTCTGAGCTCGGCGTTTTTGGCGCAACCGTGCTCAGGCGTCAAGCACTGTGCCCAAATGACTGGCTCAATCCACAATTACCAGTCCGCTTCCCGGAATCAGCCAATTGGCATGAGCAGATACAAAAGCCGGCTCACTACGGTTTTCATGCAACGATCAAAGCACCGTTTGAACTGGCCGACGATCAGTCAGCCGATGATCTCCTTGCCGACCTCACCGACCTGGCTAAAAAACAAACGGCGATTAGTCTCGAAGGCCTGGCCCCCGTTCGCACATGCCGATATGACGCGCTAGCGTTTGTGACTCAGCCGGGAAAGCTACCCACTCTGGCGGCTGAGTGTGTTACAAAATTTGAAAAATATCGCGCACCACTAAACGCCGCTGATATCGAGAGACGCGATCCGGATTCACTGTCAGAAAGCGAGCTGGCCAGCTTACATCGCTATGGTTACCCGTATGTGTTGGATGACTTTAATTTTCACATGACTTTGTCGGGACAGAATAATCATGATGACAACACCTACTTCGAATGGCTTCAGAAATTGTATGCAGCTATGGTAACCAAAACGCCATTGCTGGACCGACTCTGCGTTTTTCATCAACCAGATCGACAAAGCCCGTTTTTAAGAATTGAAGAGTGCCGATTCGGTAGTTAACTGCAACCCGTTAGTTAGGTCAGTTAATTAGTGGTTACACTTGTTGTCAGTATCTGAACACAGCAACCGAATACAGACTCCAGTAGTTTGTGACGTGTATTTCTTACCCTAAGCTTATCGATTTCATACGACTCTTAATGTCAACCAGTAGACTTAAGAAGCAACTTCAAACGACACAACAACAAACCAAACTCACCTGCATTTTTAACGCTTAAAGAATTCTGGTAATTTATCAAGCTTCTGAACAAAGCAGACTTATCGCATGACTGTTAAAAGCGCACTTTCAATTGTTATGTTGTCTGTCTTTTTTTTGGTGCTCACGATGGCACCTGTAAAACTCCTGCATGCAGCCACATGCATCGATCCATCCAGCGATTCGGATGGCGACGGATGGGGCTATGAAAACGGAGTAAGCTGCACAGTTAACTCGTCAGTAGCAGGCTCAGCAGTTGAATGTATCGACTACGATGGCGATGGATGGGGTTGGAACGGACTTGCAAGCTGTGTCGCTGATTCAACGGTGCTTTCAGATCCATCATCCACCGGCCAACCCGACAACCTGAGCAACAACCTCGTCGGAGAATGCATCGACAACGATGGTGACGGCTGGGGCTGGGACGGTGCAGCCTCATGTGTGATCCCGGCACCATCGTCGACAGCAGCGCCGGCAGCCGAAGTGTTAGCAGTAGAACCCGTAGTGCAGGTTCAGGTGTCGGATGCACCAGCAGAGCTCACTACCTCGTGTACAACAATTCTGTCTCCCGGTATAAACCTTTATAGCGCCATCTCATCCAATAGCGGTAGCATCTGCCTGCGTCCGGGTACTTACTCGTTGCCGGATACACTGTTGTTAAACAACAATCAAACCCTGATTGCCCTGGATCCTTCCAACCCACCGGTACTATCTACCAGTGCTGTTCGTACCTTGTCTACCACCGGTCGGAGCAACGTTACGATTGATAGCGTTATCATTGATGGCAATGGCACAGGTGCTATTGAGTTTGCAGTAATCGTTGGCAACGGCAGCAACAACATAAATCTTAACAACGTGGCTATTCGCAACACTGTTGGTATAGGCATTGGCATTGCCAACGCTGCCAATGTTTCAATCAAGGGCGGCTCAATCACCAACATCGGACAGGACACCCGACTAAGACAAGCCATCTGGACTGCATTCAACAGCCGAAATGTCAGCATTGATGGCATGTCTGTCAGAGGCAGGGAAAACGACCGTGCAGGTGGTGACCATGCCATCACTTGCATTGACTCAACAGGATTTTCGGTCACTAACAGCCGGTCAGAATGGGCGGGCTCCGGTGCAGTCGCGATTAACAACTGCTCAAATATCACAGTTACCAATAACGAACTTCACAATGGCCGTGAGCATGGTGTAGATATTGTCAACGGATCAGTTGGTGCCATCGTAACAGGCAACAACATCACCGGCTTTGATCGCTCAGCTATGGTGTTTGACGATCATGATTGGACCTGCGGTGCAGGCTGTGGCGATAATCCTACCGAAGTCAGAGTGAGCAATAACCGCATGTCAGGTAACAACCTCGTTAACCTTGCGCGTTGCAAAGGTATAGCTGTAGATACCCAGATGGTTATTAACCCATCTCCGCAACAACTTAATAGTGACTGGATACAGATCACTGCCGACAATCAGATAGACAGTGATTCCGCCCTTTACTGCCAACACATTCACTGAGCTTCTTTCAGACCCAACCACCGGTACTTGCCGAACCGCGTTTGCAGGTTAAAATATCGCAACGCTACAGCGAGGAACCGCGCGTGCTATTGATTCCACCACCACTTTATGGTGCGGCAACACTATTGGTAATGTGGTTACTCCACAAACACTTTCCGATCCATTGCTCTGCAGCAGCGTGGCCGGTTACCGCGGGAATTATTGTGGTGGTTTGCGGACTACTGCTGGAGGTTCTGGCGGTACAGCGTTTTCGGCGATTGAAAACCACCATCAATCCGCTCCACCCGGACAATACAACGGCACTTGCCACTGACGGAATCTATTCTCTGAGTCGCAACCCGATGTACCTTGGCATGGCAATTATTCTCACCGGTGCGGCACTGATGATGCGCTGCCTGACACCACTGGTGATGCCGGCTGTCTTTTGCATGATCATCACAGTTATGCAGATTATTCCCGAAGAAAAAGTGCTGCGGCAAAAATTCGGTGACCGCTTTGAACGCTATGCCGAGAACGTCGGGCGCTGGATATAAAGAATCTTTTAGTAATTCCAGCTCACGCTCGACTCGTTCGAGACATTGCACCAGGTTTCACCCGCAGCATAGGTGAAAGCAAAGATCGTCTGCGTGTCTGCATACCAGTACAACTGCGTCGTCAGGGACTTACCCTGTGATGTACCGCTGGTTATTGCAGTGTCATCAGGCTCACCGTTCAACTCACGCTGAAATGCAAACTGGCTTGCGCACGGATCAATGGTCGCGGCATCAATTTCCGGTTCCGGTTCATACGTGTCTGTAAGCTCCAGTGGTGCTTCGCCGGCAGTACATGCGCCCAGCAAAACGACGATCACAGTAGAATACAGAAATTGCGCTACTTGTCTTTTATGCATTTTCATATCTGATCCTCTAGGGCAGCAACTCATAACGGAACCGACGCTGGCTCAACGGTGCCGTGGTACTTGCGGCCGCATCAGGGTAAAAATCGATTTCCGTACCATTTATCGCTTCGTTGTTGCCTCGCCAGAAGACTTCAATAACGGCTGGATTGCCAAGCTGCGCTCTTGATAACGCCAGCTCTGCAATACTGCCAACATGAACACTGTTTACCGTGGCCACATATGTCCAGAGCCAGTTATTCCCTGAACCGGAGTAGCTATAAAGATCGGAACCCTCTAGCAGAAAGTCAGCACCAAAAGGCAACTCCGATGAAAAGCCTTTGAATCCTGTGGCGTCGTTGTCATCCGTGCCTATGAATGCAGCGTGACCGTAAGACAATCGACTCATTGCCAAATCATTCTGATAGGCGAGATAAACCATCGATCCACTATGGGCTATAAAACCTTGTCTGAAGTCTATCTGCTCCGCATTACCGGCAACATCGTCAGCATCTTCGGCAAGAGGAGTTAACCCCGCCCAATCCTGCAAACTGCCGTCTATAGTGAGTGCTCCGACAAAATTGGAACCACCGGGTGTAACTACCGCTGCATTGACGGTTAACGTCACCACTGCAACCGGACTCGTCAGTCCGCCATCACTGGCTCTGAATTCAAATGAATCCGCCCCGGTAAAACCTGGGTTTGGCGTATATTGCAGCGCCGGTGGTGATCCTGAAAGCGTGCCGTTAACCGGCTGCCGTGTTACCTGATAACTCAGTGAGTCACCGTTCGCATCAGTGGCTGATAAGTTAACAGCCACCGAAGTGTCCTGTGATGCGGTAAGAATTTGAGAGTTTGCAACTGGTGCTACAGGTGCATCCTGATTGGTGGCGTCATAGACAAAAAATCTGCCCGCCGATCCTTCATCAGTGACGGTATCCGGATAGTAGTCGACTGTGGTTCCGTTAACCGCTGCATTCTCACCAACATAGAACAAACTCAATCGGGAAGGATTACCCAACAGATAACGAGGAACGCCAATTTCTGCAGTTTTACCACCGATTTGCAGGTTGGTTGATGCAACTACAGTCCAGCTCCAGTTGTTGCCGCTACCGGTGTAACGAAGTAATTCATTCGCTTCCAGAAGATAATCTGCACCCAGCGGATAGCTGCCGTCAAAGTTCTGGAATCCGGTACTTGCACTGTTATCGGTATCGATATAGATACCGAAACCCCAACTCACAGAAACCGGTTTGTTGTTACTGTAGGCAAAATAGAAGTTATCTGTATCGTGTGCCACCCAGCCCTGCAACCAGTCAATTTCATCACCGTTGCCAGTGGCATCAACAGGGTCAGTACCGAACGAACTCACACCAGCCCACTCTGCAAGCGAACCATCAACGGTAATAGTGGTTTCGTTGTTACCTGGCATGCCAATCGTGTTTACCGATATCTCGGCAGCTGCACTTGTCGATACCCCGTCACTGACGGTAAAGGCAAACTTATCAGCCCCCAGATGACCGGCATTCGGTGTATACACGACCGTAGGTGGCGTCCCTGTAAGCGTGCCGTTAGATGGCTGATCGACGATTTCATATCTCAGTGCATCACCGTTAAGATCGGTCCCAGCCAGCACTATAGACACCTGACTGTTCATGTCGGTAGTGACAGTTTGGGCCAGGGCGACAGGCGGTGAGTTACCACCACTGTTAGCAATAGTGTAAGTATGGAAACGGTTTGCATCTGCCACTGTTTCATTCGCTACACCGTTAGGGAAGTAGTCAACGCTATCACCCCCAACCGCTACATTATTGCCCTTAAAGTACAGACGAAGCGAACCCGGGTCACCCAGCATACTTCTGCTTATCGCAAGTTCGGCAGTGTTCTGATCAATTGCATATTGCGTCTGACCAATCTCATCCCAGCTCCAGTTAGTGCCAACACCTGTGTACTGGAGCACGACGCGCCCTTCTATCAAATAGTCTGCACCTACCGGTAACTCACTGCTGAATCCCTTGAACCCGGTATTGATATCTCCGTCCACATCAACATAGATACCGTAGCCCCAGTTTTCAGTGACAGGACCATGATTACTGTAAGTGATGTAGAAGTTATCATCGTTGTGCGCCAGTGCAGCCCCGGCCCAGTCAATCGTATTCAAGCCGCTCGAATCATTCGGGTCGGTACCAAAGGTAACCACACTACCCCATTCCTGAGCCGATCCATCTACCAGAATTACCGTGTCACCTAATGGATTAGACACACCCGGTGTACTTACCGGAGGTTCTACCGGCGGCTCTACTGGTGGAGTGACAGGCGGTACTGGTGGACTTACCAGCGTACTTTCAAGTTGCAACAGGTAACTCGCCAGATCAGCCTGCTCGGCCGCAGTCAAAGTGACGTTAAGGTGTGCAGCGATTGCATCTTCCACTGTTGGTGCTGAGCCGTCATGCAGATAGGGTGCAGTGCGCCAGAGACCCGGCAACGTCGGTGTATCAAGCCCGGTTAACGGGGCACCGATACGCTGACCGCTCTCCGGCATCAACGTTCCTACATCATGTAGCGCCGCACTGTTAGAATCCGTGAATATGGCACCCGAGTGGCAGGTTGCACAGCCGTTGCTAATAAACAAAGATTCGCCATTCAACGCTGCATTGGTCATCGTGCCATCAGCGTTGCGCCACGGGCTCGCATCAACTGTCTCCAGGCTCTCCATGTAAGCCGCAAGTGCATCAAGATCCTGACTCAGTCCGGCCTTTGCCGCACCCAGTGGTGGGGCAGTTGCCGCAAAGTCAGCGTCATTCATCAAACCGGTGCCACCGGCAAACTCTCTAATCTGACCTTCGAAATCCTGCACTTCGTCAAAGTTGCCTGTCCAGTGCAGCATACCGTGACCGGTTCCGGCGCGACCTTTTAACGTAATCGTATTACGCAGGCCTTCACCCAGCCCGGTAAAATCCCACGTGCGTCCATCATGTTCTCCATCCACGTGGCAGCTTGCGCAACTCATGTAATCGAGCCCTGCAAGTCTGTCGTCACGGGCATCATAGAACAGTTGCTTGCCGCGCAGCACTGTCTCGGTCAATGCCTCATCACTTACGGTGTTGATGGTCGCAATCACGCTGCTATCAGACATCCCACGCACAGTAATGTCTTCAATGTCATGCACACCGACTGTACGATCCATAAAGTTATGCACATACAGTCGCTTGCCGTCTTTTGATACGACAATGCTCTGCGGTGCACGACCCGTGTCAAAGCGGCCTATCTCAATGCCGGTTTGCGTATCTATGACAGAGATCTGCCGGTTACCTTCAAGCGATGTAAACAACGTTACCCCCAAAGGATCAAAAGCGGAGCTCACCGCAACACTGGCATTGTCGTGATCAATTCTGGCACTGGTAATCTCGCGATTTTCGGTCAGGTTTATTTTCGACGTAACAGCGCGTACCGTTTGATCGAAAGTCATACCAACACCACCACGCAGGTCACCGGCAAGAATATTGTCCTGTTTTGAAGGCAACCAGGCCGTATCACCGGTGGGTGATATTACTACCGGTCCCAGATAGTTCGGCACACCGGGTCCTTCGTGCTCCGATGCAATGCGATTGATATGCTCCATCACAATGGTAGATTGCACAGCAAGTGTTACAGCATCCAGCACCAGTACCTCACCACCATACTGTTGAGTACCGTCATCTAAAATGATAACCGCCGTATCCTCACCCGGAAGCGAGTCTGTTATATAGCGCGATACGTACAGATTACTGCCGTTTGCATCAACTGCCAGGTGACGAGGATTCGCTCCCACATCAACACTTAAACCCGGCGCACCACCCGCTGATACACGTTGTACTTTTCCTACTGCCTGCAACGCGACCAACGCCCCGTTGTCATCCATAACAATGCCGTATGGTTGCGATGCGCGCTGCAAAGGATAGTTCGCCACCACGGAAAGACTCACGGGGCTCACAACACTGATACTCGCAGATTGTCTGTTTACCACCCAGACGTTTCCGTCCTGTGCCTCTGCAACGTTAACCGGCTCGACACCGACTTCAATTTCTGCAAGTAGTGACAACGTACCGGTATCTATCACTGAAACCGTGTTGTTATCCGGGTTCACACTCCATACCTGAGAAGCTGTGCTGTGTTCAAGCAGGCCGCTTGACGCTTTAGGCACGCCGCTTTGTACCGGAGGGTGAACTACCTGGGTAAAAGTACTGCGCAGTTGCTCACCGGAGGCATCCCGTACAGTTAAACTGACAACGTAACGACCCGGATTGGTATAGTTGTGAGTTATCGTGGGACTCGCGCTGAATGGCGTGTCAAGCTCACCATTGCCGAAGTTCCAGCTGTATTCCACATTGCCACGGCCGGTAGCTTCCGCAGTAAAGGTAAGTTCAGCCCCTTGTTGTATCGGAGAAGAAACCACCGGCTGCAGCGTGAGTGGTTCTGTCAGCTCAGCACCGAACACCTGCACCTCTGCCATATGCAGAGGTACCGGTGTGTTATTCGAGTCTAACTGCACGCGTATATATCTACCGGTGCGGTTGACACTCAGATCAGTGACCGTTGCCGCAGCTCCCGGTGTCAGCTTATTAAAAACACCAGCCTGTGCAATGGTATTATCCAGACTCTTACTGGTGAACGGCTGATCAGTCACAAACAAGTGAAAGTTCGACAAACGCTCGGTACAGCAATCTGTTCGGTTGTGGATCACTACAGAGTCAATATCCGCCACTCTGCCAAGATCAAGTTCCCACCAGGCATTGACATCATTACCTGTATGGCTAAGTACACCTGAACCTGCATCCAGACACTGAAGCCCGAAAGCATCCATCCATGAACCGGAACGACCGGTAATGCCGGTGGCCACATTTCCTGCACAGCTGAACGGCCCCCGTTCGGTACCGTTGTTCTGCCCTGCTCTGGTCAGGGGTTGAACTGTACCGGTAGCGGTAGTAGCCGAATCAAGCTTCTGACACTCCAAACGGACCTGATTAACAAATCTATCTGAACGACCCGAGAAACCGCTAACCGCCCACCCCGAAGGACAGGTAGAACTGTACTGAGCACCGTTGCGCGAACCTGTTGTGCCAATATTTCGTGGCTGGCCAATCCATTCACCATCCTGTGCCACTGAAACGCAGCGTGCGCCAACACTGTTTAAATAAGTGCCAGATTGACCATATATTCCTGCCAGTACCTCATTGCTGCCGCAGGAAAGATCGAACGGGGTACCACCCTGTCCACCGATAGAGTCATTGCCACCGTCGTTGCTGTTGTTGCCGTCGGTAAAACCGTCGATCGCCGTGCTGGCTGCATAACCGGTATCACTATAGTTTGAAGACTGCGATGCAGTACCACTCAATGCGATGTTACTGATGTCTGTTCTTCTGCTACCAAAAACCTGCACCTCGGCCAACTGCAAGAAATTATTGCCCGACAGCTGAACACGAACGTAACGACCCTGCGTCGCAACGTTAATATCGGTCTGTCTGCCGGCCACTCCCACAGTCGCAATATCAGTGACGCCAGCCTGTGCCCTTGTAATAGACAAGTCAGTTGAGCCGAAAGGCTGCGCTGACACCAACACATGAAAATCCGATAAGCGATTGGCACAGCAATCAGTTCGATTCCACAGTCGAATGGTATCTATGTTGACCACTCGTCCGAGATCAAGCTCCCACCATGCCTCTGCTTCAGCCTGCGTGTGACTCAATGAACCCGCGACATTGCTGCCACTCAAATCACCATCAATGGCTTGAGTGGCACTAAAGTAGTCTGTTCCGGTACGATGTGAATAAGTAGAGGACTGCGTCGCTGTGCCACGCACAGCCAGATTTTCAAGACGCGTATCGAGGGCTGTAATTCGAATCACCTGAGCTTCCGAAGGCACCCCGTTGGTATCGACCGCAAACAACATCCAGTAACCGGGAATACTGACATTCGGATTCTGGTTTATCGTTACAGAAAACTGATTATTACTGGTTGCAGTGAACTCTGGCTTATAAAATCTGGCATCCGTGTTAACTGCATGGGTAGTAGCAGACAACCTGATAAGACTGAAGTAGTCAATATTTCCTGAAGTCGTCACCTCCAGCGCATCACCGGCATCTACACTGGCATTCTGTGCTGTAAGGTCCGGTCGTGTCGCAAGACTGCCGTTGGCATCATACAAGTACGGAGGCGAGAATATCTGCGCATCCTGATGCGTACCGGAAGAGTTCGCATTGCCTGCTGAGTAACCGCCGCCTGCTGTAATCACCCGGCCATCAGTTAATAACATCGCAGTGGAATGGTAATCGCGCGGCACTGACATATTCGCCATACCACGCCAGGTGCCGGTATCTGGATTCCAGACTTCAGGCTCCATGACGCTACCACTGTCTCTGAACTTCGCACCAGTGGTATTACCACCAACGACAAGTACTTCGCCAGTGGGCAATGGAACCAATTGATGAAACTTTCGACTGTGAGCCATGTTACTGGTTGAACGTATGTTCGGCACTGATCCATTTAAGTCAGTGGTAAACGCCGCTTTACTAGCGCCCGTTGCGTTACCACCCCAGCTACCATCATTCCTGCCGGTTGATATCAGCTTGCCAATGTCGTACATCAACTGCACGCCACCGGCATGGTTCACACCGTCAGTATCCGGTTCAGCTGGACGTACTTCCCCATTACCAAGCGGGTTGATCATCTGATTCTCAACCGTATCCCAGTAGTGATAAATATTGCCGTTCGGCGCGACACTGAGCAGTGGAAACGCATTCTCACGACCGAGATTGTTGTTGCGCTGACGCATGCTCAAAAAGTCAACGCCATTTAGTACCCGCCAGCCGGCATCCGGATCCCAAAGGTCCGGGTTACGCGTGTTGGTTGAAGTTCCAAGTGCCGTGAGTACCTTGCCGTCTCCGGTCGCGACACTGGTCGGATACCAGCGCCCGCCACTGGCCATGTTTTCAACGGTCTGCCATTCATTGTTGGTGTAGTCGAACAATGTGGTCCAGGGACTGTTACCCTGGTTGCGACCACCATTCACCAGCACCTTGCCGTCAGCAGTCATCGACATTGCAGCACAAAACATATTGTGACCCTGATGCAGATTCTCCTGAAACACACCGGTTTCCGGATTCCAGACCGCACTGTAGGTTTGCTCTGTGGTCGGCCAGGTACGACGCTCCGATCCGGAGTAAGTCAAAACTTCTCCGTTCGGCAATACCGACATCGACACTGCCACGTGCGGCCAGTCCAGAACCGGCCCCCAACTACCGATTTCAGCAGGACTGCCCTGTGCCGCCCCGAGCACCGGCTCTGTGCCAGGCGCATAGGCAGGCTCAAGCACTTCGGTCACCGGCGTCGGTAGCGGAGCACTGCTGTCACAAGCGGACAACACAGTTAACAGTAATACCTGAAGAATTAATGCAGAACGCATCGTAACTATCCGTTTTCAAAGGTCTATCTCATCGATAACGGTTAGCGGGAAATTCACTTGAACGCGCTGCACGGAATTAGATTTCGGTCACTGGCAGACTGTGACCTACCACACATTCAAACGGCGATACCATTCCTGTTGCTTACAAAAACCAGTGTCAAGCCTTGAATACCGGCATGGACCGCCTGCCAACATCAAAAAGCATCAAGAGTGTAAAAACCGGCCTAGACACTTTGTCTTGACAGCAAATGCCAGCCGGATGATAATTCCCGGCTCGTGCGGGAATAGCTCAGTTGGTAGAGCACAACCTTGCCAAGGTTGGGGTCGCGAGTTCGAGTCTCGTTTCCCGCTCCAAGATTTTAAGACCCCGTTATCCGGGGTTTTTTTATGCGCATCGCTCACTCCTTGAAAGCGCATTTTAGACGGTACCTGACATTACCGGCTGAACACTGAGGCAATTCGCACAGGGGCAACCGACAAGGTTGGTGCTAGAATTGGAGGGCACTCAGAGGCTCGATGGCAGAGTGGTTATGCAGCGGCCTGCAAAGCCGTGTACAGCGGTTCGATTCCGCTTCGAGCCTCCATCATATTGAAGCCCGGGTGGCGAAATTGGTAGACGCAAGGGACTTAAAATCCCTCGGTAGAAATACCGTGCCGGTTCGATTCCGGCCCCGGGCACCAATATAAAACTAACCTTACGGAATTCCTTTGAAGTGTGCTTCGGGATCTCATATTCGCACACATTCGGAGCACATCGACTATATTGGCTTGGTGCCGTGCTCATGCTAGGCGGTTGTCAGTATGATTCGAACTAAACTATATCGTGCCCTATAACTCTTGTCTGGTTCAGAGCATCGCGTAGGGGGGATAAGCTTGCGCATCCACCAATGTGCAGCACGTCCGATACGTAGTTACCCGGCTTATCTGGCGACTTAAATTGCTAATAATTTTGTAGCGTTCGTTGCGGTATGTTTGGTGGATGCGCAAGCTTATCCCCCCTACGAAAAACGGCATCATCACTACACGTACTCCGACAAACGGTTTGACTGCTCTACATCTACTAAGACGGTAGCAAAGCACCCCTACCGTAGCGATTTCAAATCTCGTACATTATGCTGTTTGATGCAACGCCTGGACACCTTCTTTTATGACAACAAGCTTCCCGATGTACTTGCGACCGGAAACAGTAAATGCGCATCGCAGCTACTACGCGTTAATTCGCAAACAACTTTCTGCAAGAGGAATCGACAGTCCGAATAACTTCACAGAGCCTGAAGATCTGTACTCGGCATGGGAAAGCCCGACACTTTTTCTGAGCCAGACCTGTGGCATGCCGTACCGAAATACACTACACGGCAAAGTTAAGTTGGTTGGCACACCGGACTTTCAACTTGAGGGTTGTCAGCCTGGTTACTATCGTAGCGCAATGGTGGTAAGACGTGAGGAGGCTGATAAACCTCTTGTCGATTTCAAGAACGCAGTATTTACATTTAACTCTGATGACTCTCAATCAGGGTATGCAACCGCTTGGCAGTTAACACAGAAACACGGTTTCTGGTTTAAAACCAGAGTACCTTCTGGCAGCCATCGCGAGTCTGCGCTTGCCATTGCTGAAGGCCGGGCTGATATCGCAGCAATTGATGCCAATACCTGGCGCATGCTCAACACCTACGAGCCATCCTCACAACAGTTATCCGTCATTGGCTGGACTGACCCAACACCGGCTTTGCCGTATATAACTGCACCATCGAACGACGCAGCAGCTATGTTTGATGCGATAAGCGATGCGATCACCGAGCTATCACCCGAGCATCGCGAACAGCTGAATATTCATTCACTGGTTAAGATTAGCGCTGATGATTATCTCGCGGTGAGCAATCCGCCTGCTTAGCGGTTTGTTCTTACCAGTAGTCATCCCACCGGGGGTGTCGTAAAACTCAAATCGATGTCAGCCTCTCAATTGTGGGCACTTGTGGCCACTTGTTGAGGATCGGAGGCGGTAGCGACCATGCAGGGTTAGGTGGCGGTTTTTTATAGAGATAACAGGCTATTTTCGGTGCAAACTTCCCCCTCCCCGGCGCTTAGACGTCGACCCTCCCGCAAGCGGGAGGGTGGCAATTCGAAGACGTATTCTACTTTTGCGACACCGTCCGCTGGTGGAGTAGAAGTTAATCCGGATTCTCATAGGCCCGTGCATCCTGCTCGAATACACTGTCGTGGTACCCGGTGCTTAGCACTGACTCAATGTAAGCACTAACGAATAACTCCAGACTCCCCGCCTGTTCAAACTGGTAGACGTGCCGGAACTCATGTCGCAACAATCGCCGGCTCGCAGAACCTGCAACCACTTCTATACCGTAGCCAACTGCCCGGGCAGTAGCGGTTTCCCCAAGTAAGCCAGTTTCTATTGCCGCCTGCAAAAGCACAGGATCATCTGGCCTGGTTATGCTTTGAACAGTCAGTACTCTTACTTTTTCAGGTTTACTGACACCCACAGAGATCGCATCCTGCATCTCTTCCGCAGATGGCTGCCTGCCGTTTTGAAGACACTGCTGCTCGACCCATTCCAGCCAGTCTATCGCTAGCGGTAATAGCGCTTGATACTGCTCGAAAGCCTTTTGCATGTTTAAGCGGACATGTTTTAAGCAAGCCACACTTGTGGCGGCCTAAATTAAGGTCAGAGATTACTACCGTGATTCTGCTGGTCTGAATGCAGCCATTAAGTAGTCGATCATTGACCAAAGCGTTAACGCTGCAGCAATATACAAGGCCACAATACCGATGTTGTATATGGGTAATCCGAAAAGATCCAGCTTATACAACAACATCGCAAGTGCGGTAATTTGCAATGTGGTTTTTAACTTACCAAGATAACTGACTGCCACTTTGGCACGCGAGCCGACACTTGCCATCCACTCTCTGAGTGCTGAAATCGTAATCTCACGGCTGATAATAATAATGGCCGGTAGCGTTACCCACCAACTTGACGCATCTTCCACAATCAGTATCAGTACCGTAGCCACCATCAGTTTGTCTGCCACCGGATCGAGGAACGCACCAAACTCTGATTCAATATCCCACTTTCGGGCAAGGTAACCGTCAAGCCAGTCAGTGATTGCCGCTATCAGAAAAATCGCGCAACAAAGCGGCCGTGCCCACGGTGATTTTAAGTAGAACACCGCAACAATCACAGGCAGCAGAACGATGCGGCCGATTGTCAGTATGGTTGGAATATTCAAGTGCATGGTTGAACTATATATTACTGCCAGTATTTTGGTACCACTCAACTGCTGTTTTCGTGGAAGAAATCGTAAACTTGCTGCGCTAAATGCCGGCTGATGCCGGGTACACCGGAGAGATCCTCTTCGCTCGCCAATTTTAACTGTTGCAGTCCACCAAAATGTGTCAGCAACGCCTTTCTTCGTTTTGGACCAAGGCCGGCAATATCTTCCAGCACGGATTTCTTTCTAACCTTTGCACGTGACGCGCGATGACCTGCAACAGCATAGCGATGTGCTTCATCACGGATTTGCTGAATCAGGTGTAACGCCGGAGAGTCATGGTTCATATGCACTTCCCTGCCCTGGCGACACATGAGTAATGACTCTTCTCCGGGCCTTCGGGCAGGACCCTTGGCAACGCCGACTATTTGCATTTCTTCTTCAAGCTGTAAATCTCTGATGACTTCTGTCGCAATACTCACCTGCCCCTTACCGCCATCAATGAACAACACTTCAGGAATCCGCTGCTGTTCCTTTATAAGACGAGTATAGCGACGAGTCAGCGCCTGACGCATGGCAGCGTAGTCATCCCCCGGGGTGATGTCGCTAATCTTAAAGCGTCGATATTCCGCTTTGATAGCCCCTTCAACCCCAAATACAACGCAGGACGCTACCGTAGATTCACCGGACAGATGGCTGATATCAAAACACTCAAGCCGATTCGGTAGTTCATCGAGCTCGAGTAGTTGACGCAGCCTGTCCTGCCGTTCAGCCATTCCGCTGCGAGAAGCGAGGCGTGCCTCAAGTGCGACCTTGCCATTTTCATAGGCACTTTCAAGCCAGCGGCGCTGTTCACCGCGCACGTTATGGGCAAACTCAACCACGGTACCAAAACGTAATTTCAACGCTTGTTGAAGCAGCTCAACACTGTCTATTTTATACTGAGTAACAACCCGATCCGGCACCTGATGCTGCAGATAATACTGTGATACAAATCCGCTAACGATTTCCTCCGGTGTAGAGTCCGCGGGTGTAGCCGGAAAGAAAGCCTTGTTACCCAGGCTCACACCATTGCGTATAAAAAATATCTGTACACAACTCTTGCCGCTATGCTGGTAGCACGCAACAACATCAATGTTGCCTCTGCCACTCTCAACATATTGAGACTGATTCACCGACTTTAAATCTTTAATCTGATCACGCAAGCGTGCCGCCTTCTCAAATTGCAGCTCTATTGATGCTTGTTCCATATCTGCCACTAACCCGCTGATTACTTCATTAGTGCGGCCTTCAAGAACTTTTATCGTCATTTCAACATCACGGCGATAGTCTTGCTCATCTATTAACCCCACGCAGGGTGCGGTACAGCGATTGATCTGATACTGCAAACAGGGACGTGAGCGATTTTTAAAATACGAGTCTTCACACTGGCGAACCTTAAAAAGCTTCTGGATATAGCGTAGCGATTTCTTCACGGCACCTGCGTGCGGATACGGCCCGATGGTTTTACCGGTATTTTTTTTACCACCGCGCCTGTAAGACACACGCGGAAATTCCTGATTCGTGGTGATGTGAACAAACGGGTAGCTTTTGTCATCGCGAAGCAGAATGTTATAGCGCGGGCGTTTTTCCTTGATGAGATTGTTTTCAAGAATCAGCGCTTCAATTTCATTATTGGTGACCGTGAGCTCAACGTTGGCAATCTGTGCCACCATGATGCGGGTTTTGGCGGAGCCCGGATCCTTTTGAAAATAGCTCGATACGCGCTTTTTCAGGTTGCCGGCTTTGCCTACATAAATAGTATCGCCGTTGACATTGAGCATCTGGTAAACCCCCGGACGCTGAGTCACCGTTTTTAAAAACGCCTGCGGGTCAAAAGCGTTTTCAACTTTTTCAGCAGCAGTGACCTCTCCACTGCCCGATATCGGATTTTTGTCGCCGTTGCTCATCTACTCGAAGTATAAACCCACCTGCCAGGTAAACCACCACCGGTAAACCATACGCTCTGCAAAGATAACGATTACCGACACCAGCCACCACAAATACTGGCTTGGGGTGACATACTCAATCGTGTTGCTGCTGGCCGCCAATAAAACCGCAGTCTCTTCCGATCTGTACAAGATCCACCAGCGAGTCTACCTTGAGTTTCTCAAAAGCCCGGCGCTTATAGGTGCTCACAGACTTTGGACTGAGAAACAACATTGCCCCGACGGACGCCGGTTTGTGTCCGTCCATCAGCAATAGTGCGACCTGCAGTTCACGGCGAGAGAGAATACTCAACTGGTGTGTGTTTTTATCTGGTTTAAGTGAGTCCAGCGCCACCTGATTGGCAATCTCACGCGAGAGATAGGTGCCACCCTGCAACACGCAATCTATGGCTTGATCTATCTCTTCAATTACCGAGGCGCGGGCCATGTGACCGCTTATGCCAGCTTGTAAAACCACCCGGGACACCGCTCGGGCTTCACGCCCTGCCAGTAAGATGATCTTCAAATCCTCATCAATTTGCAATAATCGCAAAGAGGTGGAAACACCATCTATTCCGGGCAGGCTGAACCCCATGAAGACGATAGTTATTGCATGATCGTGAACAATAGAAATACAGTCTTCACCACTGGAAGCTTCATAGACTGAATACTTAGCAGTCGAAAACGATTCGATTATCGTTCGCAATTCCGAACGAAAGAGATCGTCGCCGTCAACCAGGAGAATATTAGCTGAGCTCTCAGGCATCTTATTGTTTTACTTCTACAGCGTGGTTTCTTGTTATTAAAAAATCCCCGAACTCACCGTATTATAATCTGCTTTTCAGAAAAAATAATACAAGCATTCGGCATAGACACAACATTGAAAGATCGTGAGTGGCTGTTATGCGGGGATCAAAACGTAATCAGTGCTGATCCCCAGGTAAAGCCACCACCAAAACCTTCCAGCAACAATTTCTCGCCGGCTTTAATTCGTCCATCTCTGACAGCAACATCCAGTGCAAGGGGAATAGAAGCAGCGGAAGTGTTGCCATGATCCTGAACAGTTACCACCACATTTTCCATCGTCATTGCCAACTTACGCGCGGTGCCTTTTATAATTCTAAGATTTGCCTGGTGAGGAACAAGCCAGTCAAGTTCGGATTTATCAATGCCATTGGCTTGCAGTGTTTCGTCGGCAACTTCACTCAACTTGGAAACTGCCATACGAAATACTTCGCTACCGCGCATTTGCACGTAGGCTTGCTGCTGCATCTCTGCATAGCCGCGTGATACGCCTTCAGGCACGTGAAGAAGTTCTTCATAGCGGCCGTCAGCGTGCAGATGGGTGCTATGAATACCCGGCTCATCAGACGCCGTTAATACTACGGCACCCGCTCCGTCACCGAATAACACACAGGTATTTCTGTCTTCCCAGTTGAGGATGCGTGAAAAGGTTTCTGCACCGACTACCAAAACGGTTTTGGCATTGCCGGCTTTAACAAACGAGTCTGCCACTCCCAACGCATACACAAAACCCGCGCACACTGCCTGAACATCGAATGCCGGGCTTGCGTTAGTGATACCCAAACGATTTTGCAACAAACAGGCAACACTGGGAAATACACAATCCGCGGTGGTTGTTGCCACTATGACCAGATCGATCTGATCAGCAGAAATCCCTGCCATATCAATCGCGTGGCGAGAGGCAGCCTCCGCCAGATCACAAGTGGTCTGTGACTCAGCAGCAATATGTCGGCGTTCTATGCCGGTTCTTTCACGTATCCACTGATCAGTGGTATCAACCATCTGCTCGAGCTCGGTGTTCTCCATAACCCGCTCTGGCAAATAACTTCCGGTACCTGCGATTTTCGCGTACTTCACTCTATTTGAACCGCAGTTTTAAGAATGTTTTCGGTCGCCACGTTGATCATGGCCACCAGGTCTTTCTGCGCTTCCACTTTGGCGACGTTAATCGCATTCTCAATAGCGAGCGCGTCCGCACTACCATGGCTTTTTACAACCAGACCACGCAGACCGAGCAGGCTTGCACCATTGTAGCGTCGCGGGTCAATTCGCCTTCGTAAACGACTCAGAACCGGCTTTGCCACCAGAGCCATCAGCTTGGCAACAGGTGAACGCGTAAACTCCTCTCGCAGAAAACCTGTTATCAGCTTGGCGACACCTTCCGAGGTTTTAAGTGCCACATTGCCCACGAAACCATCGGTGACTACCACGTCAACCTCGCCGAGGTATACCTTGTCGCCCTCTACAAAGCCGATGTAATTCAGTTTGGCCTGTTGCAGCAGCTTGTCTGCCTCACGAACTAATTCGTTGCCTTTAATATCTTCAGAACCGATGTTCAGCAATCCAACCCGGGGCGCCGGATTGGAGTCCACCACACCCGCGAGCGCCGAGCCCATCACCGCGAATTGATACAGCTGTTCCGGGGTGGAGTCTACGTTAGCCCCAAGGTCGAGCATATGGACCTGCCCATTGATGTTCGGGATCGCTGTACAGATTGCCGGACGATCCACTCCCGGCAATGTTTTAAGCACGAACTTGGCAGTTCCCATCAACGCGCCGGTGTTACCGCTGCTGACGCAGGCATTAGCTAGCCCTTGATGAACCAGATTAATCGCAACGCGCATTGAAGAGTCTTTCTTTGACCGCATAGCGACCGCGGCCGACTCTTCCATCGTCACTACTTCAGAGGCGTGGTGAACTGACAGGCGATCGGGGAATTGGGTTTTAGAGACAAGCGGTGACAGAACAGCTTCGTCACCAACCAGAATAATTTTAAGATCGCTGTTGTTCGCGACAGCAGAACGCGCTGCCTGCACCGCGGTTTCGGCACCGAAATCGCCACTCATTGCATCCAGTGCCACCGTGACTGGCGCCATATTTTTCACTGACTGACCACGGGCCGTGCTGCGGCCACCAGGCTCAGTAGGATTGGTCGCCACTAGTTTAACGAAGCCGTTCCACCGGAACGTCTCAGTCGTCGTCTTCGTCGATTTCTACTGCAGTTTCGATCACTTTGCGACCACGATAGTAGCCTTCTGGTGATACATGATGACGCAGGTGCACTTCACCAGTCGTCGGGTCGGTTGAAAGCGCCGGGCTTTTGAGTTTGTCGTGCGAGCGGCGCATACCGCGACGCGAGCGGGTTACTTTGTGTTTCTGAACGGCCATCAGGCGCTCCTAATTAGTTCTTCAGCAAATCGTCCAACCCTTTAAAAGGGTTGTATGTTTTGACTGGCGTTTCCTGCCCGCCTGCCAACGCGGCAATCACCGCAGGGTCACAATCCGTTTCGTCCTCGTGCACTACCCGGGACGGTATTTGTAAAATGAGTTCATCTTCGATGAAATCAACTACTGTTATTTCGTCACTTTCACCGATGATAACCGGGTCAAGATGCTCTGCCAGATCCTCAGCGTCAGCCTCCTCTGCAACAAACACAAGCGAAAACTCGCTGGATAACTGCAGTGATAGATCCCGCTGGCAACGCTGACATGTCATATTCACCTGACAGGTCTGACTACCGTTAGCAACAAGCTGCTTGTCGTTTGTCCAATCGAAAGTCGCCTCAATCTCCACGCTGCCGGAATCATCAGCAAGAATAGCTGCGAAACGGGAAAAGTGGGATACTGGCAGTGTCGTTCGAGTGGCGCGACCGGAGCGGGCCAATTCAGCAGGGTTAAACCTGACAGGAAGCTGATCCATAAACCCTCAATAGTAATAGTCTTTGCCTGATTAGTCAAAATCCACATGACTAAAACTCACTGTTTTTCCGAATATTTCAATGCATTCATCTGTCATTCTTGCCTCCACCTCCCGCTACCGTGCAGAACTTCTCAGGCGCCTGAAAATTGATTTCGAGCAATACGCTCCTGATTGTGACGAAACACCCTTAGATAATGAGGCACCTGAGGATCTTGTAGCCCGACTATCAGCTGGCAAAGCCCACTCAGCCGCCGATCGCTTTGCAGCACATATTGTGATTGGCTCAGACCAGGTAGCAAGCCTCGATGGTCTTATTTTTGGCAAACCTGCAGACCACGAAGACGCTGTGGCGCAACTACGAGCCTTAAGTGGAAAAACGATTACTTTTCTAACCGGGCTTTGCATCATGCAAAAGTCAACTCAAAGGACGCTGCAAACTGTAGTGACTACGGACGTGAAGTTTAAATCACTCGATGACGCACAGATCAATCGCTACCTTGAGGCAGACAAGCCGTATGACTGTGCCGCGAGTTTCCGATCAGAGGGTTATGGCAGTACAATTGTGGAGCAGATGAGCAGTGATGATCCAACGGCGATTATCGGCCTGCCGGTGATCATGGTGTCAGCATACCTTGATCAACTCGGTCTGCCGTTACCGTAGCCTGAGGGCCATATCATTCCGGGCCCGTATTGCCCCGGGTCAGTGTGCGGTCCGGCTAAAAAGCGAAAGCCGCTGGAAAAAACCGGTGGATCATGTGCAGGACAATACAGCTCGCTGCACCGGCAATGATATCGTCGAGCATGATGCCTAACCCGCCGCTGACCTTCTTATCAGCCCACGAGATCGGCCACGGTTTGACGATATCGAACGCGCGGAACAGGAAAAAGCCAATCACCATGGCTGTCAGTGAAAAAGGTATTAGAAAAACAGCGACCAGATAACCAACAATCTCATCCCAGACGATACCGCCGTGATCATGCACACCCATAACATCCGAGGCCTGCTGACAAATCCAGATACCGGCCACTGCCATCACTACCAGAATCGCCAGGTAGATCGACCAATGTACCTGGCTGAGCGGAATCCAGAACAGCAATGCCGGCAGGGTTCCAAAAGTGCCCGGTGCGACCGGAGCCAGGCCGGTACCAAAGCCAAAGGCCAACAGTCTGGTTGGTGAGCGCAGCAACGCCCGTCCTTCTTCGAGCTTACTGATACACATACCCTCGTATGCGGGTCCTGGAGGCAGACGTCGTCATACAGATGCCTTAAGGCTTTGAGCGATCAGAATCGGGTCGCTTTGGTTTCGCATCCTGATGGCCCTTGAACCCGGTGCTACGAGATTTTGAATCTTTAGGATCAGTTTTTTTCACTACTGATTTTTGCGGTGAGTTATCTTTCTCTTTGACACTTACTTTTACCGAATTGCCCTGCGGCTTACGTGCAGGCTCCCGCACCACAGTTTGCCCTGACAACGGATTACCGGATGGATGATCCGCGTTGTATTCCAGGCTTCTGAGGTTGGCGGCAAGTTTGTCTGCAATACCGTTGATATAGCGATAACCTTTGTCTGCACCGAAGTCTTTACTGATCTCAAGTGCTTCATTAACAGCCACCTTGTATGGTGTGCCAAGCTGACTCTTCAACTCAGTGCAATAGACTCTGAGAATGGCGCGCTCAATTGGATCAAGCTGCGCAAGATCACGGTCGAGATGGCTACTGATTTCAGTATCGATCGCCGTGATATTCTCTACTGAATAATTCACCAGCGATTCAAAATACTCGACGTCCACTTTCTCCATATTTTGCATGTCGCAAAACTGCCTGATCACAAGCTCAGGCGTATTCGCCGCCTGATCAAAATCCCATTGATACAACGCTTGCATTGCCTTCTGCCTGGCACCGCGTCGGCGTTTCGCACTACTTCCGCGTTTAGGTGGATTTTGGGCAGTCATTATCGGTAACAGGCTGAAAAAGAGGCACACCACAATCGCCCAATGGCCAACCAGTTGGCGACAACCAGTTGGAAACAGACACCCTGATTCGGGGTGATAAACACAGTAACGTATCGCCTTCGGGATTCAACCAAGCTAGTATAAACAGCCTGCGGAATTTTCACAGAGATAAACCTTGCAACAACGACTTCTACCCCTTGGTTTCCACCGCGTAACCGTAATTGCAGCAACCGTTCTGACAGCCTGGTTCTTGCAATCAACCCCGCAGGCCTTCGCCGAAAGCACCGCCCAAAGCCCGGCAAACGGTACACACGAGAGCAATAGGCCAGTTGTCGATGAAGCCACCGAACAGGCGGTTCAGCAGGCACAGGACGCCGGCAATGCGGTCGTTGTACTGCAGACGAACGTCGGTGCTCTGCACCTGGCTCTGTTCCCGGAACAAGCACCGAAAAGCGTTGAGAATTTCCTAACCTACGTCAAGGACGGCTTCTACGACGGCACCGTCTTTCACCGGGTGATCGAAGGTTTCATGATTCAAGGTGGCGGACTCGATATTCGACTGGAAGCAAAGGACACCCGAGAACCTGTGATAAATGAAGCCGACAATGGCTTACTGAACGAGCCATTCACCCTGGCAATGGCGCGCACCGGTAACCCACACTCTGCAACCTCACAGTTTTTCATTAACACAGCTAACAACGAATTTTTGAACCACAAGGGCAAGTCCCCGACTGGCTGGGGTTACACCGTATTCGGTAAATTGATTGGCGGGCAGCGCATTGCTGAATGGATGAGTAAAGCACCGACAGGCTCTGCCGGCCGGTTCGCGGCCGATGTGCCATTGGCCCCATTGATTATCAATAAGGCACAACTTATCCAGCAAACAGACACAAACTAAAACGAACTGACAAAGACACAATTTTAAAACCACACTTAGCGGACAGACCCATGATTAGAATAACCACCAACAAAGGCCTGATAGACATAGAGCTTAATGAATCACTTGCACCAAAATCCTGTGCAAACTTTTTAAGCTATGTTGAAAGCGGGCACTATAGCAACACTTTATTTCATCGCTGCATTCCGGGCTTTATGGTTCAAGGTGGCGGTATGGATGAAAACATGCAGCAAAAACCAACCAGCGCTTCTATCGAAAACGAAGCAGACAACGGATTAAAGAACGATACCGGCTCAGTCGCAATGGCGCGAACCGGTGACCCGCACTCTGCGACTTCACAATTTTTCATTAATGTAAACGACAACACTTTTTTAAATCACACGGGAAAATCTCCTGACGCATGGGGCTATTGCGTTTTTGCAAAAGTCACTGCCGGAATGGATTTAGTCATGGAGATCAGCATGACGCCTACTGGCAACCAGGGCGGGCACGGTGATGTACCACTCGAGCCGATAGTGATAGAAAAAATGGAAAACATTGATTGAAAATCGGGCAGGCAATAACAGCACCGCAAACGGCGATACGATGAGCACAACACTATACATAGCGGATCTGCACCTGCAATCGAGCACGCCTAAACTCACTGAACTGGCGTTTGAGTTGTTAAATACGCTCGAGTGCGAACACTTGTTTATTTTGGGTGATCTTTTTGAATACTGGATTGGTGATGACAGCATTGATCATACTGCCGAAGCGGTAAGTCAGAAACTCAAAACCTTGCACAAACGTGGCACAGAAATCAAAGTGATGCATGGCAACCGTGACTTTCTGCTGGGCGATAGCTACGTCAGCGGGTTTGGCGGCACTTTAGTATCCGAAGATACGATCAAACTCGATATCGCTGGCAAACCCACCTTGCTGATGCACGGTGATACGCTCTGTACCGACGACAAGCAGTATCAGTTCTATCGTCGCATGGTCAGAAACCGTGACTGGCAGAAAGATTTTCTTGCTAAATCTGTTTCAGAGCGTGAAGCAACGGCGCGAATGATTCGCAGCACCAGTAAAGCCAGTGGCAGTCGTGCTCATAAAAATTCAATTGCAGATATCAACGCAGACACGTTACTCCAAACCGTCGACTCACACCAGGTCGAAAGAGTAATTCACGGCCACACCCACAGACCTGCACTGCATACCACTACCGCAGATCAAAAATTTGAGAGATTGGTACTGGGTGACTGGCACCCTGACCACGCTGTGATCGCTGTCAGTGACGCCGAAAACTGTGAGCTGGTTAAGTGGGATGGCAGCACACTGACATCACTGGCCTGATTTTCAATCGTACGGCCTGATTCATCCCGGCCTGATTGCGCACAAACTTGAATTGCGCGGCCGTTCGCACAACTCCAACAGGAATGAATCTAAACAGTGACGGTGGCCGAACACCAATAAAAGCATCAGGTTCCAGCCGGTTCAGAAGTGATCGGTCCTGCCGCTGGTGATGAGAAATAGATTTTGTTTTCATGGAGCTTTTGTGAAAAAAGTCAGCCTTTCTCTGACCGGACTCAATGCAGAGATAAACCGGGATGAACTCCTCGCAGCGCTAGCCGACCTGTATGGAAAACCTGCCTCTCACTTTGAACCTCATTGCGAACATCTGTTTGATTTACATACACCGTATGTGCACATAAGAAAAATAGCTGCAGAAGAGGCGGAAAAACATCGTCAGCGACTAGCCGCAATAGGTATCGAGACCGCTGTTGCTGAAATTGAAGCATCCAGTGGATTATCTCTGATACCGGTCGCCGAGAAAGCTGCTCCGACGCAAGAGTGCCCATCGTGCAATCAAGCAACCTCTGATCCCGAGATGTGCAGCGAATGCGGGGTGATGATCAAAAAGTTCCTCGAACAGCAAGCTATCGATAATACGCTACGAAAAAAACTGGATGCGGCCGGTAGAAGTGGCGAACGAATAAAAGAAGTACGAAACGCTGAAGATCAACGTCGCAAGGAAGCGGCCAACAGAAAAAAAACAACACCGGCTGAGCCTGAATTAATCGAGGAGCCGGATGGAAACCATTTTGTGGTCAAAGTTGAAGACCAATCAGACAAGCGTGTGATGTATTTTGCAGGTTTAGCACTGGTCGCCAGCGTGATCGGCGGCAGTTATCTGATGATGCATGTTAAGGAAAAACGGTCTCTGGGTGAACAGTACGACTACGCAACCATAGACGAGAATGGCGATACAAACAGCAATAACATAACCACAGTCGCTGCAAAGTCACGATCCACTCCAACAGTGGAAACCGGTTCCTTCAAGGAATGGAATCAGAGAATTGCTCAAGTCAAAAAATTGCAGGATAGTCTGGATATACTAAACGAAACCACCGGTATGTCTTCCACAATGGGCGGGTTGCTGGCAGAAACGGATGATCCGTTTGTTCGTATTATCGGAACCCAACATCTGGTAAACCTCAAAGCGCAAAACGAAGACAACTTTAAATTATCCACCACAGCAGATTCAGGCACCAGTTACACCAATGTACTAACCAACAACTCTACGCTGATACAAAGCCTGAGTTCCGCCAACGAACAGCTCTTTTCATACTTGAATCTTGCGCAGCTCTATACAGATTTACAACAACACGAGCTTGTCGACTCAACGCTTGCTCAGGCCAAACTGAGTGCTATAAAAATTGCTGAAACTGAAGACGTATCAAACCGGATAATCGCCGAAGTCACTTCTGCGGAGTACTTTGCAAAATACGATGCAACAGAACCAATGATGAATCACTACAGGCGTGCCACTGCCCTTGCTGAGCAAATCGACTCAGATTCTGAAGACAACAAGTGGGCCATACCGTTCATTGCGAGGAGCCAGGCTGCATCTAACCAGTACGTAGAAGCTTACGCACTTCTGGATACCATTGAGGATCCAGCCATCAACAAACTCGTAATGAGCGACATCTCTCAACTCGCTGATATGGAGGGTGGAGTAACGATCGAGATGATCGAGGGCGGCCTTAGTAACACAAACCCACCCAGTGCAGCAGAATCAGAATTTGCAGACGATCCGGATATGCAGCTCCTGTTTGAAAATCAGCGCAAGATGCAACAGAACGCAGAGACTCTTTCGAGATTTACCAACTAGAAAAATTGGTAGTCAGGCTACGAATAGGGAGGATAAGCACATCAGTGGCGATAGTGGACTCACAACTTTATAGTAGAAGGTTGTTTAATCTTGCACGACCTAATGCGCATCCACCAAAGTCACGCTCGTTAGCTGAACGCATCCATAACCGTTTTTCGAGTGGGGCATGGTGGATGCGCCTTGAGTTTTAATAAGTAACTGGCGGCATGCAACTAAGAATGCAACGTTAAGGTCTAACGGCTGGTGAGCTTATCCCCCCTACGTGAGTCCCGGTTACAGTACGCATATTACAAATCAACGTAGGGTGATGCGCTGAACCGAACAGATATGTGAGCATATCGACCGTAAAGTCTTTAGAAATAACCTCGCCGGCGATAGATCATCTAGTCTGCTACAGCTTTCTTGCTCGATGCAGTCTCTTCACGAAACAGCTTCTCGATACTGTCGAGTTCTACAAGCTCCGCTTCGCTAAATCCAGCCTTGAGACGTGCCGGCTTATTGAACGGACCGCGCAGAGCAGCTTTACCATGCTTGTGCAGTAGCTTTTTGAAAGTCTCTTCAGTTGCCAGCCCGCGTTGCTCACATGTAGCTCCAAACCATCTGTTGCCAATTCTCACATGTTCGACCTCCTCTTCGAGAATGCGATTTAGTATGGCTACGGTTTTTACATCGTTAACTGCCGATAATTTTTTCAGCATTGGCGGTGTAACATCAAGACCTCTGGCTTCAAGCACCCGGGGAACAAGCGCCATCCTCACCATAACATCGTAGTCCGTCTCAACAGCCATCGCCCACATACCTCCGTGCACTGGCAGCGCGCCATAGCTCGATGAAAGCTCGTTCAATCTGGCACGCAACAACTCAAAATGCGTCGCCTCTTCGCTGGCAACCCGCATCCAGTCACAATAGTAATCACAGGGCATATCGCGGAAACGATAAACCGCATCGAGCGCCAGGTTCATGGCGTTAAATTCTATATGTGCAATGGCGTGAATCAACGCTACCCTGCCCTCAACTGAACCCAATCTTCGGCGTTTCACTTCTGTCGGGGGTACATGCACCGGTAGCACCGGTCTGCCGGGTTCGGCGACTTTTTTTACCGGCTGCTGTGTGCTTGTCGAAAAATCACTATCTGTGATGTGTCGATACAATTGCCGTATTTTCTGGATCTTCTTATCAACGCTGCAGCACAGCAATGCATCCAGGCTTTGAGAAAACACATCAATCATGATTCTTCACCTGCACACTACTAAAGCTTTTAAACAAGTCACGGGAGAGCAACTCTTTGCCATCAAGGTGGTAATGAAGCAACGCCCTGGTTAGTCGCTTGGCTTCTTTTTGTGTTTGTAAATCTGTAAAGTTCATAGCAGACATTTTCAACAGGCTTGAACCGGAAATTTCAATACCAATACCGTTAGCGCTGTCCACCGGTATCGGGCCTTCCGGAATACGGTAGTGGTAACTACTGTTAGCGTCAGTCGGCTGTCCGGTAGCAATGTCATGATCAAGCGTTGGTGACAGGCCAAGTTGCTCGAGCAACACTACCTCAAAGTAGCGCAGATCTGCCTGCCTGGTATCAGGCTTACAGCAACCTTGAATGGTCGGCCAGTAGTGAGCAAACAAATCCGGCGCAGGTTCATATTTCGGCACCAAATGATAAACCAGTTCATTCACATAGTATCCGCACGCCAGTGCTTCGCCCTGCAGATGCACTGTAGCTCCCGCTTCTTCGGCGGCGGTAAGCACGGGCAGTTCACCGCGCCCTGCCCATGACACATGCAAGCTTCTAAACGGCTGTAGCAAAAGTGACTTTTGTGATTTACCTTTTTTCACCCCTCTTGCGAGTACCGACACCCGACCGTGCTCAGGAGTGAGCAGCTCAACGATAAGACTCGTATCGCTATACGCCCGACGATGAATGACATAAGCGGGCTCAAGTATTGTACGACCCGAATTCATTAGTGCAGCACAACACCAGAGCTGAGTGTACAGAGTATTCGCAGTTTGTCTGTCACTAAGCCGCTCACCAACCCATTCACTAGTCCGCTCCGTAACCGAGGCTACGAATCATCGCAGCATCATCGGACCAGCCATCCTTCACTTTCACCCATAATTGCAGATGTACTTTGGTATCAAACAGATTCTGCATTTCGCGTCTGGCACGGCTGCCGATTTCTTTTAGGTTTGCACCACCCTTGCCTATCACGATGGACTTCTGACTTGCCTTTTCAACCCAGATGACCGCGGAGATTTTTGCGATCTTTTCTGTTTGTTCAAACTTCTCTATCTCAACGCTTACTGAGTACGGCAATTCCTGCGATAAAAACCGTGTTAATTGTTCGCGAACCAGCTCAGAGGCAAGAAACTTTGAAGAACGATCAGTCAGGGCTTCTTCATCAAACTGAAACTCCGCAAACGGCAGACGTGACTCCAGCGCTGCCTGCAAAACATCGAGATTGCTCCCACGAGTTGCAGACACGGGAATAACTTCATCCGCTTCCTGTGCCGCTGGAAGTTCAGACAACCACGGCAACAGTTTTTCTTTCGGATTAACCCGATCGATTTTATTCACCGCAAGAATCCACGGAATATCCTGATTACGTACCGTCTCAAGCGCCATCTCATCGTCTTCATTGAACGTTAACGCCTGGACAACCAGGACCAGAACATCAGCTCCGGTTGCAGCAGATGATGCGGTTTTATTCAGTACCCGGTTCAGGGTTCGCTTACCACCCCGGTGAATACCCGGCGTATCAATAAATATAAATTGTGCGGTTGGTGTTGTGTTGATGCCAAGCAACGCATGGCGTGTGGTCTGAGGTTTGTGCGCAGTAATACTTAGCTTCTGACCAAGTAAGCGATTTAGCAGCGTCGACTTACCGACGTTGGGTCTGCCGGTAATTGCAATCGTGCCACACCTGGTCTTTAACCCCGTATTCAAGGATGTATTCAAAGGTTTTTAGCAGTTTGAGGGTGACCCAATCTTACGCTAATTGGCTTGAGACGTCTCTAATCGCTCAAGTGCGCTCGAGGCTGCAGCCTGTTCCGCTTTACGCCGACTACTGCCCTTCGCCTCCACTTTGAGATCGAGCATACTGATCTCGCAGGCAATAACAAACGTTTTGGCGTGCGCCTCACCAAAGGAATCAATCAACTGATAATCAGGCAGGCCCAGCCCACGACCCTGCAACAACTCCTGCAAACTGGTTTTTGGATCTTTCACAGGCTCGCTATCCGGCAGGTTTTTAAAGCGGTCTGAATATAGGTGGAGAATTGTATTTTCTGCAGCTGTAAAACCGCCATCCAGATAGACAGCACCGATCACTGCCTCAACCGCGTCCGCCAGAATAGAGGCGCGCTTGTAGCCGCCACTTTTTAACTCACCGGAACCGAGTCTTAACAGGGAACCCAGGTCAAGATCCCGGGCAATTTCTGCCAGCGTTTCACCTCGTACCAGATTAGCCCGCAGCCGAGTCAGCTGGCCTTCGTTGTAGTGGCTTTTCAGGTGAAATACGCGAGATGCAACAACAAAATTCAGAATGCTATCGCCAAGAAACTCAAGGCGTTCGTTGTTATGAGCACCGACACTACGATGCGTCAGCGCAGCGTGAAGCAGCTCCGGTTGTTGGAATTCGTAGTCTAATTTTGCGCGGAGCTGTTTACCGGGATTCAATTCTATTAGGTGACAGAACTAAAAGTGCTTTACCTAAAAAGGTATTCACCTGATGGGAGGTCGGAGTCAAAGCTCCGAAATACCTGCTTCAGGGTAAGTACTAGTTAGTGATCTGATCATCAAAGGCTGCGACGAGCTCTAGATTGTACATGAGTTTTCTACGCTCTTCGTATTTAACGCCAACTACCCACTTACCCTTGTTGTCACGCTCAACGGTCATGATGTCTTTCGGGCTCTGAGGAATATCGTTCAAGCGGAAAAGTTCTTCCACCCGTTTGACGATCGCTCGCTTTGAGTTGAGATCATCCTGCGATACGACGTCCTGTGCTACCTTGGTGATCGCATGATTCTGGATATATACCGGTATAAACTGAATACCCATTAACACCACCACACCTGCAATCGCCATCGTCACGATCAATTTGAACATTTTCTTGCCTCATTGAATGCGATCGCCGATCCTGCGCCACTTCACCCCGCCGTTGTCCCAGTTGAAATGCATCCAGACCATGAATGCCTTACCGACCAGATTTGCTTCGGGTACCGTGCCCCAGTATCGACTGTCTTCGCTGTTATCCCTGTTATCTCCCACAGCAAAATACGTTCCCTCAGGCACGGTTAAATCAATATCGAGGTTGCGTCGATTAGCAGTTATGAGCATCCGATGCTCAACATCGCCGAGCGCTTCTGAAAATTCGACGATCTGCTGACCAAAACTGCCATCCGGATCATCGTAGTTGCCTATCAGTGTTTGCGCAGCAACGACGCCGTTGACAGTCAGTTTCTTGTCGCGATATTGGATCCGATCACCCGGTACGCCAACGATCCGCTTAATGTAGTCAAGCTTCGGGTTTCGCGGAAATCGAAATACAGCCACATCCCCACGTTCGGGCTCGCCAAGATCAAGAATTTTCTTGTGGATGACCGGCAAACGAATGCCGTAGGCAAATTTGTTTACCAGAATAAAATCGCCAATCAGCAAAGTCGGCTTCATAGAACCGGAGGGAATCCGAAACGGCTCAAAGATAAACGATCTTAAAACCAGGACCAGTAACAACAACGGGAAAAACGACTTAGCGTATTCAACCGGCCAGGTACCACTTTTTTTGAAGATGGCTCCCAGTGCCCAAACAACACCGCAGAGCAAAACAAGCAACACCAGAAACAGTGAAAAATCTATGTTCATATTCTTAACTGACCTTTGACAGTCTCATCCTAAGATTTATTATCGACTTGCAGTACGGCGAGAAAAGCTTCCTGGGGTATTTCCACACGCCCGATTTGTTTCATCCGGCGCTTACCGGCTTTCTGCTTTTCCAATAGTTTTTTCTTACGTGTGATATCACCGCCATAACACTTAGCCGTCACATTTTTTCGCAGTGCTTTCACATTGCTGCGCGCAATAATGTGATTACCGATTGCAGCCTGCACAGCAACATCAAACATCTGCCGCGGAATCAGCTCTTTCATTTTCTCGGCAAGCTCGCGGCCACGCGACTGCGAACGATCTCGGTGCACGATAACCGCCAATGCATCAACCTGATCACCGTTTATTAATATATCGACCTTTACCAGATCAGCTGCCTGAAAGCGTAAAAACGAATAATCAAACGATGCAAAGCCGCGGCTACACGACTTTAAACGATCAAAGAAATCCAGCACCACCTCACTGAGCGGCAACTCATAAGTCAGCGACACCTGCCGCCCGGCATACATCATGTTCTTCTGTACGCCGCGCTTTTCAACGCATAGCGTAATAACATCACCGAGATAATCATTCGGTACCAGTATGTTGGCTTGAATAATCGGCTCACGAACTTCTTCAAGTTCATTCGGTGGCAACAACTGCGATGGGTTATGGATATAACTTATGTTACCTGAGGTATCCAGCAACTCATAAATTACGGTAGGTGCTGTAGTGATTAAGTCAAGATTGTACTCACGTTCCAGCCGCTCCTGCACAATCTCCATGTGCAACATACCCAGGAACCCACAGCGGAATCCAAAACCGAGCGCTTCTGAAGTTTCCGGCTCATAGGCAAGTGCTGCATCGTTGAGTCGCAATTTTTGTAACGCATCGCGGAAAGATTCATAGTCATCAGAGCTTGACGGGTAGAGTCCTGCAAATACCCGCGGTTGCACTTCTTTAAAACCGTCTAACGGAGCTTCGCACTGTTGATTTTCATGCGTGATCGTGTCGCCAACCCGGGCTGCATCGATCTCTTTAATACCGGCTATGACATAACCTACCTGCCCGGTTTTGAGCTCTCCTGTTTCAGTTCTCTTCGGCGTAAACACACCCACAGAATCGGTTTGAAATGTCCTGCCGGTTGAAACAATCTTAATCTTGTCACGCTTTTTTAAACTGCCACTGACAATTCTAATTAGCGAGATAACACCAACGTAGCTGTCAAACCACGAGTCTATGATCAATGCCTGCAGCGGATCATCAGCGCTGCCTTCCGGCGGTGGTACACGCTCGACAAGCATTTCTAAAAGCTCATCAATGCCCACGCCAGTCTTGGCACTACACAGCACAGCGTCATGCGCTTCTATGCCGATGATCTCTTCGATTTCATCAACCACACGTTCCGGCTCAGCTGCCGGCAGGTCTATCTTGTTGAGCACCGGTATGACTTCAAGATCCTGTTCTATCGCGGTGTAGCAGTTGGCAACGCTCTGCGCTTCCACACCCTGTGATGCATCTACTACCAGCAGTGCACCTTCGCACGCCGCCAGTGATCGCGAGACTTCATACGAAAAATCTACGTGGCCTGGCGTGTCAATGAAGTTCAGAAGATAGGTCTCACCATCTTTGCTGTTGTACTCAAGCGATACCGATTGCGCTTTGATGGTGATACCACGCTCACGCTCAAGATCCATTGAATCGAGCACCTGCGCTGACATTTCGCGATCAGCCAGCCCGCCGCATGTCTGTATAAAGCGATCAGCCAGCGTCGACTTGCCGTGGTCGATATGTGCGATAATCGAGAAGTTTCTTATATGCGATTGCTGCATCAGTGTCGGGCACGCTCCGCGGCAAGCGACTGAATCAGTGCTTCACGGTCAAAAAAATGGTGGCAAATTTCCTCGTCGCCAAGCATCAGCACAGGCACGAGAGTGTTGAAACGTTCGCGGGTTGCCGGATCAAGGTCAATGTCAATCTGGCTGAGTGAGAAGTTCAATTCACCGGAGAAGTCGTTCAGAGTAAACAACATATCTTCACAAAGCGAGCAATTATGCCTTGTGTAGAGCGTCAACACGACAGATTTCATGTTTCATCGATTGTAATTGATAGACATATTGCTTCTGCATGCACTACTCAACGGTCATGGCCAGAAAAATCGGCCCCTGCTCACGCTGAACCAGCACCGCAACGCTTGAACCTGATTCAATCGATTCTATGGAGTTTTGAAAGTCCTCTACTGAACTGATATTGACCGAGTCAATCATGGTGATGACATCACCATCCCGCACGCCGGCAAGTGCTGCGGGTCCTTCCCCGACTTTGGTGACCACCACACCTTCGCCATCCAGCCCTAATGACTCTGCCAGCTCCTCATCCACCGGCGCGACATTCAGACCGAGTTTGTTGTCTATGGTGGGCGCATCCGGTTTACCCGTTAAGGCATTGTCGTTTGCATCCGGCAGCTCGCCAATCAACACGCTTAAAGTCTTCCTTTCGCCCTCTCTAATCACTTCAACCGATGCTTCCCTACCGGACCGAACCCGACCCACCAGTGGTGGCAGAGAGCTGGATTTATCAACATAGCCACCGTTAAAGCTGACAATGATGTCACCCACCTGTAAGTCAGACGCAGCGGCTGGACTATCAGGCAATACTCTCGATACCAGTGCGCCGTGAGGTATTTCCATCGAAAAAGATTCTGCCAGTTCCCGTGTTACATCCTGAATAATCACACCCAGCCAGCCACGAGAAACTGTGCCACTCGTTTTAAGCTGCTCGGAAATATCAATCGCCATTTCAATCGGGATTGAGAATGACAACCCCATAAAGCCACCGGTCCGACTGTAGATCTGCGAATTAATACCCACAACTTCACCGTCCAGATTAAACAGCGGGCCTCCTGAGTTACCGGGATTAATAGCAACATCAGTTTGTATAAATGGCACATAACTCTCACGCGGCAGTGAACGACCGGTGGCACTAACGATACCGGCTGTGACTGAAAAGTCGAAACCGAATGGCGATCCTATGGCCAACACCCATTCACCCACTGCCAGCTCACTGGATTTCCCGATGCGAGCCGCGGGTAAGCCCTCGGCTTCAATTTTAAGCACTGCGACATCACTGCGAGGATCTCGGCCGACAAGCTCAGCCACATATTGACGCCTGTCATGTAGGCGAACAATAATCTCAGCTGCACCTTCGATGACATGGTTGTTTGTCAGAATGTAGCCATCCGGCGAAACAATAAAACCGGAGCCAAGTGAATCAGAATCAAACTGCACTGACAGAATCGAGTCATTAAAGCCCGGCCGGTAGCTTTGCTCCTGAGACTGGGGACCGTTTTGCTGCTCTTCCAGAAACTTACGGAAAAATTCACCGAACGGCGAATCGTCTCCCGGCATACCTGAACCCGGTTGAGTACGCTCCACCTCACTGGTGGTACTGATGTTAACCACGGACATGTGATTCTGCTCCACCAGCTCGGTAAAATCCGGCAGATCAGCCAAAGCCGTTAGCGGCAGACAAAACAATATAAAAGCCGTTAACCGGGAAAATCGACGTAACAGAAATTTCGCTGTCATCGCTCTGGCAGTCATCGATTAGCTCTCCTGTTACGACCGCAATCCGATCGGAGCGGCCAGTTGCCTGGCGGTTGCTTGGCCAGTTGTGTAGCAAGACTACGGGGTTCAAATGACCCCGCCAAATCTGACCGTTAAAATCTGTTGGCCAATCTGGTGGAAGTTACGTTTAGCTGCTGCGAACTGTCAGGTACTTTGCGATATGCAATCGCAACGCCGGCGCCAAGAAAACAATAGCGCTGAGGCCTGCGCCAAAACCGACGAATGCAGACAGTGCAATCTGTGCTTCTGAGGCACCAAAAAACAAGTCACAACACAGCATGAAGAATAGCATAAGCACGACCGGCAGAACGTAAACCACCGATGACAAAGCTAACAGCATTCCGGCCGGTACCTCTAACTCGAATGACTGACCGGTTTTCAAGGAGTGTAGACCGTACTGGTGAAAAAGAGAGATCGGTGAATCTGTTGCCGGTTCAACGGTTGAATCCATTGCCTGATCAACAGCCGGATCCATAACCTGGTCGACAGCCAAATCAAAAGGGAGTTCGATCGGAGTTGTCTTATCGGGATTGCTCAGCAAACCGGAACAACTACCACAGCTTCGGCACGCTGCATTGTCTACACGACTATTAACCAGCTCGCATACTGAGCCCGTTGCAGACTGCCTCACCACCAGCAACTTGCGGCGATGCGTCCAGGTCAAATCTACAACTCTGCCAGCTGTAGCGAATCACCGGTCATCATGACCGTCGGTCTCGGCACTTCACCTACGACGGTAACATGCCATTTGTCCTGCATAACGCCGTAAGCATGAACAGCGCCCATACCGGTTAGGCCCTGCAGTTCGTTTTGCACATCATCGCCCATTGGTGCGACGTAAACAGACATAGATGCCAACCCATCGGTATACATGATTCTACGCACAACAGAGTCTTCCGGCAGCACCAAAACCTTGTCTGACATGAGCTCAAAGCCATCGGGCAATGTCAATTCATCAATGCCGGGGATATCGGCCTTCGGCTCGGCGGGTGGCAGCAACGGCTTGTCGATATCCAGCATCCACTCCTGACGCTGCCCCGAAACAGATGCCTCAAAAGCAGACAACGGAAAGTTTTTTGAATACTCGACCTCGGTAAACATCACTTGCTCAATAATTGAACCGTTGTTGTCACTCATGACCGATCGCAACATTAGAAAGGTCTCTGCATCGATCCAGAGTCGATACCCATAGCGGTAACTGTCAAGCGGCATTATATCTACCACTTCCACCTTCCTGCCCGCCACTCGATCCATACCGTTGTGCTTAAACGCATAGAGCTTTTCCAGCTGAGCAATTTCCTGTGGTTCAAACTCGGGGAAAGGTGTTCTTGGCGTGGATTCACTAACAGCGACAGACTTACTACCCGGCCAGATGCATACAACACTCTCTGCGTTCCGGAGTATCTCTCTCGCTTCTCCATTCAGTGATACTAATCGTTCACGCTCGATACCATTCTCATTGCTATGGAAGATCCGCATGGATTCAAGCTCGCCGTCATGGGCGTAAACAAACGAACCTGAATAATCCAGTCCCTGCATTGCAGCAGACATCTTCTTGATCAGATCACGTCCAACCGATGTTGAGCCAGCAGCTGATACTGAAGAAAATAGCAGGCATATCAGCGCCAAAACAGTGCAGGCACGATAACGATTGTGTAAGCAGGACATCACTCTGATTGACCTCCCGACTCAGTCGCAGATGATTGAAAACCAGTTGTATCATAGCCAACAACACGTGAGTGAGAGATCATTCCATTGACACGTCCCATACTTGCGTCTTCCAGATGATTGGTCAGTAGCATGTTAAGGCGTTGCTCTATGGCTTCGTTTCGCGTGACGTCGTTATCAGTGCGCCAGCGAGTGCCGTTGTCACCAATTCGCACGGATGCTTGCAAAACCTGCGCATCTGAGTCGACCAGGTTTTGTTGAGTTGACGCTGCAGTCTGAATTGCTTGTTCACTAGCCACAACACCAGCATCTGCTACCTGCACACCATCTTTGGCATCCGGCTGCTGTAGCTGGGTAAACAAAAGTGCCGCTCCAGCAACACTCGCGGCAAGACCCAAACCTGCTACCGGCCTCCACAACGCAGATGGTCTACGTGAAGTACGATCGGCTTCCCTTCGCGAAGTATTTCTGCGGCTAGCGATTCGATCTCGTGCATCGGTTAACGAAACCACTGACGGACCCGATTCTATGTCGGCGGCATACTCATCGAAATCCGCTTCACGTGCAATGGCAGCACTGACCCTTGCAGTAAAATCAACCGGAATAGCCGGATGATAATCAGCCTGCAGAACGTCGCGAACCAGATGCGCACTCTGCCATGTGGCAGTGAGATCCTTATCATGACAGGCACGCTCAACCATCACATTGAGTGCAAAATTGTCTTTCTCATCGTGCTCACCGTCCGCAAACGCAGAAAGCGCAGATTTCACAGAATTTGTATCGTTATTGTTCATAAAAAATCCAAATTAAGCTTCAGCACTACCGGTGTTATCTATTAACGGTCGAAGCTGCTGATCGATCGCATCTCGAGCGCGGAAGATTCTGGACCGGACCGTACCAATCGGACACTCCATAATTTCCGCTATTTCGTCGTATGACAAACCTTTCAACTCTCTGAGTGTAATTGCAGTCTTAAGTTCAGCTGGTAACCCGTTTATCGCTGTCTTCACAGTTTCAGTAATCTGATCAGTCACCAGCTCGCTGTGCGGGTCTGCGATATCCCGCAATCCCGACGCACTTTCAAAATATTCGGCCTCGTCGCTGTCTACACTGCCGTCCGTGGGTCTTCTTGAGGCAGCAACCAGATGATTCTTGGCCGTGTTTATCGCAATCCGGTACAACCAGGTGTAAAAAGCACTGTCTCCACGAAAATTCTTCAGCCCTTTATAGGCCTTAATAAAGGCTTCCTGGGTAACATCCTGCACCTCGTGACTGTCTTTTACGAAACGCGAAACCAGATTTGCGATCTTGTGCTGGTATTTCAACACCAGCAGATCAAATGCGCGGTTGTCACCAGCCTGTACTTTTCTTACCAGGGCCAGATCATTACTTTTTTCACTCACAGGCGACCCCTCGCCCACTACGACACCCTCCGACCCACTGCTGCCTGCTTAAGTTCCACTGCATTCTGTAGTTGTTTATCATTTTTTATAGTTAGACCGAGTCCGGATAAGCGAATTATGCCTGCTATGTGGCACTGTTCGCTATATGCCTGTGTGTTAAGGGACCGGTGCTGTTGTCTTCTACGCGGTCTAAGGAGCGAAATTTCGGATAAAAGTCGACCGGTAATGCACCAGCTCGTCGATTGAATCCCGGATATCGCTCAGCGCGAGATGCTGAGACTTTTTAACAAACCGTTTCGCGACATCCGGCGCCCAGCGTTGTGCCAGAATCTTGAGCGTACTGACATCCAGATTCCGGTAGTGAAAATAGGCTTCCAGTTCCGGCATGTGTTGCGCCATAAAGCGCCTGTCCTGACAAATACTGTTGCCACACATCGGGCTCTTACCAGACGGAACCCAGCCAGCAAGAAACTCGATAGTCGCTCGCTGAGCGTCAGCGGCAGACTGATTGCTGGCTCTGACACGATCAACCAGACCTGACGACGTGTGGTGAGACGTACACCACTCATCCATTGCGCCAAGCACATCATCTGACGCATGAATTGCCACCACAGGCCCTTCCGCCAGAATCTCCAGATTGGAATCAGTGACGATGGTCGCGATCTCGATGATCCGATCATGCTCCGGGTCAAGACCCGTCATTTCCAGATCGATCCAGATCAAATTGTCATTGCTAACTGTCATCACCCGGTCACCTGCGCCATCTTCTGCCCACCGTGTTGTATGCCAAAATATAGATTTTGCAGCGTACAATGGTACCTGCAAAGCAACAATTATACTTCACGACAATATGCCCACATTAGAGCGACCTACAAATGCACAGTGCTGATTGCCTCACCGACCCTCTGCCCACACCGACCCTGTTTTGAGCAAAAACACGGCAGCGGGATTGAACAACAAAAATGCGGCTGGCAATTCAGACGATGACGACGGCAACATAACCGGGCATCAGGCGCGTGTCATCGCCAACCACGGTTCAGAATTAACGCTGCGTGCAGAGAATGGTGAGACCTTCAGCGCCTCACCGAAGAAAAAGCTCGATCTTGTCGTGACAGGAGACCTTGTACTCTGGCAGGCAGAACAATACGGTGTTGCCCGTGTCACCAGCGTACTGCCACGTACCGGCACACTCGCCCGCACCGACCGGGCCGGTCGCGCCAAACCGATTGCGACAAACGTCAATCAGGTGCTTGTCGTAACGGCGCCCAAACCACCATTTGATACCCTGTTACTCGATCGCTATTGCGTTGCGGCAGCCACTATCGGAGCAGAGATCGCGATCATCATCAACAAGACCGACTTGCTGGATAAAACCACCAGTGAAACGGCACATAACATAGAGGCGCTTTATAGCAGCCTTGGCTATAAGGTCGCGCGCTGTTGCGTGAAAGATCCAGACGGACTCTCCCAGGTAAGACCATTACTTGATGATCGGATTTCTATTCTTGTCGGTCAATCCGGTGTTGGAAAATCATCAATACTGAAGGCGCTGATGCCGGAGCAGGAAATTAAAACCGGCCACCTTTCAGACAACTCCGGCCTTGGGAGGCATACGACAACAGTCACCAACTGGTATGACCTCGCACATAACGGTGCCATCATCGACTCGCCAGGTGTGAGACAATTTTCCCTTGAGCACCTGGATTCGGTTGATATACAGGCAGGCTTTCGGGAAATTTCAGAGCATGCTGCCCAGTGCAAATTCAACGACTGCTCCCATCAACACGAGCCGGAATGTCACGTGCTCGCAGCGCTCGTCAACGGGGAAATAAACAAGGACCGCTACGATCATTTCCTGCAATTGATTCGCAGCGAGTAGCGCACCTGGCCCATAAACATCCCACTGCAGTTAATAACTACGAAAATAGGATATAATCAGGGGCTCGAAACTTTTTGCGTTATTGCTATTCAATCCGTCGTTGCGACTCCATCGCCTTGCCCTACAACCGCCGTTGCGATTTCAAATCCCCATACGGGTCAAAAATGGAATCATCCGCGGCACATCACCAAAGTGAGCATGCATGCCTGACACCACCAAGATAATTTACACCAACACAGACGAAGCACCGGCACTTGCCACCTACTCCCTGCTTCCGATTGTTCGCAGTTTCCTTAGCCCGGCGGGTGTCGCCATTGATACCGCAGACATTTCGCTCGCAGCACGAACCTTGAGCGCTTTCAACGACCTGTTGCCAGAATCACAGCGCGTCGAAGATGCTCTGCAAAACCTCGGCGAACTTGCAAAAACACCTCAGGCCAACATTATCAAGCTGCCCAATATCAGTGCGTCCGTACCGCAGTTAAAAGGTGCGATCGCAGAGCTCCAGGCTAGCGGGTATGACGTTCCGGATTACCCGGATGATCCAAGCACTGATAAAGAGATTGACGCACGTGCAAGGTTCGATACGGTCAAAGGCAGTGCGGTAAATCCGGTATTGCGGGAAGGCAACTCAGACAGACGTGCGCCTGCAGCAGTTAAGAATTACGCAAAGAAAAATCCTCATGCGATGGGCGCATGGTCAGCGGATTCCAAAACATCAGTAGCAACGATGACCGCTGGCGACTTCCGATCAAACGAAAAGTCTCTGACCATTGCAGAAGACGATACCTTGTCTGTAGTGCATATCACCAAAGATGGCGCTGAGACGGTGTTAAAAGAATCCATTCCGGTACTTGCCAACGAAATAGTTGATGCGAGTTTTATGAGCAAGAAAGCGTTGGTAGGCTTTCTCGGCACGCAAATCAAAGCCGCCAAAGAACAGGACGTTTTGTTTTCGTTGCATCTAAAAGCAACGATGATGAAAATCTCTGATCCCATCATCTTTGGCACCGGTGTCGATGTATTCTTTGAAGAGCTTTTCAACAAGCACGGTGATGTGCTTAAAGAAGCCGGCGCAAACGTCAGAAACGGACTGGGAAATTTGATCAATAGTCTTGATCAGCTGCCGAACAGCAAGAAGCAAGAGATCGAAAAAGACATTCAGGCGATATACGAATCACAGCCTGACCTTGCAATGGTTAACTCCGATCAGGGCATTACCAATCTGCACGTACCCAGTGACATCATTATTGATGCATCTATGCCTGCAATGATCCGGAGCTCCGGCAAAATGTGGAATCACGAAGGTGCGCAACAAGACACGTTGGCGGCCATCCCCGACAGCAGCTATGCAGACCTCTATACACGCACGATTCAGTTTCACAAAGACCATGGTGCATTCGATCCAACGACCATGGGCACGTGCCCTAATGTTGGGCTGATGGCACAAAAGGCCCAGGAATACGGCTCGCATGATAAAACTTTTGAACTGTCTGCAGACGGCACCGTTCAACTCAGAAACTCAGCAGGTGATGTATTCATTGAGCATCAGGTAGAAACCGGCGACATCTGGCGTTGCTGCCAGGTGAAAGATGCACCGGTGAGAGACTGGGTAAAACTTGCGGTCTCCCGTGCTAAAGCCACCGGTTGGCCGGCGGTATTCTGGCTCGATAAAAACCGCGCCCATGATGCCGAGCTGATTAAGAAAGTCGAGCTATACCTAAAGGATCATGATACCGATTCTCTCGACATCCAAATTCTGTCAGTGGGTGAAGCAACAGACTACACGCTGGATAGAATCAAAAAAGGTGAGAACACCATTTCAGTTACGGGCAACGTACTTCGAGACTACTTAACCGACCTGTTCCCGATACTGGAACTTGGCACCAGCGCAAAAATGCTATCAATCGTACCGTTAATGAACGGCGGTGGATTGTTCGAAACAGGCGCCGGCGGCTCCGCACCCAAGCACGTACAACAACTGGTTGAAGAAAACCACTTACGTTGGGATTCACTCGGTGAGTTTCTGGCACTGGCTGTATCACTCGAGCACTTATCAGAAGCCAACAACAACAAAACCGCAGCGCTACTCGGTGACGCTTTAAACACCGCTACTGAAAAACTCCTTACCAGTAGAAAGTCACCTTCACGCAAGGTTGGAGAACTCGACACCCGAGGCAGTCACTTCTACCTGGCACTCTACTGGGCAGAGGCGATGGCCACTCAAACCGAAGATCGTGATATGGCTGAACGCTTCGCACCACTGGCAAAAGCACTCACAAATGACGAAGAAAAGATTGTCAACGAACTGAACAGCGTGCAAGGCAAACCAGTCGATATAGGCGGCTACTACTATCCTGACGTTGCGAAGTGCGATGCCTCTATGCGACCCAGTGAAACGCTGAACCAACACCTTGAGAGTTTTGCAGTTAAATCAGCCTAAGCTGTAAAGTCACCCTCCCCGCGGGGAGGGTCGGCGTCTAAGCGCCGGGGAGGGCTGGTTTCATAGGTGCCGCTAAACCTGAACCATTGCTTGGTATTGAGCGCCAGGCGATGCCGCCCAAGACAAACATCACCCAATCATGAACCAACAATCGGAAAATCAACACTAATCCGAACAGCATCCCTACCGGCCACATTCACGGCCTTACAACCTGCATCGTGAAAATCCGCAATCAACTTCACGATATGCAATCCAAAACCCATATGCGGTTGATCATCACGTGTATCACGCACGCTCACCATCGGTTCAAACAAATCACCCGAAGGCAATGGCAACTGACTACCCTCATTCTCAACGTCAATAACAACCCGCCCGTTCAACACCGAAAGCGACAACACAATTTCACTCCCGCTATAACTAAAATCCACTGCATTGGCCATGAGCTTGTCCAACATCTGGTGCAGTAACTCTACTGATGCATTAACACCAGCATGTGTTAAACGATCGTCAACATACAGAACCACTTTACGATGTTGATAAAGATTGTCATAAACTTCTGCCGCCACGCGAATCCAGTCAACCAGATCAACAACCGTTTTTTCAGAACGCTCAATCGTCTGCTCAACACTGCTGGCTTCCGATAAATTTCTAATCAGGCGCTGTAAACGTGCCGCCCCCAACTCCGCGCGCTGCAGTGACTCAGCGGTTTGCCGATCTACTTTGGATTTGTCGATCGCCTCCAACGAGGTAGATACGACACTTAACGGTGTGCGCAATTCATGCGACAAGCGCGATCCCAGAGACTGCAGGTAGTTTGTGTAGCCATCAAGTCTGGAGATAATGGTGTGAAAGCTACGAGATAAATCCCCAATTTCATCAGGTGCAGCAGATTTAGACATACTGCGTACAATCACGCCATCTCCTGACACAGAGCGCTCCACCTCATCACGCAATCTTTTAACGCGCCAGGACAAAAATGAAGCAAACCCGATCAGTGCCAACGCGATCAACGCCACCGCAATACCGAATATCTTAACCAGTCTTACCATCGCGGTTTCGGTGAATGAGGTCAGTGATGCCCTCGGTTGCTGCACCAGTAAATAGCCTAATAAATCCTCATCATCCTTTACGTTTATTACCGATGTGTGAAAAATCCGTTCATACCGATCTTTTAAAAACTCGGATGCATCAGCCAGCTCTGCAAATAGCTCAAACTCCGCCACATCAAGCTTACCGTCTGCGATTACCGGCAGCTTTCGTGTATCAACATTCTTGGCAAGCGACCACGCAATAAATCGATGCAGCACCGCATCAAAAATACTCTTTTCATCCGGCTCAAACTCACGCACGCTGGCGTCCGGCATGCGCTCATCGGCGTCAGCAAGTAACCATCCCTGACCGTTAAAAACCCGCATTCGCATACCGGGCTCAGTGTGCACAGAAAGGGCTGCAGTTAAATCACTGTCGATTAACTGGAGCAGCCCCACATCATCCGGCTCATCCGGATCAAACATCCCCGTCCAGCGCTCAACTTCGTCAGCCAGGTCTACATCAATCAGGCTTATGCCAAACCGATGGTCCCTGGGCAACGGCATTCTAAGTTCGATATTATAACCATCAGCTCTCTCAACCAGAGATGCCTTATACTCCACCCCTATTCGGATCGGCCGCACACCCTCTGTGGCTTCACCCAGATACCTCCCGGTCTCAATACCCGGTGCCTCCCACCGGAAAGTGTAGCGACGAATGTCCCCGCTCGAATCCGGCACCCTGATAATCAAACGGTCACCTGTTGCAACCTGCCGGCTTGCAGGCTGGTGATAGCGAACATCCTGATCCTTCACTCTAATAAACAAATACAGAAACCGCCGCCTGACTGCAGCACTCACAATGAAAGAGCTTGCCTGTGCCAGATCTTCGGGTTCTACCGATAGTTTGTTCATCGTAAAGTCGAACGAGCGCGCACCCAGCTCAAATGCTGACCAGTCATCCGCATAACCGTCTATCAAAATGTCGTTGTTGAGAATACCCGCTAGAAGTGTTTTAGATTCCGGCCTGACGTGTGGACTTTCACCACGCAGCTGCAGTGCAACTTTCTCTGCGGCCGCAATCGAGTTTTCACGAGACTGCTTTAACTGCGCATCACGCAGGTTACGATCAAGCTCGCCCACAAACAGAAATACAGCCCACGGCAGTATAAAAAGCGATAAGCAGACAAGCGCTAATTGTGCACGAAGTTTCAAAACCGGGTGTTATCTGCTGAGCTGTGTAGTACCACAAACAACACTATGCCAACCACCGATAACCCATCCCATAGGCAGTTTCTATCTGATCAAAATCACGATCAGCGGCAATAAACTTGCGGCGTATTCTTTTTACATGCGAGGTAACCGTAGCATCGTCGAGTACCACATTCGCCGCATCCATTAGCTGCTGGCGTGACTTCACATGCCCAGGGTGCATCGCAAGTGCATGCACCATCCAAAGCTCTGTAACAGATAACGTCACAGGCTTATCGCCCCAGCTGGCAGTCATGCGTTTCATATCGATCTGCAGATCCCCTGCGTTCACTATATCTTCGGGTAAGTCAGGCTGATTGTGTGCATCCACTCTTCTAAAAAGCGCGACCACTCGAGCCACGAGATGTGCAAGGCTTATATCCTTCGTAAGATAGTCATCGGCTCCCAACCGTAAGCCGGATATCGTATCGAGCTCGGAATCCAGCGCGGTTAGAAACACAATTGGCAGTAACGGCGCCATAGACCGCAACTGACGACACAGCTCAAATCCGCCTTCCGCTTCATCCCCCAGACCTACATCTATAATGGCAAGGTCAGGCAGACTCTTTTCAAATGCGGTTACCGCTTCCTGCCTGTTGCCGTAAACCGACACCTCGTAACCGTGACGCTCAAGCGCATTACGATAATTCACTTGAAGCGACGGTTCATCTTCAACCAGTGCGACCTTTTTAACCATTACCTGCGTACTACCTGTTATTCGGTGTGGGAGGAGCTTAGCCTGCGAGCGCTTGCCGCCCAGCCTTGTGCCACCAAAAGTTACCACCGCTAAGGGTGGCGTCTAAGCGGCGAGGCAGTATTTCCGCCATTGCCGGTCCTCGTACCGGATATTCTACACTCGCACAATTCCATAACCCACCAGTCTACAACCTACCAGTCTAAAACTCGCCAAAATGGCCGATAACACTCTTGAAACCTTTAAAGCTAACCAAGCAGAGTCGGAAACATTATAATTCCGTGCTTGAAAGTCTGGCACCTTATAACCAGACAACCTTACTGCCACAGCCCGTCAAAAACCGGAGTAAAAGACCATGGATACAGAACGCGAATCGATGGATTTTGACGTCGTCATCGTCGGCGGCGGACCAGCAGGCCTGTCTACCGCATGCCGGCTGATGCAGCTCGCACAGGAAAACGAAACCGAGCTGTCCGTTGTGGTGCTGGAAAAAGGCTCAGAAGTCGGCGCACACATTCTCTCCGGAGCAATTCTGGAACCGAAGGCGCTTAACGAACTCTTCCCCGACTGGAAAGAAAAAGGCGCACCACTGAATACCGAAGTCACCGGTGATGAAATGCACTTTTACACCAGCATGGAAAAATCCATAAAAGTGCCAAACTTCATGATCCCGAAACCCATGCACAACGACGGCAACTACATCGTCAGCTTAGGTAACGTGGTTCGATGGCTAGGTGAACAGGCCGAAGAACTGGGGGTTGAAGTATTCCCGGGCTTTGCAGCCGCAGAAATTTTGTACAACGAAGACGGCAGCGTCGCAGGCGTGGCGACAGGTGATATGGGCATCGGCAAAGACGGCGAAAAGAAAGACAGTTATGAGCCCGGCATGGAACTACGCGCGAAGTACACCGTATTTGCAGAAGGTTGCCGCGGTCATCTTGGCAAACAACTGATATCGAAATTCAACCTCGATGAAGGTAAAAGCCCGCAGCATTATGGCATCGGCTTAAAAGAACTCTGGAAGATAGACAAAGAAAAACACCAGCCAGGCCTTGTGGTTCACGGTGCAGGCTGGCCGCTCGGTGAGAGCGGTGCTACCGGTGGCTCCTTCCTCTATCATCTTGAAGACCAGCAAGTCGTCGTTGGTTTAATTGTCGACCTCAACTACAGCAACACAAACTTAAGTCCGTTTGATGAGTTTCAGGTGTTCAAACACCATAAGTCAGTAAAGGAAGTTTTAGAAGGTGGTGACAGAATCTCCTACGGCGCAAGAGCTATTGTCAAAGGCGGCTTGAACTCACTACCAAAGATGACCTTCCCCGGTGGTCTTGTTGTTGGCTGCGATGCCGGCACTTTGAACTTTTCCAAAATCAAAGGCAGCCACACTGCGATGAAAAGCGGAATGATTGCAGCAGAAACACTTTTTGACGAACTCAAGAACGATAGCGAAAGTACCGGCAAAGAGTTAACTGCATACACAAAGAACTTCGAAGACAGCTGGTTATACGAAGAGTTATACAAGTCACGCAACTTCGGCCCTGCCATGCATAAGTTCGGCACCTACATTGGCGGCGCATTTAACTACATTGATCAAAATCTACTCGGTGGCAGGATACCGGTCACACTAAAGGACGACACACCAGATCACGCAACGTTAAAAACCACAGAAGAAAGCCCAACCATCGAATATCCACGCCCTGATGGCAAAATAAGTTTCGACAAACCCAGCTCGGTCTTTCTTTCAAACACCAACCACGAAGAAGATCAACCAGCCCACCTGACACTTGCCAATGACAATATACCGTTAGGCACCAACCTGCCTAAATGGAACGAACCCGCGCAACGCTACTGCCCGGCAGGTGTCTATGAAGTGGTAGAAAAAGCAGGTGAACAATTATTCCAGATCAACGCGCAGAACTGCGTGCACTGTAAAACCTGCGATATCAAAGACCCGAGTCAGAATATTACGTGGGTGGTGCCGGAAGGTGGTGGCGGGCCTAATTATCCTAATATGTAGGTGTGAAAGTGCTATTCGTGACAGACTGTTAGTCTACAGTCACTTTCTCACTGTTAGGAAACAGATTGAAGCCCTAAATCGTATTCGGCCCCGTATTCGATATAGTGCGCTTGAAATCCTAATCATAGTTCGGCAATAAATAACTGTACATACCCATGTTTTGACTTCATCCTCGCCCAGGGAAAGTACAGTCTGATCAATCATTGGGCACTACAGCTTATTGCGTGACCGGGTTAACAATACGCACTGATAGCCAACAGTTGTCAGTGTATAACCGTATCCGATGCCATAAATTTGAACTGTCAGCAATAATAAATTCAACCTTTACTACTACAAACCGCCACAGTTTAACGGCCTCTCGCAATCTTGCCAGGAAAGCACCACTCGATGCTCAAGCTTACAGTTCCACTGGTGCTGATATCTATTTCAGCCTGCCACAGTCAATCAGACACCAATGCCTTACCAGAGACCATCACACCGAAACTAGCTGCGGCAACCGGCTGTGAATACGAAGCTACAGGCACATCTCTACCACCAAGTAGTGGCAATCCAACGGTGATCGATGACGTTACTGGTACCGTTATCTCCGCAAATTTTTTTAACAGTGGAGCAATCAACCCGCCACACTTTGACGGACAGGAATTCGTCTCAGTATGCGTCTCTCCGGTAGATGGAGACGGCAACCGAACAGCTACCATCACATCGGATGTGGGATTAGACAACAACTTCCAAATCAAAGCATATCCGGAGTTTGTAGTTGGTACCAAATTCGGCAATCAATTTGAAACCTCATTTCGCTACTACAACATGGCAGGACTTCCACCGGAAGATAAGTGGCCAGTGATAGCTTCCGGAACCGATGACGCCGGTAACCCGTTCGAATTTGCCAATCTGGAATACGTTTCGGTAAAGAAGGATGTCGGGCTACCAGCCTTCACTAGCACATTGCCGGAAATATTTGTGACACTCGATATCGACGAAAACAA
>CALLBO010000081.1 GCA_937998875.1 uncultured Granulosicoccaceae bacterium
ATTAACAACGGTGAGCTTCTACTGGTAGAAGACAAAGCCGGGCTAATGCAAAAACTCGGCAGCAAACAACTTACTATAGAGCTACGCGAGCCGATCACATCAATTCCGGAAGCACTTGAAAGCTACCAGTTGCAATTATCAAAAAACGAAACACATTTAATTTATAGCTACGACATCAAGAGCGATCGCACTGGAATCACTGCGCTGCTGCAGGACGTCAACACGGCAGGATTAAAATTAAAAGACCTGCATACATCACAAAGCTCACTGGAGGAAATCTTCGTAACTCTGGTAAATGATGACCAGGCTCAGACGGAATCCCAGCCAATATCCCAAAAAGTATCCTCGGGAACAGACAACCCATGAACTGGCAGGCCATAAAAGTAATTTACAAAAGCGAGATGCTGCGCACCCGAAACACGCTACTGCAAAGTATTGCATCCCCGGTAATCTCAACCTGCCTGTACTTTGTAGTATTCGGATCAGCTATCGGTTCACGCATTCAAACGGTAGGTGGTGTCGACGGGCAAGGCGGTGTTTCTTATGGAGTTTTTATCGTACCCGGGCTCATGATGCTTTCATTGCTGACGCAGAGCATTTCAAACGCATCTTTCGGCATCTATTTTCCCAAATTTACCGGCACCATTTACGAAATTCTCTCGGCCCCCGTTTCGTTCTTTGAAGTGATTGTCGGTTACGTAGGTGCTGCTGCGACAAAGTCACTGATCATCGGCACCATCATACTTATAACCGCAAGTTTTTTTGTTGACCTCACCATCGCCCACCCGTTCTGGATGCTGGCATTTTTTATTCTCACTTGTATCACGTTCTCACTGTTTGGCTTTATCATTGGTATGTGGGCCGACAACTTCGAGAAACTGCAGCTAATACCACTGCTGGTAATCACACCACTGGTATTCCTGGGTGGTAGTTTCTACACAATCGACATGCTGCCACCACTCTGGCAAAAAATCTCCCTGTTTAATCCAGTGCTGTATTTGATCAGCGGTTTCCGATGGAGTTTTTTTGAACTGTCTGATGTCAATCATGGTACCAGCCTGATGATGGTACTCATGTTTCTATTCATCTGCCTCGGCATTGTCTGGTGGATGTTCAAAACCGGCTACAAGTTGCGTCAGTGATGACCAACCTGGTAAATGAAAAAATACTCGATAAACCAATCGATGCAGCAACAGTTATTCTGCTGCGCGATCATACGGACGGTATGCAAACACTGCTACTTTGTCGCGGCAAAAGCCTTACTGTAATGAACAACGCCTGGGTATTCCCCGGCGGTAAAGTTGACGCAGAGGATTTGCATCAGGTAGAAAAAATCCAAACAGCGTTAGCTGCACCAGCAACAGAGTTGCTCAATGAACCGAAGCTCAGCAATACCCTGGCCGCAGCGCTTTTTGAAACCGCCTGCAGAGAAACTCGCGAGGAAACCGGTGTTAATCTCGAATTATCACAGCTACAAACCTGGTCGCGCTGGGTAACACCCAATGAACCATCAATGATGAAAAAGCGATTCGACGCTCGATTTTTCCTGGCAACACTGCCGGATGGCCAAACTGCTGTACACGACGGCTCCGAGGCGACAGATAGTCGATGGATTACACCAAGACAGGCATTGCAGGACTACTCAGATCTGAAGATAGTGCTCGCACCACCCCAGATCATGACGCTGATTGCACTCAGCAACTTTAACAATGCACAGGAATGCATTGACCATGCATCACAAACACCCGCCTATAGCATCAAACCACAGGTAATAAAAACCGATAGCAGCCGTACACTGATTTATCCCGGTGATCCTGAACATCCTGAATCAGAACAACAAATGCCGGGACCCACTCGACTGATCTGGCACAAAGACCACTTTGAACCGCCCGGAGGCTTTGAGCTGTAGCTCGTTAACCTGTGGCTTGGGTTGTAGCGCGTTAAGTTGAAAGCGCACACCATAGAACATAGAATTTACCGCACTAAATTAACACTCTGGCAAACTCATGATTACAGCTGCAGAAGCGCTAGATCGGCTCAAAGATGGCAACCGTCGATTTGTAGCAGATGAAACCGATAACAATGAGCTGCGCAACAGCAGCAAACGCCCGGAGCTGGTAGCTAAGCAAGAACCTTTTGCAATAATATTAGGCTGCTCAGATTCGCGCGTACCGGCAGAGCTGGTATTTGATCAAGGCCTGGGCGACTTATTTGTTATCCGGGTAGCGGGTAATATTGTTGCCCCGTCACAGGTCGCAAGTGTTGAGTTCTGTGCTGAGCAGTTTAAAACCCAACTGGTTGTTGTTATGGGTCACACCAATTGCGGAGCCATCAGTGCCACACTGAACGAACTAAAAATCCCCCCCGAGGATCGCTCTGAAAACCTGCACGCAATTGTCAGCAGAATCCGCCCTTCGGTAGAAACACTGCTTGAGACTGACCTGGTCAACAGACCGGAAGAACTACTAACGGCCGCAGTTCGATCAAACGTCAGAGCCTGTGTATCTCATCTGCAGCACGGCTCCAAAATTCTGGAACAATTAACGATCAGCAACGGTTTACAAATTGTCGGCGCCGAGTACTCGCTGGAGACAGGAAAAGTAGAATTTTTTGACGCTGAATTAAATCTGGCCTCTGACTGATCCCTGTGCCGGTGCGGGTGCCGCTGCAGGGCACGTGTCATTGGCGTTGGTAGAAATAAACCTGCGGTGCCGACACTTTTCGGCTGATCAATGTTTTCGGTTCAAGCCGTTTGTAGTAGTTGTCCCGAAATTTGGTTGGCACCACAGGCCGAATAGATAAGCAAAATACTGTGCCATAACACGCAGCTGTACAACCAGAAACCACCAGCCACCCCCGACCACTGTGCAACTACTTGTTTCTGATGATATTTCGAATCTTCGCAGCTTCTTTCGGGCAGGAAGCACAAGTCCCCATTGCGACCAGGCCGCAGGCAACGTAATCTTAGTGTTGTCAAAGTTCCAACATACTAAATCGGTATTTCGCCATGCTTATTCTGGTTTCTCCTGCCAAAACGCTTGATTTCGAAACTCCACCGCTGGTGGATGACAATACACAGCCGTTGTTCCTTGACGATTCCCAGGAACTGATAGATCAGCTGAAAAAGCTTTCTCCAGCGAAAGTCGGCAAGCTGATGAGCATTAGCGACAAACTCGCCAAGCTCAACGCAGAGCGGTTCAAAGAATGGAAACAGCCGTTAAAACCGGATACCGCAAAGCAAAGCTTATTTGCGTTTCAAGGGGATGTCTATACCGGCCTTGATGCTGCCACCATGAAAAAGAACGATGTGAAGTTTGCACAGAAGCACTTACGCATTTTAAGTGGCTTGTACGGCGTATTGAGACCGCTTGATCTAATGCTTCCGTATCGCCTTGAGATGGGCACTAAGTTCGTTAACAAACGTGGCCAAAACCTCTACCATTTCTGGGGTGACAGTGTCACTGATGTACTCAATGCCGAGCTGGATAACATGAAGAAACCGATTGTTATCAACCTGGCTTCAAACGAGTATTTTAAAGTCGTCAATAAAAACAAGCTTGTTACCGACACGATTTCCCCGGTCTTCAAAGATAAGAAAAACGGTGAATATAAACTAATCTCGTTTTTCGCAAAAAAGGCCCGCGGTATGATGTCACGCTACATCATAGATAACCGAATTGTGTCGGCCGCCGATCTAAAAGATTTTGATACCGCCGGATACAAATACAACAAAAAGATGTCAACAGAGAACGAGCCCGTGTTTACCCGTAACAAGGCGGGTTAATACCCGCCGAATAGAATGCAGAACCCTATTCTTAATCCCCCCGCAAAGCAGCATCAGCATGGGGGCTACAGCGTTTCAGAGGTTACCCTTGCGAATCGCAATAACGGCACTTTGCTGGAGACACTGCATCACGACGTCACTCCGATAGGCGCACACTATCTACTCAACCACTTCGACGTCCCATATGTTCATAACGCTTTGGACTGGAAAATAGCAATTGAGGGAGAAGTTGCTCAGCCGTTTAGCGTCACCCTGAATGAGATTCTTAAACAGGCAACGGTTAACAACCAGACCAGAACACAGAGAGTAACACTCGAGTGTGCAGGCAATGGAAGAGCCAACCTCGCACCAAGATGGCCGAGCCAGCCATGGCAGGTAGAAGCGGTGGGCACCTCGGATTGGTTCGGTATGCCGCTTAAATATCTACTTGAAAATACAGCGCTGAAGTCTAACGCCAGAGAGATCGTGTTTTATGGAAAAGACAAAGGCATTGATGGCGGCAACATACATCACTTTGCGCGCAGCCTTTCTGTTAAAGACGCAATGCATGACGACGTGATGCTGGCCTGGCAGATGAATGGTCAGCCACTGCTACCGCAACACGGTTTTCCGGTACGACTAATTGTACCGGGTTGGTACGGCATGGCGAGTGTCAAATGGCTTAACAAAATACAAGTCATTGACCACAGCTTCAACGGGCACCAACAGACAGGTACTTACGTCTATCAAAAAGACAAAGCCGAAAATGGTGAACCGGTTACCTCAATTCGGGTTAAGTCACTGCTGATACCACCCGGCATCCCGGACTGGAGTTCACGCAAAAGACTGGTACAACCCGGTGTTGTAACATTGACCGGTAGAGCATGGTCGGGTGACGGCGCAGGCATCAAAAAAGTAAAATGGTGCTGCGATGACGTATGGCAGACCGCAACACTCCACCCATCAACAGATAAATACGCATGGTGCAAATGGACCGCAAACTGGACTGCTACACCTGGAAAACACATTCTTTCATGCCGCGCCACAGACGCAAACGGCAACATACAGCCACTCACTCCACCCTGGGACATAGCAGGCTTTGGCAACAATGCGGTACAGCAGGTTGAAGTATGGTGTGAAGCATACTAGTGGGGCGTGCGGAAAGTTCGACAACACGCCTCGAAGCCACAGTTGCCATAGCTGCGTTAAAAAAATTCGACGTAGGCCCTGCTATGCCTGCATTTTATCGCCTTGCTCTGACAACTGTGGCTGTGAAAAGTTTGTTACCGAACTTCCCGCATGACCCACTAGCAGCCTGTTCGCTAGAGCCCTCAATTCCAACAATGTAAAACTCTATTGAATAACGGCAATCAAATGAACGGCGCTGAAAGTCTTGTGCATACCCTGATCGAGAGTGGCATTGAAGTTTGTTTCTCTAACCCCGGCACCTCTGAAATGCACTTTGTTGCGGCGCTGGACAAAGTTGCTGGTATGCGCTGTGTACTGGGTTTGTTTGAAGGTGTAGTCACCGGAGCTGCGGATGGCTATTACCGCATGAAAGACAAACCAGCAGCAACACTCCTGCACCTGGGTCCCGGACTAGGCAACGGAATAGCTAATTTACACAACGCCCGCAAAGCCAAAAGCGGCATTGTGAATATTGTCGGTGATCATGCTACCTACCATGTGGAATACGATGCGCCATTAACAGCAGACGTAGAAGGGATAGCCGCCCCGGTTTCGAGCTGGATAAAAACAAGCCCATCAGCCAAAGATGTTGCGAGCGATGGAGCACAGGCGGTCGCTGCCGCTATCACCTATCCCGGGCAGGTAGCCACTCTTATTCTGCCCGCAAATACTGCCTGGGACACTTCCAATGGCCCGGCCCATAAAATAGCAGCACCGGATACGCCCAAGGCACCAACTGATCGTATTGAAACTATCGCGAGCATTCTCAAAGGTAGTGAACCAGCCGCAATCGTTATTACCGGTTACGCGCTGCGTGAGAAGTCGCTCGAAACAGCCAGCAGAATTGCTGAAACAACTGGCGTACACCTGTACGGACAAACATCAAACGCCCGACTTGAACGCGGCATCGGTCGGGTGCCGTTGAAAACAATTCCCTACCCTGTTGATGCTGCAGTCGATGTTCTGCGCCCGTACAAACACATTGTTAGTTTGTCGGCCAGACCGCCAGTCGCATTTTTTGCCTATCCCGACAAACCCAGTACGCTGTATCCACCCGACTGTGAGAAACACGTGCTTGCTTATGAACACGAAGACTGCGTCGCAGCGCTCGAGGAACTTGCAGACATCCTGAATGCCAACGGTGCTACACCTGTTATACAAAATGCCCCTGTTGCCACGTTGCCTTCCTCCGGACCGTTAAACCCGAAGAATATTGCAGCAACAGTCGCACATCTCTTACCGGAAAACGCAATTGTCATAGATGAATCTATCACCTGCGCACCGGCATTCTTTACTCAAACCAGCACCGCTGCACCACATGACTGGCTGCAGATTTGTGGCGGCTCTATCGGTGCAGGGTTTCCACTTGCCACGGGTGCTGCAGTAGCCTGCCCGGAACGCAAAGTCATTGCGTTGCAAGCTGATGGCAGCGGTATGTATACCTTGCAGGCACTATGGACGCAAAGCCGGGAGAACCTGGATATAACAACCATACTGTTATCAAACAGCGCATACGCAATCCTCAAGCACGAGCTGGAAAATGTTGGCGCTTTATCCGGTACACAGGCGGGCAACGTTGCACTTGATATGATGGAACTCAACCGGCCAGAGCTTGACTGGGTTGCCCTTGCCAAAGGAATGGGAGTAGAGGCTGGTCGCGCCACCGATGTTGCATCACTTTCTACAGAAATAAAGAAAGGTCTGCAAAGCCAGGGGCCCTACCTTATCGAAGCAGTTTTTTAGAGAATCGCTAGTAATGAATAACAATCTACCCTCAGTCTCGTCATTCACAGATCGGATCAGCGGGGACGGAGCAGAAGCCTGGGACATACACCTGGAAGCCAGCCAGGCCCTGGAGCGCGGTGAAGACGTCATCCTCCTAAGCATCGGTGATCCTGACTTTTCGACACCCGCCGCAATTGTTAATCGTGCAATTGAGGCATTGCAGGCAGGTGACACACACTACGCCGCCACAGCAGGTCGAACACAATTACGCCAGGCAATAGCGGAAGATTTTCAAAAACAAAGCGGTGTGCCAACGCAGGTCGACAATGTGATTGTCTTTGCGGGCACACAGAACGCATTGTTCGCGGCGAGCCTGGTTGTCTTAGAGCACGGTGATGAAGTTATCGCGCTGGATCCGATGTACGTTAGCTACGAGGCTTCATTGCAACTTGGGGGTGCAAAATTAGTCTGTGTTGCACAGCCAGCCGATAACAACTTTAGACCAGACATTGATCTGATCGACGCGGCGATCACACCTGCAACCAAAGCTATTGTCATAACAACGCCTAATAACCCAACAGGCGTTGCGCTCACCAAAAATGAATTGCAATCTATCGCCGATCTTGCCATTAGACACAACCTATGGGTGATTACTGATGAAATTTATACAGATATAGTTTTTGAAGCAGAGCATCTTTCGATAGCAGCCCTGCCAGGCATGGTCGAACGCACTATCACTATAAACGGACTCTCAAAATCACATGCAATGACTGGCTGGAGAGTCGGTTGGACAATAGCACCACAACGACTGACACCTCACTTTGAGAATCTGACCCTGAGCATGTTATACGGTATACCCGGCTTCGTGCAGGAAGCTGCAACCTATGCTTTAAAAGAACAACGGCTAGCTAGTAGTGACATGCGAGATATCTACAGACACCGTCGTGATCTGGTTTGTTCAGAACTTAGCAAGGTCGCAAGGCTTACGGTTTTGAAGCCTCAGGCTGCGATGTATGTAATGGTAGATATCCGGGACTACGGACTATCAAGTGGCGAGTTCTGTCGTAACCTGTATAAGGCCACTGGTGTTTCAGTTCTGGACGCTGGTGCATTTGGAAAAAGCGCCAACGGCTGGATTAGAATCTCCTATACGCTAGATGAAGACACGCTACGGGACGGTTGTCAAAGAATAGTCGGTTTTTTAGAGCAGAACAAACAATAGGGTCGATCCCGTTGTACGGTAGTAATGGATTAATTTTATGAAAGCAGTATCAAGACGCGCACTATTACTAGGCACCGGGGGCGCCATTGGTTATGCCGTAAGCAACCAGCTTCGGTCAGACTTACCGGTTCTCTCAGGCTCTTCTCTCACCGCTGAGGCAGCACAACTATCACGGCTGAACGACGCCAGTAAGCTATCGTCCACACCGATCCACAAACACCAAACAATAACAGCCGACTACAATAGCGGGATTATCGAAGAAATTCGTAGTGCACTCAAAGAAGCGAAACAATCAAACAGATCACTCAACGTCGGGGCTGCCAGACACTCAATGGGTGGCCATGCCATTCCTCGCAACGGTATCGCGATAGACCTTGATAGTGGTCTTGTCGAACTATCAAAAAAAATTGGTGTATATCGCGTAAACGCCGGAGCCAGGTGGTCACATGTGATTGCAAAGCTGGATGCAGAGGGCTGGTCTCCTAAGGTTATGCAGGCGAACCACGATTTCGGTGTTGCCGCTACCTTCTCTGTCAATGCACACGGCTGGCCCGTACCATTTGGCCCGATGGGCTCCACAGTAAAAGCAATTAGAATGGTAATGCCATCCGGTGATCTGATCGAGTGCTCACGAGAAACAAACACGAATTTTTTTAATCTGGCGATGGGTGGGTATGGATTGATCGGGGTTGTTACAGATCTTGATATTGAAATGGTAAAGAACGTACGCCTGCAACCATCTCACCGTGAAATACCGGCGGAGAATTTCGCCCAGTCATTTATCGAAACAGTTTCTGATCCTTCAGTACACATGGCTTACGGCAGAATGAATGTTGACCGCGCTGATTTATTCAGCAAAGCAATTCTTGTCAGCTTTAAGCGGTCTGACAATCAAAGCAACATTCCACCCGCATCAAAAGATGGTTCAGTCGGCCACATTGGCAATAAAATTTATCGCTCGCAGCTAGGCCGGGAAAAGATGAAATCATTTCGGTAGTGGAGCGAAACGGTTATTGCATCTCGCCTGTCCGGGGGCGAGGTAACTCGCAACTCATTAATCAACGGACCTGTAGCAACATTAGTCAATAAACATCCTGCGCGTACTGATATTCTGCATGAATACTTCATCAGTGCTGATCGCTTCAACGATTTTTTAAAAATTTGCCGTGAGGTGATACCCGCATCTTTTCAAGAACTATTAAATGTAACACTCCGGTATGTTGCTACTGACAACGATAGTGTGTTGACATATGCTCCAACACCGAGAATAGCTGCCGTATTGTCTTTCGATCAGGAGATGACGAGTCGCGCGGAGGCTGATATGCAACGGCTTACCAGAGCCCTAATAGATCGAGTACTGGATATAGGTGGCACCTACTACTTGCCCTACAGACCTCATGCTGCGCTTGAACAGTTTACCAACGCGTACCCCGGTTGCGGGGAGTTCGCGGCCGCAAAAAAAGCGACAGACTCGAATTTATTGCTACGCAACAACTTTTGGGACAGTTATCTTGCCAAGGTGTGATTGAGAAAAGCGGATGCAGTCACTTGCATGAATAAACCAACCATTCTGTCAAAATATCTGTTCTCTTAGTCGCCTGGACAACTCAACACCCTCGGCAATACCGTAACGCGAATATAAAACATCGGCCTTCTTAAGAGACTGAATAGCATCAGTCATACTCACGTTTGATCGATAAAGCTCTACCAGAACATCGGGTTGCCGGCGATAGCGAGCACGGCTTGATACGTTGGATAGAGACTTTTCCGCTTTTTTCCGGAAGCGCCACGCCTGTAGTGCATCGCCCCGTGAAGACAGGTGACTATATAGCTGTGCATAGTCACGCGCCTGACCAATAGCGTGCACACTCACTTCATACTCCTGATAGTAGCTGTCAATCTGTTGGGTAATTTCTTCAGAGTCGATTCTGGACAAGCCATTGGCTTGCATTTTATGTAGTAGTCTATTTGCAGCACTCAGGTTTCCTGAAGTCGCGTGCAACTTAATCGCCTCCTTACCGGCTGTTTCTGCTTCAACTGTATTAGAGTTTGCTGTGTAGCTACTGAATAGTGTTTCATACGCGCTTGCGGCGGCACCATAACGGTGCAACTTCAAATTGGTTTGCACTATCTGTTTCAACTGACCCTCAGCTTGTTGAAACTGCCCGTTACTGATCATCCAGCGAGATATCAATAGTTGATCGTAGGCATCAGAAGTTTGCCTGGCTCTTTGTCTGGTGTACAGATGAAGACGCCCTACCTGTACATGAATATCCGCCACACTAACGTCATCACCCAGATCTTCGTACAGTTCCAGCGCTTCTGACAAATACACTTCAGCCATGCCCAGCTCACCTTGCTGTAGGGCCAACTCACCAAGCTCTCCAAGATTAAACGCGAGTGCTTTGTTGTCCATTGCAGCGGCAGCGTCTATCGCACGGTTTAACAATTCGTCTTTGGCCCGAGTGAACTCACCGGCGGCACTATAAGATTCAATGACAGGTGAAAGCGAAGGTCTGGTTGCAGCAATAACTGCGTCAATCTGAGCGAAGATTGAAGACGGTGACGCGGATACTATGGGTTGAGCAGGTCGTTGGATCAGATCGCTTTTGCTTAAAACGAACTGTTGCGCCAGATAAAGCGAACCAATGCCAAAGACAATAATACAGCATGACTTCAGCTTATTACCGACCCGGGATTGTCGGGTGATGCGTCTCTGCCTGTCCATACCAAGCCTCTTCCGCGCAAAAAATATGATTCCTCTCGATCAGTCTAGCAGATCATCGTGCGCAGATCGGACTATTGGCGGACCGGAGTAGACCACCCGCCCGCACGCTAGCTCATCCGGCGAGATCGATCGCCTCGGCAATCGCGTCTGTTTTCTGAGCCGGAGCCATAATGTGCACCCCGGCAAGTCCCGGAATCTCACGGTACTGCTGAATCAACTCTGCACAGAGCTTTCTACCTTCCGCTTTTGCATCAGCTGCTTGTTCAAGACGCGTGATGGTTTGCGCAGGGATTGTCACGCCATATAGATTGTCATTCATCCAACGCGCTGATTTGGCGGACAGAATGGGCCCAATCCCCATAAGAACGCCAAGCTTCTCGGTAATACCCTCTTCTTTTAGCCGACCGATATAACGCGCAGCAACTTCTGGTTCAAAACAGAATTGTGTTTGCGCAAACTGCGCACCACTTTCTATCTTTGCAAGCAATCCTTCAGGCTTCCAGTCAGCCGGAGGATCTATCGGCATATCAGCGGCACCAACATAAAACGGTGGTGGCTCAGTAACCGTTTTACCAGACGGCAACTTACCCTCTTTACGAAGTGCAGTGGCGACCTGCATTATCTGACGCGAGTCGAGATCAAAGACCGGCTTCGCTTCTGGTTGATCACCTTTGGCAGGATCGTCTCCCATCAACATCAAAAGGTTGTAACAGCCATGAGCGGCAGCACCAAGAAGATCGCCAGTGAGTGCAATGCGGTTGCGGTCACGGCAGGTAATTTGCAACACAGGCTCATGACCATCTGCAGCCAGTAATGCAGCTGCGGCAAAGCTGCTCATGGTAGTTGAAGCACCGGCACCATCGGTAACATTGACACCATCCACCATGCCTCGTAACACAGACGCCTCTTCCAACAGTTGCGTGCGCGTGGCGGCAATTGGCGGAACAATCTCCGCGGTAATCGCAAATTTCCCGTTGTCTATTTTCTCACTGAGTCGCGTCATGCGGGCATCACTCTCTTTCGTACGGCCTGAAATTTGATCAGCTTACAAGTTGATCCTGTTTTGTTATTGTAGTAATACGACTATTCAATGCTTTGCAGTGCACTCACCCACTATCTATTGCAGAAAGATCCTGCTCGATACAGACCCGCGATCGACGACTGTGCCACCCTATGAATAAAAACGATTCACTTAAGAACGCTATCGCTATTTTGCAGGAGCTGGTCTCGTTCGACACCACTTCCCGGGAATCCAATCTCGCGATCATCGAACATATACAGTCCTATCTGGACAATCTCGGAATTGATTCGCGGCTGACCCATGACGAGACCGGTACCAAAGCTAACTTGTGGGCAACCATAGGGCCTGACATCGCAGGAGGGGTCGTTCTTTCCGGCCACCTTGACGTGGTACCTGTAGATGGGCAGCAATGGTCACAGGACCCGTTTAGCATGTGGCAACAGGATGGCAGTTTGTATGGCCGGGGTGTTGTCGATATGAAAGGCTATATCGCTGTTTGTCTGGCTCTGGTGCCGTTGCTCCTGACGAAAAAACTGTTATTACCAATACACTTTGCGTTCACCTATGACGAAGAAGTCGGCTGCGTCGGTGTGCACGAGCTATTGAAAGATATCGTCGATAATCTGCAAAAACCAAGAGCAGTTATCGTTGGTGAGCCAACGTCAATGAAAATAATCGGTGGTCATAAGGGCTCGAGAAGCTTCAGAACCATTTTTAAAGGTGTACCTGCGCATTCAAGTGATCCGAGACTTGGTGTGAACTCAATCATGGCTTCGGCACGGCTGATAAATTTTCTGGAATCATTGCAGCAGGAGCTCGCAGACAGTGCTGATTCCAGCTGCCCTTTTGATCCGCCGTATACAACAATTGATCTCGGTATGATTAACGGAGGTACCGCGAATAACATTATTCCTGAATACACCACTGTGGAATGGGGGTTTCGACTCATCCCTGAAGACAATGCTGATCAACTACAAAAACGCGTGACCGATTTTATTGACAACGAGATTGTTCCACACCTGCGGAAACAGTCACCCCATGCAAACGTAAGCACAGAGATTACCAACAGGATGATCGGGCTTACACCAGACGACAAATCACCTGCTGAACAATTAATCCGGCACCTGACCGGATTAAACAATAGTGATGTTGTCAGTTTCGGTACTGAGGCGGGTGCGTTCCAACATGCAGGTATTCCGGCTGTGGTTTTCGGCCCCGGAAGCATTACACAGGCCCATCAGCCCGATGAATTCATCGAGATTGAGCAGCTAGGACAATGTATAGAATTTGTATACAAGCTTGCTGATTGGGCGGAAACAAAAGACGCATTGGAACTGCTCAGTGCAGACTAAAACTCTAGGAGCTTGTCCAAGAACCAGCTCGTTGCGAGGTGTGAGATATTAGGTCAGATATTTTGATCGCTAGAGGCGAATAGTCATTCTTCTTTAACGATAGGGATCGAAATAGCTGACCAAAATATCGCGACCGCAGTAGATCCTGGTTCTCAGACAAGCTCCCAGGTGCTTGTCCGAGAACCAGGGTCGTAGCGAGGTTGTGAGATTTTAGGTCAGCTATTTTGATCGCTAGAGGCGAATAGTCATTCTTCTTTAACGATAGGGATCGAAGTAGCTGACCAAAATATCGCGACCGCAGTAGATCCTGGTTCTCGGACAAGCTCCTAAGTAAAGATTCCATAGAAAAGCGCAATCTTACACAATGTCGCTACCATCATATTAAAGTAACTCAGGTAGAGGAATTTTTTTGCAAGAATTGCAGGACTCTTGTCCGAGATTAGCATCGGCATGCCATTAGAGGGTTTTCGAATAGCAGTTTCCACATGATCGTGGCGTTTAACTTCATATTTTTCTCTTGCAATATGTTCCGCACGCTTTCTGGCAGCTTCCCATTCTTCAAAATCCAACTCTCCATTGTTGTCCGCATCAAACTCTTCAAGCAACCACGCTTGATCATTCTTCCAGGACTTAAGCACGCTGGTGAGTTCTGTCTTCTCACTGTAGAAAGATTTATCACACCCGTTGGTTCGGAGTTCACCTATTACATAGACTTGTGCACCGTGGCGAATGTACCTGGTTCGGTAGTACGTCAATCCCTCAAACCAGTCGCGCCTGCTACTGGATAACACCTTTGCACCTGAGGCATTAACAACACAGTCACCCGATTCATCACTAATGATGAACGGTAAGTCACTTTCGCCCGTTTTAATCAGCGTAGAAACCAACCCAAAAATCGCGAAGCGATGCCACACACAGGGAGGTCCGTGATGAAAGCCCTGCGTTGTTCTGTCACCATAAAACCTGGCTCTACCTTGCAACTCCACAAACCCCTGCGCTGCAGAGGCTATTTTTGACTGCGGCGTATCGAGGATGTATTGCCGTAATCGCCGTGCGCTCAGCGTCGCCCATAGCGCAAGCAGAGCTGCAATCAAATAGCTCAAAGATTGCAGTGTGATGTTTTCCGCAGACCAGGCAAAAGCAACAAATGCTACCGCGATACAATCTAACAGGTACGGTGACACATTGAACCTGGTGGTACCTGTCGTGTTGTTCGGCATCGACAACACGGACTCCACAGAAGTGCTCATACAGTCATTCCGGACTAACAATGAAACGTTTGAGCGACTTAGGCTGCGAACAGTTGATCAAGAGCAACATCCGCAAGCTCTTCTTCTGCTACGACAAACAATGCAGCCTGGGTAAATTTAAATTTACTTGCGACGATATTGGTTGGAAACTCTTCTACCACAATGTTATTGATGTTGACTGAGTCATTGTAATACTCACGTCTGTCAGCGATAGAGTTTTCCAGTGCTGTTATTCGTAACTGCAGTCTAGCAAAGGATTCATTCGCCTTTAATTCCGGGTAGTTTTCAGTCAGTGCAAAAAGCTTTCCCAGTGTATTGTGCAGCAATGAATCCGCCACACCTAACTCGGCCATATCGCCAGACTGCATAGCGTTCGACACCTGGGATCTCGCCTTTATGACTTTCTCAAGCGTTTCCTGCTCGAACTTCATATACTCACGGCAGGTAGTGACCAGCTTGGGGAGTTCATCATGGCGCTGCTTTAAAAGCACGTCGGTATTGCTCCATGCCGCTTTTACATTATGCTTTAGGCGCACCAAACGGTTATACGCCAAAATCACATAGCCCACTACCGCAGCTACCAGTATTAGTAATACAAGTGAAAACACACCCATCTGCCCTACTCTCCGTATTTTGTGGCCACTGTGTCGGCGTATTACAAAATTACTTGAAGAATTCAAACTCGTGCGATCGGAAGCTACAGGATTCCCCGACGCAATGCGGGTTACATCACAGTGGCACGAAATCGCATTGGGCTGTACATCTGCATATTCAGACCAGTCTCTTCCCCACAGATCAACTGACTCAGGAGTTCACCGGTCTTCGCTCCACCTGACAAGCCAACGTGTTGATGACCAAAGCCAACATACACCCCTTTGGTATCCGGCAACTCACCGATAAGCGGTACAGAATCACTGGGTGCCGGTCGGTGACCCAGCCACTCCTTAGAGTCTGTCCACGATAAGTCCGGCATTAGCTCTGCCAGATATTGCCGCAGGAACTCAAGCGGTTGTTTGTTAGCCTTTGCCTCAAGTCCTGCAAACTCGACCATACCCGCCATTCGCAAGCGCCCATCCATGGGAGTCATTACAAACTTTCCCGCTGCTATCATGGTTGGCATCGCAGGCATCACGCTAGGCTCATAGAGTTCTATGTGATATCCACGCTCTGATTCAAGCGGAACAGTAAGACCAAGCTTTTGTAACAACGCCTTTGACCACGCACCGGTTGCTACTACAGCTACATCGCAATCAATAGCAGTATCAGAGGTTGTTATTGCACAGAGGGCCTTTTTTCTGATCACAAAATCCCGAAACTCTCCTTGAATAAACCGACCACCATTGCTTTGAAAATGTGCAGCCAGGGTTTTTACATATTCACCAGGATCACTGATACGACCATGATTGTGCACGCACGCTGCATAACCAACCTCTTTGCCGAATGCAGGATCATACTGTTGATAGGACTCCGCATCATGTTCAGTCCATTCAAAACCGTGTTCCTGACGCACCTCCCATGCAAAGTTGTCTTTATCAAAGTGCTCTTTGTTTCTATAAGCGTAGACGTAATCAGCTGGTGAAATGTATTTCTCTGCACCAGTCCCCGCCGATAACGCTCTGTGATCCGCAAGACAATCACGCAATATCGGTGCTAGCGCAGTCGCAATACGATTCACCTGTTTCTGACTACAGTGCGATAGGTAACGGGGCAACCACGGTAACAATCGCGGAAAGTAGGACCAGTTCAGAAACAAAGGTTGCCGTTTATCAAACACCATTGCCGGTGCTTTGGTAATGAGGCCCGGTACTGTAACTGGTACAACTGACGCCGCTGCTAATACACCCGCATTGCCATAGCTGGTACCTGCAGCCGGACCATATTTGTCCAGTAAAACAACATCTACCCCTTTTCGCTGCAACCATATCGCAGTAGATACACCAACAATCCCTGCGCCAATTACGACAACACTTTTCATCCCGATCTGTGCTGCAGAATCGCTGGAGCTATTTCGGACCCGAGAGCTTACTTTTGATGGTTGTCATCACGCTGTCTGCAAATCCGGAAACAAATGGCAGGCGGGCTATCTCTTCCTTGTAGACAACACCCAGAACAACTCCGAGTAACATGGCGGATGAGAATCCGAGTAACCAGAACGCTATTATGACAACTACCAGCAGAATTCCGATGGACACCAACGGGTTGTTGCTGCCGTGCGATCCAATCAAGGTCATGCCTTTTTCAATCCCGGTTGCGATAGCCTGACGAATTGTCTGCCGCAGTGGATCAAGCACGGCCAGAAAATCTGCAGCTACAAAGCCCACAAAAGCGCCAATTGCTAATCCGATAAGCTCAAACATAATTCTATCCGCTTAAAATAACGTATTATTTCAAAGTCAGAGGTAAATTGGTAACCGGAATCGAACCGACTTGCTAATTATCTGTTGTTTGCACCATACCAAGTAGATAATCCACTACCTGAAACGGCCCGGCTGTGGCAACTTCCTCATTGTTTAAGACTACCCAGGTGCTATCCACCATCAAGGTCGGGGTGCCGGTGATACCGGCTTTGCGCATTAACTCCGCAGCGTCACTGACCTGTTTTTGGATGCCGGGTGATTGTAGCTTTAGCCCCAGGTCGGTTGAATCAATACCATGAGCTGCGAAAACCGGTTCGACCGCATCAATATGTTTATCAAGATTGCCTTCCCGGCGCATCGATATGATCGTTTCAAATAATGCATCCTGCAGCAATTCCGGATTATCACTTTCCATTGCCAGATAGTGCATCGCAGCATGCAGACCAGTTGCCTGATTCCAGATAACCGGTATTTGCACCAGCTCGACGTCTTCAGGTAGCTGATTTTTGTACTCGCGCACCGCCGGCTCAAAACTCTGACAATGCGGACACCCGTACCAAAAAAATTCCTGTACCTGCAGTTTGCCACTTGCGGTGAAGGGCTCTTTTGCTTTGCGGTAGTGCACGTCTTCAACCAAGACTCCAGCATCAACTTCTGTCAGAGACGCGACGGCCGCGGTATCAGAAGCAGAGCCGGCACCATTACTACCGGATTTCACGAAAGGAAAAGTCAGCGCAGCA
>CALLBO010000082.1 GCA_937998875.1 uncultured Granulosicoccaceae bacterium
TTTTAGCAAACAACCTATCCAGGGCGGTGGCTTGCTGGAGGAGAACCGTGAAATTATTGCCTTGTATTGCTCTTCGTCAGCTCTTACTGAGCTTTATCAGACGCTTGTTAAGCTATTTTGTGATTATAAGGCTCAGATTCCTGTGCTCAATGAGAGCTGTGGTGAGCGGCTAATAGCTTTGGGTAATTAGGGTTTTTACGACACCCTCTTTGGGAGAGTCCAATGCGTTGTTTGCATTGGGAGAGGGATACTTTGGCAATACTTAAAAGTTTAAGGTCGAAGTCTTTTTGAATAACTAACCAGACACACCCCTCTTCCGGCGCAAACTACACGCCGGATTCTCCCCAGGGAGAATGACAAAAGCGGCACTAGACGCCTTGTCGTCACCCCCCTACGTAGGCGCTCAGAACCTATATCCCATCAACGACTGCGCTCAAGCTATGCGCTTACTTCCTTTGAAATCGCAGTGACTCTCAAAACTCAAACTTACGCCGCAAGCAAGGTGTCATGGACGGACGCTTACGAGAAGCTCTGGCATTCAAGCTTTAGGAGTATGCGACCGTTTGAATAATGTTGAATCTGACGATGCTTTATTTTCGTAGGGGGGATAAGCTTGCGCATCCACCAAACTGGCGTAACGTAGGCTAATGCGAGTTTAATGGCCCGATTGATGGGTAATTAGGTGTTTGACGTGCTGCGCTTTTGGTGGATGCGCAGGCTTATCCCCCCTACGGTAATGCTCAGACCTATATCCCATCAACCGATAAAAACAGATTGGTTTGATAGGTAAATTCGACAAGCCCGGATTGCTCGTGCCTCGCAAACAGCGCTTCGGCAGCACTCGTCAACAAACTCGACTCAGGTGTTCCGTCTTTCGGGGTATAGGACGACGATTGCATGCGACCAAGCAGCGACTCTAAATCAAACTCCTGACCGTATGAGAAGCTGAATTTTTGTACCTTCTTCGGCAGGTAAAACGCTTCTATATCTGAATCTTTAATGTTGCGGTGATTCACTTTGGAATATTCGGGCGCGAGTCTGGTGAGCATTTCATCGTACTCTCGTTGAAACGTGTGGTTTATATCTCTCTGATTCCAGATTAGCGCGATGCGTCCATCTGGCTTTAAAATCCGCTTAAACTCACCGCGGGTTTTTTCAATATCAAACCAGTGAAACGCTTGTGCTGCAGTAACTAAATCGGTGTAACCATCCGGTAGCCCTGTCGCCTCAGACTGACCGGCAATACTGGTAAAGCCATTAAGAGTGCCGAGTAAAACCTCCGCTGCCTCACGCATTTCTTTATTCGGTTCAACACCGGTGACACGCAGATCTCTGGCAAGCAACAGCTCAGTAAGCTTACCCGTGCCCGATCCGATGTCTGCAATTATCGAGTTCGAATTCAACTGGCACTGTTCTACCAGCGTATCAATGAGCGCTGGTGGATAGGACGGTCGGTATTTCAGGTAGCTTGAAACTCTGTCAGAAAATCTCTCTGTCGCTGCCAGCATTACACACCCCTTGATTTAGACCACTACTTTCCTTTCAAGCACCCGATACTCATACCGGTAACCACCCTCATCGGTTTCATCGTGTGCTTCACTGGACACTTGATGCCAGTCTTCAGGCTGGTAACTTTGTAACCACGTATCACCACCGTCAAACTCATGATCAATCACGGTAAGGTACAGCCTGTCTGTGAGAGGCATGGCTTCCTGACAGATTGAAGCACCGCCTATAATCATCACCTCTTCTGCACTATGCTCTGCTGCCAGCTCAAAGCTGTGCGCCAGTGACTTCGCAATCTGAACACCTTCAGCAGACCATTCGTTACTACGGGTAATCACAATATTCGGCCTGCCTGGCAGCGGCTTGCCTATGGAGTCATAGGTTTTACGACCCATGATTACCGGCTTACCCATAGTAATACGCTTGAAATACTTGAGATCTGCGGAGATATGCCACGGCAGGCCACCGTCTTTTCCAATTAGACGATTCAGGTCCATCGCCATGACCATTGATTTGAGCATTGTTATCCTTCGATTCAGCTTACAAATTTTCTGACGTTTAAAACGCGCTGTTGCCACCCAGCTTCTCTCGCAGCTGAGCGGTGTATCCGGGCTTATACGCCTGCGCCTGCAGTGCGGCATTATATTCCGGGTGAGACAACAATTCAGATCGCAGCCATACACCGGGGCGAACTGCCTGTTCGTTATTGGTCACTTCCACTTTGTTATAATTTCTTGAAACAGTGGTGCCGAATGAATAGTCGTTATGCAGATGTACCGCCAGAAAATACGCATCGTCTGTAATCAGGTAGATGTAAAAATTGGGCTTGTTCACTGGAACGCGCTGTAGATCAAAAGGCACCTCTATATTGCCAAGTACTTTCTGCAGTTCTAAAACAAACCGTTTCGAGGGGCTGGTTTTATGCTCATAAGGTGGTCCCTGCCCCAGGTACTTCTGCTGCTCCCGCGTGGCGATTCGTACATAGTGGGGCAAGCCTGTCTCCCCCTGAAAAGGATACCTCCCCTCCTCTTCCCGGTATTTCTCTATATAGCCAGACAACGTTTTTAGATCTTGCAGTCGAACCAGATCAAGGTCGTGTTGCAAGGCTTCACTGGTACCACTAAAGCCGGTTTGCTTGGCTGCTGATCCGCAGCCCGTGAACAGAAAGCCTGACAATACCAGTGATAACACAACCTGAGAAATGTATTTCATAGACACCTGTCGTCAGCCATTAAAGCGTATATAACTGATTCTACTCTTCTTCAACCTGTCGCAATTCCTCGAGCCGCTCTTTAAGATAACTACCTGCAGTATGTCTTTGCGACAACACCACTTCAGGCCGCGGATGCAGAAACAACGGAATCGAAATTCGGGACTTATTGTGCACAGCACCCTCAGGGTTAACCACCCGATGCGTTGTTGACGGAAAATAACCGCCAGACGCCTCCTGCAACATATCACCGATGTTGACAACCAGATTGCCAAAATCACACGGCACTTCAAGCCAGCTGCCGTCGCGCGCTTTAACCTGAAGCCCAGGTTCGTTAGCAGCCGGCAGTATGGTGATAAGGTTGATATCTTCGTGCGCACTGGCGCGAATGGCATCGGGCGTTTCATCACCGCTTAACGGCGGGTAATGCAGCACACGCAATAAGGACTGCTCACTGCCGTTCATCATCTGTGGCAGCGGTTCGCTGTAAGCCGCCTTAACTTCGGCCGGACTATGCTCCTCTATCCATGACAACAGCGTTCCACCAAAGTCACCGGCAAGCTGGTAGTAATCTGAGAGCTCTGGCTTAAGTGAGCCAGGACAGCGGCCCCACTTATAAAAGTGGTAGTACTCTTTTATATCTCTTACGAGCCGGCCTTTGGCGGCTTCCGCTTCCTGTGCCGGAAAAAAACCGTCGAACTTTTCCGGATCAAACTTATAGTTGATTTTGTCTTCACCGCCAAAAAACTCGAGCCAGTTGTTATAGATTGAATCTACAACAGGCTGCGGGATCGGGTGATTGCACAGCACACCGAAGCCCGTATCGCGCAGAGACTCTACAAAGCGCTCAGGTGCATCTGAATCAGTGAAATCGACGGTTTCCAGTGTCTGTCTTTGCATGATAAGTGACCGGTGTTCGTTTCGGCCAGATTACCACAGCACTGCATCATAAGATGCTTGTGTGGACCATTCTTCAGGTAGGTTTCCGACCGTGTCCCGGCCGCGCTCTGGCTATGTTCTGGCGGTGCTCTGGTTGCATTCCTGGCTGCGCGCTGGCCATTGCGAGCCGGTAGCAACCGGGTCCCTCAGGCGAGCGGTGCGCAGGACTGGAACACACCAATTTACGCAGCCAAACGCATTGTTCAACCCGCAACCTACCCCAGCCACCTTCCGGCGAAAATATTACCAATTACCAGAATTTTTTTTGGATGCATGTAGATTTCGATAACCTTGCATCGTCTGATAAGTGAAACATACAGAAGTACTCACCCAACGAAAGGACAAACAACATGGCATATGAAAACAATCGATTTTGCTGGCACGGCTGCACATCCACCGATGTAGAGGCTGCCAAAGCTTTTTACTCTGCTGTTATAGGCTGGAATGTAGAAACCATGCCAATGGGCGATAGCGATGCCACCATGTTCGCGGTTGGCAAAGATATGCTCGCCCACCTGTCTCCACCGGAAATGGATGGTATACCGAGTCATTGGAGCAGTTTTCTACGTGTTGATGATGTCGATAAAAGCACCAAAGCAGCAGTCGACAATGGCGGTCAGCAAATCATGACGCCAACAGATATACCGCCAGGCCGGTTTAGTGTCATCAGCACACCAAGCGGTGCGGCAATGGCGTTGTTCCATGAAGCTGACCCCGATAGCTCGCATCACTATGACACCGCTCCCGGTCATGTTCACTGGGTGGAACTACATAGCAAAGACATCGATACCGACATCAGCTGGTTAAAAAATACCTTTGGCTTTACCACCAGTGAAATGGAAATGCCGTTCGGGGCTTATCACATTCTTAAGAGTGGTGATGATGCACGTGGCGGTGTAATGACCTCACAGGCACCTGACGCACCGGCACATTGGCTGGTATGGGTCAACGTTGCAAACGTTGATGACACTATGGCGCTGGTTGAAAAGAATAAAGGTACTGTGCTCAGCCCCATCATGGACATACCCGAAGTCGGGCGCATGACAGTCATCCAAGATCCTACCGGCGGTGTGTTAGGGATTATAACTCCCGGAGAAAATGACGCCTGAGCCAACCAGTATTCTTTTTACTCATGGGTAGCCGGGTACCCCGGTTACCCTAACCGAGACAATCAAATGCCCCCGCAAGCTGTGGTTAACCGTAAAGAGTGGATCAAAGCCCGAAAAGCGCTTTTAGACCGGGAAAAATCCTTTATGCGGGAAAGAGACGCGTTGAGCACAGCGCGACGACAACTACCCTGGGTAAAAGTTGATAGTGAATACCTTTTCGAAGACGAGAATGGTAAACACACTCTGACCGACTTATTCAAAGACAACAGCCAACTCATTGTTAACCACTTTATGTTCGGTGAAGGCTGGGATGAAGGCTGCCCTTCCTGTTCAATGTGGGCAGACAGTTTTAACGGCGCTGTGGAGCATCTTCAAGCGCGTGATGCAGGTTTTATCGCCGTATCATCAGCCCCATACACAAGCATTGCTGCATATAAAAAGCGAATGGGATGGAATTTTCCATGGCTTTCATGCAACGTACACGATCAGAGAAATAGCTCGGAAAATAACCCGGGAAACAGCCAGGGGCACAACTTTAATCATGACTACCATGTGTCGTTTACCCAGGAAGAGGTTGACGCAGGGAAAATCTATTACAACTATCGGGACAGCGCCTACGCTGCCCGTGAGCTACCGGGTGTTAGTGTATTCATCAAAGATGAAACCGGCCAGATCTTTCATACCTACTCTACTTACTCCCGCGGACTGGATAATCTGAATACAACCTATCAACTACTCGATTTGCTTCCAAAAGGCCGGGATGAAGATGAGCTCGATTTCACCATGGCCTGGGTACGCCGGCACGATCAATACGACAAATAGGCATCAGTAGCGCAAATAGGTGATCGATTACATTCGTTTCACCAGGAGTTTTCTCATCAACCTCAAATAACGGGATACCTCCCATGGCAATCGATGATGAATTAACCAAACGGTTTTACAAAGCCATTGGCAGCCGCAAAGGAATCATCGAAAAAAAGATGATGGGCGGCTACTGCTTTATCCACAACGGCAATATGGTCGGTGGTGCTGACCGGCATGCAGAAACCGGGTTCGGTCGTATAATGTTTCGCGTTGGGAAAGACAATGAATCCAAAGCACTGGCAATTCCTGAGGCCAGCGTGATGGAACAAGGCGGGCGACGCCTCGGAGGTATGATCTTTGTTGATGCTGATGCCTGTAGCGACTCAACTTTAAAAGCTCTGGCTAAAATTGCACTTAATTTTGTAAAACAGCTACCACCCAAGTAGGGTTATAGTCACATTAAGTTATTCGAACGAATCTTTTCTGCGAATTATCACGTAAGAAGTGTTCGCAAAAAACACGAGAATTTAGATGGAAAGTCCCGAAATTGAAATTCTTTTGCAAAGATTTATTCAGGATGGTATTCAAGGCCTAATTTCTCAACTAGATAATAAGGAAATTACTGGCATGCACCGTCTTCAAACACTTGACGCGGTTAGACAAGCCAGCGAAAACATCAAAGATGTAACTATACCGCTTAATATGATGCATGACATTTACGACGCATGCATTACCTATGCATTATCTATAGCTGAAGGTGATGAGAGCTTGATTCAATATGCAAACGCCACTTCATATAACCTTTCTGCAAATCTGGCAAATTGTTGGCATGACGACAGACGACCAAGATCGCCATCTCACTTTAAGGCCGGCTTGAAAGCAGCTAAACTTTGTTTGAAATTAAGAACTCAACTAAACAAGCCGCCACTGGCTCTGGCCATGGGTCAATTTATATTGGGAGTCCATCATTTCTCCTTGCAAAACTACCCAGCGGCTGAAGAGGCATGGATTAGCAAACTCGAATATGAGCTGCAAACCTTCGACGATCCAAAGCAGGCAGAAAATAATTTGGATGTAATTCTTTCTCACGGACTAATTAGCCTGGTACGTTCGCGTCTTGGCTCTTGTGATGGAAAGAAGTACGAGAAAAGTCTAAAGCGGTTGGAATCTCAACGCAATAGCGATAATAGTGGGGAGATTGATCTGTTTAAATCTGAACTGATTTTGCTAAATGAACAACAGATAACTAATAGTTGATATTAACGTCCAGATGAATGTCACTCGCGCAACATCAACACTAAAGCAAGCTTACGAATGGGCAGTATTAGCGATGGTTAACGTGTTCTCGGGTGAGAATGGCAGCGATCCAAAAGCACGAGAGCGAGTACTGTCACTCGTCGCTTTTTGTGTTGGTGGCATGGTGATCGTCAGAGCACTTGATAATGCGAATCTTGCAAATGAAATCCGGGAATCCTCCCGCGCTCTCGCACATCGTATCAGTGAGTAAACCTGCTTTTTACGTCATAGATCAATCTGTCGCACTACGAAGGTCACCAATTGCAACACTAACTAACTGTTGGGCTGGCAGCCCTAGCAATATAGCTTTGATATTGAATTAGAAATTCATTAATCTGGCTAACATTCTGACGGTTCTCAGCAATGCTGCCCTCAGTCACAGTATCGGAAGACTGCAGTGGAATGCATAAGAATATTTCTTCTGTAAATCTTTCGCTGACGGTCGCAAGCACCAGTCGCAAAGATGAAAGCATGTCATTACCTCTGTACGAGGCATGTACCAGTGCAATCGGTTTTGCGACAATTTCTTCTCTCGATACCAGCCAGTCGATTGCATTCTTAAGACCACCCGGTATAGCCCGGACATATTCTGGCGAAGCAATCAGCAATCCGTCCGAACTTTCAACAGCGGCACAAAATTCTAAAACTTGCGGTGGCGTTTTATCACCTTCTAAGTCTTGATTAAATATAGGCAGCGCTGCGATTCCGCTGTAACTCTCTACCTGCAAACCGGATATTGAACCGGCACATTCCTGGATAACGTTGAGCAGTTTTTGGTTCAACGATGCCTCACGGGTGCTGCCGCAAATCGATAAGATTTTTACCACTAGAAATTCCTGAAAGACATCAACTAATCCTCACATAACACTGTTGAGCAAACAATTACTTACTGATCTATTGCATAAGCTGTTAACACAACGACCGGCCCCGCCCGTTCAGTGTAGAATACCGTTTTAGTTCCACGTGATCCATTGCATCAGGAGAAGTAACGGTATGCCAAGACTAATACTGGTTTGCGGGCCCACCGGAGCCGGGAAGACCACATATTCTTTATCGCTTTGCAAACAAGAAAATGCAATCCGGTTTTCAATAGATCCGTGGATGCAAACACTATTCGCCAGCGACATGACCTCCATCGACTTCAAGTGGATGATGGAACGAGTACTTCGATGCTACGAACAAATTTGGGAGGTAAGCGAACAAATTCTAAAGATAGATGGCAGTGTTGTTCTGGATCTGGGACTTACCACAAAAGAGCTGCGGGAATATTTTTTCAGCAAGGGATCTAACCTTGGAATAGAGGCAGAACTTCACTACCTGGATGCGCCAGCTAATATCAGAAAGCAGCGTGTAGAAAACCGGAACCAGGAAAAAGACCCGTCTGTTTACGCATTTGAAGTAACAGAGACGATGTTTGACTTTATGGAAACCAGGTTTGAGGTTCCTGACGAGAACGAGCTTAAGCACGGCCTAACAGTGAGTGTCTAATATTCCTTTACATTGTAGTTTTCATACTTCGTGTTGGTGTCAATGGGAGCGGCAGTACCGGTATCCCCTGCTCTCTCCGACATCTTAGATAGCAGAACGAAAATAGCTCCATAGCAACCATAGAGCAGGAACAAAAAACGCCGGATAAGTGCCTATCATACCGAGCGCACGCGGTACGGGGCTTTTGCTATAGAGCATTCCAAACGCATTAATTGTCCTACCCGCTATTAACAGCGCTCCCATCACGTTGCATCAACACGACTTTTGTAAGGCCGGAAGTCACCGCAAGAATCGTAAGCACCGAAATCGCTATTATCCAGAAATGTTTCATATCGATTCCGTCTTTTCAATCATCGAATCAATCTACTAATTAGTTCCAGCAAGATAAGCCACCAGCTGATCCATTCCTGCACCCCAGCCCTTGTGATGATCAGCCCGCGATGCCTCGAATACAGCTAGCTCTTCATCTGTTGGATTTCGAGGTTCCCAATAGAATGTTATTTTTGTTTTCGTATCCGACAGCGACTCGAAGTGAAGGGTCGCTACCATATCTTTGGGCCAACCCGGCATGTGGGTGTGCGGCAATATATCCCCGGCCTCGTTCGACATGTATTGCAAAAACACCAGCTTCTCTGGAGCGCTAACTTCTTCGTACCTGGTGAACAACCACATTTCAGAGCCATTTGGCATTATCAATTTATGCAGCGATGTACCACCGGCTTTAATGTCAGCGGATACAAATTCACACTGACAACCGGGCATTGGAAACATCCAGTTATTTAAATGCTCAACCTGCGTCCACGCATCGAAAACCAATTCACGTGGTGCATCAAATTCACAGACGATTACTGACGGCTCAATGCTTTTGCTAGTCACTTTTTTCTCCATTGTTTTGAATATCGATCAGGTAGCTGTCTAACTGTTCAAGTGCACCACCCCAGTACTTTTCGAACTGATGTATCCACTCCTGTACAGGGCGGAGTTCGTCGGGTTTTACGCGGTAGTAGTGAAAACGACCCACCCTTGTTTCTGCAACGAGATTAACCTCCCGCAATACCTTCAGGTGTTTTGACACCGTGGGTTGCGGCCACTCCATAGCATCGACCAGCTCCCCCACAGTCATCTGCTGCACAACAAGCTGCTCTAGAATTGCGCGACGCTTCGGTTCGCCGATCGCGTTGAATACATCATTGGTGGTGCTTGCTCTGGCCATTGGCATATCATATACCCATATAGGTATATGTAAAGGTTGTGCATTAGAAGGTATTTATCGAGTTTTTTTGTTTCTTTAAAGTTTTACTTGGGAGCATATTGTCCATCGCGCATGCACCGACAGGGCAACATGGCAGCAACAAAGACTTTTTGCTTACTTTTCGCTCTTCTTCAAAAAGTAAGACCTCCAGCAGGGAAAGTACGAGCGATAGCCGCCGGCCGTGGCATGCGAGAGCGATAAACCCACAGGGTTGCCATGGTGATTCAGCACTTAAGCGATTACGGTCGCCTGCTCAAAATACCCTGATCCAGTTTTTTAATTTGCCTTAATACACGCTTTCTAAATCCCTCTTTGGACTTACTTATATTCACTACCTGCTCTTCTCCTACCTGAGTCTGCTCATCATGCTTTGCAGACCAGATAATCATATTGGTAAACATCGGAATGAGATCAGTGCCTTTTTCAGTAAGCGTATACACATACTTTTTGCCGTCATTAACGTCTCGCGACTTTAAGACAATGCCGTTGTCACAAAGGCGTGCCAGCCTGTCGCTAAGAATGTTGGTGGCGATGGTTTCGTCATCGTCCATAAAATCGCTGAAATATCGCCGCTCCTTGAACAGCAAGTCCCGCAGGATCAAAAGAGTCCATTTGTCTCCCAATATGCCGGCCGCATAGCGCACAGGGCAACCATTCCAGGGCTTATCCGATGATTTTTTCATGACGTCAAATTGTATTCTTATTTTCTTTACTTGCAAAATGCAAGCTACGGAGATAAAGTCCGATTACTTTCAATTTAAAAGCTATTGCATAAAACCTGCCGATCAGTATTGCAGCAGGTACGTGCACGTCATGTCACCGGAGGAATTTGTGAAACCATCTGAAATCGCCAAAGCCCTGCCCCACGGAAACCTTGAACCAGTATTCGATAACGTATGGTACGTGCAGGGTCAAGTCAAAATGCCAATGCTAATGCCGGCAAAAATCTCCCGCACCATGACTGTCATCAGGAACCCCGGTAAAAACGAACTTACCCTGGTAAACAGTATGAGGCTTGGGGAACCGGGAATCAAAGAACTGGAAGCGCTTGGCAAAATTACCAACGTTATAAGAGTTGGCGGATTTCATGGGCGTGATGATGCATTCTACCGTCAAAGTCATCAGGCCAGAGTGTTCGCTATTAGGGGTCAAACCTATTCCCGAAAGATGGAAACTCCAGAGAATACAGATGATGGTTTTATGCAACCCGATGTGTGGGTAGAGACCGTCACTGATCTGCCTATTGAAAATTGCGAGCTGAAAATCATTCGCTCAAGTAGTCCTCCGGAAGCGCTACTTATTTTAAAACAAGACGGTGGAATACTGGTAACTGGTGATTCTCTGCAAAATACCCCGGCACCAGACAAATTCGTCAATCTACCCATGAAAATCATGATGAAAAAGTTCGGCTTCTGGAAAGAATACAATGTAGGACCAGGCTGGCTGCAGTTCGGTAAACCTTCAAGGCAGGATGTCAGATCTATTCTTGATCTTTCCTTTGAACATGTCATCCCGGGTCACGGTAAACCGGTAATTGATAACGCTAAAGAAAAATACCGACCGGCAATTGAGGGAGAACTCAAGGGCTGCCATGAATAGAGCTTGCGTTCTGACATGCCATGCTGGCGGCTATCGTTCTTGCATGCCCTGCCGGCGGCTATCGCTCTTACATTGCCTGCCGGCAGCCATCGTTCTGACATGCCCTTCTGGCTTGTCGCTCTTTCATGCCCTGCCGGCGGCTTATCGGTGTTGCGTTGCCTGCCGGCGGCTTATCGTTCTGACATTGCCTGCCGGCGGCCTTCATTTTTGAAAAGACCAAAAACGGAAGCAAAAAGTCTTTCTTGCTGCCATTTTGCCCTTCGGGTGCCTGCGGCATTTTGAATTTCACCACTCCAACAGGCACGCTCAGATAGCACATCCATGTGCAAACTTCGCTAACGCGGCGTCCTGCCGCTTTTACCTGTCTCCGCGATGAAATTCAAAACAAAACAGAAGCGCGGAAACTGCATAAAAGATAAAAAATAAAACAATGATATGGCATAGCTGCGCTACGCTAGCTACTTATGCAAGATAGATCCTTGGGAAAACTAAAACGCGGGCAGAGACATCCACACCAAGCAA
>CALLBO010000083.1 GCA_937998875.1 uncultured Granulosicoccaceae bacterium
ATTGAAGAGACAGTATTCGATAACGTTAAGCCATGGATGACACCATCGCACAGCAAATTGCCGTTATATATGTTTCACGAAGATGCAGTGACAGAGTTGCCGGACGGCTGTGTTCGGTTGGGATCGACTAGTCGTTGTGAGAACGCGAGCTTTGCCAAAGAAGACCATATATTCACTACGCAAGCGCACCCTGAATTCTCGCATGAGTTTATGTCTTGTGTTTTAAAGTTTACCGAGTCCAGTATTCCAGCGGATCAGGCCAGTAGTGCCTGGGCCAGTTTAGGTTTGCAGCAACGTGGTGATGTCTACGCCAGCTGGTGTACCAATTTTTTTAAGCATGCAATCAACAGATGAATACAGTGACTGATGACGGCTACCTGAATCTATTTGATCATGATAGTTTTGCGCACGGTGTGCCACATAAAACTTTTGCCAGGCTACGGCGTGAAGATCCAGTGAGCTGGACTGAAGGCGATGATTCTGCCAAAGGGTTTTGGAATTTGACCCGCTATGAAGATATTAATCTGGCCAATAAAGAAAGTCAGATCTTTACTTCCGCCCGTGGTATTCGCATTGAGGATCAATCTCATGAAGAGTACATGGCACGGCGAACTTTTCAAGAGACAGACGGAGTAGAACATGCAACTGTTCGTCGGAAAGTTAACCCGAATTTTTCGTCAAAAGCCGTGGCAGGTTTTGAGCCTCTGATAAGAGAGCTGGCTTCAGATATTGTGTCTAGGGCGGTGGCTCAGACAGAGTTTGATGTAGTGGATGCTATTGCAAAGCAATTACCTATGTTAATGCTCGGCAGGATACTAGGCGTGCCCGATGAAGATCTTGAATGGCTAGTGGAAAAAGGTGATGCGCTGATCGGCAACACTGATCCTGACTTTACTGAGCATGTGATCGACAAAATGGATACGAGTGCCTACCGGATGATGCCATTCAGGAGTCCGGCGGGGGTAGAACTTTATGACTATGCTGCCGATCTTTTGCACAATCGCAGACCAGTAGCCAGGGACGCTATTCTTGATGTCATGTTGCGCGATGAAGATGGGCTTGATGAGCTGGCGTTTCAAAACTTCTTTTGTCTGCTGGTAGCGGCTGGAAATGACACCACGCGCTACTCGATAGCCATGGCGCTCAATCTGATAGCGCACGACAACCATCTACTCACCCGGCTTAAGTCTGGAGACTACTGGGATACCTGTGCAGATGAGTTTATCCGGCTGGCATCACCAACGATGCATTTCAGGCGCACAGCAACTCAGGATTATAAGCTACACGGTAAAACCATAAAGGAAGGTGATAAAGTACTGCTGTGGTTTGTGTCTGGAAGCCGTGATGAAAAAGTCTTCTCCAATCCGAATGATGTGATTCTTGATCGTAAGCCAAACCGACATGTGGCCTTCGGGCAGGGTGGTGCACATGTATGCCTCGGTCGCTACCTTGCTAAACTTGAAGTACAGCTAGTGCTACAGGAATTAGCAAAGCGCATTGCGTCGATAGAACCTGTTGAGCCACCGCGCTGGACAAGATCAAATTTCATTTGCGGTGTGAAGCGGCTCAAAGTGAAGGTGATTCCTGCATGATGACAGCTAACCGTACCCGCGCTATGTTTTGCGACATGCTAAACCTGCCGCGCGGCAAGTATGTACCTGTTGATGTGGCGGCGGGTGGTTCTATAGGTTTTGCGCGTGGTGCGTTTGCGGTTTCTTATGATCGTGATCTGCTTAAGATTCCCGGCTGTGGCTATTATGATGGTCTGCCGGATATGCAGTTGAAGCTCGATGATGAACGACGAGCGTCGTGGCAATCAAGTACCGAGATCGCACTGGGCGATCTTTATGCTGATGATGAACCGTTTGGTTTATGTGCGCGTTCAATGCTCAAGCGTTGTGTCAGTGAATGGCAGGCGATTGGTTACACGCCAATGATAGGGCTTGAAACAGAAGGCTATATATTCCAGCGCGATCAGGACGGCGTTTGGCGACCGTACGATACACCGGGTGCCTTTGTTTACGGTACCGGCCCCGAGAATGACCCGCGCGGCTTAACTGATGAAATCTGGGAAGCGGCCCACGCTGCAGGAATCCCTATTGAAAGCATGAATGGCGAGTTTGATAACGGCCAGTTTGAATTAACGCTTTGTTTTGATGATGCCGTTAAGTCATGTGACGATGCGTTTTTAATGCGATCCATGGCGAGAGAGCTGGCCTTTAAAAAAGGACTTCTGTTAAGCTTTCTACCAAAACCAATCTCCGACAGGGGTGGTTCTGGTATGCATGTCAATTTCAGTCTCGCAGATCAAAATGGTAACAACGCTATTGCACCGGAAGGCAAATTGTCTAAATTGGCAGAGCATTGTATTGCAGGTTTAATTGCCCACCATGAATCACTGGCAGGGTTGTTGGCTGTGACGGTTAACAGCTATGATCGCTTGAGTCAGGGCAGCATGGCGGGCTATTGGGCCAACTGGGCTGAAGATCATCGCCTCGTGACCACGCGTTGTTCAACCGGGTCTCCAAAGTCAGCGCGGCTGGAACACAGAATGGCAGACTGTGCGACGAATCCGTATCAGGCGGTGGCAGCGGTGTTACAGGCGGCAAAGCTCGGGTTGCAAGGTGAGTTGCCGCTGCAAAAGCCCGAAGATCTCGATGGTATGGAGCGTGTGCGTGAGACAAGACATATCCCTTCATCACTGGATAAAGCATTGCTGGCACTCGACAAAGACAAGCCTCTGCGTAAAGCGGTAGGTGAGTTGTACTGTGATGCGTTGTTATTTTTGAAGAACGACGAGTACAGCCGTCTTGCAGGGAAGAGCGTGGATGAAGTGCGTGGCTATTATCTACCATTTGTATAGACCGGTTCGTTTGTATAGGTTGAGCCGTTTGTATTGCGCAATTGGCGAGGCCCCTTAGGCGTGGCCGGATCAGATAGTTACCTGCTCGAGAGACGCGCGCGATTACTCGGCCCGAATGTCCCGACCTTCTACAAAAATCCTGTTCACCTCGTCAAAGGTGAAGGCGTCTGGTTATGGGATGCCGAGGGTCGCAAATATCTTGACTGTTATAATAATGTGCCGCATGTAGGTCACTGTAACCCACGGGTGGTTGAAGCAATACATCGCCAGGCAAGTGCCCTCAATACCCACACGCGCTATCTGCATGAAGGTATGCTGGATTACATAGAGCGCTTAACGGCAACCATGCACAGTGACCTCACCACGGCGGTCATGACCTGCACCGGCTCTGAAGCGAATGATATTGCGCTGCGTATGGCGGAGGTTGTAACCGGCAGGCGAGGGATTATAGCCACTGATGCAACGTATCATGGTAATACTGCACTGGTCAGTCAGCTAAGTCGAAGTAATGTGCCTGAGGGTGGCTTTGGGCTTAGCGAGTATTTTCGTCATATAAAAGCGCCGGATAGTTACCGGGATGCAGATCCTGATGGCAGTCTGTTCGCAGACGCAGTGGCTGAAAAGATAGCTGAGCTTGAAAAATCTTCGCACGGCTTTGCAGCACTTATTGTATGCCCGTTCTTTTTGAACGAAGGTTTTCCAACACAAGTAGAAGGATGGTTAAAACCCGCTGAAGAGGTGGTACGAAAAGCAGGTGGGTTACTCATCTGTGATGAGGTGCAATCAGGCTTCGGTCGCATAGGTAGTCACTTCTGGGCTTACGAGAGACAGGCAGTGAGGCCTGATATTGTGGTGCTCGGTAAGCCAATGGCCAACGGGCATCCGGTTGGCGCGGTGGTAAGTAGCCTGGAAATTATGACCACTTTTCGTAATGGCTTTCGTTATTTCAATACGTTCGGCGGAAATCCGGTGAGTTGTGCCGCTGCGATGGCAGTACTTGAAGAACTTCAGGAACAACAACTGATGTCGAATGCGCAAACGGTTGGAGAATATGCGCTTGATCGACTTCGTGAATTGCAGAAAAAGTATGAATGTATTGGTGATGTGCGTGGCAACGGGTTAGTGTTTGGTGCTGAATTTGTGTTGGATAAGGAGACCATGGAGCCTGCAAGTGAATTTGCCGATACCATTGTTAACGCAATGCGACACAAAGGAGTGTTACTCTCCAAGCTCGGGCGGTATAAGAATACACTCAAAATCAGGCCGCCAATGCCATTCTCAATTGAGAATGCAACACTGCTTTTTGATACGCTTGAGGAGGTGCTGGCAATTCATGAAATCCGACGTTGACAAGCTCCTGAAGAAAAACCAGCAATTGAATCAACTGGATGGTGTGAAGGTAACAAGTCATGTGCAACGCGAGAGTGGTGACTGGTTTCTTAATACCTTAATGTTGGAAGGCTACGATGTACCGTTTAAGTATAAAAGAACAAAAAAGTATCGTGATCTTAAAGGGTCGCCTGTTAACCTGACTTACTATCGCGAAACGGAAGATGTGGCGGGTATGGAGTTTGAAATTATGAAGGTTGTCCGGGTTCGTAAAAGTTAGTACGTTCAGCAAGACTATTTTCGTAGGGGGGGATAAGCCTGCGCATCCACCGAAAGTATCTCCGTGTGGTTAGTGTATGCAATAACCATGAGCGGCATTGGTGGATGCGCAGCTGAGGTTTTACCTGTATAGATATCGTGCGTGGATTGAAGCTTTGTCGGTTCGTTCGAGTTATGGTTTGGCTTATCCCCTCTACGTGGAGGGTCTGATGCAGATAGTTAAATCAAATATCGGCCTTTAAAATCCCGGGTAAATGCAAACCCTGCTCTATAGCACAGTTGATGGCGTCTTCGTATCCTGCATCTGCATGGCGCATCACTCCCGTTGCCGGATCATTCCATAACACTCGCTCAAGACGACGCGCTGCATCGTCGGTACCGTCTGCACAAATCACCATGCCTGAGTGTTGGGAAAAACCCATGCCCACACCGCCACCATGATGCAGAGATACCCAGGTTGCACCGGAGGCACAGTTGAGTAGGGCATTCAGGAGTGGCCAGTCCGATACTGCGTCGGATCCGTCTTTCATTGATTCTGTTTCGCGATTGGGGGACGCAACAGAACCGGAATCCAG
>CALLBO010000084.1 GCA_937998875.1 uncultured Granulosicoccaceae bacterium
AAAATGACGGCATCCCGCTTGATCCTTGATTCCACAGCGAATTTTTTCTCTTGCAAATATCAGTAAGTATTCGATGCGAGAAGAAAATACCCTGTGAAACCAATGCTCTGCGCGCTATGCTCGCCATTTCACGAATAAACCGAGCTAGAGAATGGCCGCGAGAGTGTCTTATGAAGTAAGTGCAGGCATTTACCCGATGCTCTATGCCTTCTATGACGATCGAGGTCAATTGCGCATGGATGCATTCAGAAAGCAGATAGATGCGGCACTGGCAGCCGATGCAACCGGCATCGCCATTCTTGGCCTTGGTACTGAAGTCTCCAGGCTTTCGATGCAAGAGCGTCTTCAGGTTCTTGATGTGGTTACAACTTATTTGGCGGGGCAGGTGCCGCTATTTGTAACGGTGTTTGGCAGTACCTCTGAGGAGCAAACGAATTTTTCCAGGCGTGCTGTCGATGCAGGGGCAGATGCTTTGTTGCTGCAACCGCCAGTTACCGACACTGATCAGTATCAAGATGAGGCAGTGTTGTCTGAGTTCTTTTCAAAGGTTATTTCTTCTGTGGATTGTTCTGTAGGTATTCAGAACGCGCCGGAATTTCTCGGCTTCGGGCTTGGTGATGAGGCTCTGATTGCTCTGGCAGAACGTCATAGCAACTTTGCTGTTGCAAAACTTGAATGTTCCGCTGTGTCTCTTGAGCGGGTAGCATCAGCATTGCAGGAAAGTGTGATGGTTTTTAATGGTCGATGTGGTCTGGAGTTACCGGATAATTTACGCGCTGGTGCAAAAGGGCTGATTCCAGCGCTGGATACCGTTGATAAAACCACTGCTATCTATCAGGCATTTGTCGATGGAGATCATCGAAGGGCAGATCAGCTGTACACAGATCTATTGCCAACTTTATCTTTTATCATGCAGGGGATACCACACTATCTTACCTATGGTAAGTTAATTGCCTCAATACGATTGGATATTGAGTTTGGAGGCTGCAGAGAGCCGGCTTTGCAGCCAACTGAATTTGGTGTGGCGTGTGCGAGTCGGTTTGCGAGTTATCTGGGTAGGCTGGAGTGTTGATTGTTATCGATTAGGAAGCGCTACGGCAGAAGTATTGGATAGCTGTTTCTGATTTTACTATCGTTAGGACCAGTGTAATCCGGTTTATGTGTTGCTAGAATTTCTTTGACTTTAACATTCGCACGTTTCCACATATCTTCTTTGCCGCTTTCTTCCCAGGCTGCAGGTTGCTGTCGATCTGTAAGTGTACTTGGCCAGAAATAGTCCCGTTGCATCGCATCCATTGTATGTGGTGAACCGAGAAAATGACCTTCTCCAGAGATAGCGTCTTTTATTGCTTCGAATCCGAGTGTCTCTTCGTTCACTTCTATACCTCGTATTGTGCGATAGACCTGAGAGAGCATCTCGTCATCGATCAGCATTGCTTCAAATGATGCACCGAGCAGGCTTGCCATCATGCCCGAAGATTCATATACCATATTGCAGCCAGCCAGTCCGACGCCGAGCGATGACATGGCTTTCTCTAAACCCATTTGCGCATCCACCGCTTTCGAGTCACTCATCGAAGAAGCAGCGCCCGAAGGCAGGCCCAGCCAGTTGGATATTTGAGCAGATGCTGCATTTAGTAAGGTTATTTCTCCACCACTGCCGCAAAAAGAGCCGGTTCGCAGATCAATTACAAAAGGCCAGTTGGAGAAAATCATCGGATAGCCGGGTGCGAATACATTAACCATAACTAAGGCAGCAAGTGTTTCTGCGAGAGTGCAGGAAAGCATGCCGGCAATGGTAGCTGGAGAGGTGGCACCAGATTGTGCAGCGATAATGTTGTTGAGTGGTACACCACGATTGATACAAGCGAGTGTTACTTCAAAAGCATCTTCACCATAGCGCAACGGTGAGATAACCGGGCTGATATGCGCTTTGCAGAAGGGGCGTTTCTGAAACTTGCCTGCACCACCCAGTGCAGCATCGAACATGTCGATAATCGGGTCGACGGTACTGCCTATCGTGAAGCTGGTGCCCACTGGTTTGGTTGTGCCTTTTAATAGTGCGTAGGCTGTGTTGATGTCCAGCTCTGTGATATCTGCTACATCAGTCGCGACGCAACAACGGGTAAACCAGCTTATGTTGGTTAAGTTGTCTGCAAGGCGGGTGAAGTCGTATAGGTCTTTGAGTGTTGCAGCGCGATAACCGTGTGTATCGAGATCGAGTGTTTGTACAGCAGCCCCCCCGGTGCCGAAGTAGACAGAATCACCACCAACTTCAATATCGTGTTTAGGGTCACGACCGGGGAGCGTAAAGCTTCTAGAAGCGCCGGCAATTATGTCTTCAACCATTGCAGCAGGAAAGCATAACCTGCCGTCGTTATTCAGGCTTGCGCCTTTACTGATTGCCTGATCAATTAGAACTTGAGGAGACTCACCCATGCCAAGCTCAGATAATATCTTTAGTGCAGACGCATAGATTTGTTTGATGTCTGATTCGGTGAGCGGCTTGTAACTGCCACCTGTAACTCCCGGTGGGCACGGGTTTATCTCCGGTGCGACGGCACGCTTTGCATGCATTGTCTGACGAGCTGTGAGCTGGCCTCTTTTTCTGGTTCTGCGCGCCAATTTCTCTTCCCGGGGTGGGTCACGTCAGGCTAGTGTGCCTTGTGTGTCTGGTTTGTGGATGGCAAATGATCTGCACGTGTTTTACGCCAAATTCAAACGATCTACAAGGTTATACAGGCCGCAGCTATTACCTGGTCGACAGTCGCGTTCACGACGTCGCAGATTGACCATTTAGTGCGTTGTGATGAGCCAGAAAGTGTTTTTGAAATTGCCTGCTATGGGGCTACAATCGAGTCATGTAACTGTTTGCTAATAAGGGAAAGCCATGTCTATCGAGCAGCGCTATCGGGCACAACGCAAGATTGATCCGTCATGCGGTACCCACTTGAAGGACGGCTCTCTAAATGATGACAATCGAATAGAAATAGGGCCAACGCGCACAGCGTTCACTGAATGGAACGATGCTGGTCTGCAATTGCCGGATCTTGCGGCTATGCGTGAATACCGTTGGAAGCGGATGACTCAGCATATTGTTGATCGGGACTACGGTGCACTACTGGTCTTTGATCCGCTTAATATTCGTTATGCCACAGACAGCACCAATATGCAGTTGTGGAATACCCATAATCCGTTTCGTGCGGTTTTGCTCTGCGCAGATGGCTATATGGTGATCTGGGATTATAAGAACTCTCCATTTCTATCTACCTTTAACCCGTTAGTACGTGAGCAACGTTCGGGTGCAGATCTGTTTTATTTTGATCGTGGTGACAAAGTTGATGTGGCCGCCGATAAATTTGCCAATGAAGTGAATGAACTGGTTGCCGAACATGGCAGTAACAATAAGCGGATCGCTGTAGATAAGATCATGTTGCACGGGCTGCGTGCGCTTGAAGCACAGGGATTTGAAGTAATGGACGGTGAGGAAGTCACCGAAAAGTCACGTGCGGTAAAAGGTGCTGATGAGATTCTGGCGATGCGCTGTGCATCCCATGCTTGTGAGACTGCGGTTAAGGAGATGGAGAATTTTGCGCGTGCCAACATCCCAGGTGGTGAAGTGTCTGAAGATGACGTTTGGGCAGTGTTGCATGCGGAAAATATCCGCCGTGGAGGGGAGTGGATAGAAACACGTCTACTATCCTCTGGCCCCAGAACTAATCCTTGGTTTCAGGAGTGCGGGCAGAGGATTATCCAGAATAATGAGATCGTAAGCTTTGATACCGATCTTGTTGGCAGCTACGGTATTTGTGTAGATATAAGTCGTAGCTGGTGGATAGGAGATGAATCACCTCCCGCAGACATGGTAGCTGCAATGCAGCATGGCCATGAACATATTATGACTAATATGGAAATGTTAAAACCGGGGGTGAATATTCAGGAACTGTCCCGCAACTGCCATACGCTTTTGCCTGAATATCAAAAACAGAAGTACGGATGCTTAATGCACGGGGTAGGGCTCTGTGATGAATGGCCGTTGGTTGCATACCCGGACAAAATGGTTGATGGTGCATTTGATTATGAACTAGAAGCAGGGATGGTGCTTTGTGTGGAGGCGCTTGTTAGTCCTGAGGG
>CALLBO010000085.1 GCA_937998875.1 uncultured Granulosicoccaceae bacterium
TTATTTGCGGTTGGCGCAGAATCTTTGCTCTGAGCAACCTCGCCATGGTGAAGCCTACAACTTCGGGCCGGATGCAGCGCAGGACATCACCGTACTGCAACTGCTCGAACAGCTTTTAAAATCCTGGGATCTCGATATCGACAGACCCATTAATGTCGAGTCAAGTGACTCCTTCGGCGAATCTGGTCTGCTGAAACTGAACTGTGACAAAGCGCTTTCACACCTGGCCTGGACTCCCGTTCTATCATTTGCTGAATGCGCTGATATGACTGCCACCTGGTATCAGGATTATTATGCTGACAAATCAGCTTTTGAGCTGACAGTACAACAAATCGAACGGTATCAAGAGTTGGCGAAAGAGCGAAACCTGGTATGGGCCTGAGTATGCATGGTGTTCTCGTCACACCGCTCAGTCAGTTCCCGAACGACAAAGGGTCGCTCCTGCATGTTATAAAAAAATCCAGCCAGGGATTCTCGGAGTTTGGTGAAACGTATGTTTCCACGCTAAACAAAGGCACCCTGAAAGGCTGGAAGCGTCATCGCGAAATGATCTGTAACCTCGTGGTTCCAGTTGGCGCAGTGGAATTCACCCTTCGTGATGAGAGACAGGATTCACCGACCAATGGCCTTACAGAGTCAATCACACTTTCTCGCAAAGATAATTATGTGCGTTTAACAATTCCACCACAGATCTGGTTTTCATTTGAAGGGATTGAAGAGCCGGAAAATCTGGTGATAAACGTTGCAAGTATTGAGCATTCAGACGAAGAAGCGGAAATCAAACCCATTGAATGACTCCGCGCCAGGAAAAATTCTTGTTACCGGAGGAAAAGGAAATCTTGGTAGCTGGATTGTTCGAGACTTAAAGCAGCAGGGCCATGAAGTATGGACATTATCACGGGCCCGTTACAATGAAGACGAATTTCATTTCGCTGTTGATCTTACAGACTCTACTCAGTGCGCTGTTCTGAAAGACCATGAGTTCGACGGTGTTATCCACACCGCCAGTATCAACAATGGATCTTTGCCAGATTTCGCGTATAAAGCGCTGCACATTAATGCATTTGGCACGAACAACCTGCTTAATTCCCTTAATCACTCCCGATTAAAGCACTTTATCTACATGAGTACATTTCACGCCTATGGAATCGGCCATGGCAAAGTGGATGAAAATACAGCACCAACTCCGAAAAATGACTACGGTTTGACACACTATTTTGCCGAGCAGTACGTCCGCAAGTACCACGCTACCGAGTCGCTACCTTTTTCGATTATTCGACTTACCAATAGCTACGGTTGCCCGACCACAACTGACAGCATTCAGTGGAGTCTGCTCTTTAACGACCTCGCCAGAATGGCACTGGAACAGAAGAAACTGGTGCTGCGTTCAAGCGGCGAAGCAAGACGCGATTTCGTCTGGATGGGGGACGTTTGTTCCGTGCTCTCACAACTTATCACTCGACAGGCAACTAACGATATCTTTAATCTGAGCCGGGGAAGTAGCCTGAGATTGTTAGATATCGCATTACAAATTCAGGCAGCCTACTCGGAAGTCTATGATGAAATTCTTACTATACAAAAAGAGAGTGGTGACGGTTCAGATTCTCCGGATTTGGCAGTCAACAACGAAAAAATCAAAACTGTCGTAAACTTCAACCCGCAGGATATGTATAAACAAGAAGCTAAAAATATCTTCGCGATGCTCTCACCCAACTAGCTATACGACCTTTCCAACATAAAAATAAAAAAATCAAGGAGGGTTTGCTATGAATTACTTTATACAGAATCCCGTTATTTGGGGCAGGATATACCAGAGCATCACCAATGCATAAATTTCCAATAAACTACGAAATATCAGATCACGAAACGGAGATTGTTAATTTTTTCGGGAAAGATCATGTGGTTAGCAGCTCCAGCAGCACCGAATTCGATGATTTGGAAAACGTATTTATCTGCTTCACAAATCGCTGTGGATCTAATTACCTCGCAGAAGTCATTGAAAGCACAGACTACCTCCCAAGCTCCGGCGAGTTTTTCAACTGGGATACAGTGATTGACAACAGCAAAGAAGCAAGCCTTAAATCATTGGATGCTTTCTGCGAAAAGCTAATACATCATCGAAAGAAGAATAATATTTTTATTTCCAAGATTGGCTATTTGCAGCTTTTTATGTTGAGTAAGTTCGGACAGATACCTAACATAATCAATAATCCTAAGTTTATCTGGATAAGGCGGAACGATGTAGTCTCGCAGGCAGTTTCGCTGGTAATCGCCAATCAAACCAAACAATGGACAAGCTTTCAGCAGCCGGTTGACGAAAAAAAAGCAGAGTATAAATATGATGAGATCATGACGTCAATCAACGAAATTATAAGAGCGAACGTCATGTTTGAAAATTATTTCAAACTGTTTAATGCCAATTACCTCAGTATAGTTTACGAAGATTTCTGCGAACAACCGTTAGAACATATGGATCATATTAGCAAATTCCTCCAACACGACGACATAAAACCCGATGTTGCAGCCGTTAGGACAGAGATCCAAAGAAACGCTCTCAATGAAGAGTTCAAAGCGAGGTTCCTGGAAGATATCAAGGGATCATTCACGCTTGATCGGTTATCCCTGATAGATACCGTCTAGCACGACAATCTAAAACACCGCTTCTCCGACCCCTTATTCACTGATAGCCTGTATTGGTAAACGAACCGTTACAGTGGTGCCTTCACCAACCGTGCTATCGATATTCATAGTGCCACCATGGGCCTGTACAATGAGATCACTAATGTGCAGACCCAATCCGAAGCCACCGGTAGCTCGTGCACGCGATGGATCAGCGCGGTAAAACGGCTCTGTTAGTCTGGCAAGGTGTTGCTTTTCTATACCTGCACCAAAATCTGTAACTTCAACATACAAATGATGGCTTTCTAATCTTACTTTTATTATTGGCGACATCTTTCCACTACCGTGCTTTAACGCATTGCCAATCAAATTTCGGAACAGCAACCTCAATCGGAGAGCGTCCGCTCTAAGGGAAAGCAGTCCCTCGGGAAATGAGGTACTTACATCTTCATTGCAATGTAGCTCGTCAAGTACAGACTGGATCAGCAACCGTAAGTCAACCTCCGACAAATTTAGCGCTGCGTGCCCACCGGTTACGCGCTCACTTTCCATAATATCTGCGATGAGTGATTCCATCTCATCGAGGTCTTCAACGATACGATCACGATTGGTAGATTGCTCCAGCATTTGGGCCGCGATCTTTGCACGTGTTACCGGTGTACGTAGCTCGTGGCTTGCGCCGAGTAGCAATTGTCGCTTCGCATCCAGTAACTTCTCTATGTCTGTGGCCATAGTGTTAATGCTTCCCGCAAGCATTCCAAGGTCATTGCCAGACCTTACCGGTACACGCGTTTTGAGATCACCGGAACCCATAGACCTTACGGCCTTTTTAATATCCTGCACCGGACGCAGCATTCGGCGCAATAGCCAGTAACAGCCTCCGAGTATCAGGCCAAGCAACAACAGCGGTAACCACATACCTTCTTTATGACGCGGATGCTCTCGTTGATGCTGCAGTTCATAGTACACCCGGTATTCACCCGTCTGGTTCCTCAATACGGTTCTATCGTCATGTTCTCCGATCTGTACATTGGGAATAAAATTATTCTGGTTCCTGTTTTTTCTGTATCGCTTAGACCCTTCCCTGAATTCCAGTTCATCGCTATCCAGCGGGCTACCAGTGGTAGAAAAGTCGATTCCAGGACCATCTACATAGATATTGATATGCAGCCTATCCGCCAGCTCCTGCGCACGGTCTTTACTTGGCGGATAACCAAGATCTTCATTGACGTATTCGAGATACTGCTCAAAATGAGGCAGAATCGCATACCGCCATTGAGAGCGAACCGCATGGAATAGCGAACCCACCATTAGTGTGGCAATAATTACACTGGTTACAAGAAATACGAGTAACAGCCTGGCAGTCAGCGATTGACGAAGAGAAGCTAGCACTGTCTTATCCGGTTGAATATTTTGATCACTTGAGTGTGTTTGTTAACACTGTTATCGACTGCATGCTATTGATTAACCGACTCGCGCGTTGCAACAAACGCGTAACCAGATCCGTATACGGTTTTAATCGGTTTGAGCGGTTTAAGCTTATTTCGTAAACGGCTGATCAATATATCCACTGAGCGACTGAACAGCTCGGTTTCAGTACCTTTGAGCTGATTGAGGATATCATCACGCGAGAAATCTTTACCCGGAGACGTTGCGAGCAATAACAGTAGCTGGTACTCCATCGTAGTTAAATCTATCTCCTTGCCCTGAACTTTTACAATACGTTGTTGCTGGCTAATCGTTAATCCATCAAAAGACATGACCCCCGATTCAACCGGCTTTCTTTTGGCAATACTATGTACTCTCGCGACAAGCTCCCGTGGCTCAAAGGGTTTTGGCAGATAGTCATCTGCACCTAATTCAATACCCACAACCCGGTCCATCACATCACCGCGTGCGGTCAGCATGATTATCGGTATTTCACTGAAGGACCGGATCAATTTACAGACTTCAAAACCATCCATCTCCGGCAGCATCACATCGAGAATTACCGCATCAAAAGTCTCGCGCTTCAATTTTTCAAGCCCGGTTGACGGCAGCTGTGCAGCATCAATTTCAATCTCATAGCTTGCGCAATACTCAGTAAGCAGCTCAGCGAGCTTCTCATCGTCATCAATAACCAGGACCTTAAGCATGACTAATTATCTTTGTTAGCAACAAACAATTGTGTGAACCAACAGTATATCAGCATGAGATCGCAAGCCGTAAAAATCCGACCAATCAGGTTGCCCTGATCGGCCGTTCAAAGGCGACAAGAGTATCTACATTGCAGGGGGTTTGCCCACCAACCAGACAACCGAATTAATGACGAAACTTTCGGCCGCGGTGTCCGCGGTGCTCTTCAACAAACTCTTTAATCTCAGCTTTCTGCTCAGCATTCAACGTGTCGAGGAAATCACCCAGTGCATTTATCATGTCCGGTGCTTGCTCATTGACTATCGACACTTTGTTGTTGATCATGTCCAGCGCTTTAGCTCTGTCGAACGTCTCAGCACTAAACAACGCAATTGCTTCTTCTTTCATCACAGATTTATCGGTGTGGACAGATTCTCTGGCAGTCAGTACTTGTGTCTTCAATACATCAAGCGCCTGCTTCTGTGTTTCATCAAGCTCAAGTTCGTAGGCAACATACCCGGCTATTTTGTCTGCACGCTTTTCCGGATCACCAAACTGATGCTTACCAATAGCGGCAGCGCCCCCTGCGATTCCCAGAGTAAGTGCGACAGCGGTGATGATTTTAGTAGATCGATTCATTGATAAAGTTCCTGTAAGTTGTTTGCCGATTTGGCAAATGTAGTATCGGCGGAACAGGAACACTAAGCATTGCCACACAGTATCGACTTGTAACAGGTTGTAACAGGCCTGCAGAGCCATGAATGACGGGTCTTGCACGAGGGACCACAAACGAGAGTCACGGCATTGCCGCGAGATTTGATCACAAGCAGGTCACAGTCGTGTACACCCACCCCGAAACGTCCTACTTAAAGCAAGTACCAGCCTCTACAATGCTCGAAATCACACAGGCCCCATCCACCGCATCTTTATCCGGTGTAACAATGACCTTCAGTAAATCTTCAAAAACCGGCATCGAAGCGCCAATTAATTCGTTTACCGTTGCACGTTCCAACTCATCAATTCCCTTCAATGCTTTCTGGAGATAATCCTTACTAAAGCCGCTACGCATAGCCTCGCTCACGGAGAACGCCATATTGACCGGATTCTGGAGCTGTTTGTTAATTTCTCTTTTATAAAAACGCCTGGCTATCGGAAATTCCAGGCGACCAACACCTGACTGATGAAAATCGGTATAGGTGGCTTCAATTTCTAACAGCGCTTCCTGCAGTTTAGCAGTTTCAATTTCTCCACTCATTTCTAGCATTCTATGTTCACGGGTAAAGTCAAACATACCGGCACCAAAACCGTAGGACGCTCCCATGCCTGATCTAACCGCTTTGAACAACCGCGACTGCTTGCCAAAACCCAGTACACCAATACTAAGTTGCAAAGGCTGATTTATAGATTGATCACTGGGTGGAAGGTTGCCGATCAGTATGACTACCGACTTCGGGGCATCCGGATTGTGAAAAACCACCGTACCACCCTGCACTTCAGGCTGCACAAACTCTATTGGATCGGATGCTTCATGCTCTGGCGCATCCGCAAGTAGTAAGTCAATTTCTCTGGCCACAACTTCAGAGGCAGCACTTCCTGCAACAGCAACTGTTGCGGTTTTCTTGCTGAATGATGACTCAAACCACTGCACGACGTCCTCAAGCGTTACTTTTTCAACTTCATCCAGTGATTTCACAGACCAGAAATCATTGTAGGGATGATCACCAATAACCAGTTCTCTAACGACGTTCCAGCCGATTCCCCAGGAGTTGGTTGCATCATCCCGGGCCTCCTCAACTATGTTCTGACGCTCCCGATCAAACCACTTCTGATCCAGTGCAGGATTGGTCATTACTTCCGCCGCAATTTCACGTGCTGTCGATAAGTGCTCATTGGGTGCAAAAATGAACCCTGACACATGTCTTGGCTGAACCCATAGACCGGAGCCTGCATCCAGATCCTGATAGTCTGCGACTATATCAGCAGCATCACGACCACCCGCACCGCCATTTAGCATCACGTCGATACCCAACCTTGCCACCATGGGGTGAATAGATTTCACCGGAACTTCCTGCGCCCAGGAGACCGCCAGCGCTGTGCGATCTGCATCAGGCATTGAGTAGTACCAGAACTTGTGGCCGTCAGGTGACGTCACCTGCTCCACCACAGAGGCCCCCTCATCTGCTCGCAGTGGTGTTACCGCCACTAACACAACGACAATCACAACAAGCCCTATTGACCGGATGGCAGATACAAACAATCCCGTGGGCCGGTTATCGATCACTGAGTTTTGAGTTTCATGCATAATACAGCTTCTCATTTGCCGCCCTCTGATGGCTTAATATGAGCTATCGAACGGCGTGTTGGATTGGCCAGCACATCCAGCAACTGATTTACGTCGGCAAGAGTGACTGACTTGATGTGTTCGATGTGCTTATCTCCAGCCACCGGGCTGATACCTTCACTCAGTTGCAATGCCATCCGACGGTAGTTATTGAACTGATCATCTATATTGCGTTGCTGTGTCTGCAACATTCTCTTGCGAACTCGCTCAAGAGTTTTTTCTGGAATGCCACTCGCCGCAATCTCGAGCAGCGAGTCTTTGATTGCTTTTGTTGCCTGCGGCAGACTTACACCCTTGTCAGGTTCAGCATGCAGAGTAAACTCCAGCGTACCGCTTAGCAGACTGTACATTTCAATTGAAAATGATCGCAGTATGAAATTGTCCATTCGCAGCGGTCGAGCTACACCACCTTCAAGCGCTGAATCTATAACGTAATTAAGCATCCGCCGTGCGTACCAGCTTTTTACTTCACTCATGCTCTCGGGAAAATGCGACAACGATTTATACAAAAGACGTTCATAGTTAACCTGATCATCTATAAATTCTGTCGTTTTATCATGGCTGTTACCAACATCCAGGTTACGCCACTGTGCTGCATGCAGATTACCACTTTTCAATTCGTCAAGGTGTTCATTGACGGCTTTAACTGCGTCATCATGCGATATATCACCAGATATGAACAACACAGAATTCTCCGGGTGATAAAAGCGACGATGAAAATCGATCGCCGATTCAATGGTTAACGAATTTATTGACTCGGGTGTACCGATAACACTGCGGCTCACTGGGTGATCATTGTACAGATCTCGCAGTACTTCAGCGTGCACACGCCGGTCAGGATTTTCTGAAACCCGCAGGTCATATTCCCTTGCTACCACTGATCGTTCGCGAATCATGAAGTCTTTAGCAAGATCAGGTGGCGTGTAAAGTCTGGCAATAAATTCCAGCATATCCGGCAGATCAACCCTTTCCGACTGATTGAAATAAGACGAGACAATCCCGTTGACCCAGGCATTGCCACCACGCGCATGTAAGCTGCGACCACCGGCGTTATCGGCATGCCAAAACATGAGATGTTCAAGGTAATGGGACAGGCCTTCCGGGCCCTCTGCATCTACTTCTCCGGCAAGTACAACAAGGGCTACAGTAACCGTGGAGGAAGATGGATTCTCTGAAAGATACACAGATTTGAAGTTGGTATCTGTATCGATCTGTATAAGCGATGCTGAAGCCGAGCCGGGCATGAGGGCAAGCAACAAAAACCACATTGTTGGAAACAGACCTGCCTGAATAACGCTGCGTGTAAAAGCTTGCATAAAACAACCCCCGTATGTCTAGCATATGGGACGCCGCCATAACGATCAAGTTGCGGTGTTCTGGTTGGCTGTCTGGTTGCAGCGTGTAGCTACTATCCTAAATACTAGCCCTGCATGTTCATGAAACGGCAAGCACAGGTTGCAGAGATGTGATTTCACAGTGGCCAATAGAGATTCGACTTCTCGCGTCGAATGCTTACTGATATTTATTTCATGAATAAACCGGGCTAGACCCCCAGGTACTGCTTGACCATCTCCGGTTGTTCTTTTAACACAGAAACATCCACCGTCTCCGCATCTACCCCGTGCTCCACAAAAGTAACGCGGTCGGCAACTGACAGAACCGCATCTACGTGTTGCTCTACCAGCACCACTGCAACGCCATTACCTTTCATCTCAACAATGACATCGCGGATCAACGAGGTCATAGACGGCTGCAGACCTTCAGTAGGCTCATCCAGCAATATAACCTCTGGCCTGGTACAGATGGCTCTGGCCATGGCCAGCATTTGTTGTTCACCACCAGAGAGTGTTTCAGCACGCTGCTTTAATCGCTCACGTAATCGCGGGAACAGTGATAATGCATACTCTTGCGTTTCCCGCCCTGCACCACTGGCCATTAGTCCGACTTCCATATTCTGCCGAACACTCAACTCGGAGAATAGGCGTCTGCCCTGCGGGACATAGGCTATTCCCCTGGCAGGTCTGTCGTGAGCTGGCAATCCACTGATAGCCTCATCATCAAGTGTAATTGCGCCTTGTTGTAGCGGCAGGAGACCCATAATCGACTTCAGCGTCGTGGTTTTACCCGCACCGTTGCGGCCAAGCAGGCAAAGGATCTCTCCACGATTAACCGACAGTGAAAGACCAAACAATACCTGAACCCGGTCGTAGGCTACTTCTATTTTATTAACGTGCAACACTCAGGTTGACCCCAGGTAGGCGGTTTGCACTTCAGCATTACTTTTTATTTCTTCAGGTGTACCTTCTGCCAGTGTTTCACCGAAGTTAAGTACTGTAATGTAGTGTGCCGTTTGCATTACTACATCCATATTGTGCTCAATGAGCAGAATGGTTGTGTTTTCACTCAGCACCTTCACCAGCTGTATAAATCCGTCTACCTCAGCAGCGGACAACCCCTGTGTCGGTTCATCCAGTATGAAGAGCTTTGGTGATTGTGCGAGCCCCATGCCGATCTCAAGCAGCCGCTGATGACCATAACTTAAGTCACCGGCTATCTGCCCGGTACGGTCTGCAAGGTAGACCTGCTCAAGTACCGCCATCACCTTATCGTTAACAACTGGTGCCGGGCCTTTTATGGCACGTCGGGCAGCAAGTGCAACATTCTCATGCACAGACAGGTTAGCAAACACCGAGGTAATCTGAAATGTGTATGCCATTCCCATAGACATACGTTTGTGCGCGGGCAGTTCTGTCACATCGGTGTCTAGAAAGCTGACGCTGCCGCTGGTGCTCTTAATGCGGCCACTTAGCATACCGACAAAGGTCGTTTTACCTGCACCGTTAGGGCCGATAAGTGCTCTAACCTGCCCCTCGGGCAAATCAAAATCTACATCATTAACTGCTCGTAAACCGGAATAATGCTTTGACAGCCCGCGAGTTGAAATAATGCTCATGGCAGCCACACCAGTTTTTTACGCACAAGCCCGGCTATGCCGTGTGGCGCAAACAAAGTTAGCAGTATCAGCACAAGACCCGCGATTAGCATATAGGCTTCAGTATATTCACTGGAAATATCGATCAGATAAAACATGAATACCGTGCCGATCAGCGGGCCGATTGTGGTCCCCGCTCCACCGAGCAAAACATAGAGCAATGGCAGAATAGAATATTGCACGGCTGCAAATGAAGCACCAGCGTAACCGAATAGCAAGGCATAAGCTGCTCCCGCAGCACCAGACATAGTACCGGAGATTATTACCGCCACTAATTTATGACGTTGTACATCATAGCCGAGCATGCGAGCGCGCTGTTCGTTTTCACGAATCGCCACCAGTGTTTTACCAAAACGCGAATGCACCAGCCACGCTATCAAAAAAAGACAAATCGAAAACAACACAAGCGCTGCGAAATATCGAGGAAACGGTTGAGACAGATCAAACCCGAACATACTACGTTGCGCTCTTTGAATCACAAAACCTTCGTCACCACGAGTGTACTTGCCGAAAAACAAAACGGTTAAAAACCCGGCTTGCGCAAACATCAGCGTCACAATCATAAACGCCACACCGGTCGTACGCAGTGCCAGAAACCCGATCACGCAGGATACAACCACCGCGGTAATCAAACCGATGATCATCGCCAGCATGGGGGAAGCCTGCATAAACTGGATTGACAGGCCGAGCCCGTACATGCCACTGGCAAAAAATAGCGCGTGGCCGAGACTCAGCAGACCTGTATAACCAAACAACACGTTGTAGCCCATGGCAAACACTGCAAGAACGAGTATTCGAGCCAGATTCCCGCTGTGATATTCGGGCAGGACAAAAAACATCACCACCAGTAACGCAATGACAAAACTGTGCAGAAGCACACTTCGAGTGGCCTGACTCATTCGCGTCTTTTTCCAAACAACCCGTCAGGCTTGAATATCAACACAAAGGCTACCAATAAGGTGGCTAGAATTTTTGCGAGTGTCGGGGTAAAAAACACCGAGATGATACCGTCACTCATACCAATCAAAATTGCCGCGACAACGGTGCCGAGCACACTGCCAAGTCCACCAATGATTACTACAATAAACGACAGCAGCAGCGGATCACCCCCCATCAGGTAGTGTGCCTGTTGAATCGGTACCACCAGTACCGCGCCGAGGGCTGCAAGCGCTGCACCGAGACCAAAGACCAGCGCATAAACCCTACCCACAGCGATTCCGTGCGCCTGCGCCATCTCCTGATCAAGTTGCGTGGCTCGCATGATCAGTCCGATTTTGGTTCGGGTCATCACCAGCCAGAGGATTAACAGAATCACAATTGCCGCGACAATCACGGCAAGTTTATATGTCGTGGTGCTTAACCCCCATGGCCAGGTAAGAGCAAATCCTGATTCGCCAAACTCAAACCATGGCAACGCAATGCGTTGGTTAAACGGCGCTTCAACCGGTCGAGCTTCCGGTCCAAAAGTCATCAACGTGGTTTGCTGAATCACATAGAGCAGGCCAATAGTCGCCACGATCGTGCGCTCCGGTTCATAGTCGATTTTATGCAAAACTAATCGATTACAAACCACAGCAATCACACCGACAATAATCGGCGCTGCTACGAGTGCGACTGTAAATCCAAGCGCTGGATGACCTGCAATAAGAGACGTGATCCACCACGCAATCACCGCACCGAGCATAAAGAACTCACCATGCGCAACGTTCACAACCCGCATGATACCGAAAACAATACTCAGTCCCACAGCAGTGAGTGCCAGTACCGCAGCTGTTATCGCACCCTCAAGTGAGGCAACAAACAGGTAGGGGCCAAAATCCATTGCGATGCTGCTTTAGGTGGGGATGATGAAATCGGAAGTGAATTGTACTCCGGTCAACACTGACCGGAGTAGCTTACACAAAGCAGATTAGAAGGACATACTCGTGTAGTCGACTTCATCTTCGTAGAGCGTGTCTTCAATAGACGTAGTATGAGCAAGCACAAGCTTGCCTTCAGTTACTTTAGAAATGTATTGATGACCGAATGCCTGGTGGGTCTTACCATTAAACAACTTAGCACCTTGCGGGTGTTCAAAAGAATGTGGCATTTCAGTCATCGACTCAACTGCCTCGATCAGTTTCTGTCGATCTTTGGTGCCGCTGTAGCCGGATGCCTCCATACCGGCCTTAATGACATAAATAGTCTCCCAACAGCCAAACATATGAGCGTAGGTTGAGACGTCTTTGGCGTCACTAATTGACGCGCCATTTGCATCAACTCCGACAGCTTCTCTATATGCCTTATCAAACTCTGACTGATCTTCCTGAGCGTAACGCGGGTTACCCTCCCAGAAATAGGTACCCTCAAGAAACTCAAGCCCCGGGCTCGCAAGGTCCACCGCTTCAAGGCTGTCTATAAAACCGAAAATCTCAGGCCGGTTTGGACCAAAGAACTCACCCAGCTCTTTGACGAACGTCAGCACTGCAGGTCCTACCATTACGTGATAAACAACTTCGGTTTCACGAGGGATCTTTGGAAAGTATTTTGAGAAAGATGTTTCTGTTGGCGGGATTGCTATTTTTTCGAGTACTTCACCGCCCAATGCCTCAAATGCTGCGGTAAAGTAATCGCGGTGATCATGGCCGAATGCAAAATCCGGATAGATCATGGTGACTTTCTTACCAAGATTCTCTTTGATAAATGGCCCCATGGCTTCCACCTGACTTTTCACATCGGTGATGCCCGGCTGCAATGTGTAACGATTCAACGCACCGCTGGCGACGTGATGCCCTTCTGAGACCACAAAATAGGGAATGGCAAGTTCACCTGCACGCGGTGCCGAACCGTAAACAACGTGACTGAACAAAGTGCCAAACGCGACATCACACTTATGTTTAGTGGCAAGTTTCTCAACCACCTCTGCACCGCGCTTGGGATCGGTACCATCGTCTTCCGCCACAATCTCAATGGGCCTGCCGTTAATTCCACCTTCATCATTGATTCTTTTTACTACCGCTTCAGTTGTACGGTCGTACCAGCGCCCATAGGCTGCACCAATACCGGTACGATGCACCTGAAAACCGATTCGGATCGGTTCGTCCGATGCGTGTGCGCAGCCAATAATGCCGGGCAATGCACCAATACCTGCGACTGCCCCCGCCCCGGCACCTAATGTTTTCAGCGCGGTTCGACGATTCATTCGAGAGGAAGTACCGGCAATGCCGGGAGTATTTTTTCGGTCAGCCATGGTTTTAATCCTGCGTCTGGTTGTGCGCTCATTTAACTAGCCTGCTGCGCGAGACACTGGCGTTTACCAGTTGCGTTTACTGGCCTTTATAGTGCGGCAATCAAGCGCCTTTTGGCGCAGCAAGCAGCCACAACCCTATAAAAGTGTAAACGACCATGAACACCGCCAGCGGTACCTGACTGACGATAGCACGCCTCGCATTACCAAACAATTCTACCGCGATGGCATGTGCCAGCAACACCGAAATCACATGCCCGGTGACTACTGCACCGGCCTGAGTTAACCAGATGGTCTTTACTGATGCCGGGGTATTCATAAAACCGGTCGTCACATAATACGGACCCAGATTAAGATGATCCGCACCGCTACTCATCGGATCTGAAAGTGCCGCAATCGCATACTGACCATTAACCAGAAAAGTGACCAGGTAATGTGCAAAGTGATACGCATAGGCGATTGGTAGCAGCGAGACCGCCAGTGCACAGAATGCTGTGGTAAAACTGGGTTGATGCGCTGCCGTGGTGTTACGGTTTGCGACACACACACCTGCGTAAACACAGAGCCCATAGACTACAACAAGAAGAATATTTGTAGCGACGAGGCCCAATACCGTCTCACTGACTATCGCAGAGCGCCCGGGGAATTCCAGTGGATTAACACCGATAAAAGCAAGCCATGCGAACGTTTCATTCAATCCATCAAAACTGCCACAACCAAGTAGCACAAGAACAAAGATCGAGGCACTGACAGAAGTCGCTTTTGAACGAATCAACTTCCAACCAGGCAACCCGACCTGCAATGCACCACTGCCGGACGCAGTTTTCGCAATTCGAGCGACAGAGAGTTGCGAAAATCGATTCATAAAGACCGAAAAACACTCACCCTGTTGCAACCACCGCTCGCCAAACAGCAACAGGCAACTCATCGTAAAACACCAGTACCCGACAACAAAAAAAGACAGTCGGCGGGGTATGTCAGGTGCGATGTCAGCCAGAGCAAATGAGGTGAACAACAAAAATATCGCTATAGCAGGCCAGCAACCGATAAATTGCGGCAGCAAAATTGGAGAACTCCAGCCGGCTGAATGCACAATGCGGAAAAGTCCCGTCCATGGATTCACCCAACGCCAGATATCACCAACCAATCCCTGCAGAACCGGTAGTCCTATCCACCAGATCGTCCATATAAAAAGTGGTAACAGATTTTCAAGTGGATCGCGGGTACCGGTAAGTCCAATCGATAACAGCACAACAAGCAACAATAATGAGAGCAAACTTGAGATTGTCCCGGCCTTGTTGTGATCGGGGCTTCGAACCGCAAACAAACAAAAGCACTTAAAAAGTCGGGCCGACAGCGAGGTGGTTAAGAACATGACCAACAACAATGTCAGCAACACCGCCAGGACACCCGAAGCAATGTAAAAATCAGTCGGTAGCAACAGCACCAGGCCCTGCTCAGATACATGGGCCGCCGCGGCTCCAGGCACCGCCTGCAACATAATGACTGTCAATTTACTGAGTGAAAGCCAATGCCTTGCGGTAAAATAACTGCCTAGCGGCATTTACTCATAACCCCATATTCCTGCGTGTTTGCCGAGTTGTTGCCTTTAGGCATTCTGCCCATTCATGAACTTCGTAGAAATCTTTTAATCAGACAGGTATGGAAATCAACCCAATGATACGCTTCACCAGCAAATTGCTGGCGAAGTATCTAACCCGGACTGTCACCAGCTACCGACCCTTTTCCGTGCATCGCAGCAACGAGCTGGCGGCTTTGATGCAACCCGGAGACATTCTACTCGTTGAGGGCGATCAGCGTATCAGCTCTGCAATAAAATACCTGACTCAGTCAACCTGGTCGCACGCGGCATTCTATATCGACAAGATGCCGAATGGAGCAGAGGGTTACGCCGGAGACCGCCTGTTAATAGAGGCCGATCTCGAAAACGGCGTTACTGCCGTACCGTTATCTAAATACAGCAAACACAACATCCGGATCTGCAGGCCATTGAACCTTACAGATCCGGATCGCACCCGGCTTTGCGACTTCATGGTAAACAGTCTCGGCATGGAATACGACCTGAAAAATATAACTGACCTGATGCGCTATCTATTGCCAAACCCGCCGGTCCCCAGGCGCTGGCGTCGCCGCATGCTGGCGCTTGGCAGCGGTGATCCCACCAGAGCCATCTGCTCCACGTTGATCGCACAGGCGTTTCAGTCAATTCGGTATCCGATTCTGCCTGATCGTGTGTGCACTGAACTTGAGGGCAATGTGTTTAAAGAACTCATGCACATCCGGCATCACAGCCTGTTTGCCCCGCGGGACTTTGATATCTCTCCGTATTTTCAGATCGTCAAACCGGAGCTGCAGGAAGATTTCGACTACCGGACTATTGACTGGCATCAACATTCACCGGAATTCATCGAATCCGGCAACAAGGCGATCTGTCCTCCGTCGGATTCATCGACTGCGTAACAGGTTGTTTTGAATTTCGACCACACGGGTCACACTCAGGCAGTCCGGTATGGCAGCAACAGAACCGCAAATCCGAAAAGATAATATACCTCTGGCGGTCACGGTCATTGTCCTTACTGTTTTAGCTCTCTCATTAGGAGATGCGCTAATAAAGCAGACCAGCAACAATTTTGTCATCTGGCAGATTTTTGTAGTGCGTTCTGTTATCGCTATTCCCTGCCTCATTGTATTTATGAGATTCGCCATCAGCGAGTCATTTCGTATTCCTTTTCGTATCTATGGTGCACCTGGCTGGACAACGCTACGCAGCCTGCTTCTGGTTGCGATGTGGGTCAGCTACTACGTCTCGCTACCGCAACTGTCACTCTCAGTAGCAGCGGCAGCCTACTACACATTGCCGCTATTCATTACCTTGTTTTCTGCATTGTTCACCGGAGACAGAATCACTCGATACGGGTGGATTGCTGTTGTAACCGGATTTTTCGGTGTACTTTTGATATTGAAACCAATGCCTGGAGATTTCAATCTATATGCGCTCTGTCCTCTGCTCTCCGCCATACTCTATGCAATGGCAATGATACTGACAAGAACCAGGTGTAAGTCTGAACACCCGTTGCTATTGTCCTTAGCACTAAACATCGCTTTCATCTTCATCGGCGGGATTGCAACTCTCTATACCCTTACGCTGCCCGATGAGTTACAGCAAGGATTCGCGCTGGCACCATGGTCATCCATGGGAAAGACAGAATGGATAACGATGGGTCTACTCGCTGCAGCATTATTGATTGGCAGTATTGGTGCCGCGATCGCTTATCAGAACGCACCTCCGTCAGTCGTAGGAGTTTTTGACTTCGCTTACGTCGGGTTTGCGGTACTTTGGGGGTTTTTATTTTTCACTGAAGTACCGGACTTTATATCTTTGTTTGGCATCGCAATGATAGTGACTGCAGGAATCATATCCCAGCGCCAGTAAGATGCTGAACAGGCTTTTTCCGGTGCCTAACTCTCTTTAGGAATCCACGCGGCAGTAACTCGCATCAACAACGGATTAATACCTGCTTCATCCGTGATCATAACTTCAAGCTCTATCTCGCCTTTTTCATCGCGCTGAATCATCTCAATCTGGGAATCGCTCAGCTTCACGACACCCGTCATGCTCCCGGTGGACCGCTTAATAAAATCCGCCTCGATATTCTTTACCAACGGAATGCGATCACCGGGCAGATTCATTGCCATGATCATGACACCGATTGTCTCGCCTATCAGCATCATGGCGCAGGCGTGAATCTGTTTTATGTGATTTTGCACCCGGTGTTTGTTATCAAGCGTTGCCACCCACTCATTTTTAGTGGCTTTGGTGATCTTGAGTCGGGATGTACCGACGTATGGCACAGCACGACCAATCAGGAAATTAAAAGCCGGCTGCCGGATAAAGGCCGGCAGCTTCTCAACCTTTTCTACAGCTTTGGCGATGCGGCTTTTTTTCACGACGACGTCCGGCTTATTGTAGTTAGGTGTGTCCAATCTGATCTACTGCCTCGATAATACTCTCGCGCAAGGTTGCGACAGCAAAATCGACTTCATCTCTGGTAATGATCAGTGGTGGTGACATCACATTCAAATGTACAATCGGCCTGACTAAAAACCCTTTCTTGTCTGCGATGTCAGAGACAACCTTGCCAATATCCATCTCTTCCGGAAACATCTCTTTGGTGTTCTTGTTTGCGACAAACTCGACACACTGCATTAACCGGTATCCACGCACTTCGCCAACAATGGGTAAATCGGTGAGTGTTTGCAGCTGTTGACCAAAATAGTCACCAACCTCAATGGCATTGGCGAATATATTTTCACGCTGCATTATTTCAATGTTCTTTAGCGCCGCTGCACAACATACCGGATGGCCCGAATAGGTGTAGCCATTGGTAAAGCACCGACCCTTGCCCTGCTCACTGATAACGCCGTGAATTTTGTCTGAATAGATAGTTGCCCCGATTGGCAGGTAGCCGGAACTTAATCCTTTTGCGCAGGTGATGATGTCCGGAACGATGCCAAAAACATCTTCAGACGCAAACCAGTGCCCCAGTCTGCCGAAAGCAGTTACTACTTCATCTGACACATAGAGCACGTCATACTTCTGACAAACTTCATGGGTTCTCCGATGATAGCCGTCTGGTGGCACAATAACCCCGCCGGCACCGAGAATCGGTTCAGCAAAAAACGCAGCGACGTTATCTTCTCCAAGTTCAAGAATCTTCTGTTCCAGTTCGTCAACCAGAAAATTTAAAAACTGTTCTTCGGTGTCATAGCCCTCGGCACGATAGTAATTCGGGTTGGAGATGTGATGGATATTATCTCGTTTGTAGTCAAACTCCGGGGGATGATCACCCTTCTTACCCCCGATAGACATCGATATATAAGTACTGCCATGGTAGGAGCTGTCACGCGCGATAATATGCTTTTTATTATGCTTGCCGCGGCAATTCTGATAGAACTGAATTAGCCGATAGGCAGAATCTACAGCGGTTGAGCCACCACAACTGAACATCACATGATTGAGATCTCCCGGTGCAAAATCTGCCAGCTGTGAGGCAAGTTCTGCAGCGGGTGCAGTAGTCATATCGACAAAAGGGCTAGCGTAGGCAAGTTTGCGAATCTGATCCGCCACCGCTTCAGCCATCTCCTCCCGGCCCTGGCCAATATTAGTGCACCACAATCCACCAACGCCATCAAGGTAGCGGTTGCCCTCAATGTCTGTAAGGTAAGCCCCGCCGGCATGTTCCATGATCATCGAACCTTCCTGCTCGAACGAATCAAACACCTGCCACGGATGAGTGAAATGGTCTTTGTCTTTCTGCCAAATATCCTTGGCATAGTTTGCGCTCGATGGTGCTGTTGACATCACGTGGTCTCCGGGAAGCTGGTGTCAAATGATACCTTGAATGAGACTCACCAGCCGCTCACATCGCGACCTTCGATGACCGTTACCCGAACCACTCTTCGCATTGCCCCTTTGCAAGAATTCACGAACCGTGCATCCCCGATGCTATACCTTGCCAGCAATGGAAACAATCAGTGATCAGACCATTCAAACCCATCCAGAACCTATGGTCCCCGGACTCACACGCCAATCAGAACACAGCTACTCAATAGTCATACCCGCGTGGAATGAGGCACACCATATTCAACAGACAATTAACACAGTTCGCCACGCACAAGCAGAGCAAACACTCACCGGTGACATAATCGTTATAGATAACAACAGCACCGATGACACAGCAGCAATGGCCAAATCTCTTGGCGCTACGGTTGTGTTCGAACCAGTCAATCAGATCGCTCGGGCAAGAAATACAGGCGCCAAAGCATCAGACGCTGACTATCTTATTTTTCTCGATGCCGATACAAGCATCAATGCTCCGCTGTTAAAGATTACGCTCGAAGCGCTCGCTGGCGGTGAGATAATCGGCGGCGGTTCAACCGTTACATTCGATCGAGAAATTAAAGGTTTTGCAAAGCGGCTCGCAGACTTCTGGAACTGGTGGTCAGTGAAGATTGGTGCAGCGGCTGGCTGTTATATTTTCTGTACACGGGAAGCGTTCAACTCAGTTGGAGGTTTTGATGAAAAGCAATACGCCGCCGAAGAACTGCATCTATCAAAAAAACTCCGTAAGTATGCAAAAGCGAATACCGGAAAATTTGTTATTTTTGAAGAAGCACCAGTAGTTTCATCTGCGAGAAAACTGGATTGGTATACCAAAAAGCAGAAAATAGTACAGCTGATGCTTTTGGTAATCCCCGGCGCTACGCGTTCTAAGAAGTTACTTGGCATGTGGTACGACAGAAGCCAAATCACAGCCAATCAAAAAGCAGACAATCCAAAAAGATAACCACACCTGACTCATGACCGAAGTTGCTCTCGTTTTTCCGCATCAGCTTTTCAAAAAGCACCCGGCGATTAGTAAAGAAACTAAACGGGTGATATTTGTTGAGCATCCGCTTTTGTTTGGGGATAAGAAATATCCTGCGTTAATGCACAAACAAAAGCTGGCTTATCATCGTGCCACAATGGCCTCTTATAAAAAGGCGCTGGAAAAGAAAAAACTGCACTGCACCTGCGTAGCCTACAACAAAGGCAGTGAGCCGCTGCCTGACCTGCTCAAGTCTCTGGCAAAGGAAGGTCATCAATCCGTAGCTGTTGCCGATGTTCACGATCACTTGCTAAATCGAAGACTGAAACTGGCGGCAAAGCGGGCCAAAATTAAACTGGAAGTGTCTCAGTCCCCGGGCTTCCTTAACACAACAGACGAAAATCAGGACTGGAGAAGCGGTCGCAAACGCTGGTTTATGGCCGATTTCTACCAATGGCAGCGCAAGCGACTAAAAATACTGGTAGACGACGACAAACCAACGGGGGGTAAGTGGAGCTTTGACGATGAAAATCGCCGCAAACTGCCAAAGAAGCTTCTCAGCGAGATCCCCGACATTCCGCCGGTAAAAAAAACGGCAGAAATAGACGCAGCAATAGAGTCAGTCGCTAAAGAATTCCCAGATAATCCGGGATCGCTTGATAGATGGTATTACCCGACCACCCACACTTCTGCAGAACGCTGGCTGCAAAAATTTCTTGAGCAACGCTTCCATCTCTTTGGTGAGTATGAAGATGCCATCGTCGAGGATCAGAACTTCCTCTATCATAGTGTCTTAACTCCGATGCTAAATGTGGGATTGCTGACGCCCACACATATCATTAAACAGACGCTAACGCATGCAGAGGCTCATAAAATACCAATCAACAGTGTTGAGGGTTTTATCAGACAGATCATTGGCTGGCGGGAGTTTATGCGAGCAACGTATGAAGATCTTGGTGTCAGGATGCGCACAACCAACCACTGGCAACACACAAGGCCAATGCCAGATTCATTCTACGACGGTTCAACCGGCATCCTGCCAGTGGACAACACCATCAAACGCATACTTGAAACAGGATATTGCCACCATATCGAACGATTGATGATATTGGGAGGCTTTATGTTTCTGTGTGAAATAGATCCAGATGATATCTACAAGTGGTTTATGGAAATGTTCATCGACAGCTATGATTGGGTAATGGTGCCTAATGTATACGCTATGAGTCAGAACGCTGATGGCGGCAATATCACAACTAAACCTTACTTCTCAGGCTCTAACTATGTCATCAAAATGAGCCACTATAAAAAGGGGGAATGGTCAGAGATTTGGGATGCATTATTCTGGCGCTGGATTAACAAAAACAGCGATCAGTTAAAAGGTAATCATCGCTGGGCAATGATGGTGCGAAATGCCGAGAAAATGGATGCAGCGAAGAAGGACCTTCACCTGAAGATCGCCAAGGACTTTTTACACACTTTATAACCAAAAGCAGTATCGCGCTGTCAGGAATCGCAGCCAGGACACACTGATCGCCTCTGGCCCTTGCATATTTCTTGAACATTTCTGTGCCACTGTCCGATTGTCGATGAGCGCAAACTCGTTAAACAGTTGATAAAATTTACTACTGGAGCATCACCTTGAGAAACATACTCAACTCAATCGCAATTACCACCTGTGTTTTTATTGGAGGCGTCCCGGCTGCCCACTCTGCAGACGACGTCGTCGAAATCAGACTGGTAAATAATATTGACGAGGAACGGGGCTATTGCCTTGATATTGCCGGTGGAAAAGGTGAAGACGCCCCACTCGACCGCGGAATGCAGGCGCACACTTGTTACGACTACACCGGCGCATTCCTGGTAGATCAGTCTTTCGACACTGCCCTGCTTGAAGAAGGCCAGTTCAAGATTCCTTACTTCGATGTCTGCATGACTGTGTCAGGCATTGAAGCGGGTGCTTCAGTCGCGTTGGCCACCTGTGAAAATTTGCCAACTCAGCAGTTTTCCCTTAAAGAGAATGGCCACTTGGTGGCAAAGGAAAATCCTGAGTTATGTATTACAACGAGCGCTACTGAAAAGAAAGAAGGTCGCGGCGCGACACCTGTGCATGTTATGCGCCCTATCACTCTGCAACCGTGTAGTGAGGACGATGCCGCGTATCAGGTGTGGACAACGTTCTCGCTTTAGATTGCCCCCAGCCAATTGACAATTGTTACGGGTGGATACGCGAGAGTATCCACCTCACTATGCAACAAGTGTTTCAATAAATCCTTTCACCGCACCGACACCATCCTGTTCCATCACCCGTATAGTTTCCGAACCGACTACGGCGATATCCACCTTGCCACGAAGAAAGTCTATATCTTCACGACTCTTAACCCCGAAGCCAACCCCCAAAGGTAAGTCTGTACTGCGACGGCACAATTGCAGATACTGCGACAGATCATCAGAAAAAGCTGTGTCTTTGCCTGTTACACCCTTACGCGCCACACAGTAGATCATTCCTGTACTGTTATCGCTCAAATGGCGCATGCGTGATTCAGGGGTTTTCGGCGTGAAAATATGTACCGGTGATATTTCTGCTGCGTGCATAGCATCAAGGTACTGTTGTCCTTCTGCGGGTGGCAGATCAGGGACTATGCAGCCGGTTATGCCAGCACTCTTACAACGACTGACAAACTCATCTACCCCGTAGCAGAACAGGATGTTGTAGTACGTCATGAACAAAAACGGGATATCAAATTCCCGGTTTATGCGTTCTGCCGCTGCAAAACTCTTTTCTACCGTTGCCCCTGCTTTCAATGCCTCAGAGTTTGCTTTGAGAATTACCGGGCCATCCGCCATTGGTTCCGAAAAAGGAATTTGCAATTCCATTAAATCGACACCAGCCTTGACCATGTCTTCAACAACTCGAAGGGAATCATCAAAGTTTGGATAACCCAGAACGATATGGGTCATTAACAGAATATCTTTCTTCTCTCGCGCTTTGCGGATTGCGAGTTCCAGTGTGGTTGGATTAGCCATTTTGCATCTCCGCACGATACGCTTCCGCTTTATCAATAATAAACTGTTGCCACTTCGGATCATGCACCGCATCGGCGACAGTGAATATATCTTTGTCTGCACGACCTGACATATTAATTAGTATATCTTCATCAGAAGACATGTCTGGTGCCTCTTTATAGGCTTGAGCGAAGGCATGTGAAGACTCTAGTGCCGGAATCAGACCTTCATTGCGAACCGTACGCTGCATAGCCTCCACTACTTCGGTGTCGGATGCAGCCTCAAAGCGAACCTCCTTAGTTTCATGCATGTGACTCAGGATGGGTGATACACCAACATAGTCCAGCCCTGCGGAGACACTGTGTGTATCCTGCATCTGACCATCGTTGTCTTGCAGGAAATAAGTCTTGTAGCCCTGCGCAACACCAATGGTTGCATCATCATACGCAAGACGAGCAGCATGCTGCCCCCGACCTCTGCCACGACCACCCGCCTCTACACCAACCAGTTCAACGTTTTTGTCTTCCAGAAAACCGCCAAAAATCCCCATCGCATTTGAACCACCCCCAACGCAGGCATAAATACGTTCAGGCAGTTTGCCGGTACGCGCAAGCATCTGCTCTCGGGATTCGATACCGATAATTGATTGAAACCAGCTGACCATCTCAGGGAACGGGTGCGGCCCGCAGGCGGTGCCGAGCACATAGTGGGTATCATCCATGTTGCTTACCCAGTCGCGAAAAGCTTCGTTGATTGCATCTTTCAGTGTCTGGCTGCCTTCTGTCACTGCCACCACAGTAGCGCCCATCTGCTCCATCCAGAATACATTCGGGCGCTGTCGTGCGACATCGTGCGCGCCCATGTAGATAGTGCAATCAAACCCGAATTTCGCAGCCATCGTGGCGGTAGCGACTCCATGCTGACCGGCACCGGTTTCGGCAATGACGCGTTTCTTACCCATGCGACGGGTCAGTAAACCCTGCCCCATAACGTTGTTGGCCTTGTGAGCACCGGTGTGATTCAGATCTTCTCGTTTGACATAAATATTCGCCCCGCCGAGTTGCTCAGTAAGGTTATCGAGGCGCGTTATAGGAGTTGCCCGACACGAGTAAGTGGACATCAGATCCTTGTACTCCTGCCAAAAAGACTCGTCTTCTCTGGCGGCCAAATAAGCGCTTTCGAGTTCATCGAATGTCGGCACCAGTATCTCGGGGATGTACGCCCCGCCAAACTGACTGTAGTAGCCGCTGTTCTTCATTATGTTTCTGTGTCCGTTTGCAGGATTTCGGGCAATGAACATCGCCCGTGCCATATTCTATCAGGCAGTCCCGGTATTCTATCAGCCAAGTTAATGACCAGCGCGACCAATTCCGGAACTGCGGATTCCATTTTCACAGTCTGACTGTACCCGCGATGTGAACCGGGGTTTATCGCGCCGCACGTTATACCAGCAACCGAAGCAGCAGCGTGATCGGCAACGTATACTCAGCCGATATTCAGGAGATTTTCCTTGCCTTATCATTTCGATCACCGAAAAGAGTACCTGCTGCTACCCGGCCTCGGTGACCATCCTCGAGCAGACCTTGGCCCGACTCGAACGCCACTACAACGCGCTGGCAGACTGGGCGACGAGCTCGGCATCGAGCTCTACATCAAACGCGATGACGCGCAGCCGCTCGGTATGGGTGGTAATAAGGTTCGACAGCTGGAATTTTATCTTGGTCTCGCGCAAGCACGGGAGGCTGATACGGTACTGATCACCGGCGCAATTCAATCTAACTTTGTCAGGCTTTGCGCTGCTGCATGCAGAAAACTCGGGCTCCATCCAGTGGTACAGCTGGAAGACCGGGTACCAACTAATGATCCGCTTTATCAGTCATCCGGCAATGTATTGCTTGATCAACTGTACGGTGCGGAAATTCACTACCTGCCGGAAGGTGAAGACGAAACGCTTGCCGATACCCGGCTCGATAGCATCGCCCAGGATTTAACAAAGCAAGGCCGTAATCCCTACGTTGTTCACCTCGGTACTGATCACCCTCCTGTCGGTTCACTCGGGTATGCCCTGGCAGCAGCCGAGTTACGAATTCAATTGCAGGAACAAAGTAATGATGCAACCCATCTGGTGGTGCCCTCTGGTAGTGGCATCACTCACTCAGGCATTCTCGCTGGCGTGCAAGCACTCAATTGGGATATTTCAATCGAGGGTATTTGCGTACGTCGCCAAAGCTCCCTTCAGAAACCACGCATTGAGAAACGTGCAACCGAGGCTGCATCACTACTCGGGACCGCGTCAATATCACCCGACAGCGTCAATACGCATGACGAGGTACTTGCACCAGGTTACGGGCAGATGAATAGTCAGGTAGAAGAGGCAATACAAAAAACAGCACATCTGGAAGGCCTGCTTGTTGACCCGGTGTATTCAGGGCGCTCAATGGCAGGCCTTATTGCGCTGGTCAGGCGAGGCCACATTAAAAAAGGAAGCTGCGTGGTGTTTATCCACACAGGTGGTGCACCCGCGTTGTTTGCGTATCAGAACCAAATGGATTTTCTTTAAGACCACTCCTGTTTAGTGAACCACCGCACACTATTTCAGTACATGCTTTCGTTAAGCGTCCACCAGGCAGGTTGTAAAAACTTCTACATCTAACATACAGCTCTGATTGAATTTTTCGTCATGACATTATATGCTATTGTCGCCGAAGGTCCAAGTCGTCTGATACCCGGTGAACTTTCATGAAGATCAAACGTCACTACAAGCGTTTTCGCTACATCCTGAGCTGGAAGTTTCCACGCCTCTATGACAAGTTGCGCGCTGCGAAATTTCCTTTTCAACTCGGGCTTTTGTGCCTCGCGACGTTCATGGCTGTAGAGTTTTACAACAATCATTTCTCTTTCGCGGCCGCGATGCAAAACAGCAGAGTACTGAGTAAAGCCGAAGCTGCAGTCACCAAAGCTGACTCACCTCAGATTCCCGTAAAACATCAACTGCCATCACCACCGAAAGTTCCAATCCGGTCAATGCAATCGAACCCGGCAAAGAACCTGTCACCCGATCAAATGGAAGCCACACTCATCAATTCCGAAGTGGTCTTGCAGCGGCAGGTGGAGAAAGCAGAAAGGCTGCTAAGACAACAAAAACAACGCACCAAAGAACTTGAACAGAAACTGGCAAGCGCTAAGAGCCTGCTTCGCACTTCAGATCAGCATCCACTGGACTCTGCACCGGAACTTTTTAACGCAGACTGGTTGCAGGCGCAGCCTGCAAATCACTACATCGTACAGGTAGCAGCGGGTACAGAACGAAAGTCACTCCTCGAGTTCGCTGCCGATAAAAGATTTGATCCTCCACTCGCGCTCTATCCTTACAAGCTAAACAAAGACGGGGAACTGGTCTATGGCTTGTCTACCGGGCTATTCATCGCAAAAGACGATGCTTTCACTGAATTGCCAGGCTTAAGTGAAATGACCAAACAACACGGCGTCTGGGTGCGAAAGGTTGCTGATATTAACAATCAGTTATCTGCTTTGAAGCAAACTCGTACTGTTCATTAGATTATTAGTTCAGCGCGCGTTGAGCTTGTGCCTGGTATCTCCAGAGACGGTCTAACTCAACCGCTCAAAAACCGTGCTGATCCCCTGCCCCATACCAATACACATCGTCGCCAGACCAAACTGACCATCGTTCTGCTGCATCACATTTAAGAGCGTCGTGCTGATACGGGTGCCGGAACATCCAAACGGATGTCCGAGTGCTATTGCACCACCATGCAGATTAACCTTGTCATCCATGACATCCAGCAGTTTGAGATCTTTAAGTACCGGTATTGCCTGTGCGGCAAAAGCTTCATTGAGTTCTACATGATCGATATCTTCAATCGACAGGCCGGCACGCTTGAGCGCTTTTTGAGTGGCCGGCACCGGACCGTATCCCATAATGGCAGCCGGACATCCTGCAACCGCCATACTACGTATACGTGCAACAGGCTGTGCGCCGATCTCGCGAGCCTTCGCACCCGACATTAACAACATCGCACTCGCCCCGTCAGATATCGCAGACGAACTACCGGCGGTGACCGTACCAACCCTGGGTACGAAAGCGGGCTTAAGATCTGCCAGAGATTCCGGGGTGACATTCTCACGAATAACCTCATCAACTTCTATCAGCTTCTTGAAGCCGTTTTGATCATGACCTTCAATAGGAATAATCTCATTGGCAAAGCCACCGTTAAGCGTAGCTGCATGCGCTCGCTGATGTGATCGCGCAGCAAACTCATCCTGCTGTGGGCGTTCAATGCCATGCATCCTGGCAAGCATTTCTGCAGTGACACCCATCATCATGGAAGCTTTAGCCACATGCTTGCTCATCGCAGGATGCAAATCGAGGCCGTGTAACATCTGCACATGCTGCATATGTTCAACACCACCGGCGACAAATACATCGCCATAACCTGTCATGATGCCCTGCGCCGCGGTATGCAGTGCAGACATAGAACTACCGCATAAACGGCTGACAGTCTGCCCACCGACAGTTTCCGGCAACTCAGCACGAAGCACGACGCCGCGAGCGATGTTGAATCCCTGCTCAAGCGTCTGGTTAACACAACCCCAGATAAGATCTTCTACATCGTCCGGATCAACTTCCGGGTGTCGTTCAAACATGGCTTTGACCAGTTCTGCCGACAGATCCTCCGCCCGTACATTGGCAAAACCCCCGTTCTTCGAACGACCCATGGGTGAACGCACGCAATCAATAACGACCACATCATCTGCATTGAAATTCATTGCTTACACTCCCCGTGGAAAAAACGATTTATTATCGGCGGCCATTTTTTTCATGCCGTCAGTCGGGTGATACAGCGCGCCCAGCTCTGCATACTGCTCACACATTTTGCAGAATTCAGCCATACCGATTGAATCCATGTAGTGCAGTACACCACCACGGAACGGAGGAAAGCCTATGCCATACACCAGCCCCATATCCGCATCCGCCGGGCCGCTGACTATGCCTTCTTCAAGGCAGCGAACTGTCTCGATGCACATGGGTATCATCATGCGTTCGATAATCTGCTCGTCTGTGAATTCTCGCTGCTCGGTCACCGATGCAGCTATAACCCCGGCAGTGTCTGCATCCGGCAGCTTTTTCGGTTTACCACGCTTGTCCAGCTCATACCTGTAGAAGCCAACACCGTTCTTTTGACCAAAGCGCTCCGCCTTGTAGAGCAGATCAACTGCTGTGGTGTAGTCATACTTCATGCGATCAGGAAAACCTTCGGCCATAACTTCGCCACCGTGATGACCAGTGTCTATACCAACCACGTCAAGCAGGTAGGCAGGACCCATTGGCCAGCCCCAGCGCTCCATTAATTTATCAACACGAGTAAAGTCCGCACCCTGCGCGATTAACAGTGAAAATCCACCGAAGTACGGGAACAACACACGGTTAACAAAAAAGCCCGGACAATCGTTGACTACAATTGGTGTTTTGCCAAGCTTACGCGCATAGGCAACCGTGGTAGCCACAGCAACATCACCGGTTTTTTCACCACGGATCACTTCTACCAGTGGCATCAGATGCACCGGATTAAAAAAGTGCATACCACAGAAATTCTCCGGCCGCTTCAAACCCTGTGCCAGCAAATCAATAGAGATGGTCGATGTATTTGAAGTAAGTATTGCCTCTTCGGCAATCACACCCTCCACCTCAGCCAGAACCGACTGTTTGATCTTTGGATTCTCTACGACCGCTTCGACAACCAGATCAACATCACCAAAGTCACCGTAGCTGAGTGTTGGCACAATGCGATGCATTGCAGCCGCCGCACCTGCCTGATCCAGCCTGCCGCGCTTAACCTGTTTGAAAAACAGCTTGTCCGATTCTGCCAGGCCATCATCCAGCGCCGGCTGATTGATATCTTTCATTAAAATCGGGACGTTCTTCGAAGCAGACTGATAGGCGATCCCGCCGCCCATAATACCGGCCCCAAGTACCGCTGCCTTTTTTACCTCCCGCGCAGACTCGGTCAGCTGCTTGCTTTGCTTCTTCAGAAACTGATCTTTCATGAAGATGCCAATTAAAGATGCCGTCACTGGCGACTTGGTAAGCTTTGCAAACGCAGTTGCCTCTACTTTAAATGCGCTGTCACGATCAAGACTCGCATGCTTTTCAATAACGCTGATAATGGTCATTGGCGACGGATAGTGCGGCCCTGCTTTCGCACCAACCACCCCGCGTGCGCTTTCAAATGCCATAGTGCGTTCAATTGTTGAAAGCGGCAGCGGTGCTTTCTTTTCTTCACGGCGTTCAAGGTAATCAAACTTGCCGTCTATGCAGTCCTGCAGCAGTTTAATGGCTGCATCACGCAAATGTTCTTCTGCTACTACTGCATCCACAGCGCCATCTTTTAATGCCGCGGCAGCTCGCTTATTAGAGCCGGTGGCAATCCATTCAATAGCATTGTCAACGCCGATCATGCGCGGCAATCGAACTGTACCACCCCAGCCCGGCAGAATACCGAGCTTCACTTCCGGCAGACCGATCTTGGCGTTATCAGCCATCACCCTGTAATCACAGGTAAGACAAACTTCCAGACCACCACCCAGTGCTTCGCCGTTGATTGCAACCACTGTAGGACAAGACAGATCCTCTATACTCGAGAAGATTGCGTCTATTTCCAGTAAGGCGGCCACAATCTCCGCTTCAGGCTGCTGAAACAAGCCGCCAAACTCGTTGATATCTGCGCCAACAAAGAAACTTTTTTTGGCACTCGTTAGCAGAAGACCATTAACGCCATCCTGACGTTGCAACGCATTAATACCTTCCTCAAGCTCCTTTAACGTAGCCTGATTAAACTTGTTGACGCTTGAATCTTTAAGATCAAAGCGCATTTCATAAATACCGTTCTGCACATCAGCTACGGTGAGTGACTGACCTTCAAATAACATTGAGTCTTCTCCTTGGGAGCTGAGTGATTAGAAGCTGAAGTGATCGGCATCGAGTGCCATCAGTGAATCCGCACCTGATTCCATGGTTGCAACCAGAGAACGGGTACGTGGAAGTAACTTATCAAAGTAGTAGTCACAGGTAGAAAGCTTGGCGCGATAAAAGTCGGGCTCACTACAATCATCTTTTGCAAGCGCATCAAGTGCTGTTGCCTGGGCCTGAGCCCAGAAGTAGGCAAGCACCACGTATCCTGAATACATCAGATAATCCACTGAAGCAGCGCCAACTTCATCAGCATCTGACATCGCGCGCATCGTAATATCTGTGGTTATCTGCTCCCACTCTTCGCAATGCGTTCGAAGTGCTGCAACAGAGTTGGCCATTAGCCGGTTGTCTTCGTGTTTGCCACAGAACTCGGCAACCTCAGCAAGGAATGGACGCAACAGACCGCCTTGTGAACCCACGACCTTACGACCAAGCAGGTCTAGCGCCTGAATGCCAGTGGTGCCTTCGTAAAGCATGGAGATACGACAATCGCGAACATTCTGTTCCATGCCCCACTCTTGTATGAAGCCGTGTCCACCGAAAATCTGCATACCGAGGTTCGCAGATTCGAAACCGGTTTCTGTCAGAAAAGCTTTTGCAATCGGGGTTAACAGCGCAAGCCGGGCATCCGCCTTTCCTTTCCATTCATCGGACGCATCAGACTCCATGACGTCTACGTCCATCGCCAGTGAATGCACGAAAAGTCTGCCGCCTTCAGCGAAGGCTTTCTGCGTAAGCAGCATACGGCGAACATCCGGGTGAACAATAATCGGGTCAGCAGGTTTGTCTGGATTCTTGCGACCCGAGAGTGATCTCATCTGCAATCGCTCACGCGCGTAGTCCAGCGACTTTTGAAATCCGAACTCGGCATGCGCCAAACCCTGCAGTGCAGTTCCCAACCTCGCGGCATTCATAAAAGTAAACATGCAGTTAAGGCCACGGTTCGGCGGGCCGATCAGCCAGCCCTTTGCACCATCAAAGTTCAGTACTGCAGTGGCATTACCATGAATACCCATCTTATGTTCGATTGAACCGCAGCTCACTCCGTTGCGCTCACCAGCTTCACCGCTTGCATCAGGTATCATCTTCGGCACGATAAAAAGTGAGATGCCTTTGGTACCTGGCGGTGCATCCGGCAGCCTTGCTAAAACGATATGCACGATGTTGTCGGTCATATCGTGCTCACCGGCAGAGATAAAAATCTTGGTGCCGTGGATGGCATAACTGCCGTCGTCATTTGCCTCTGCACGGGTGCGTAACATGCCAAGATCGGTACCACAGTGAGATTCAGTAAGGCACATGGTGCCAGTCCATTCACCGGTGGTGAGTTTGCCCAGGTATTGCGCTTTTTGTTCTTCGCTGCCATGCGCCGTTATCGTTGCGTGTGCACCATGGCTGAGTCCCGGGTACATCGCCCAGGCCCAGTTGGCAGTCCCCGCCATTTCACTTAACAAAGTTGCCATAGAAGGCGGTAACCCTTGACCACCAAACTCAGGATCCGCTGACAAACTTGCCCATCCGCCTTCCACATAAGCAGCGTAGGCCTCTTTGAAACCGTCCGGGGTGGTGACGGCCGTGTCATCCCATTTACAGCCCTGTTGATCACCGGACTGGTTTATCGGTGCCAGTTCGCCCTCGACGAACTTAGCGGCTTCCTCGAGAATGGCGCCGAGCAAATCGTCGCCTACTTCCTCATAGCCACCCAGTTCGGCACATCGCGACGTGTAATTGAATACCTCGCGCAGGCTGAACTGCATGTCTCTTAAAGGCACTTTGAAATCGGCCATGGTAGATTTCTCCGAAACTAATTGATTATCAGCATGTTAACGGATTAGGACAGAAGCACATATCCCGATGGGTACCGCTTATGGGTAGCGCCGCACTGCTGGATAAATTATGACTAACGGTTTATCGGCAGATTGGCAGAAATGTCCTACCGGCATTGTATCGGTTGTGCTCTTGCGCAATTCCCGGGCATTTTACTATCTAAAAACAAGCACTTGGTTGCGTTATTCCAATTCTCATCCGGATCGAATCTCATCAGACACAACGGGTAAAAAGGCGCTTCAGCGACAATTGAGCATAAATGCTTTGTTTGGGACAACTCCGGTTGATAGACTCACCGGGGTTGTTTGCCTTTCCGCTTGTGCAGCCCGTAGCCCGGCAACTGATTGTGGATTGCTAAACTGACGCTCTTAAAATTCCAACTGGAGGAAAAATGAAAATCAATTTTACAAAGACAAAACTAATAGCGGCCTTGCTTGGAACGGCACTGTGCGCTCCCGCGCAGGCGCAAGACACGATCGAGATGACCTCATCGTTTGCTAAAACTCTTCCCATTCTTGGCACCGCTGCTGTAGATTTCGTGGAAAAAATCAATAGTATTTCAAGCGATGTGGAGTTCGAGCACTTCGATCCCAATAAACTGGTACCGACGCTCGAAGCACTTGATGCCGTCTCAAATGGTTCGGTAGATGCAGGATTCGCAACTTCCGGTTACTGGCAAGGCAAGATCACCGCAGCATCTTTGTTTGCCGCCGTACCATTCGGTCCGGAAGCAGGTGAGTATCTGGGCTGGATTTTATATGACGATGGCGCAGCACTTTGGCAGGAGATGTATGACGAAGCTGGCTACGATGTTGTAGCAACTCCCTGCGGCGTTATCGCACCGGAAACTTCAGGCTGGTTTAAAAACGAGATCAACAGCTTTGATGACCTGAAAGGTTTGAATATGCGTTTCTTCGGGCTCGGTGCAGAAGTTATGCAGAAGCTGGGCGTATCTACATCACTGCTTGCAGGTGGCGATATCTTCCCGGCACTTGAACGCGGTGCGATTGATGCGACTGAATTTTCGATGCCCAGAATTGACGCGAATCTTGGTTTCCACAAAATCGCCAAGTTCAACTACTTTCCAGGCTGGCATCAGCCGTCAACTTTGTTTGAACTGCTGATCAACAAAGACGTCTATGAAGAATTGTCTGATGTCGCTAAAAATCAGATTAAAGTAGCGTGCCTTGCAAACATCACCACCAGCCTTGCTGAAGGTGAAGCGACCAACTACGCAGCCATGGTTGATAACACTGAGAACAACGGTGTGACAATCAAACAATGGCCTCAGGAGATGCTCGATACTTTCGAAAGCACCTGGAATGAAGTTGCCGCAGGTCTGGCAGAAGAAGATGCGATGTTCAAGAAAGTCTGGGAAGACCTGGCAGAGTACCGTGAGGGCTATAAAGTCTGGTCTAACAACATCTACCTGCCACGCAAGTAGACTGCAATTTAAAACATCGGCAAACAGGCAAAGGTGGTCAACAGACCACCTTTTCTGTTTCAGCCCAACAAATTCCAATGAAGCATCTGCGAGTACACCAACGCGCAAAGTGATTGGTACCTGCTTTTATCTACAGCGAGCTTAGTCATGTCTGATACTTCGCCAGAAAGCAAAGCGTCTATCGCGATCAGTGATCCCGGTGAAAGAAGACGTGAAGAACACTACAAGATTGATCGCTTTGTTATCGGTCTTTCTAATGTAGTTGCATGGATATTTCCGATCCTGATGTTTGCCATTGTGGCGCAGGTAGTGATGCGCAAGATGGGTCATAACCAGGCTTGGCTGGATGACGGACAATGGTGGCTGTACGGATTTGCGATGATCACAGGTTTTGCCTATGCAATCACGACAGACAGCCACGTACGCGTAGATATATTTCACCAGTTTTTTTCAGACAGAAAAAAAGCCAAACTGGAGATCTTTGCCCTCGGCTGGCTCTTGTTGCCGTTCATCGCGATCATGGTCGATATCATGACCCACTACGCCATTGCATCGTGGACTGCAAAGGAAGGATCCGACAGTCCCAACGGCTTACATCGTCTCTATCTTTTAAAGATGACTCTGCCAATCCTGCTATTCATCGCGGCAATGGCCGGATGGTCAATGATAAAACGCAACCTCAATGTCTTCACGACACCTACATTCGCTAAATGCCTGATCAGCGCATTCCCGTTTGCGTGGTTTGTACTCGACAGACTGGTGCACTACTGCTTTTACTGGTTCATAAAACTCACCAACCCGGATATTAAACCCCGAAGTATTTCCAAGGAACCGCTGATGGAGCAGGCATCAATAACCGCGCTCGTGATTCTTCTGCTACTGATAATCGGCCTGTGGTTATACGGCCGTAAGCACCGGGAGCTATAAGGTGGAAATTCTTGCGTTTCTCGGGCAGTTTATGGATTTAAACCAGTGGATGGTATTAGCCATGTTTCTGGTCTTTATTGTTTTTCTGTTTGCAGGCATCCCGGTGGCATTTTCACTGGTGGGTGTCAGCCTGATCTTTATAGTGCTTGGCGAACATGTTCTGGATGAACATCGCAAGGTTATATCTGAAGTCATAGAGTTCAAGCGCACCGGTATTAACTATAAAAAGATGGCAGTCAATGCCGGCAGATTCTTCGGCGGTATTATAAAAAATCCGGTACTGGTTGCGTTACCGATGTTCATCTTTATGGGCCTGATGCTTGATCAATCGGGTGTGGCTCAGCGCATGATGCGATCAATGCAGGTATTGTTTGGTGCACTGCGCGGTGGCCTGGCGTTAACGGTAATGCTGATCGGCATTATCCTCGCCGCATCGACCGGCGTCATTGGCGCTTCGGTAGTGTTGCTCGGTGTCATGGGCTTACCCGCCATGATGCAACAGAATTACGGTAAGCCGATTGCCACAGGGACCATCGCCGCCTCCGGCACCCTGGGCATATTAATACCGCCATCAATTATGCTGGTAATTATGAGTGATCAGCTTTCCATCTCATTGGGTGACCTTTTCATGGGCGCGCTGATTCCCGGGCTCATACTTGGTGCACTGTACATCATTTTCATTGTTGTCTATGGCCTTATCAGTCCGAAGTCCATGCCACTACCCGCCAACCGCGAGCCGGTTACCGCAAAGATTCTGCTGCAAGTGGCGTTGTCAGTTGTACCACCGATGTTTCTCATTCTGTTGGTGCTCGGGTCTATATTCTTTGGCTTCGCAACACCCACTGAAGCATCCGGACTGGGAGCACTGGGTGCCACGATACTCGCATTGTTCAGCGGCCGGCTGAACTTAAAAATATTTAGTGATGTTTCCCGCCAGACCCTGAATACAGCCGGATATATTGTCGGTATTTTTATCGCCGCAAACTTCTTCGCTTATATACTGCGACGCTACGGTGGTGATGAGATCATTGAAAATCTCGTTCTGGGTACTTCCGAAAACCCGTACATGATTGTCGCCTTTATTCTGTTTATTATCTTCCTGCTCGGTTTCCTCCTCGACTGGATTGAAATCACACTGATCATAATGCCATTAATGTTGCCGGTGATTTTGTCACTCGACCTGCCGGTCAATGGCTTTGATGTGGTTAGTAATCCTTCGGTTGTGTGGTTTGCAATTCTGGTAGCGGTCACGCTGCAAACGTCTTTTCTGACACCACCGGTGGGCTTTGCGCTCTTCTACCTGAAAGGGGTGTGCCCACCCGGAGTGACACTGGGGCACATCTACAAGGGCGTTTTTCCTTTTGTTATTCTGCAATTGATCGGCCTTGCGATTGTGTTTTACTGGCCCGAGCTAACTACCTGGTTACCGGCCATCGCTTACGCCAACTAATCTCCTATGAGCATTGCCAATGAAACCGTGACAGCTACTGTTGAAGCAATCGCTAACGGCTCCAGCAGCTGTGCCGCGGTTGTAAATCACTACAGTGATATAATTGCCGCCACCGAGAGCAAAGTCGGTGCATGGGAACATTATGATCGTGACTTTGCTCTACAGCAGGCCAACGCGTTAGACAGCAAGAAAGCCCACTCGTCTTTACATGGCATACCGGTTGGACTGAAGGATATTTTTGATACCGCTGACTTTCCAACCGAACACGGTTCCCCCATACACAAAAGTCGGCAACCTGCAAAAGACTCTGCAGTAACAGAAAAATTAAAAGCCGCCGGTGCGGTCATCATGGGTAAAACGGTAACTACCGAGTTTGCATTTTTTAATCCATCACGAACCCGCAACCCGCACAACGAAGCATACAGCCCGGGTGGATCATCCAGCGGATCTGCCGCAGCGGTAGCGGCAGGCCACGTACCGCTTGCAGTCGGCAGCCAGACCGGTGGATCTGTTATCCGCCCCGCATCTTTCTGTGGTGTGTTCGGCTTTAAGCCCTCACGAGGCCTGATCTCCAGGCGCGGAGTACTGGAAACATCAACCACCCTTGATCACGTCGGTGTGTTTGCCAGAAACCTTGAAGATATCGCGGTTCTTACCGATGCAATTTCAGGCTACGACCCTGCAGACAACGCGAGTTACAGCGAGCCACGCGATTCTCTCGTCAAACAACTTCACGCACCACAAGCCAGGCCACCTTCCATTGTTTGGTTCGACATGCCCTACAGTGATCGCTACAGTGACGATGCCACTGCGGCATTCGATGGCCTGTTAGCAAAGCTTGGTGACGCGATCATACATAAAGAAGCGCCTGCAGCGTTTCGCGGCTACCTCGACGCACACAAGGCGATATACGACTACGAGATCATCCGGGCACTGGACGATGAGATCACCAACCACTGGGACAACATCAGTGAATCGGTAAAGCCGATTTTTAAAGCCGCCAAAGAGAGATCCGAGGCAGAGTATCGCGAGGCTTTACAGGTACGCGAATCAGCCAGGGCATGGTTTGAACAGTTCTATGAACAGCACGATGCCATGCTCACGCCTTCAGCTGTTGCAGAAGCACCGTTGATGGGCAGCACCGGGGATCCGGTTTGCTGCACCATGTTTTCATTAACCGGATTGCCTTGCATCAACCTGCCTCTACTGAAAGGAAGTTCAGGCCTGCCGATTGGTGTACAGCTCATTGGCAAAGACAGGCAGGACCCTTTACTTCTGAGTCACGCGAGACAACTGATTGATAATCACGGACTCAGCACAACGACATAACGCAGAGAGACACGTTGAAGCCATTTGAAGGAATCAGAGTACTGGATCTGACGCATGTCCTGGCAGGTCCGTTCAGTACCTTTCAACTCGCAACACTCGGTGCAGATGTTATAAAGATCGAGTCACGTGAATCTCCTGATATGACGCGCATCGAAGGTGTCGATCAAAAACAAAACGAAGCACTGTACGGATCATATTTTCAATCACAAAACGCTGGTAAGCGCGGCATTACGCTTAATCTTAAAACAGATGTCGGCAAGCAGGTTATGACAAGGTTAATCGAGTCCGCTGATGTGCTGGTACAAAAATTATGCAGGCAACGCATTAGATAAACTCGGCTTCGGCTATGAAGCCACGTTGGCTATTAACCCGAAAATAATTTACTGCAAGATTTCAGGTTATGGAAACACCGGCCCGAAAGCCGGGCATCCTGCCTACGACGTTGTGATTCAGGCTTTCTCCGGACTAATGGCGGCCAACGGAGAAAAAGACAGTGAGCCTGTCAGAGTCGGCCCGCCAATGGTCGACTACGGCACCGGTGCGCAAGCCGCTTTCGCAATTTCTGCAGCCCTCTTTCAAAGACAGAATACCGGTAAAGGTCAGTACATTGATGTATCTATGCTTGACGCTGCTCTTATGATGATGAGCGCACTGGTCGTAGACACTGTCATCACTGACAATCCTCCACTACCTCACGGCAATACACACCCGAGTAACAGCGGCTATGCAACATACGCCACAGCAGACGGGAAGATCATGTTGGGTGCATGGACCAACAAACAGCTGGCCTCGCTAATGAGCGCTCTTGGTGAGGAAGATCGTGCTGCGGAAATAAAGTCAATACCACGACATTTGATTGGAAAAACGTTCCGGCAGGACGTTGAATTAATATTGAATAAACTCAAGGAGAAATCTGCAGCTGAGTGGGAACAGATACTCAACGATAAGCACATACCAGCTGCTCGGGTGCGAACTCTTGAGGAGTCACTCCAGGAGCAACAGCTACAGGATCGTAACGTACTGCAAACCACGCAATACAAGCCGGACGGTTGTCCAGAAAAGCTGCCCGTAACGGCCTTTTCCTACCAACACGGATCACCGTCTATCGAATCTGCTCCACCGTTGCTAGGCGAACATACGCGTGAGGTATTACTTGAAGCCGGGTTTGACCATGATGAGATAGATCAAATGGACAGAGATCAGGTTATCTAACAGGTACCGGTAAATCTACAACAGGTATCTCACATGTAGTCGGTTAATAAAGTCCGCAACTATCGCCGCCAGCAAACCACTCTTTCTCCAGCGCAGACACTGCAACGACTTAAAAGTTGGTAACTACATGCTGTGATGCGCACTGAGATGCCGAAATCGTGCAAATATAGTTAGACCCTTATATCCAGTTTGCCGGCGAACTAGCTACTTCCGGTGTGTGCCGAGCCTGTGTGAAAACTATCAGGTAGAATACATGCAATTCCAAGGATCTGGAGTAATAGATGAGTGGCTTTATCAAGGGTGAGAACCGTCAGCAGGCGACCATGTTCCCTGAGCGGCTCGATGATTATATAACGGAGGATAACTCAGTAAGAGTAATCGATGTTTTCATCGATTACTTAGATATTTCAGCCTTAGGATTTAAGACTAAACCAGAAAACACCGGTCGGCCTGGCTACGATCCATCAACAATGCTTAAGTTGTACGTTTACGGGTATCTAAACCAGGTTCAATCGTCTCGTCGGCTAGAACGAGAGGCGCAACGCAATGTTGAGCTCATGTGGCTACTCGGCCGACTTGCCCCAGATTTCAAAACCATTGCTGATTTTCGCAAAGACAATGGTTCAGGTATTAAGAAAGTCTGCAAAGAGTTCGTACTGTTGTGCAGAAAGCTGGATTTACTATCCACAACTTGCGTGGCAGTGGATGGTAGTAAATTTAAAGCCGTAAACAATAGTGATCGCGCATTCTCCAAAGCAAAAATAGAGCGCCGTCTCAAGAAGCTCGATGAGAGTATCGATCGTTATCTGAAAGAAATTCTACGTGCGGACAATGAAGATACCCAGGAAGCAAGAAACACCAAAGCACACCTGAAATCTCGGCTCGATAAAGTAGAGAAGGAAACCAAAAGACTGAAGCTTCTGCAAGCAGAATTGTTGGAATCACCAGATCAACAAATTTCACTGACAGATCCAGACTCAAGGATTATGGCGACTCGTGGACGTAGCTCAGTCACGGTTGCGTATAATGTACAAAGCACAGTAGACGTAGACAGTCACCTTATTCTCGATCATGACGTCACTAATATTGGTAATGATCGAGCACAACTCTCACGGATGGCTATAAGGGCTAAAGAGATTTTAGGCTGCGATGAAATGGATGTGTTGGCTGACAAGGGATATTTTAAAGGAACTGAGATTCTTGCTTGTGCAGAAGAAAACATAACAGCCTACATTCCCAAAACAGATACCTCCGGAAAACAGGGTAAAGGGTTATTCGTCAGGCGTGATTTCAAATACATCGAAGAAGACAATGAGTACGTTTGTCCTGCTGGTGAGCGGTTGATATTTCGTTTTCGGACCGTTGAAAGAGGTATGACATTCGACAAGTATTGGTCCTCGGCTTGTACGACCTGCAACATCAAGGATAAGTGTACAAGCGGAACAAATCGTCGGGTCTCAAGGTGGGAGCATGAAGATATTCTAGATGAACTCGACAAGCGAATGGCTAACGAACCTGAACGCATGGCGACATGTCGCTCAACGGTAGAACATCCATTCGGCACCATTAAAGCCTGGATGGGACATACGCATTTTCAAATGAAAACGATTACTCATGTTGCAACTGAGATGAGTCTTCATGTGTTGGCTTACAACTTACGACGGGTTTTGAACATACTTGGTCCGATAGCATTGAAGGAAGCCATCAGGAATGTGTAAAGGCGATGCAAATCGCTGCGCCTTTCATAAATTGAAGCTCTGAGAAGCTTATACAGGTCATAATTTGGTTTTTTCTGAGAGTCATTTTTCAGAAATTATTGATCATCGAGAAGCATACATTGCGTAAAATCGGCTGATATCTATATTTATAGGCCTTTTTGAAATCAAGTTTGAGTTTTGACACGGCCTCTGCCCTAAGCTGTCATTGGATAGACCATCCACTCTATTTAATAAGCGCTTCAAAGCGGTCATTATAGTCTAGGTGCTGTTATGCCGGACTACAGTTTGGAGCTGGTGGTAACCGCCTTAGTACGCACCTGTGCCGTGTTACAAAGTTTTTGACTTTACCCAAGAAAAATGGTGTAGGTTGCGGCAGTAGGATTGATGACAATCAATTTTGATTCAACACAAGCGTGTATCGGCGTGAGTCCTTTGCGCATTTTCCACAGTATTTACAGAGGTAAAATAGTCATGGACATTAAGATAGTTGCAGGTTTGTTAGCTTTATATTCGACCATTATAGTTATGCATCCATTACAAGCAATGACATTGGAAGAGGCACAAAGCGCCGGAGAAAGAGAACAAGTCTATGCCGCAGAACAATATGTAGTACTTCATGTACCAGACAGTGCAGAAATAAGTTCGTACGAAATTATTGAGATTGCTGATAAGCACTATGTTGCAGTAACTTGGTTTCAGTCAGATGGGACTACTGGAGAATTAATCCTTGATGAACTTGGCGAGCTTACAACCCAGCAAACTCTCTATGAATCACAGTTGTCAGACAAGCCTGAAGGACGAATATCAGCTGATTGTAATCCAATGGATTCGCTCTGCATCAGCGATAAGTTAATGACAAGGAAAATTGAGCTAGTGGGTTCCAACGAACTCATTGAAACGCACCTGTCTCTAGCGCGCCCGGCAGCAAATACTTATGCCAAAGAGAAACGTAATACAGTGAATACTTCTGTTGATGAAGACGGAGGCGTGATAATCAACGGAAAGCGATCGAACCTTAGAGCTCTAGAGGTTTTGACAAGAAATAACGCGAGAAAGAGACTATCTAACGTTGAAAAAAGGTCGAAGAGAGCACTTAAGGATCTCCAAAAATTTGACTTTATTAAATCTAAAGAGAATAAAGAGTTTCTAAAAAATGCTCTGAAAGAAAGAAGACTATCGTTGAGGTTAAATTTAACAAGCGATCAGATCACTGAGTTAGAACAGTCTACAGTGAAAGGGATACTTCAATTATGGGTTGAACCGGTCGGTGAAATTGAAAATAAGCAAAGTACAACAACAGGAGCTATGGAGTTAGACACCACAACTACAGCCTTATCGGGCAATAGGGGTGCCGGGGTCAAATTGCTTTTCGTTGAGGGCGCATGCCCTACCGAAGAGCACCCGAATAACTACGTTAACTTGCGCAAAGGAAGTTCTAGATCTCGGCACGGATCTATTATGATGAGCCACGCTAATGCAATTGCACCAAATGCATCGTATTCTTGCTGGGCAGCAAATCGTTCATTCTTAACAGGGACGGTGTATCACGATATCGCTGCGCACAAGCCAGACATTTCAAACTATTCATTTGGCACAACTGGCGTATTGATGGCTCGAGACTACGAATCGGTATCATCCCAATTGGACTTTAAGTCATACGAACACCTGTTCTTACCAGTTGTATCGGCAGGTAATGATGGCGTAGACAGTATCATTGACGCGCCAGGGGCGTCCTACAACGCTTTGACTGTGGGTGCATATAACGCAGCTAACAAAGAAATCTATAACCAAGGCAGCAAGGGTTGTCACGGAGTTAAAAATCCTTACACAAATTCACTGAAACCGGAAATTTCAAGCCCTGGGCATCTACTGACTGCCCCTGGCTATGCAGACTCCGGTGAGACTAGTGCCGCAGCTGCGTATGTTTCCGGAGCAGTTACAGCTATCCTTTCAGATATGCCTTGGGTCAAACAAAAACCTTGGCTACTTAAATCTATGGTGTTAGCCGGCGCTTCTATTAAAACACGTAGCAGAAGAGGTGGAGGAAACGCTTGGAACGCGAGAGGGTTGGGGGATTTCAATATGAAGATACACGTTACGCAGGCAATTGGAGCTTAGATGGGGACTCGAATCTCTTCAAAACATCAGGACGGAGGGACGGAAACGGGAAGTATTTCTTACAGAGAGAGCGCTTTGTAAGTCGCGGGATGTCTCTGAGGGTTGCAGTTACTTGGTGGACTGATAGCACTTGGGAGACGCTCATGCGGAATAGTTATTACAAGATTGGTGATGTGTATCAACTACAAGTATTCGACCCAAACTATAATCTTATTCACACCTCGAAGTCGTCTGACTATCCGCCGTCTCCAGTTCTTACATTTGGTACTACAGACCGCCCCTACCTTGCTCAAAAGAGCGGCCTTTACAAGTTCCGAATAACAGAATTGACCGATAGGAATCCTGTCGATGTTTCAATAGGCCTTGCTGTTCGATCGAAAAACTACTAACGAAAATACCAGGGCGATCGGCGATTTAGCCGATCGCTTTCGCGCTCCACACACAGCTAGTAATACGCCCAATAATTTGGTAGAAATCATAGTACTTAGACATTGCTGGCTATGCCGCAACTCTTAAATAGTTTTTCAGCCAATCCAAACGTCCGCTTTCTGGGGTAATTCGATGAAGCCTTGCATTAAGTGTAATGGCGGGAATTGGCCGACAGCACTCATTCGATAACGTTGGAAATCTGCGCTTATTTTTTAAATGACCTGTGATGAGGCCAGTCACAAATTAGTCCGACCTTGTAGCAGGGCTTAGACATTGAAGTGTGCCTGCCTTTCCACCTGGTCCGCTACCACAGCTTGTATCGCCGTTCGACGAATTCAACACCGCACCCCCTACAGTACGGCACCGTTCCTATTGGATAACGGCCAGCATTCAGGTGGTTGCAAAGTGGGCAACGCATCATAAGCATGCCACCGATCATCAG
>CALLBO010000086.1 GCA_937998875.1 uncultured Granulosicoccaceae bacterium
CCTTTGTGCAATTTGTATTGCATCGGTACTTTGGAGAGAAATTCCACCAATCTATAATCCATGAATGGAGATCTCACTTCTAATGAGTGCGCCATACTCATCCTGTCTACCTTAACCAGAATATCGTCCGGCAGGTAGCTATTACAATCGGCATAGAACATTCGCTCAGGAAGATCTACTGTCTTGAATAGTTGATCACGACCATACACAGGATCACGTTCATCAAACTCCGGGCCGTAGGAAAATACTCTGGACAATTGATTGTCGGATATTACCCGGCTTGAGGCGCGGCCTGATCCATCGGAGAGCACATCTACCAGGCGCAAACTGTGTTTTACTTTTTTTGTAATGTTAGTGCCGTAGTACTCATCATTCTCCGGCATCCAATCTACCAAAGAAGATAAATTGCCAGGCCGAATCGCGCTCGGAACTTCTTTCCACAGGTTTATCAGTCGACCGACTCTATACCTGTTATACCCTCCCATTAACTCATCAGCACCATCACCGGACAATGCGACTTTAACCTGAGTTCCTGCCATTTTACAAAGAAAATAGGTTGGAATGGCAGACGCATCAGCAAATGGCTCTCCAAACTCTTTTAGAATCTCACCTATTTCATCATGCGGTATTTCGTCCAGGTTGAATTCTGTATGTTCGGTGTTAAGTATGTCAGCGACTTCTCTGGCATCCCCCGACTCATCATACGTAGAAGCAGAAAATCCAACACTGAAAGTACGGGTTCGCTCCGAAATGTCGGACATTGCGCAGGTTATCGCTGTGGAGTCGAGTCCACCGCTTAAGAATGATCCAACAGGAACATCTGCCATCATTCTCAAACGAACACTGTCGCAAAGTAGTGCATTAAACTCTTCACGCAAAGCATCATACGAAGTATGCGTCAATGGCTCGCTCGGCAATGGGAACTTCCAATACTGCCAGCGCTCAAGTTTACCGTCCCGATACTCAAGACCAGTTGCCGGTGGTAATTTCTCAATTTCTTCGTAGATTGACAATGGCGCAGGAATATATTGATAGCGAAGCATATACTGCTCTGCTCGATTATCAATACTCAAGCTAAAATCCGGCAGCTCCTCAAAGCAGCGAATGTCGGAAGCAAAAGCGAACATACTATTTTTGTGGGAAAAGTAGAGAGGCTTTTGTCCCATTCTGTCTCTTAATATCATTAAGGACCTAAGCTTGCTATCGTAGATCACAAACACAAACATGCCATTCAGAAGCTTAACCAAGTCACGACCATACTCTTCATAAAGATGAACCAATACTTCCGTATCCGATTCGGTTTTGAAAATGTGTCCTTTTGACTTTAGCTGGCCACGTAGCTCCTTATGATTGTATATCTCGCCATTTAACATGGCGCACACGGTTCCATCTTCATTAAATATCGGGTTTCGACCGTTCTCGAGATCTACAATACTCAAGCGACGGTGCACCATGCCTAAATTTCCGTCTAAAAATACTCCTTCTTCATCCGGACCTCGCTGGAACATTCTTTCGCCCATGGATCGAAGCACTCGCTCACAAGGAGCTATATCTCTTGATAGGTAACCGGCTATTCCACACATAATTAGCTATCTATCCCGGCACAGTAAGCCTGGTGCAGCTGTTCACCATGAGCGTTCCAATTCAGATTTTTGTCGGACAACGTCTTTTGTCCCGCAAGTGCCAATCTACTTCGTAGCTGTTTGTCTTCCATCAACTGCAACAGAGAATCATGCAATTCTTTGCTGTCACCCACCGGAAACAAGAGTCCATTCTTCCCAGACACCACCAGCTCGTTTGTACCATCAATTTGGCTGGCAACAACTGCGGTATTCATCGCAAAGGCTTCCAGAACGACATTCGGCCGTCCTTCACTCTCGCTAGGTAGAACCAGTACATCTGCCACAGTGATCCAATCCAGTACGGCGGCATGATCCATCTGGCCGGCGAACAACACAGAGCCGGTATGGCCACGCGACGCCACCTGCGAGCGAAGTTCCTGCTCCAAAGGTCCCTCCCCGACCACGATTACATTCACCGAGATCGACTTTTCCAACATTGAATCCACTGCATCCAATAAAGTATCAACTCGCTTCCTGCGAATCAGTCCGCCTACATAGACTATTGTGAACTGACTGACCGACAACCCGTGCTTTTTTCGCACCGCAGCTTTTTCTTCTTCACCGACATTCCTTGCATCCACCCCATTGAAAAGAGTTTGTACCTTCCCGCCAAATCCGCGGGCATCAAGGGAGTTACGAATTGCTTCACTCACAACAAATATCGCATCGACCCTGGCCAGCAACACTTTTAGAACTCTTATCTTTATTTCGCCTACATTATTAACATCAGCACCTCTGGCGGTAGCAAAAACTCTGGCTTGCCGTAGTACCGCAACCGGTACTGCTACGAGTAGAGTTGGTAACCACTGAGCATGAATTACCTGAGCTCCCCTTGAGCGTAGCAGAAGTACGAAAAACATACTTAACAGAAAGAACGGCAGCTGGAACACCGCTAACCAATGTTTTTTCAGTGTGCTGTAGAGCCCCTCATGCTGATACGCCAAACATTGAAGCCTGGCAGGCATAAAGTACTGAAATCGATGAACCTCGATTCCATCAATGACTTCATATTTCTTCAGACCAGGCGCATGAGGCGCGACCACCACGAGCTTATATCCTTGCTTGGTGCTAAATAGACTTTTCGCTTGCTCGTATACAAAACGAGCATATCCATCGTCCTTTCCCTTCGGGAATGATGTAGATACAAAGCAAACTTTCAAAGCCATTCCTGGATAGGGGAGATTTCTTGCATCTCAAGCGGTAGCGAGAGACATCGTTAGTCAGATCTGTTCATCCAATTGAAGAACACGCTAATACATCAGCAAGGAGTATGCTGCTTTAACGCATCTTCTCAGCCTTGAGAAAAGCTGGTAACAGTTTCACACCTACATGTGTCAGATAGTTGGCTATCAGCCTTTACATGCAACATAACATTGACGAATATTTGGCGATGCAAAAAAATTGCCACCTATTTTAGAGTGTTGGATCTGTTGTTCTACTGTTTTTATGACACCTATCACACTAATAATTTATGTAATTAAATCATCAAGTTAAATCAATGATCGAGCGAATTTTCATGTAGATCATTTTCTACAGTCTCCAATAGAGTTTAGGGAGCGTCGTCTTAGACGATAAATCACCCGACAGGTTAGCGCCTGCCAAATCTTAAAATTAATGCATTTAATACTTCTCTGGAGACAAGTAAATGTTGAAGCAAACTCAAAAGGGTTTCACACTTATCGAACTGATGATCGTTATCGCGATTATCGGTATTCTTGCAGCAGTAGCTGTTCCACAGTACGGTCAGTACACCAAGCGTGCACGTTTTGCAGAAGTTATTTCGGCAACTTCTGCTGTTAAGACTGCTATCGCTGTTTGCGTACAGGAGCAAAACAAGCTGGCAGATTGCGATGAATACGCTAAGCTGGACACGTCTGATCCTGGTTCGACTGCTAACATTCTGTCAGTCGCTATCACGACCAACACAGCTAAGATTACCGCAACTGGTAAGCCAACAGTTGACAGTAAGAAATATGAAATCACGCCAACTATTGCATCGTCAGGTGCGCTTAATTGGGCATATGCCGGTGATTGTAAAGCTGCTAAGCTTTGCAAGTACTAATAAAAAAGTACTAAAGTCGTAATCGTGAGAGCACTATTTTCTGTGCTCTCATTCAAGACCCCAAGCCAGCAGCTGCCGGCTTGGGGTTTTCCGGTTTATGGGCTACTGAAATTGACGAAAAAGTCCCATCAAACCAGCCTACTTTTTCAGCGGCATTGAGACATCTTTTCAACCATTGTTCAGGCAATATTATTCAATGATGCTGCCTTGCTGCACGTGAACTACACCGCATTCAGTAATTCTAGCGAACCCTCAATACGCTAAATTTCCGGCGCCCCTAAACTTGTAGCCCGAACTGCCGATCCCCAATCATATTGCCAGATAAAATAACGCACGCAGAAGGCTAGAATATGTCTACTACAAACCCAGCTCCGAACGATGTAAAGCAGTCCCTGTCCGGTCTTCCACGCAGACTGGTGCGCGAGGAGGTGCTAAGTGAACAGGACGCGCTACAGGCGTTGGCCGATGCCAATGAGAATAAAAGGCAGCTAATCAGCCATCTTGTCCATCATATGGACATTTCAGCTACCAAAATTGCTTCTATCGCATCTCAGGAATTTGGTTTTTCGCTGTTTGATATTAAAAGCCTTTCTCCAGAAAGCTTGCCAACTGAGCACATTAAGGAAGAGTCAGTTGCCAAGAACAACGCGTTACCGATATTTCAACGTGGATCAAAGCTATTTGTAGCAATTTCCGACCCCACGAATACCTCTGCGCTAGATGAAATAAAGTTCAGCTCCGGGTTGAATGTGACCCCGGTGTTAGTAGAGGAAGATAAGCTTGCAGAAATGATCGAGGTAGCCTCATCTGGCGGCGGCATGGGTAGCCTTGCAGACGATCTCGATGAAAGCTTCGATATGGACATTGCCGACGATGACACCAGCGCCGGTGATGAAGACGACTCCGGCGTAGATGACACCCCGATCGTCAGATTTGTCAATAAAGTGCTTCTCGATGCGATTAAGCGCGGGGCTTCAGATATTCACATCGAGCCGTATGAGAAAGTGTTTCGTATCCGCTTTCGTATCGACGGCATACTGCAGGAAGTCAGCGAGCCACCACTTAACATGGCAGGTCGGTTAACAGCTCGTCTTAAAGTTATGTCACGAATGGATATTTCTGAGCGACGCGTACCGCAGGACGGTCGCATCAAGCTAAAAGTATCCAAGAACCGGGCAATTGACTTTCGCGTAAACACCTGTCCGACACTATTCGGTGAAAAAACAGTACTGCGTATTCTTGACCCAAGCAGTGCGCAACTGGGGATTGATGCACTGGGCTACGAAGAAATCCAGAAGCAACGGTACATGGATGCATTAGCTAACCCATACGGAATGATCCTTGTTACCGGACCAACCGGCTCAGGTAAAACAGTATCGCTTTATACAGGATTGAATATACTCAATACACCAAACACCAATATCTCCACCGCGGAAGACCCGGCGGAAATCAATCTTGCCGGTATAAATCAGGTAAACGTAAATCCGAAGGCAGGGCTTACATTCGCAGAAGCTCTTAAAGCATTCTTAAGACAAGATCCTGACGTCATCATGGTGGGTGAGATTCGTGACCTTGAAACTGCAAGTATTGCCATCAAAGCTGCACAAACAGGTCACCTGGTTTTGTCTACCCTGCACACAAACGATGCACCACAGACCATCTCACGACTCATGAACATGGGTGTACCGGCATTCAATGTGGCAACCGCCGTAACATTGATCATTGCCCAGAGACTGGCACGCAAGTTGTGCGACTGTAAACAGCCGGCTGATATTCCGCGCGAGTTGTTACTTAAGGAAGGTTTCACCGAAGAAGATTTGACAGACGATCTTACTATTTACGCACCAAACGGCTGCAGCAAATGTAACGAAGGATACAAAGGTCGCGTAGGTATTTATCAGGTAATGCCTATCACCGAGGCAATGGGCAGAATCATCATGTCAGACGGTAACGCTATAGATATTGCCGATCAGGCTAAGGCAGAAGGTATCGACGATATCCGTCGTTCAGCGCTGAAAAAAGTTCTACAGGGTCTAACGAGCCTTGAAGAATGCAACCGTGTAACGCAGGACTAGACCTATGGCTAAGGCAGTAGTAAACCAAACATTTGTCTGGGAAGGTAAAGACAAGTCTGGCAAAGTCGTCAAAGGCGAGATGGCGAGTAAAAGTGCCGATCTTGTCAAAGCACAATTGCGTCGCCAGGGAATTACCCCGGCGTCTGGTAAAATTCGCAAACAAAAGCCCCTTAAAGGTGGCAAAAACAAGATCACTGCCGCTGACATTGCGATCTTCGCACGCCAGCTGACCACAATGATGGCCTCAGGTGTACCGTTGGTACAGGCTTTTGAAATTGTTGCAGGTGGTCTGGACAACAAAGCGATGGCGCAGGTTGTAACCGCTATAAAAAATGACGTAGAAGGTGGGGCCAGCCTTACGCATGGACTAAGAAATCACCCGGAACATTTTGATGATCTCTTTTGCAATCTGGTCGAGGCTGGCGAACAGTCCGGTACACTGGAAAAACTGCTCAATGAAGTAGCAACGTATAAAGAGAAGACAGAAGCGCTACGAAAGAAAATTAAAAAGGCAATGACCTACCCTATAGCCGTTTTGATTATCGCGTTTATCGTAACCGCTATTCTCCTTATATTTGTTGTACCTCAGTTTGAAACACTATTTGCTGGTGTTGGCAGCGATTTACCTGCATTTACTCGAATGGTGGTGAATCTGTCTGAGGTAATGCAGAAGTATTGGTTGATGGTAGCTGGTGGAATCGGTGTATTTGTCTTTGTATTCAAAAGAATCCACAAAAATTCGCAAAAATTTAGAGACAAGATGGACGCATTGGTTCTAAGACTGCCTGTCGTTGGCAATATTCTTCACCAGGCAGCGACTGCAAAGTTCGCACGAACTCTGGCAACAATGTCAGCCGCAGGTGTACCACTGGTAGAAGCGATGGATTCTGTCGCCGGTGCTGCAGGTAATGCAGTGTACCGGGATGCAATCCTGCGGATGAAAGATGAAGCATCAACCGGCCAGCGTCTCACGACAGCCATGAAAGATCAGGAGCTTTTCTCGAATATGGCAGTTCAGATGGTATCAATCGGTGAAGAATCCGGGGCAATTGATGACATGCTGTCTAAGGTTGCGGACTACTATGAAGAGGAGGTCGATACCTCAGTCGAAGCGCTAACCAGCTTGATGGAGCCAATGATCATGGCTTTCCTCGGTATTGTGGTTGGTGGTCTTGTTGTTGCGATGTATCTGCCGATCTTTAAGATGGGTGACGCGTTCTAGCGTTATTGCCCTGCAACTCAGTAACCCCGAAATCCCGTCTACAATTAGACGGGATTTTTCGTTAAACGGCCGGTAACTATGACACTGCTCAGCCTACTTCAATCAAACCCGACACTGCTAACCGGTTTTTGCTTTGTGCTCGGGCTCTTTGTAGGAAGCTTTCTGAATGTGGTTGTCTACCGGCTACCATTAATGATGGAACGCACCTGGAAAAGCGAGTGCCGGGAGTTCCTCAAACTTGACGCCACTGACAGTGATGCCACTGACTGTGAAACCAGTGTCGATTCGGGCAGTCAGGTGGAAACACCGGAAAAATTCAACCTGATGGTGCCGCGATCTGCCTGCCCGTCTTGCAACAGCATGATCACAGCGTGGCAGAACATACCGGTGATCTCGTGGCTGCTACTGCGTGGTAAGTGCGGCAACTGCAAACACCCGATCTCGGCTGAGTATCCCATTGTTGAATTGCTGACTGCCCTGTTATCCATGGCCGTGGCGATGAAGTTCGGTGCCAGTATGCAGCTGGTGTTTGCACTGCTGTTTACCTGGGCTTTGATCAGCCTGGCGATGATCGATTTTCACACCACGCTACTACCAGACAGCATCACACTGCCACTTTTATGGCTGGGACTGTTAATAAGCCTGGTGCCGGTTTTCGTTGCAGCGCCTGATGCTATCGTTGGAGCAGCGGCAGGTTACATGATTCTATGGCTGGTCTTTCAAACGTTTAAGCTGGTTACCGGCAAAGAAGGAATGGGATTCGGTGATTTTAAATTGCTTGGGGCGCTGGGTGCATGGCTAGGTTGGGCTAAGTTGCCCTTGATTATCCTGCTGTCTTCATTGACAGGCGCTATCATTGGCATCATGATGATGTTTTTATTTAAGCATAAGCGCAATCAGCCAATTCCCTTTGGCCCCTACCTCGCCATTGCCGGTTGGATTGCACTTATGTGGGGTGATCAGATTGTATCGATGTATACCGGGCAAATGGGCCTGCAATAAAAACAAACTCCTACCCGGCCAGTCTTCCGGCCAGCGTTCCGGACAGAACCCACAACCTCCACAATCCCGCCTGGCCCGACAATCTGAATCGTCCGCATTATGATGCGGGTTGCCCTGACCGGTGGTATCGCCAGCGGTAAAACCACAGTCAGTAATGCACTAAAAGAGCACAACGTGCCAATCGTCGATACTGATATTCTGGCTCGTGAAGCTGTTGCGCCTGAGACCGAAGGGTTACAGCGAATTATCGAACGATTTGGTGAGTCGGTACTCAATGAAGCCGGTTCACTTGATCGTAAGCAATTGCGCAATATCGTGTTTGCTGATGAGGCGGCGCGAAAAGACCTTGAATCTATTTTGCATCCCATCATTCGCGAGCTGACAAACAACAAACTCAACGAGCTTGAACAAACAGACGCACCTTATGCCGTGGTGGTAATTCCGTTATTAATCGAAACCGGTCAGCAGGACGCCTACGATCATGTGGTCATTGTAGATGTTGATCCTGCGATTCAAATCAAACGGGTAATGGCCAGAGACAACTGCACCAGAGAACAGGCGGAACGCATCCTTGCAAGCCAGGCAACAAGAGAACAACGGCTAGCCGCTGCGGATGACGTGATTTTTAATAACAGCACGACTAAAGCCGTGGATCTGCAGGTGACGAAAATGCATGAACATTTACTTCGTCTGGCAAAAAAGAAGAAGAAAAACTCCTAGTGAGCCTGTCCGGAATGAATGGTCTACCGCAGTCGCGGTAGATCCTGGTTCTTAGACAAGCTCCCAGGCGGCTGTGGCTTCGAGGTGAGTTACCGAACTTTCCAAACGGCCCACTAGCTCCGGTATTCAGCATTGATTTTTACATAATCGTACGACAGATCAGTAGTCCAAATACGGGCTGACTCCTCCCCCATACCAAGATCAATATGAATCGCCACATCCTCCTCTGCCATTATTGATGTGGCTTGCTGCTCATCATAAAGATCCGAAGGCTCACCTCTCTCAAGCACCGGTAAGTGCCCGATGTACAGCGATACTTCATGCATATTAAGGTTAGTCACTTTACTTCGTCCAATCGCGGCCAATATACGACCAAGATTCGGATCACCGGCAAAGAATGCTGTTTTTACCAGCGGTGAGTGAGCTACGGTGAATGCGACCTTACGACAATCATCAACAGAGTTACCTCCGCTGACTTTAACTTCTATAAACCGAGTTGCACCTTCGCCATCACGAATAATGGATTGCGCCAGGTGAAGTGCTACGCTCTCTATAGCTTCCACAAAAACCTGCCACTCCGGGTGCGAAGTGCTTAACAACCTGCTGTCTGCAACGCCGGTCGCCATTAAAACAAAAGCATCATTGGTGGAAGTATCACCATCGACGCTAATGCAATTGAATGTTTTATCACTCACGGATTGAATCAGCTGCTGCAAAGAAAATGGATCAACCGCAGCGTCAGTGGCAACGAACGCCAACATGGTCGCCATATCCGGGTGGATCATGCCGGAGCCTTTGGAAATCCCGGTTATTGTCAGTGTCTGATTGTCTATCACGCATTGCGTCGAAATGCCTTTGGCAATCGTATCTGTAGTCATGATCGCTTCGGCAGCTGGGAACCAGTTATTTTCAGATAACGCGGGTATCAGTTGATCTATACCCGACTGCATCCGATCAACCGGCAATGGCTCACTGATGACACCGGTAGAGAATGGCAGCACCTGCGTTGCCTGCAGACCTGTACCGGACGCTACCTGTTGGCAAAGCATTAGCGCATCCGCCTCACCTTGTCTTCCGGTACCGGCATTGGCATTACCGGAGTTAATCAGCAGTGCACTGCAACTGGCCTGTTGCATGTGCTTCTTTGCGATCTCAACGGGTGCAGCACAATAAGCATTTTTAGTGAATACAGCCGCTGTCTGAGTACCGGGTTCAGCAACCATCAAAACCATATCGCTGTTGCCACTGGCTTTTATACCGCTGGCGCAGGTGGCGAGCCGAATACCACTTACCGGCAGCAATAGTTCAGGCGGAGAAAGTCCTACCGGCATGAGAAACTCCCGTGCTGGCAAAGCACAAAGTGAAATGGCATATAGCGAACGCTACTTGAACAATTAGCGTTATTCTAATTAACCAGCCAGGAAATAACTACCGGCGCGGTGCGTGTAGTGCGATTACGGCAGCGGCAATCTTATCTGAGTTGTCTCAGCCAAGCTGTCCGTGACAGCGCTTAAATTTCTTGCCTGAGCCACACCAGCATGGATCATTGCGACCTACCTTCGGCTGATCGCGCACAAATGTTTCCTCTGCTGCCGCACCCGTGACTCCCGGGGATGCAGCTGTCGCAACAGCAGGGCCGGCGGCAGCAGGCGGGGCAGAGGCAGTCGGACTGGTTGCCGCAGCATGCTCATAGCTAACCTCCTGCGGTCGCCGCGCCTCTGCTTCGGCTTCCGCGGCAGCAACCTCTTCCGGATCTCTTACCTGAACTCTGGCGAGTGTACCGACCACGTCTTTCTTGTACTCATCCAGCATCGCTGAGAACAGCTCAAAAGATTCTCTCTTGTATTCCTGCTTTGGATTTTTTTGAGCATAACCGCGCAGGTTAACGCTTTGTCTTAGATAGTCCATAGAGGCAAGATGCTCTTTCCAATGATCATCAAGCGTTTTAAGCAAGACAAACTTCTCAAACCGGCGCAGTGTTTCAGTACCGGCGCGTTCTTCAGTCTGCTTGTATTTTTCAGCAAGTTTTAGCGTGGCAAACTCGTTTAAGTCTTCCTCTTCAGCATCGGGTTCCTGTTCAAGATATGCCTTAAGATCAACATCTACGTCAAAGCGCTCTTTGATCGCTTCCCGGGCAGCTTCAAGATCCCAGCTATCATCCATGGAGCCCGGCACCACATAGTCGGCCATGAGAGCTTCAACTGCATCTTCACGCATGGCGTCAACCGTTTCTGTGACTTCCTCAGCTTCAATAATTTCATCACGTTGTTCATAAATTACTTTGCGCTGATCGTTGGCAACATCATCGTATTCAAGCAGGTGTTTTCTTATATCAAAGTTGTGGCCTTCAACTTTACGTTGTGCATTTTCAATTGCACGGGTAACCAGCTTATGCTCAATAGCTTCGCCCTCTTCCATACCAAGCTTCTGCATGATGTTACCGATACGCTCTGATGCGAATATGCGCATCAGATTATCTTCAAGAGAAAGATAAAACCTAGATGAACCAGCGTCCCCCTGCCGGCCAGAACGACCACGCAGCTGATTGTCTATACGACGACTCTCATGGCGTTCGGTACCAATTATGTGCAGACCGCCTGCCTCTAAAACTTCAGCATGGCGCTTTTCCCAGGCGGAGGTACGAGCAGCTTTATCGGTATCTGTCACTTCTCCAATGCCACCGAGCTCAGATTCCAGGTTGCCGCCAAGCACGATATCAGTACCGCGGCCCGCCATATTGGTGGCGATAGTTACCGCGGCGGGTCTACCCGCATCGGCAATAATCTGTGCTTCACGCTCGTGCTGCTTGGCATTTAAAACTTCATGTGGAATATCTTTTTTGTTTAAAAGACCAGACAGATATTCTGATGTTTCAATAGACGTCGTACCCACCAGCACCGGCTGCTTGCGTTGCACGCAGGACTCTATGTCTTCAACAATCGCATCATATTTCTCACGTTGCGTCAGGTAGATTAAATCCCCTCTGTCATCGCGAATCATAGATTGATTAGTCGGTATTACCACAACCTCTAAACTATAGATTTGTTCAAACTCAAAAGCTTCGGTATCAGCGGTACCGGTCATACCCGCAAGCTTTTCATACAGCCTGAAATAGTTTTGATACGTAATGGAGGCAAGCGTCTGGTTTTCCTGCTGAATAGTGACGCCTTCTTTAGCCTCAATCGCCTGATGCAATCCATCTGACCATCTTCTACCCGCCATGGTACGACCGGTAAACTCATCAACGATGACTATCTGATCATTGCTGACGATGTAGTCAATATCTTTCTTGAAAATAGCATGCGCACGTAGCGCCGCATTCAGGTGATGTAACAAACTGATGTTTGAGGCATCGTAGAGACTGTCATTTTCTTCTAGTAAGTCCTGCTCTGTGAGCAGAGACTCAATACGATCCATTCCGGTCTCTGTCAGAAAGACCTGCTTTGATTTTTCATCAATGGTGTAGTCACCCGGACCCTCTTCCTCAACAACTGCTTCAAGATTCGGTACAACCAGGTTTATTTTTGCGTAGGTTTCACTACTTTCGTTAGTCGGTCCGGAAATGATCAGCGGTGTCCGCGCTTCATCAATAAGAATCGAATCTACCTCATCGACAATCGCATAATATAAATCGCGCTGTACCTTATCTTCTTTACTGAGCGCCATATTGTCGCGCAGATAGTCAAAACCAAACTCGTTATTGGTACCGTAAGTTACATCAGCCGCATAGGCTTCGCGGCGCGCCTCTGATGCGAGTCCACTGATGATGACACCGACTGACAGCCCCATATAGCGATAGAGTTCTCCCATCCACTCAGAGTCGCGTTGGGCCAGATAGTCATTCACCGTAATAACATGGACACCGCGACCTTGCAGCGCGTTCAGGTACACCGCAGTTGTCGCAACCAGTGTCTTACCCTCACCGGTGCGCATCTCGGCAATCTTGCCATCATGCAGCACCGCCCCGCCGATAAACTGCACATCGTAGTGACGCATGCCAAGTGCACGGACACCCGCTTCCCGCACCGCGGCAAACGCCTCAGGCAGCAGGTCATCAAGCGTGGCTCCGTTTGCCAGGCGGGTTTTGAACTCTTCTGTTTTGGCTTTCAGCTGCTCGTCAGACAACGCTGCCATTTCATCGCTCAGTGCGGTTGCACCACTCACCGTTTGAGCGTATTGCTTGACGAGACGGTCGTTTCGACTGCCGACGAATTTTTTAACTATATTACCGAACATCTGGCTTACCAATCATCGCTGATCCTGCGCTGTGCGTTGCGGAGGCATGTGCATCCACGAGTGTTTGAAATCTATGAAGAATAATATCAGTTTGGCTATCAGATTGGACCTGATTAACGCGCTATGACCAATCCGACTACCATGGGTTATGGGGGCATACGCGCTGTTTTCCACCTAAAACCTGGTAACAACCCAACCACTATGCAATTTCGACGCACAGTTGGGTCACGTAGCAGTCAAGCATTTGGCAGCAATGGACAATCTGGATAGACTAGCCGTCATGCGCGAGATAAACAGTTTTCACGATTCCGAGTTCGTAAGACGAGCACGGCGTTGGCAGCAACTGAAAAAAATCCTGGATAAAGCGCTGCCGCCTGAGTTTATGACGAAAGTCAGCTACGCGAATCTCGACAATGGCAAATTAACTATTTTTTCCGATGCGCCGGAATGGACCAGCCGCATGCGCTTTTACAGCGCTGAAATTATTGAATTTTTCGAGAAGGAAAATCTCAAAGTTGTCGATGTGCAGGCGCGAACCATTCCGAGCCCGGAGGCAAAACCCCCGGGTGGATAATTCTAAATAACAATGGCAACAGGCAAATAAGCTAGGCTGGCTGCAGCTCAGGCTCTGCCGACACCAAGGGTTGAGTGTAGGCTATCGGGCTCTGGCTTTCGTCGAAGGTGACTTCTTCCCAACATTCGGGTTTTGAGAGGAGTTCCCGCACCAGCATGTTGTTCAGGCCGTGCCCGGATTTATAGCCTGACAATTCACCGATCACACCGCAACCCAGCTGAAACAAGTCACCAATAGAATCGAGAATCTTGTGGCGGACAAATTCATCACCGTAACGCAGCCCGTCGGTGTTCAATACTTTGTAGTTATCCACCACAATTGCATTGTCAAGACACCCGCCGAGTGCCAGATTGCGCTCACGCAAAGCTTCGATATCACTCATGAATCCGAAGGTTCTCGCACGACTGATTTCGCGTACGAAAGAGGAGGATGAAAAGTCGATCGAGGCACGCTGCGACCCTTCAGAGATTGCCGGGTGCTTGAAATTGATTTCGAAATTCACACGAAAGCCGTCATATGGATCCAATCTGGCCCATTTATCGTCTTCTTCGACATAGAGCGGCTTTTTGATGCGGATAAAGCGTTTTGCTGCAACCTGCTCCTTAATGCCGGCCGACTGAATCAAAAAGATAAACGGCGCTGAGCTGCCATCCATAATCGGCACTTCGCGCGCGCTCACGTCGACAAAGCAGTTGTCGATACCAAGCCCGGCAAATGCTGCCATCAAGTGTTCTATGGTAGAGACCGTATTGCCCGCGTCATCACCTATTGTGGTCGCAAGCTCTGTTGAGACCACGTTCAGTGCGGTTGCTGGAATGGCAGCTACCTGATCACCGACGTGACGGCGGAACACAATACCGGTATTCACGGGAGCTGGCGCGAGCGTCAGGTAGACTTTGCGACCTGTGTGCAGTCCGACTCCTGTGGCGTTAATGGTATTGTTTAAGGTACGTTGGCAAATCACCTTATTATTATCCTTCTTCCAGGCGGCTTTAGTATTGACCTAGTTATTATTTTGTAGGCCCGAATCCAGACGGTGACTGAACAGTCGACTTTGTCCGAACCGCAGATGGTAAAGGAAGGCGATTTTAACCACCATAACTCTTAAGCGATGGTAACTATCGGCAGCTAGCCCCGGTATTTAACAGGGTTCAGCCCGGAAAACGACAGTAAGAGGACAACGCGGCACATCTCCTGTGCCGCGTGTTTTCAGACCCCGCACAACCAGGTATGCGGTGATCGACGGTTAATCCGCTTGTCTGCGCAGAAATGTCGGCAGATCCAGGTAGGTCATTTCGCCGTCGTTGGGTCCCGAATTATCATAGCTGACCGGATCCGGCCGCGACACACGCTGCCGACGCGGCTGCTCATAACCTCGGTCATTGCCTCGACCGTTGCCTCGATCATTGCCCCTTTCCCGGGAAGAGTACCCATCAGCAGGCGAGGCCGATCGCATCGGAGAAACCTTACGTGATGCGCGCTCCACTGCAGGCTTTTCGTACTGACCGAATTCAGCCGTGACCCCGGATGGACTGTCTGCCGTGCCAACTCCCCGGGTCGCATCAAAGGATTTGCGACCATCGCTGGAACGTACAACACGCATTGGTTTGCGCAGCTGCTCTCCTTCAAGGCCGGAGGCCACCACGGTGACGCGAATCTCTCCTTCCATCTCACTATTAATAGAAGTACCGATCACAACGTTTGCATCGGGTGACGCAATACCTGCCAGAACATCACCGACGGTCTCGTACTCACGAATAGACAAATCAGCACCTGCGGTGATGTTACAGATAATACCGCGAGCGCCTTTGAGGTTGATATCATCGAGCAACGGACTTTCCGTTGCGGCACGGGCCGCATCAGCTGCACGGCTCTCACCATGAGCGCTGCCAGTACCCATCATGGCCTGACCCATTTCAGACATCACCGATTTCACATCAGCAAAGTCAACATTGATTAAACCTGGATTGGTAATGATTTCTGCAATACCCTGCACCGCATTTTTAAGTACATCGTTAGCCGCTTTGAACGCCTGCAACATAGTGACGTTGGTTGGCAGATTAGTGAGCAGTTTTTCATTAGGTACAACAATCAGTGAATCTACGTGTTGGCGCAGTTCAACAAGACCATCTTCGGCAACTTTCTTACGCTTACCACCTTCGAATGGAAACGGCTTGGTCACAACTGCAACAGTCAGCACGCCCAGCTCTTTTGCAATTGATGCAATTACGGGAATCGCACCGGTGCCGGTACCACCCCCCATACCGGCAGTCAGAAACAGCATATCCGCACCACTGATCACCTGATGAATGTGATCTCTGTCTTCCTGCGCTGCCTGACGACCAATATCAGGGTTGGTTCCGGCACCCAGACCATTAGTGATTTCAGAGCCTATCTGAATGGTGTTTTTGGCACCCATTTTTGAGAGCACCTGCGCATCAGTATTAACACAGATGTACTCAACACCCTGTATGTTGGCATTCATCATGTGATCAACAGCGTTACCGCCACCGCCACCGACACCCATCACTTTGATTACTGCCGCTTGCGGATCTTTTGTATCGTATTGGAACATTCTCATCACCCTCGGTTATTTATATAAATTTAAATTGTCAGAAATTTCTTTTGAACCATGCTTTCATTCGTTCAAACACACCATCCTCTGTCACTCCTCCCCTTGCATTACTCTCTAACTTCGAACCTCCCGATTTTTGCCCATACATTAGCAGGCCGACTCCCGTAGCATGTATGGGGTTACAAACCACATCCACTAACCCTGATATGTTTTGTGGCTCTCCGAGCCTGACCGGCATATGAAATACTTCTTCCGCCAGCTCAACCACTCCCTGAATCTTGGAACTACCTCCGGTTAACACTATTCCGGAGGCACACATTTCGTCATAACCACTACGTTTGAGCTCTTCCTGCACAAGCGATAGCAGTTCTTCGTAACGCGCCTCGACAACTTCAGCCAGCACCTGACTTTCCAATTCTTTCGGGTCACGATCCCCAACACCCGGCACTTCTATCACATCGTGTGGTGCAGCTAGCTGCTGCAACGCACAGGCATATCGGACTTTAATATCCTCCGCGTGAGGTGTCGGGGTACGAAATGCAACAGCGATGTCATTGGTTACCTGATCACCCGCAATCGGTATCACCGCCGTATGGCGGATAGCACCATCGGTAAACACTGCGATATCTGTTGTGCCACCACCGATATCCACAAGACAAACACCAAGATCCTTTTCATCTTCTGTTAATACCGAGTATGAGGAAGCAAGCTGTTCAAGGATGATGTCATCAACCTCCAGGCCACAGCGCTGAATACACTTGGCAATGTTCTGTGCTGCACTTACCGACCCTGTTACCAGGTGCACTTTGGCTTCAAGACGCACACCGGACATACCTATTGGCTCGCGTATACCCTCCTGGTTATCGATGATGAACTCCTGCGGTAGTACATGCAGGATTTTCTGATCCGCCGGAATTGCCACCGCTTTAGCTGCATCAATAACCCGCTCAACATCCCCTGCGGTAACTTCACCATCACGGATCGCGACAATACCGTGTGAGTTCATACTTTTTATATGACTTCCGGCAATACCGGCATAGACAGAACCTATCTGAACACCGGCCATCAACTCGGCCTCGTTTACAGCATCCTGAATCGCACCAACTGTCGATTCAATATTAATCACCACACCCTTTTTTAGACCTTGTGACGGTCGATGCCCGAGGCCAATGATTTCAATTTGATCCTCATTAACGACCTTGGCCACAATGGCAACAATTTTGGTCGTTCCAATGTCCAGACCAACTACAATTTTTTGATCCTGATTAGCAGCCATTTCACTGAACCCTCAAATTTTCAGATACGGTACTTTTGCGTGCCATGGCAAATCCGTTTGTGTAACGCATATCTACCTTCGCTATATCGTCATACACGGGGGCTACGTATGGACGAAAAATCTCGGAAAACCTTTTTATTCTTTTTTCCACTTCCCTATGACCTATCACTACTTTTACATCATTCTTCAGGTGCAGCGTTAGAGAGCGGCGCTCATCCTCCACCATACCTTCCAGCGGTGCCTCTACCGCATCGAGCATAGATCTGGTTTGATTAAGTAACTTAATTAGCGGAACATGACGTCGCTCCGGTGAGTAAAGCACCGGTAAGCCATCTATTAATTCCTGCAGCTCAGGTTCCTGTGCACCACCCAGTTCAGGTGGTGAGAAAAGTTTAAAACCTGCCGTTACTAACGACTTATCACCCCATCGGGCAATTGGCTTGTGTTCCTCAACATGCACAGTAATGCTCTCTGGCCAGACGCGCCGCACATACGCGTTCTTCACCCACGGCAATTGTTCTACATTGCGTTGTATATTCTCAATATCAAGATTAAAGAATCCTCTTGAGGCCTGCGTCATCACCCGATCACGCATCACGTCTTTATCTGCAAACTGATACACCCCTTCTACGACAACACTTCGAATTGGAAAACGCCCCGGATTTCTGAAATGTTCAATTGCGAGTTGCGCCAGGAAAAATGCGATTAGTGCAAATATCCCGACAACCAACGCACGGCCCAGCGATGCCACAACCCGTTCTGACGAGGTGGGCAGCACCGGTGTATGGTCGCGGAATTTGTTTACCTGTACGTTGTTCACTTATTATCAACTGTAGTTGTAAGGATTCGAATAACGAGTTCGGAAAAGTCCAGACCCATCGCAGCGGCCGCCATCGGCACCAGACTATGATCAGTCATGCCGGGAGCCGTATTAACTTCAAGAAGATAGTGATTGCCGGTTTCATCGAGTAAAAAATCTACCCTGCCCCAGGCTTCACAGCGGGTAACGTCAAACACCGTAAGTGCTGTGTCCTGAATAGCCTTTTCCGCCTCTGTAGAAAGCCCGCAGGGGCAATCATAAACGGTTGAGTCTTCCTGATACTTTGCCTCGAAATCATAAAACTCGCGAGGTGTTGAAATTTTGATCAATGGCATAGCTACACCGTTTAGTATTGCAGCAGTGATTTCACTACCACCTACAAATTGCTCTACCAATACATCACCGTACTTTGACGCCTGCTGGTACGCATCATCCAGCTGATTCTCCCGGGCGATAGACACACCAACGCTCGAGCCCTCGCAGGCAGGTTTCACAACAACCGGGAATCCACACTCATTGCCAATAGCATCAGCAGCGCTTAAAAACTCTTCACGGGTTTTAACCAATTGCCACGCAGGAGTAACAACACCATGCTGCTGACAAACAGTTTTGGTCAGATTTTTATCCATTGTTAAAGCGCTGCCGATAACACCGGTGCCGGTGTAAGGGATGCCCAGCGTGTCTAATAATCCCTGGACACGACCATCCTCTCCCCACGTACCGTGCAATATGTTAAATACCCGCTCAAATTTACCGACCAGTGCATCACTTAATTCATGTCGCGCAACATCAATTGCAACAGCATCAATACCTGCATTTACCAATGCATCAAGCACCTGACGACCACTCGACAGAGACACCTCCCGCTCTGCAGACCAGCCACCCATTAGTACTGCAACACGACCGAAATCTACGTCAGACATTACTGCCCTCCGTACGATTTGAATTTACCGGGCCTTTATCTACCTGGGTATTAAAGTGATCCGGCAATCCCGCTGCCACCGCACCGATAGATCCGGCACCGAGGGTTAGTACGACATCATTGGGAACAAGGATTCCATCAAGTGTCTTTGCTACCTGATCTACTTCAGCGACAAAAATCGGATCTATCACACCGCGCTGTCTTATCGCACGCGCCAGAGCGCGTCCGTCTGCACCGGCGATGGGAGCTTCACCTGCCGGATAAACTTCGCAGAGCACGAGAACATCCGCATCGCCAAGCGCATCGATAAAGTCATCAAACAAATCACGGGTACGCGTATACCGGTGCGGCTGGAATACAACAACAAGCCGGTTGTTCGGCCGACCGCTTTTGATGGCCTCAAGTGTGGCTGCAACCTCACGCGGATGATGACCATAGTCATCAAACAATTCAGCCTGACCGTCTTCCAGCTGCAATGCCCCGAGTGGCTGTGCACGGCGCCCGATGCCCTCAAAGTTTTGAAACGCCAGTCGCATGTTTTGCGCTCGCAACCCGAGTTCCCATCCGACAGCAACAGCCGCCAGTGCGTTTTGCGCATTGTGCTTACCTGGCAGATTAAGCATTAGCTGGCGCAGCTCGGTGCCGTCAGGGAGTCTCACATCAAAACACGATTTCATTTTCTCCTGTCGAAAATTCATGCCGCGAACATCTGCGTCTTCACTGAAACCGTAAGTCATAACCGGTCTGGATATCCGATCGACCAGTGCGCGCACCTCTTCATCATCAACGCACATCACCGCAAGGCCATAAAACGGCAGATGTTGCAGGAACTCTACAAACGCACTTTTTAATCTGTCAAAATCGTTCTCATACGAGGACAAATGGTCCGCATCTATATTGGTCACAATCGCAATAACCGGCTGTAGTGACAAAAACGATGCATCACTTTCATCTGCTTCAGCGACCAGCCACTCCGACTGACCAAGATAGGCGTTCGTAGAAGAGCTGTTTAACTTACCGCCGATGACATATGTTGGATCAAGCCCGCCTTCAGTCAGCAAACTCGCTACCAGACTTGTCGTTGTGGTTTTGCCATGTGTACCGGCAATTGCAATGCTCTGCTTGAATCTCATTAGCTCACCGAGCATTTCTGCCCGCCTGATAACCGGTATACGATTCTGCCTTGCCAGCGCTACCTCGGGGTTATCTTCTGCGATAGCAGATGACACGACCACAACATCTACTCCTTTTACATTCTCAGCATCATGGCCTTGATACACCCTGGCACCTAACGACTCGAGTCTTTCTACCAGTGCATTACGCGCCATGTCTGATCCGCTTACACTGTAACCAAGGTGCACCATTACCTCGGCAATGCCACCCATGCCGACACCACCAATACCAACAAAGTGCACCTGGTCTATGCGACGCATCCAGCTCTGTGGGCTACTGCCGGCAACGCTCATGCGCCTGCTCCCATAAGCTCTGCGACTACGCGATCAGTTGCATCACGCATTGATACCCGTCTTGCACTGACAGCCATAGATTGAAGTTTTTCCCGGGTAAGATCCTGAATAAGTGTCGCCAGATTGGCAGGTGTGATGTCACTTTCCTGAATCATAACGGCCGCACCCGCATCAACAAGATAAGCACCGTTAGCTGTCTGATGATCATCCACTGCCGCAGGATAAGGAATAAGAATTGAAGCAACACCAACTGCCGCAACCTCTGCCACAGTCATCGCACCGGAACGACAGATTATAACGTCTGCCCAACGATAAACTTCCGCCATATCGTCAATAAATTCTCTTACATCACTACTATGTGTAAGGGCACTATAGTTGGCTTGAGTTTCTTCATGCCATGATCGTCCGCATTGATGAATTACTTCAAGTGTTTCATCAACCAGTGCTAACGCTTGTGGCACTTTATGATTCAAAGTACGTGCACCCTGACTTCCACCTACAACGAGAACTCGAAGCGCTCCACTTCTGGCAGCATAACGTTCTGCCGGTTGCTCAATGGACAGCAACTCCTGTCGTACCGGATTACCGGTGCAAACAACCTTTTCACTTTTAGCAAAAGTGTCTGGGATTGCCTCAAGCACTTTGCTTGCGAATCGGGTAAGTATTTTATTGGTGAAACCAGGCACTGCATTTTGCTCGTGCACCACCATCCGACAACCACTGAATTTAGCCGCAAGACAAACCGGACCGGAAACATACCCGCCCATACCTAATACCGTGTCAGCCTTTTCCCGGCGAACGATTTTCAATGAACTGACAACCGCTTTGACAAGATTAAACAAGCCAAGCGGCTTTCGTAGCAGCCCCCCGCCGCGCAGAGGTGATGCCTTGATCTTGTGGAACGGGAATCCGCGCTCCGGTACTACACGGTTCTCCATACCGGCTTCACTGCCAATCCACACCACCGGGATATCACGCTCACGCAATACTGCTGCAACCGCCAATGCCGGAAAAACATGACCACCGGTACCTCCAGCCGCTATCACTACCGTGGAGTCAGACATTCTGCAATACCACTTTGCCGTGCATTGTTTCGAGCCGATCAGTAACACTACGTTTCAACTCAACTTCGGTTTCTATCGCCACTTCTCTCGCAACTCGCATCACCAAACCGCAGGCGATTCCAACAGCCATTACACTACTGCCGCCGTAACTGAATAAAGGCAAAGTGATTCCCTTTGTCGGTAACACTCCCATGTTGGCACCGATATTTATAAACGCCTGCAAGCCTATCCAGAAACCTACACCAGTGGCTATGTGTGATCCAAAGACGAGTCCCGCACGATCTGCATCACGTGCAATCTTGAAGCACCGCGCAACTATCAAAGCAAAGAGCGTTACTAACAACGCTACCCCGATAAATCCCATCTCTTCCGCAAACACTGCAAAAACAAAATCCGTATGCGCCTCCGGCAGATAAGCCATTTTCTGTACGCTGTTACCCAGGCCGACGCCGTTCCACGAGCCGCGCCCTACCGCGATCAATGATTGTGTTAACTGAAAGTCTGTTGCAAACGGATCATCCCATGGATTTATAAAACTGAATAGACGCGCTTTTCGGTAGGGCTCAATAAGAATAGCGATGATCCCGAGTGGCACCGCAACCACCACCGTCAGGAAAAAATGCCACCATCGACAACCGGCTACAAACATCATCGCCACTATCGTTGCACCAATAACTACAGTAGCGCCGAAGTCTGGCTCCATCAATAAAAACAGCGCAGCCAGTGCAGCAATTGCCAGCGGCACAAAAAAAACAGCCAAATCAGTTTTTATCTGATTCCCTTTGCGAACGAAGTAGCCTGCCAGATAAACAATAACCGCAATTTTAAAAAACTCTGAGGGTTGAAACGACAACCCGAGGTCAATCCATCGGCGACTTCCATTAACACTCTTCCCAATAAAAGGCACCAGCACAAGAATCAGCAGCATAAAACCGAGTAGCAACAACACCGGACCGTACTCTTCAAAAAGATCCAACGGCACTCGCCAGGCTAAAACTCCTGCCAAAAAAGCCAGAGATAAATAGATTGCCTGCAGTCTCCCGTAATAGGTCGCGTCATTTAGTACACGCTCTGCCTGAGCAATCGATGCAGAAAAAACCATCACCAGGCCAATTGCCGCAAGCGCACCTAGCAGGCCAAGCAGAAACCAGTCAACGCGACGTTGCTCTGTTAGCACCTGCACATCAGTGTTAGCTCGACTCATTGACTGCCCTAAGCGCATTGTTTTTTCACCTCGGACTCAAACACACAGCCACGTTCTTCAAAGTTTTTAAACATGTCAAAGCTGGCGCAGGCAGGTGACAACAATACACACTCACCCGGCTTTGCTATTTGTGCAGCGCGCTTTACCGCGTCCTGCATTGAACTTTCCATATATACGGGCACGGTATTTTCGATCGCATTGCGAATGACTTCTGCGTCTTCTCCAATCAATACGACTGCGGTACACAACTCGGCCACCACCTCACGTAACGGTGCGTAGTCCGCATTTTTTCCACGCCCACCTGCAATTAGCACCACCGGGGCAGCCATACCTTTGATGGCACTGACGGTTGCACCAACATTGGTGCCCTTCGAATCATTAATCCACGAGACATTATCAGATTCACACACCAGCCTGGTTCGATGCGGCAATCCGCTAAAGCCCGCAAAGCCCGCGGTAAAATATTGATTCAACTGGCTCTTGTCCGCATCAATTAACAGTGACGCCATGGCCATGGCAGCTAATGCATTAACGCTGTTATGAACACCAGCGACTTTGACATGGCTTGCAGGAATTTCAGCGATTGATCCACCAGACAAAACTAAATTACCACTCTTAGTACCAACTAATGACCAGTCAGCGTTCTGATTCGCCGCACTGAAGCTGCTCACACTTGCAAAAGACGATAAATCGGCCGGAACGGTCATCTCGTCATCCAGGTTGACTACTACGTGTTGTGCATTATGGTAAATGCTTCTTTTAACCTCAGCGTAATCATCCATGCCATCATAGCGATCCAGATGATCAGCGCTAACATTCAATACGGTAGCAACGGTCGGCTTTAACGAATGGGTAGTTTCAAGCTGAAAACTGGATAACTCCAACACGTATATTTCGATCAACTCATCCTGCAAACTATCCAAACAGGCAAAGCCGACATTGCCGACGACCGCTGTTTTCATATTTGCAGCATTCAGAAGTTCACCCGCCATACTTACTACCGTGCTCTTTCCGTTGGATCCGGTTACCGCTATTACAGGCTTGCTAACTTCTCGCGCAAACAACTCCACATCACCAACAATCTCGACCCCTTCAGCACGCGCCTGCTTAAAAATATCAGATCTGACAGAAACACCCGGGCTTACCACAACACAACTGTAGTCAGTCAATAGTGCAACACTTAGCTCACCCGTGTGATGACGCACGTCGTTCAACGCAGGCTCGTCTCGCAAGTGTTCCAAAAAGCGCTCGGTATTACTTTCAACCACATCGAAAGACGCTTCAATTCGTTTGAGATAGCGCACAACAGACATGCCGCTGACACCCAGACCCACTACCAGATATTTTGCAGTTGAGTCAGTCATATCAACGAATCTTCAGACTGGCGAGACCAACCAGTACCAATATAAAAGTAATAATCCAGAAGCGCACAATGACGCGAGGCTCGGGCCATCCCTTCAATTCAAAGTGATGATGAATAGGTGCCATGCGAAATATTCTCTTACCGGTAAGCTTGTACGAGGCAACCTGCATGAGAACACTGACTGTCTCCATCACGAACACACCACCCATGATAAACAACACCAACTCCTGTCTTACCAACACGGCAACTACTCCAAGAGCAGCACCAATCGCAAGTGCGCCAACATCTCCCATAAAAACCTGCGCCGGATAGGTGTTAAACCATAGAAATCCAAGCCCGGCTCCCACCAGACTGGAACAAAAAACGGTTAGCTCGCCAACGCCCGTAATCCCGGGAATGCCTAGATAATTAGAAAACACCGCGTGGCCGGTAACATAAGCAAACAATCCCAGTGCGGCAGCAACCATCACCGTTGGCATAATAGCGAGCCCGTCGAGCCCGTCTGTCAGGTTCACTGCATTGCTGGTTCCAACAATCACAAAAAACGCAAACGGCACGAAAAACAAACCAAGATAAACAGATACGTCTTTAACATACGGAATCAATAAGCTGACCTCCGCTGAACTACGCGCGGTCATATAGATAAATAACGCCGCCGAGAACGCCGCCACCGACTGCCAGAAAAACTTCGCGGACGCAGATAAGCCGTCAGAGTTTTTCAGTAGCACCTTTCTATAATCATCCACCCAGCCGATAGCACCGAAAGCGGCAGTAACAAACAACACCACCCAGACATATCGGACCGATAAATCCGACCAAAGCAAAACACTCACACCAACCGCAACCAGTATCATCGCGCCACCCATGGTGGGTGTACCCGCTTTAGATAAATGAGAACTTGGACCATCGTCCCGCACGCTCTGGCCGATACTTGCGGATTGCAACCAGCGGATCATCACAGGACCAAATACCAGGCAGACCACGAGTGACGTCAATGCCGCAAAAATTGCACGCAGAGTAATGTACTGAATAACATTGAAGCCATCGTTAAACTGCGAAAGCCATTCCGAGAGTAGTAGCATCACGGACAACATACCCCGGCTTGCGATACTGCAAAGTGCTCACTAACCGCCGCTGTGACGTGCTCCATCTTCATGGAGCGGGAACCTTTCACCAGTACGGTACAACCGTCATCGAGTTCCTGTAACAGCGCTTCAATTAATGCATCGCGATCTTGAAACCAATGGCCGCCTGCACCAAAACTTTCAACGACATGCTTTGACAGACTTCCGTAGGCAAACAACTGATCAACCCCAGCTGACCGGGCATATTGGCCAATGGATTGATGTTCACTAATTTCATCAGGACCTAACTCAAGCAGATCACCAAGTGCGATAAATCGGCTGCTTTTGCACTCAGCAAGTACATCTATTGCTGCCCGTGTAGAGGCTGGATTAGCATTGTAGGTGTCATCTATAACGGTAACGCCACCAGTGAGATGCTGAAAGTTAAGTCGTCCCGCAACCGGTTCTGCCGCAGCCAACCCTTTCTTTATAATATCAAGTGACACACCGGCGGCAATTGCACAAGCCGCCGCAGCCGCAGCATTATGCACATTGTGCTGACCAGGCAGTTGAAAACCACATCGCACCGTCTCACCCTGGTAACCAATATTTATCGAATCATCAGAATTGCGGCTGGCTGTGATATCACCGGACTCACCAAAGGTAATAATTTTCCGATCACCGCAAACGCTTCTCCAATACCCGGCATACTGGTCATCTGCATTGATCACTGCGACGCCATTGGCAGCCAGTGTTTTATAAATCCAAACTTTTTCTTCAGCAACCGACCGGGCATCACCAAATCCCTCAAGATGTGCTGCACTCGCATTGGTGATAACAGCCACTAGCGGCTGAACCAGTCCGCCGAGATATTCGATCTCGCCTTTATCACTGGCACCCATTTCAACCACAGCATAATCATGCGTTTCACGCAGACCCAGCAATGTCTGTGGCACACCAATATCATTGTTGTCATTGGCACGCGTGAAGTGAACTTCACCTGCCTGAGCAAAAACACTTGCCAGCAATTGCTTTACTGTTGTTTTCCCATTACTTCCGGTGACACCAATGACTGGCCCTAAGAACTGCTGACGCCATAACATTGCCAGGCGTCCGAATGCATGGCGGGTATCAGCAACAAGGAGCTGGGGCAAATCAACATTCAGATCTCTTTCACAAACAACCGCCTTTGCACCGCCGGCTATCGCATTCTCTACAAAATCATGACCGTCGAAGTTTTCTCCGCGCAGACAGAAGTAAACATCTCCATCAGACACAGTCCTGGTATCGGTACTGAATCCATTTATCGGTAGATCCTGACCGATCAGAGACCCATCGACTGCGATTGCGAGCTGTGATAACAACACGGGCGTCATACCAGCGCCTCCGCATAACCGCTCACAACTTCGCTATCGCTGAATGGCAGCCGCTGCTGTCCTATCAACTGATAGTCTTCATGCCCCTTACCCGCAACCACCACAAAGTCACCATCACTCGCCTGACTCATCGCCAGTTCAATGGCAGCCTTACGATCTCTTTCCACAGTAACGGTGTTACGCGACTGAAAACCCTCAAGAATCTGATCAACAATCGCATCACCAGACTCTGTGCGTGGATTGTCGTCTGTCACCACACACACATCAGCAAACCTCTCAGCAATAGCCGCCATCAGCGGCCGCTTGCCCTGATCGCGATCACCACCGCAGCCGAATACCACTATCAACTTACCTTCACAATGAATCGATACTGTCTCGAGTACAGATTCAAGCGCATGCGGGTTATGTGCGTAGTCCACAATGACAACCGCACCATTGGCAAGCAACGTCGCCTCCATTCGTCCAGGCACCGGCTTCAGACTGGAAAGTGAATCTACTGCCAGATCAGGTGAGATACCAAGCGCTACCAACACCGCAAAGGTTGCTGCGATATTCTGGACATTAAAACTGCCAATGAGTTTGCTGCTTACCCGATACGATTCACCACTGTAAACAAGATCAAAGCTCAACCCGGCAGGCTTGTGATCGACATTGCAAAAGCGAATGTGACAGCCATCGCGCTCACCCGCGCCGTAGCTGTATACATCTATGCCCGGCAACTGCTCCACAAGCAATGCACCGAACTCGTCGTCGGCATTTATCACCGCAGCACGTAATTTCGGTTGATAAAAGAGTGCTTTCTTGGCGTCACGATAACTCTGCATGTCACCGTGATAGTCCAAATGATCCCGACCGATATTAGTTAACACCGCAACATCAAATACTATTCCGTTAACACGCTGCTGCGACAGTGAGTGCGATGACACTTCCATTGCCACTGTGCTGGCACCTGCTGCGAGCATATCAGCCAGTGCGGACTGCAACACCACTGCATCGGGTGTAGTCAGTCCGGTTGATTGCATCTGATGACCAAAACCCCAACCCAATGTGCCAAGCACACCGCAGTTACTTCGATTTTGATTTAGTGCCTGACCCAACAGATGACAAACCGATGTTTTACCATCGGTACCGGTGACACCCACAACCTGCATTGATGACGAGGGACTACCGTAGTACCGACTTGCAATGACACCAGCTTGCGCTGCAAGATCATCAACCTCAATCAGAACCACGGCACTCTGTTTTAAAGCCGCCCGCTCTGTGTCACCGCATTGCTTGTCATGTCGTTCAATCAGCACAGCAGCAACGTTACTTTCAATCACACTTTCGAGAAAGTCGAGGCCATGCACAGTGTCCCCTTGCAACGCGATAAAGACATCAGCGTTAGACACACGACGGCTGTCTACTTGTACCGCACTGATTTCACGATCATCATCAGGCAATACCACAGCAATACCGTCGAGCAACGCCGACAACATCTGTCCTGCTGCATTATTCTTGAATGATGCGCTACCAGTCATCGAGCGGCACGCTCCAAATCATTCACAGACAGCTCTGCTACAGACGCCTGCTTGGTATAAACCTCTCTGCCATCCGGATTCACATTTCGCAGCCGTAGCGCACCGGCCATAATATTAGAGAAAACCGGTGCGGCTACTTCACCACCAAAATAGCGGCCTTTCGGTTCGATGATCGATATCACCGCCACCATCGCAGGATTCCCCGCCGGAACCATACCGGCAAACTGAGAGATATAACGATCGTCTGCATAGCTGCCGTTTTCAGAAATATGTGTCGTACCAGTCTTACCGGAAACAGTGTATCCAGGAATACCTGCCGCTTTGCCGGTGCCTGAATCCACCACTGCCTGTAACATGGAGCGAACTTCGCGTGCCACGTCCTCACTAAACACACGCTCTACACGCGGCTCACCCACAAGCTTTTGGAATGTCACTTCAGGCATCAGCCCATCATTCGCCAACGCAGCATAAGCACGGGCCAATTGAAGCACTGTAGTACTGATACCATAGCCGTAAGCAACAGTAGCCTGCCGAACGACCGACCATCGTGAGTGATGAGGAAGCTTGCCTGAGACAGCACCCGGAAACTCTATTAACGGCGCTCTGCCAAAACCGAGGTGATCAAAGGTGTTCCATAAGGTGGACTTATCGAGCTGCAGTGAAATTTTACTAGCACCAATGTTACTGGAGTTTTTCAAAATGCCAGTTAACGACAACTCGCCATAATTTTTATAATCACGTACGACATACTTACCTACGTTAAAGCGCCCCGGTGCAGTATCGATAACATCATTGAGTCCGAACTCGCCTGTCTCAAGCGCCGCCGCAATGGTGAACGGTTTTATGGTTGAGCCCGGCTCAAGTACATCTGTCACCGCACGATTACGTTTTGTGCCACCAGCACGCTCGGAGAATCGGTTCGGGTTGTAGGACGGCTGATTAACCATCGCCAGCACTTCACCGGTACGAGCATCGAGTACCACCGCAGAGCCGGATTTGGCGCCGTTTCGCTGCACCGCCTGCTTAAGTTCACGGTAAGCAAGATACTGAATGCGTTTATCAATACTTAAGACCAGATCTTTGCCGGGCATTGCTTCAGACACCAGCTCGATGTCTTCTATTGCATCCCCCAGCACATCTGTGACCACACGACGCTTGCCAGACTCACCTTTAAGCCAATCGTCGAAAGCCATCTCAAGACCCTCCTGGCCCTGATCATCAATATTATTAAAGCCAAGAACATGTGCGGTGATCTCACCGCTCGGGTAGTAGCGACCATACTCACGCTGAATATTTACACCCTTTATCTGGCCCCGGTCTTTCAGTGCCTGCAGTGCTTTTGCAGTTCGTGGATGAACATGGCGACGCAGATAAATAAACTCACGTTTATTCTCAACACCTTTGGCTAATATTTGCCGCAGCCGCGCTGGATCCATCTCGATGGCATAACCAAGCAAGTCGATTTTATCTTCATACTTGGATAACTCACGCGGGTCAGCCCAGATGGAATCAATTGGAGAACTCACTGCCAGTGGCTCACCGTTACGGTCCTTCAGCATGCCACGATGCGCCGCAAGCGGCAGTGTTCTTATTTGCCGAACATCACCTTGCTTCTGATAGAAGCTTCTATCCAGCACTTGTAACTGAAAAGCCCGTGCAACCAACACCAGAGCAAGCAGCAGGAAAACACCAAGCACAAACGCACGCCGGCCACCGAGACCACTGCCATCGGCAGTCTCATCATCAATGCGCAAAGCGGTGTAGTCTGCTTTCATTTGAGAACGGTCTTTATTTCAGTGTGCTCAGGCAAACGCATTTTCAACTCTTTGGTGGCGAGTTCTTCTATTCTTCCGTATCGCGCAAGTGTGCTTTCCTCAATTTGCAAACGCCCCCAATCAACATTGGCGCGATCAATTGAATCACTCAGCACGCGGGATTTCTTAAACAACATCCGGCTATTGTGTTTGCTGTAGACAACACCGAGTGCTGTGACAATATTTATCGCTAGCAAACAAACAATGACGGTGCGCAGATTATTCATGCCACTCGCTCCGCGACACGCATAATTGATGAACGTGCCCGGGGATTTTCTGCCACCTCTTCTTTAGAGGGCCGAATAGCACCACCTATTTTCTTAAGCACCCAGGGTGTATCGATACCCACTACTGGCAGTCCGCGCGGCACGCCAGCGTTTTTATCCGGCCCGCGAAAAAAACGCTTCACTATGCGATCTTCCAGTGAGTGAAAACTAATCACAACAATACGACCACCGGGACGAAGCAAGTCAACGCAACTTTCAAGCGCCGCTTTCAAATGATCAAGCTCGCGGTTTATAAAAATCCGCAATGCCTGAAAGCATCGGGTTGCGGGATGCTTGTGTTTTTCCCAACGCGGATGGGCAGCTTTTATAATCTCAGCCAGCTCAACGGTATCTGTGATCGGTTTTTCCTGAACCGCCTCAACCACTCTTTTTGCAATACGGCGGGCATAGCGCTCATCACCATATTCGCGAAAAATCTCCGCCAACTCTTCCGCAGAAACCGTGGGTAACCATTCAGACACCGGCTGCCCGGCACTCTGATCCATACGCATGTCCAACGGTCCGGATTTGTCAAAACTGAAACCACGTTCTGCCTGATCCAGCTGCGGTGAAGAAACCCCAAGATCGAACAACACACCGTCCACACTCTGGTTAGCCCCATGCATGGAAGCCGCTGCACTCATTTCACTGTAGTTACTTTTAACAATGGTGAATCGCGGGTCATTCCCATACAACTGCTTCGCATGCGCAATTGCCTGATCATCACAATCAAAGGCCAGTAGCCGACCTTCTGACCCGAGGCATTCGAGTATGCGGCCCGAGTGCCCGCCTCTTCCAAAAGTGGCATCTATATAAAAACCGTTGTGCATTATGTTAAGAGCGTCGACCGCCTCAACAGGCAAGACAGAGATATGTTCACCAGCATCAGACATCAGAGCGTGAACCCTATATGCATACGTTCAGAGCTGGAGCGAAGACTCTCAACAAGCAGTTCATCCTCTTTCTCTCGAGTTTGTAACCATCTTTCAGCGCTCCAAAGTTCAAGCTTTTTACCGTGACCAATTAAGAAGGCATCTTTTTCCAAACCGATTTCATCTCTGGAAGACTGCGGAACAAGCACGCGACCATTGCTGTCCATGTCTACTTCATTGGTATAGGAGAACAACAAACGCTGAAATGAACGGAACTTGACTGACTGGTCCTGCACCGCTTCCATTTTCTGCTCGCAGATCAGCCATTCGCCATACGGGTATATAGGCAGACACTTATCAAGGGGGTTGTATGAAATAACCAATTTGCCACCGCAAATCTCATTTAGCCGGGCACGGTAACGCGCAGGAATTGCGATCCGGCCTTTTGCGTCCAGCGTCAGTGAGGTTGTGCCTAAGAACATACTGTTGGTTTGCGTTATTTCGCTTGAGATTTAACCACTTTGGTCCACATCTACCCACATGACCGCTCAGTAACTCCACTGTATCCTCAGACAGCGGGGTTTTCAAGTTACCAACACCATTTTTTCTGTAGAAATCTCCTGCCAAGACAATGAGTTAGCACACGTTCCCCACCTATACGCGACAATCAGATGAAAGTCATGTCAAATCAGAAACTTATGTGGAAATTATAGAAAACACTTGAGCGAAGGAAAGATTGTCCGCTGCGCAGTCAGAATGCAGCTTTATAATGCCGGGGTTTGTTGCTCTGGCTTGTCGAGCTGGCTTGTCGAGCTGGCATGCCCTGCAGGCGGCCTTCATTGTTGAAAAGCCCAAAAACGAAGCAAAAAGGCTTTCTTGCTGCCATATTGCCCTGCGGGTGCCTGCGGCATTTTGAATTTCATCGCTCCAACAGGCACGCTCAGAAGGCACATCCATGTGCCCACTTCGCTAACGCGGCGTCCTGCCGCTTTTACCTGTCTCCGCGATGAAATTCAAAACAAAACAGAAGCGCGGGTAACTGCGTAAAAGCTAAAAGATAAAACCATGATTGGTATAGCTGCGCTGCGCTAGCTACTTATGCAAGATAGATCATCGGAAAAACTCATGCGTAGGCAGTAACGCGGGCAGAGACATCCACACTTATCAAACAGCCCAACACTTGCTAACACAGCTCCACAAACAAAACGCATACATCAAAGCGACTTAGTCGCTTTTACCGCGCTTCTGTTTTGTTTTTTGAAATACTCCGGAGTCGGGTCTTAGCGCCATGGATGGCGCGTGAGCGCTAGCGGCACAAGGATGTGCCATTAGCGCGGCCCGACGGAGGAGGATTTCAAAAAATGGCGAAGCCACCCACAGGGCAAAATGGCAGCAAGAAAGACTTTTGCCTACTTTTGGTCTTTTTAAAAGTAGGGCCGCCCGCAGGGCATATAAACTCGGCAAGCAAGAGCGATAAGCCCCGCAGGGAATGTAAGAACGATAAGCCGCCGGCAGGGCAAGTCAAATCGATAGCCGCCCGCAGGGCAATAAGCCCCACAGGAACCCCTATACCGCTACCGGCGCAGCAATAGCACCATGAGACTGATAATCCGGCAAACTCAGATGCTCTATTCGATAATCAAAGAGTGAGGTGACCGACTCATCAATATTAAGCGTTGCAAATGGCAGCGGCTCTCGCTGCAACAGCTCTTTAGCCTGCTCAATATGATTTGAGTAAAGATGAACATCCATGCCAAACCAGACAATTTTACCTGCTGTGTACCCACACTGTTTTGCAAGCAGGTGTGTTACCAGTGCTAAATTTGCGATATTAAACCCAAGCCCCAAAAAGGCATCTGCACTGCGTTGCACCATCGCACCACTGAGCGTATTGGTATTTTGGTTAACATA
>CALLBO010000087.1 GCA_937998875.1 uncultured Granulosicoccaceae bacterium
CTGCACAGTTGAGTCGCTGGCAGAGTTATTTACATTTTCCGCAGGCGTCTCTTCAGCAGTTTCGGCTACCGCGCTTTCAGCTGATTCTTTTGCTGCATCAGCTTTATCATCGTCATCCTCTTCAGCGTCACTATGATCATCAGTGCCACCGGGATCATCAGTGCCACCGGTGCTGCCCTGTGTCACACCAGCTTTTGCATGGTCATCCGGGCCGGACTCATATGCACTGCTGCACATCGCCACGACAATCAAAAACAATGCTGCCAGCGCAACCATTAAATACAAGCGTACGTCGTTTAAAAGGCCCATTTCGAAGTCTCCCGAATCCGTGAAAGCTACTTAAGATGTAAATGTTGTAGTGTCAATGTCTGCAGCCTCAAGGGCAAGCAGGTTCGCTGATTTTTCACAAATGATTACGGACATCTGCTGTACATCAGGTAGTCAGGCAGCACCGGCGAGCTCCTGGCGGCCAACAAACAGCCGATAGGGAATCAACGCCAGCAAAGCAACAATCCATTTCACGGCCAGATCACCGGTGGCCCATTGTATCCATGGCAGTCCGGTTGCCGCAAAAGCGAGCGAAAAGAATAGAAACGTATCAACAATGCTGCTGAAAACGGACGAGGCAGCCGGTGCTATCCACCACTTGCTCGCCCTTAGCCTGTCGAAGATAGACACATCCAGCATTTGCGCCACAAAAAAAGCAGCGCCGGATGCAACTGCGATGCGCGGCTCCGCGAGAATCAGTGAAGCTACCACACCTACCGCAAAACCAACCAAAACAACTTTGCGAGCGGCATTGGCGCCATGATATCGATTGGTCAGATCAGTCACCAGGAAAGCGAAAGGAAAGGTGATTGCACCCCAGGTTACCCAGTCGTTAATCGGGTAACTCACCAGAATATTTGAGACCACAATAATCGCCGCCATGGCGAAAATGGGTACTAGCAAGCGGGAAAACGAATTCATCTATTTGTCACTGGATAAAGTGTAAACCGGGAATTGTACTGGATAGAGCGCCAAATGGGGAAACACACACCACAGCTTTGAAAGTGCCACGGAGCAGCAAGGTAACGACCGAGGAACAACCAGGGAACACACTGGTGATTCGATCAAGCCCTCGGATCTACAAACCCGGATTATAATCCGCAACGCAGCCATGATAGCCGGACATTGCGCCAGTATTTAGCCGATGAAGGTTTCCACTGCAGGCGACAATACACATAAGGTTAACGTTGCGAGCTCTGCCACTGCGGATGCTGCCATGGTGTAAGGGTTGAGGCAGCAAGACCAGGTTTGCCTAGTATTGCATCACTGGCTTTCTCCGCCGTGACAATCGTCGGTGCATTGAGGTTACCGTTAGTGATGCGTGGAAAGACCGAGCAGTCCACGACACGCAGGCTGTCTATACCAACCACTCTGCACTGCGGATCTACCACTGTCGTCGAATCTGCCGGATCACCCATTCGGCAGGTACCACACGGATGGTAGGCACTTTCAACATGCTGTCGTATAAATTCATCAATCTGCTCGTCAGTTTTACAGTCATCACCCGGTTGAATCTCAGTACCCGCAAATGGTTTAAAAGCCTCCTGCTGCAACAGTTCGCGGGTTAAGTGAACACACTTGCGAAAGTCACTCCAGTCTTTCTCGGTCGACATGTAGTTAAATAATATCTCAGGTTTATCTCCAGGATTTACCGACGTCAGTCTCACAGACCCTCTGGAGTCCGAACGCATCGGCCCGACATGCATTTGAAAGCCGTGTGCACGGGCAGCAGACTTACCATCGTAACGAATAGCTACCGGCAGAAAGTGATACTGGATATCCGGATACGGCACCCCGGCGTCACTCCTGATAAAGGCCGCTGATTCAAACTGATTGCTGGCACCCAGACCGGATTTAAACAACAACCATCTAGCCCCGATCAGACCTTTTGAAAACAGATTAAGCTTTGAATAAAGCGTAATAGGCTGTTTACAATTTACCTGGAAATAAAATTCCAGATGATCCTGCAGGTTGCGACCAACTGCCGGGTTGTGGTGGTTCACATCAATACCGAACCGCTGCAGCTCAGCACTGCCACCAATACCGGACAACATTAAAAGTTTGGGAGAATTAATTGACGACGCACTTAAGATAACTTCTTTACCGGCTTTTAAAACAGACACTTTGCCGCCCTGCTCAACTTCGACCCCGACTGCTTTTTTACCTTCAATAATCACCCTGCGCACGAAACACTTTCTTAATGAGACGTTGGAGCGTTTCAAAGCCGGTCGAAGATAGGCATTCGCAGTTGACCATCTGCGTCCACGATAAACCGTTTGCTCCATCGGTCCAAAGCCTTCCTGCTGCTCACCGTTATAGTCAGCAGTAGCCGGGTAACCAGCCTGCACACCAGCCTCTACAAATGCGTGGAACAACGGGTTCTCGCGTGGTCCGCGGGTTACATGCAGCGGCCCGTCTGTACCGCGCCAGCCGTGCTGACCACCATGCGAAGTTTCCATCTTCTGGTAGTACGGCAGCACATCTGCATACGACCAGCCTGCAGCCCCGCTTTGCTGCCAGTGATTGAAGTCACCGGCATTGCCACGCACGTAGACCATGCCGTTTATCGACGATGATCCGCCAATCACCTTGCCACGCGGGCAGGCCATTTTCCGTCCACCAAGGTGCGGTTCCGGTACAGTCTCGTAGCCCCAGTCATAGCGCGCCATGTTCATCGGGTACGATAGCGCCGCAGGCATTTGGATGAACGGGCCTGCATCGGTACCACCATACTCCAGCACCATGACCGAGTGCCTGCCATCTTCAGACAATCGATTAGCGAGCACAGAACCCGCCGACCCGGAGCCTACGATTAAATAGTCCGCGGCGAATTCAGTCATAAGGAACAATCATATGAGGGCGTTTGCGGGGTATTTTCACTGATAAAGTCCACGACACGATAAGTCCGGGTAATGATACTGGCACTTCAATCAGACCGCAGCAACACGGACGACGGTGTTGCACGTCAATCACGCTGTAGACGCAACTTCTCCACCAGATACTTGACTGAACATGAATCCCGACATACTCTCAACCTATGTCTACCAGCATCCAGCTACTCCTCCTTACCAACCCGGCGGCCTGAGGCCTCCGGGAGCGTTTCTTACGCGCCACCCCGGCGCATCTAAAAAACAGTTTTTTCGCCCGCAGCGTCATTCGGGCAAGGTAGGACAGACATGAATCTCATTGCACAACAACCCCGAGCGCCGGAAGTTCGCCCCGATGCATCACGATCCTTCACAGCACACTGGTCTGCATCGCATTCAACTCGATCGTATTCCGGCCTGACTCATACGGACGTTCTTGATCTGCTACTGCTTCTCTGACTAACCGAATTCCGGTAGCAGAATTTTTCAGCAGCCAGCCAAACCACTGATCAAAAACGAACAACGAGTAAATCCAATGACCAACAATACAAAAGCCGCCAATCCCGCAGACAAGTACAAACCATTTGCCCCGATCGCACTGCCCAATCGCCAATGGCCGGATCAAACTATTACCAGAGCACCTGCATGGTGTAGCGTCGATCTGCGCGATGGCAACCAGGCACTGATTGAACCGATGGGCAGCGAACGCAAGCTGCGCATGTTCAAGATGTTGCTTGATATCGGTTTTAAAGAAATAGAAATCGGTTTCCCTGCAGCATCACAAACCGACTATGACTTCGTCCGCCATCTAATAGATAACAATCTGGTGCCGCAAGACGTCACGCTGCAAGTGCTGACACAGGCAAGACCGGAACTGATTGATCGAACCTTTGAAGCACTGCGCGGCAGCCATCGTGCGGTAATGCATTTATACAATTCAACATCAACCGTTCAAAGACGGGTAGTTTTCAAAATGGATCGCGATGGCGTTAAGAAAATTGCCACTGATGGAGCTGCATATGTAGCCGAATGCGCTGCAAAGAACACAGACACAGACTGGATCTTCGAGTACTCACCTGAAAGCTTTACCGGCACCGAGATCGACTATGCACTGGAAGTCTGTGAAGCGGTAATGGACGTATGGCAGCCAACACCCGATAACAAAACAATTCTAAATTTACCGGCAACTGTAGAAATGTCGACACCGAATATTTATGCCGATCAGATTGAATGGTTCTGCAACAATGTTCGCAAACGTGACTGCTGCACTATCAGTCTGCACCCCCACAATGATCGCGGTTGTGCAGTCGCTGCAACAGAACTGGGGCTGATGGCAGGTGCTGACCGTGTTGAAGGCACGCTGTTTGGTAACGGGGAACGCACAGGTAACGTTGATATTGTTACCCTGGCGTTGAATCTTTACAGTCAGGGTGTCGAGTCGAATCTGGATTTTTCAGACATTTTCGATGTCATGCGCACCACCGAGCATTGCAACAAGTTGCCGGTCCACCCGCGTCATCCATATGCAGGTGAGCTGGTTTTTACCGCCTTCTCCGGATCTCATCAGGATGCCATTAACAAGGGCCTGAACGAACGCAAAGAAAATCCAGACTCCCTGTGGGATGTTCCGTACCTGCCTATCGACCCGACGGATGTCGGCAGAAGTTATGAAGCCGTTATTCGTGTAAACAGTCAATCGGGTAAAGGTGGCGTCGCGTTTATCATGGAAAAAGATCATGGCCTCGAAATGCCACGACGCCTGCAGATAGAGTTCAGTAAGGTGATACAAGGCATCAGTGAAGACACCGGCAAGGAAATAGATTCAGACACTATCTGGGCAGCATTTGAAAACGAGTTTTTAAAATCCCGTACGCCGGTAGAATTTATCGAACACGAGTCAAAAGCCGAGAATGAAGACGACGAACATCGCCAGCTTACTGCCAGAATCAAACACCTCGGTGAAACGCTGGAAATTGCGGGCCACGGTAACGGCCCGATAGACGCCTATGTAGACAGTCTGAAAAAACAGTTCAACATAGACTTCAGAGTGGTTGACTACCATCAGCATGCGACCGGTGTTGGGTCATCGGCACAATCTGCCTGCTATGTAGAAATTCAGGTAGCCAAAGGTGCCACTCGTTACGGTGTGGGACTGCATTCGAACATTGTTTGTGCATCACTCATTGCTGTGAGCTGTGCAGTTAACAGAGCATCGGTAGATCTCTTAAAACTCGGTGAGGCATCGGTTGCACCGGCTTAAGTTCTGGTAGGCGTCAAACCACAACGCGGAATTGCTCCGCGTTGTGTTTAGAATAGCTGCTACTCAACAAGCATCGACGGTCTGCCTTTCAAATATTTCTATCGGCTTGGTCGTTGGCACTGTCACAAACTCGTACGGGTGGGTAATACCCTGCGTTGTCACGCAGCTCGGTCCGGGAACAGTCTGCACGACGGTCGCGACAACACTATCTTCAAATTCCTCCACCTTGGTCACAGAGACTGAGTAACCGCCTGTAGGTTTCTCACCGGCCGATGAAACCAGCACCTGTGATGTCGCAAAATCGACTGGCTTCGTGACTTCAATACTGTGCCGCACCAACTCCGCACGATAGTCAGCTTCTGTCTGAACCGTTTTGAAACTTTTACCATTGTCGAGTTCGAAAGGATTGTAGTTGGCCTTGTGCAGCACTTCGAACTCAAGCACGCTAGCTTGAAACGGCGCCTCTTCAGAGCTGGTGCCAGTACCAGCGCCTGCCTGTGATGATGACCCTACCGGCCCGATAGTAACCGGTGCTTCGGGAAGGTTTGCGACGCAACCGGCGACGGTAATTGTTGAGGCGGCTAAACACACTGGCAGAAACTGCCTCATCAATCGAACAGGGAAACGAACGGAAAATTGCATAACGGAATACAGTTCCAACTTTTAACTTGAAGAATTGCGCACAACAGCCAATGCTGCCTCGTAATCTGTGTGCACGTAACAATATAAGTATGATAGCACCGGATACTGAGACGTCACCCATGAATGCTCGCTTTACAATCGCAGTTCTGCAACATAACCCCGTACCCGGCGACATAGATGCAGCGCTTGAGCGCCTCGAAACAACCGCAGCTCAAGCTGCAGCTGATGGCTGCAATTTATTCGTCGTTCCGGAATGCAGTATCACGGGCTATAACCAGCCACTTGACAGCATGCAGGCAGTCGCGATCGAATCAGACGGTGAGACAGCACGTACTATTGCCGACATCTGCCGCCGGCATGATATTGCCATCGCCTGCGGTTTTGCCGAAAAATCAAACGGCACATACTACAACTGCGTTCAGATTATTGATGCTACCGGAAAGACCGTGTCTGCGTACCGCAAATCACATCTCTGGGGAGACCTTGACCGAACACTGTTCACGCAGGGAGATTCCTTGTCACCGGTGATCGAGCTCAATGGCTGGAAAATCGGCATTTTAATTTGCTACGACGTAGAGTTCCCCGAAAATGTCCGTGCACTGGCACTGGCAGGTGCCGAGCTGATTCTGGTACCGACCGGCCTGATGCAACCATGGCGGGACGTAGCAGAAAGAGTTGTACCGGTCAGAGCCTATGAAAATCAGCTATATATCGCTTACTGCAATTACTGCGGTGCAGAAGGCGACATTACCTATGAAGGCAGAAGCTGTATAACCGGCCCTGATGGAGCAGATCTTGATCGCGCAGAGAAAACACCGGTATTGTTAACCGCAACGCTGAACAAAGAAGCTATCGCGGAGTGCAGAGCAGCACTACCCTATCACCGTGATAGACGCCCGGAACTCTACAGCTCTATAGCTCGTAATGTCTGACAAGCAAATCACCATATTCGGCCCCGACTTCCCGTTTGCCTATGACAACTGGATAAAGCACCCGAAGGGTATCGGTAGCATACCGCAACCCGCACACGGTACTGAGATCGCCGTCATCGGTGCCGGTGTTTCCGGCATGGTTGCCTCTTTTGAGCTGATGAAGCTCGGTTTAAAACCAGTCATCTATGAGACCGGCCGCATGGGCGGCAGACTGCGTTCAGAACACTTTGAAAATGCAACCGGTGTTGTCGCTGAGCTCGGCGGCATGAGATTCCCACGATCTGGCAGCACGTTTAATCACTACGCTTCTCTGCTTGAACTCGAGACTAAACCGTTTCCAAATCCGCTGACAGATGCAGCAGAAAGCACAGTTATAGATCTCGCTGGCGTCAAGACCTATGCCGAAACACTCGATGACCTGCCTCCTGTTTATAAAGAAGTATCAGATGCCTGGCACGAAGCATTAAACACAGAAGCGCACTTCGAAGAACTTCAAAATGCCATAAAAGAGCGCGATACACACACCATAAAGCAACTCTGGAACAAGCTTATCCTCGAGTGGGACGATCGCACATTCTATGACTTTATCGCCACCTCGCCGGCGTTCAGAAAACTCAGCTACAGACACAGAGAAATTTTTGGCCAGGTCGGCTTCGGTACCGGTGGTTGGGATTCTGACTTTAGAAACTCAATGCTTGAGATACTACGCGTCGTTCTGACGGACTGTGATGTTGATCAGGATTTGATTGTCACTGGTGCGGAATCTCTGCCGCGCGGGTTATGGAACCATGCAGTTAACGACGCCGCACACTGGAGTGAAGACGTCAGTCTGTCCAGGCTGCACGATGGTGCTACGCGTCCAGGCGTCACCAGTCTAAGAAAAACCGATAACAACACAATACTTGTCACAGACCAGTACAACAACGTTCGGGAATACGCTGCAGTTATTGCCACCTGCCAGAGCTGGCTACTGACTACCAGTGTGGATACCCAGGAGTCACTGTTCTCACAAGACTTATGGATGGCGCTTGATCGCACCAGCTACATGCAGTCATCGAAGACATTTGTCATGGTTGACCGACCCTTCTGGAAAGAAAGAGACCCGCAAACCGGTCAGCAACGTATGAGCATGACACTCACAGACAGACTCACTCGCGGCACCTATTTGTTCGACAACGGAGATGATAAACCTGCCGTTATCTGTCTCACCTATACCTGGATGGCAGATGCGCTAAAGATGCTGCCATTACCAGTTGAACGCCGTGTAGAACTGGCACTGAACGCACTGTCTAAAATCTACCCTGAGGTAGACATTAAAAAACACATCATCGGCAAACCAATCACCATCTCGTGGGAAGCAGATCCTAACTTTCTGGGCGCTTTCAAAGGCGCGTTACCCGGCCACTATCGCTATAACCGCCGTATGTACTGCCACTTTATACAGCAGAATTTTCCTCAGGAACAAAAAGGCATATTCATTGCCGGTGACGATGTCTCATGGACCCCGGGCTGGGCAGAAGGTGCGGTACAAACTGCTTTAAATGCAGTTTGGGGTGTAATGAAGCATCTGGGTGGAGAGTCAGATACCGAAAATTTAGGACCGGGCGATCTGTTCGAGTCCATTAAACCGATGGATCTCGATAAAACATAGCTGCTGGTTGTCAACATGGTTGATCCGGCTATGGCTTCGCGGCGAGCTACTGAACTTTCCAAACAGTCCCTATGTACTTACTTCAATCGTTGCACGTATCGAGCTTTCACCGGATCAAACCAGGTTCGCGAATACTCTATTGGCGAATTCTCCTGCGCCCAGCTAAAACGCTCTACAAAACCGAAGATCTCCCCTGCACTACTCCCAAGGTTGTCAGGAGTCCAACCCGGCAGTTGGTTAACAGAAACCCTGTCTTCCGCACGGTGAATCCAGAATCCGAGTTTCAATTGATAGTACCGATACAGCGAATCGCTTAACTGCGTAATATCTATTGCGCCAACATCGTGATCGAGCCAGATTTCCTCAACTGCAATTGGTATCTGATCAAGATACCGCAGTCTTCTAAGCCGGGTTGCACGGTTTGAAGTACCAAATGAAGGCAACGACGGAGGTTTATTAACCGCTTTTACCTGCAACACCTGCGCTGTCGGCAATCCGCCACCACCCGGCAACTCAAGCCGGAACATTGAGTAGATACGTCGCACCTGATTTGTTGTGCGAACATAGTTACCGGAGCCCTGTACAGTTTCTATTATTCCCTGACGCCGCAAGTCTGAAAGCGCTTTACGTAAGGTGCGAACGGTTGTGTTGTAGTGGTTCGCAAACTGCCGCTCTGGCGGTAACCGGTCTCCTTCATTGAATCGACCCGCAGCAATCTCACGACTGATAGACTCACTGATCTGCAGGTACAACGGAATTGGCGTTGTGTCGGCATCCGGTTCAAGCGGTGAAACGATAACGCTTGTCATGCTGTTCTGACGTGACCTTCCATGCGCTTTTGATACCGACAAAACAATCTGACTCCATGATACCCAAGTGATACACCCGCCTGCCACGCTGGAGCTGACCGGCTGGCTGCTAAATATCCTTGATTCTCAACTAATTATCCAGCTTTCGGACATCTCAGTTATATCACAGAATCAGAAAATTGATACACCATTGTTTCACCTCGAACAGAATGCTAAATTGACAGCCTTCTCAGGAGCTCATTATGTCAGTGGTCCCTATCACGTCGCAGGATCTCGACGCGGCTGAAGTGTCTTGGTTTTCAGCGCTTTGTTCAGACGACTATCAATTCCTCGGTGTACCCGACGGAAACTTACGATCCTCCTGGGCTCATTGTTCAGAAATCGTAAAAACTGCAGAGGCACAGGGTTTTAAAAACATACTTTGCCCCTCCTCTTATCAGGTTGGTCAGGACACACTGAGTTTTGTCGCGGGGTGTGCACCGATCACGTCAAAGATCAACCTGCTGGCAGCCGTTCGTTGTGGAGAGATGCAACCGATAATGCTTGCGCGTACCATCGCCACACTCGATCACATGCTGGAAGGGCGACTTACGGTCAATATCATATCCTCCGACTTTCCCGGTGAAAAAGCCGACAGCGGTTTCCGCTATCAACGCTCCCGGGAAGTTGTCGAGATTTTGAAACAGGCCTGGACTCAGGATGAGATCAACTATCAAGGAGAGGTATATCAGTTCAGTGACGTAACCACAGACCCGGCCCGGCCGTATCAAACCGGCGGCCCTTTATTGTATTTCGGCGGTTACTCACCAGCGGCACTTGAGCTTTGCGGCCAGCACTGCGATGTATATCTTATGTGGCCCGAAAAGATAGAGGAACTTAAAGGACGTATGAACGCAGTCAACGAAGTCGCTGCACGCTACAACCGCACCCTCGACTACGGATTAAGAGTACACATGATCGTTCGTGATACTGAAGCCGAGGCCAAGGAGTATGCCGAATACATCGTTTCGAAACTTGATGATGAACAGGGACGAGCCATCAGAGAACGCGCGCTTGACTCTACTTCCCTCGGAGTAAGTCATCAGGCGAAAAACCGTGAGCTCGCAGCGGATGACGGGTTTGTTGAGCCGTTGCTATGGACAGGTGTCGGACGTGCACGCTCCGGTTGCGGTGCTGCATTGGTAGGTTCACCGGAGCAAATTATTGAACGGATTCAGCAGTACCAGAACATGGGTATACGCTCTTTTATTTTCTCCGGTTACCCGCACCTTGAAGAAGCTGAACACTTCGGCAGTAAGGTACTGCCACATCTGAATAACGTATCACTGCCCGAAGTATATGGTCGTGTACCTGCCGCTGCTCCGGCAACCCCGCTTGCCGTCGGCACTCGAAGATAAAAACAAACTATCATGCAAAAAATAAAAATCACAAATGACCTCGAATTCAGTCAGCTGATCTACGGCATGTGGCGAATCGGTGATGATGACAATACGGCACCAGCGCATGTCGAAGCCAAGATTCAAAGCTGCCTTGACCAGGGGATTACAACGTTTGATCAAGCGGATATATATGGTGGATACACCGCTGAAGCAATTCTCGGGGCTGCCCTTAAAACCAATTCATCGTTAAGAAGCCAGATGGAGATTGTTACCAAATGCGATATCGTTGCACCGGTTGGCCGCTATAGCGACAAACGAGTTAAGCACTACGATACATCTGCCAAGCATATCGAAGCCTCTGTAAATCAATCACTGCAGGACATGGCCATTGACCACATTGATCTTTTATTGATCCACCGCCCCGACCCTTTGATGGATCATCATGAAACCGGTGCGGCATTGGATGAGCAGATTAAGTCAGGAAAGGTTGGTGCTGTCGGTGTTTCCAACTTTCGCCCGTGGGACTGGAAGCTACTTCAGTCTGCGATGACGAACTCACTGGTAACCAACCAGATAGAGCTGTCACTTGCCGAAATAAATCCCTTTACCAATGGTGATTTGGCATTTCATCAACAGCACGGTCATGCAATGATGGCCTGGTCGCCATTGGGTGGTGGTGAGCTGATGACATCCACAGGTGAACTTGCCACACGAATGGACAGAATAGCAACGGAGTCCGGCACTGATCGAGCAGCTGTTGCAATTGCTTTTCTGTTGCACCATCCGGCAACTATATTGCCAGTACTTGGTACTAACAATCTCGAGCGAATAGGATCCATCAGTGATGCGTTCAAAGTGCAGCTTAATCGCGAAAGCTGGTATGAACTGTATGAAGCAGCTCTTGGTAGCGAGGTGCCGTAATAACACCAGCTGAACGCGGTAGACTTTTGAAAGTTTTGTCCTGAGTACATACAACCACTGATTGTTGCGTGATGTGCTGAGCCGCATTGCAATGGAAAAAACAACCGAGAATATTCCATCTACCGGTTATGAAAACAGTTACTGACCTGACTAAATACTCACAAAAACCAAGCTCGCATAATCGCTTGACTGTTGACATTTCAAGGTAACTTTGATTCCATTGACTTTCGGCAGGAGCAGATAAATTACTCCACGTTATCGTGGATACGTAGGAGTCGTCAGGGATGGACGCCAAAAATAGCAAAGAGTTGTTCAGCTATGTTTAGTGCAGAGCTGTTCTCGTGCTTGCTGGTCGCATTTATATTCGGAGTTATAGTTGCTCGTCGTGAAGCCAATGTCAGTGCTATTCCTCGAAATACCCATGTTGCTATCGCCGGCTCACATTGGTCCGGATCATATTGTTAATGGACAGATCTGCAATGGAAGGCAGAATTTGGGAAAATACTGTCACAACAGACAAATTCTGTAATTCTTATCGCACCTCACCACCAAACTTACACCTGCCTTTTTATGCGGTAAAAAATTCCTTTCACCTTCTGGCAAGCCAATGGGACTTTGAGCACAGCCTGCACGAAAAAAGGCACACATTTCTGCAGCAAATAGAGCAGCAATGTCCACCAGTTGTTGTGTTCGGTGCAGAGAAACATCTTCTCGCAAAGCGCGTTATTGCACACGTGAACGCATCCAGAAACCGGCCGGTAATTGTCGCGATTGTTGAGTCCGATGATGAGCCATTGTTAGCCGCTTGTTATAAACAAGGAGCGGATCGGGTTGTCGCTGTTCCCTATTGCTCTGCCCGAATCTTTCGTGCTCTTTTATCAGCACTCCAATCGAGAGATATCTACTGCGCGCCCTATCGATTCAATGCTGCAACTCAAACCTGCAGCATAGGAGCTCGTGTAATTCGCCTAACAAC
>CALLBO010000088.1 GCA_937998875.1 uncultured Granulosicoccaceae bacterium
CGGATCGTCTTCACCCTCAATGGGCAATTGCAACTGACCGCTCGTGTCTGCTTTAACAACTCGACGTTTTATCCTCATCTGAATTGCTCTTCATTGCCTCAAGCAATAATCGCAAAAATTCAGACCTTTGGCGACACCCTCCCCGGGAGGGTCAGAGTCTAAGCTCTGGGGAGGGCTACGTCGCTCAGACACACAATTTGAAATCGATCGATAGTTATCTCCTCTCGCAAAGCAAACAAGGCTTTGTATTCTCCCGGGGAGAATAGCGGCTTGGGATCGCGCAATTTCGCTGCTGATCATCGTCAGCACTATCCGCTATAATTGCTACTACTAACCACAACAAACTCTCAGCGACCCTATTGATGAGTACGACCGACTCAAACAGGCAATTAATATCCGCCCCTTCTAACACGGGCTACGCTCCCGGCTTTGGCAACGACTTTGAAACCGAAGCATTGCCCGGCGCACTGCCGCAGGGCAGAAACAGTCCTCAGAAGTGCCCGTATGGGCTCTACGCAGAACAACTCTCGGGCACTCCATTCACCGCGCCAAGAGGTCACAACGAGCGCACCTGGTGTTATCGCATCCGCCCGTCAGTAAAGCATGTTGGCCAATTTAGCAAGATAGAGCTGCCGTACTGGAAGTCAGCACCGCACATTTTAGACAATGTCACTTCACTGGGCCAATATCGTTGGGACCCGATTCCGCATACTGATGAAGAACATACATTTATTAGCGGTATGCGCACAGTTACCACCGCTGGAGACGTAAACACACAAACTGGAATGGCGTCTCATGTCTATCTCGCCAATAAGTCAATGCTGGATGACTACTTCTACTCCGCAGACAGTGAACTGCTGGTAGTACCCCAACAGGGCAGACTTCGGTTTGTGACAGAGCTCGGTATCATTGATATCGAACCGCAGGAAATTGCAGTTATCCCCCGCGGTCTTGTTTATAGAGTGGAAGTGTTAGATGGCCCTGCACGAGGGTTCGTTTGCGAGAATTACGGTCAAAAATTCGATCTACCCAACCGTGGGCCTATCGGTGCAAACTGTCTCGCCAATCCCAGAGACTTTAAAACACCGGTCGCTGCATTCGAAGACCGAGAAGTTGCATCTACCGTGACTATAAAATGGTGCGGTCAGTTTCACCGATGTGAAATTGATCATTCACCCATTGATATCGTTGCATGGCACGGTAACTATGCGCCCTGCAAATACGACCTACGTACCTTCAGCCCTGTAGGTGCGATTCTTTTTGATCATCCAGACCCGTCTATTTTCACTGTATTAACTGCTCCTTCTGCGGTTGAAGGCACAGCAAATATAGATTTCGTTTTATTCAGAGACAGATGGATGGTTGCAGAGAATACTTTTAGACCGCCGTGGTATCACAAGAACATCATGTCAGAGTTAATGGGTAATATACACGGCATCTACGACGCCAAGCCGGATGGGTTCACCCCCGGTGGTATGAGTCTGCATAACATGATGCTACCTCACGGCCCGGATAAACAGGCTTTTGAAAAGGCCAGTAACGAGCCAATGGAACCGCAGTATCTCGCTAACACGATGTCATTTATGTTTGAAACTCGATTCCCGCAGCATCTGACCCGATATGCAGGCCAGGAAGCACCACTGCAGGATAGTTATTCCGAGTGCTGGGCAGACCTGGTAAAACACTTTGATGGCAGCAACAATCACTCATAGCAGTCGCATTACGGATCCCGACTATAAGCCTACACCAGCAAATCGAACTCCGCTAAGTTCAGCCATTTCTTTCTTCCAGGCAGTCAGGTCGCTAACGCATAAATTGCTTAAATCATCGTGACCACAGGCGCGCGCCAGCACTTGCATTAGCTCTACACTCGCACCAAAGTATCGCGCCAACTTTTCTGCACTGTTTTGAACATTCAATCGTGCACGCAATTCTGGTTTCTGGGTCGCAATACCTGCCGGACAATTGTTTGAATTACACATTCTTGCAGCGATACAACCCACCGCTTGCATAGCGGAATTGGACACTGCGATCGCATCTGCACCCATCGCCATCGCCTTTACAAAGTCCTCAGCAACACGCAGTCCGCCGGTAATCACTAACGTCACCTCACCACCCGTTTTGGAATCCAGATGCTTTCGGGCGCGAGCAAGGGCCGGGATTGTTGGCACCGATATGTGATTGCGAAATATTAAGGGTGCTGCCCCGGTTCCACCACCTCGGCCATCGAGTATGATGTAGTCAGCACCCGCTTCAAGTGCAAAATCAATATCATCTTCAATTCGATTGGCAGAGAGTTTAAAGCCAATTGGGATACCACCGGAACGCTCACGTACTTCATCAGCTAACTTCTTAAAATCTGCTGTGGTGTGTAAGTCAGGAAAAGTCGAAGGTGATATAGCGCTTTGTCCCGGCTCTAAACCACGCACCTCGGCAATCTTGCCCTGCACCTTGTTACCCGGCAGATGCCCGCCTGTACCAGTCTTAGCGCCCTGTCCGCCTTTAAAGTGAAAGGCCTGCACACGTTCTACCAGATCGATATTCCATCCAAAACGTGCCGAGGCAAGTTCGTAGAAGTAGCGAGAGTTCTCGGCCTGCTCTTCGTTGAGCATGCCACCTTCACCGGAGCATATTCCGGTACCCGCCAATTCAGCACCACGGGCCAAAGCAATTTTGGCTTCCTCAGACAACGCGCCGTAACTCATGTCTGATACAAACAGCGGAATATCAAGCTTAAGAGGTTTCACCGCGCGCGGGCCAAGGGTGACAGCTGTAGACACCGGATGATCATCCAATAACGGTTTCTGTGCCATTTGCGCCGGTAGAATCTGGATATCATCCCAATGTGGCAGGTCTTTACGGGGAACACCCATTGATCCCATTTCACCGTGATGGCCAAGCTTGGACAACCCATCCCGCGCCAGCTCATGAATGCGGGCTACAGTAGGTTCTTCCGGTGTTGGCGCTGCAACCGGCAGCTCGCTGCTTGATTTAGGTGCCGGTGCTGCATCACCGACCTTCAAATTACCTAGAGACGCGTGTGTACCATCGCAAAAAGGTGCATTGCCACTCGATTTGCACTGACAAAGCGCTGCATCACCTGATTTGTCTGCGACGAATTTCATCGGTGTAATACTCGTACCTCGATGAGAACCATCACAAAACGGTTGGGTGGCAGACTTTCCACAGCGACACCAGAAATATTCTTTACCTGCTTCAAGTTCAACTTTGGCTGGCATCTTTGCCGCAATAACCGGTCTATCATCTGAGCTCATCGTTGTCTTCCTGTTTTGTAGGTATTGGAATCCTGCAACCATCACTATAGCGATTTGCAGTTTAAAAAATAGGTGCGGATAATCGAACTCACTGTTATAAGAAATAGAACGATACCGGGTGGACGTGGACAACGTCACCGGCGCACCCCCTCATTTTTAAGTTATCCCGTATCTGCTGGAAATCCCCAAGGAAATATATTGAATCCGGTTCGTGGTATTACGCTTAAGGTCCTGTCAGTGATTATCTTCGTCACCATGTTCGGCATGATAAAGGCTACCTCACAGGAAATACCCGCCGGTGAAGCGGTATTCTTTCGATCCCTTTTTGCAGTCCCGGTATTGATAATCTGGCTTATTGTACGTGGAGATTTCCCGCAAAAGCTAAAAGCCAATGATCCGATGGGTCATGTCTGGCGTGGCCTGATGGGCACTTGCGCAATGGCATCCGGGTTTCTGGCAATAGGTTTGTTGCCATTGCCGGAGGTTGTTGCCATCGGCTACGCCGCACCACTACTTGTCACTATGCTAGCGGCGATGTTCCTGGGTGAGAAGATCAGGCTGGTACGATTCTCGGCGTTGTTACTTGGTATGTTTGGCGTGCTGCTGATTCTGTCACCCAGGCTGACGGTACTCGACGCCGAGGTGACCAGTCGTTTGCAAACCATTGGTGCACTGGCCGCGTTAATGGGTGCAGTATTTTCGGCACTGGCACAAGTGTTTGCCCGCAAACTCGTCGCCACAGAAACGACCGGCTCCATTGTGTTCTACTTTTCCATCATGTCGACCGCGCTCGCCCTGCTCACGATTCCATTCGGCTGGAAGATACCGAACTCTTATGAATTGTCGCTGCTGATCATGGCGGGTTTTTTGGGCGGTGTAGGACAAATACTGCTCACCGAAAGCTATCGATTTGCAGAGGTCGCCGTGATAGCACCATTCGAATACAGTTCAATAATTCTCGCCCTGCTGATTGGCTACTTTGTCTTTGATGAATTTCCAACCGGTATCATGATGGCCGGTGTCGCTTTAATTATAACCGCAGGCATCATAATAATAGAGCGGGAGCGCAGGCTGGGTATCAAGCGAACCGGCAAGGCTCGTAGTGCGGTACCCAATCAGGGTTGATTTTCTCAAAACCAATACAAACACACGAGGAACAGTATTAAGCAACTGATAAGCCCTGAGCTAACCTGATCAGATTTGACAGACAAACAATGAAAATCGTCCAGCTATAGATCTTCCATCGAGAGCGCTGGTTTCTAAACCGCTTAAATATTTGAAAAATCGCAACGGCCATTAATGCCATGACAATCACACCAATCGATTGTCCAATCAACTCTCCAATCCGGCCACCTTCGCCAATACCCGCCCTCATTCCCGTCACATAGCCTTGCAATACACCATAGACAGTCAAAATTCCCGCAATCACCACAATAAGCATACTGACTTTTCGCGGTGCAGGATTATCAATGATCTCTGGCGTCGCGTTGATATTGTTATCTTGATTCACAACGGTCTCGATAGTGAAAGTACGTGAACTCATTAAAGCAGCTCTACCTGATTCAGGCAATCGACAATTACCTTGGCCTATTCTCCCGGACTGCAACCGATAACAGACACACATCTGTTTTTACTACCACTGATCGATTACCTCATTATTCATGCCTTCAAGTCAGGAAACAGATAACACGGGCTCTGGTAATATCGCTTCATCCGGCACCACACCAAGCCCCGGTGCTTGCGGCAGTGCGATATGCCCCTGCTCAATAACTATCCCTTCCGGACAATAGTGATTTTCAATATAAGGGGCTGCTACCCAGACGCCTTCCAGCAGTTTGGGATTAACGGTAGCACCCATATGCGTGCACGCAGCAGCGATAATGTCTCCACCCCATGCATCATCACAGGTATGGTGCAGAGAGCGCGCCTCACACAACTCGCGAAATGTTTTGAACGGTGCGAGGCCGCCAATACGGGTTACTTTCATACCAAAACCATCACATAACCCACGCGCAGCTGATTGCATCACTGTATTGATACTATCTGCAGATTCATCAAGATAAATAGCGTGTTGACACTGTGATCTGATAACGGCGATCTCTTCAATGGTATTACATGGTTGCTCAAGGATCACCGGGATGTCAGAACACTCACGGGTAAATTGCAACACATCTCTGGTAGTCCAGCCACGGTTTGCATCAACAGCGAGTCTAATCTCCGGTCCGGTTGCTTCCCTGACTTTCCGTACTGTTTCTACATCAAGCTCAACAGGGCAGCCACCAACCTTTATCTGCAAACGTAAAAATCCCTGCTGTTTCTTTTCAACGGCGATACGCGCTATATCGTCAGGTGCTCCAACTCCGGTTGCATAATACGACGGGACTTTGTCCGTCACAGCGCCGCCGAGCAAATCACAAACCCGAACACCATAGTGTTTGCCGGCTATATCGTGCGCTGCAATATCGATGGCTGCTTTGGCGTAGGCATGACCATTTAACAGTCCATTCATCTGCCGGTGCAATAGAGTGATCAACAAAGGGTTCGCACCCAACAAGTCATTCGCCATTTGCGCAAGCGCTGCACGTGCACCGAGCGCATGGTGTGGCTGGTACGTCGCCCCTAACGGACAAGTCTCACCCCAGCCGGTGACACCGCTATCGGTCACAAGCTTCACTAATGTTGAGTCGAGTGCATAGACTTCTGCATTGGCCATGGTGTACGGGCCGTTTACTACCGGCAAAGGTACCGCGTATACATGTACTTCTGTTATTTTCACAGTTCTCTGCCCGCGCGAAACTCACCCCACTTCAATCTAACCGCCGCCCCCACCCGCGCTACTGGAGCAGGTGGCAATTTAACCGGTCCGCTATCTGCCAGCTGGTCTTCCAGCAGCGCCGACTGCTGACCGCTGGCATGCTCTGCGATCAGCTTGCCTGCGATCGTCCCTTTAGCCGTACCCAGTCCGTTCTGACAACACGCGGCAAACAGATTAGTCTCAACTTCTTCAAATACAGACACACTGTTGCGACTTAAACACAAACGACCACCCCACCGGTATTCCATATCCACGTCGTTAAGCATGGGGAAACGGCTACTGAATGACTTATCATGATCGTGACCCACCTGCTCCACTCTTTGTGCATCAACAGACAAGCCGGGATCATACGTTGCACGGTTTCTGATAATAATTCTGTCACCGCCCGTACCGGATACTCTTCGTACCGTCGTGCCTAACGGATCGGCAGGAGTCAGCGCCCAGCGGCTCTCGCCACCGAGTGCTTTAACTTCCGAGCGGTTCAGTGATCTGGTCATCGACCCATAGGTATAAACATGTATCAGGTGCTGCCGGTAGTAACCGAAACTCTCCAAATGACCGTTCACCGTCAATATCACTTTAGCAGCACTCACTGAGCCCTGCGGGGTAGTTGCCACCCAGCCTGCACCCTGCTGTTGTAAGGATAAAACCGGTGAAGATTCATAGATCTGCACCCCGTTCGATTCAATCCCCGCCGCCAGATTACGTGTGTACAGCGCCGGTTGCAGCATCACGGTTCCCGGAGAATAGATGCCTTCAACATAACAGCGGGTACCGGTAATCCGATGCATACCCGGCCCGTCTATCCGTTCATAGGGTTCATTCAATTCATCAAGGTGTTTTGTGTAAGCCGTGTTATGCGCCACACCCCTTGCGGTGATGGCGCCATTCAACTTGCCGGTTTTGGCGATAGATTCATCTGACATTTTCCATTGGTCTTTCGCCTGCAATGCGTAGTCAATTGCAGCGCGATTCAATCTGATCTGACGATGATCATTTTCTGCATTGCCACCGTAGTCATCAGAGCTCAAGTCATGCGGCACATCAATCATAAAGCCACTGTTCCTGCCGGACGGTCCCTCCGCTATACGGCAGGCATCTAATACAACTATACGATCCGTCGGATGTAGCTCTGAAAGTCTTCTTGCGGCGGACAATCCGGCAAACCCTGCCCCTATCACCAACCAGTCTGCAGTAGTGCACTCTGCTAACGGAGGTCTTGCGGGTGCCGTCTCCAACAACGATGTCCATGCTGCAGGCCCCGGGTCTACCGGCAGTTGCGTAATCCGGATCATCAGTGCTTGGTATCAGTATTCAGTATTGAGGGCATCGACAGCTGGAATCTCGCGTTCACGCCGTTCAATATAATCACGCAATGCTTCATCAACGGCTACATCCAGTGCCGGTTCCTGATAGTCGTTTAAAAGGGATTTGGCTTCTTTCAGGGCGCGTTCAGTGATTTCCTGACTGCCATCGGCAATCCATTGTTCTATTGAATTGTTATCAAACAGCTTCGGAATAAAAAACGCCTCCTGAAACTTCTCAAGCGTGTGCGGATGGCCAAGATAGTGACCACCGGGGCCGATATCGGTTACCGCCGACAACGCTTCATCAAAATCCCCCCACTGTATACCTTCGGCCATTCGATATCCCATGGCACATTGTTCTGCATCGACCACAAACTTGGCCATTGAACAATGCATACCCGCCTCGTTCCAGCCAGCTGAATGCCAAAGGTAATTAGCACCGGAAAGCAACACCGCCATCAGTGTGGTGGCACTTTCATAACCTGCCTGAGCGTCAAATGTTTTCGCGCCACCCAAAGTGTTAGAGGTGCGCCAGGGCACATCGTAGTAGCGCGCCATTTGACCGATCATGAAATTCATCAGGCTGATCTCCGGTGTTCCTGCCATCGGTGCACCGGACGCCATTGATACGGTAGACAGGTAGTGACCGTAAATAGCCGGGCACCCTTTGCGAACCACCTGCGTGTACGCAAGGGCTGACAGTGCCTCTGCATTGAGCTGCGCGACTGCCGCTGCAGTTGAAGCCGGCGTATTGGCACCCCCGAGTACAAAGGGCGAGCAAAGCACCGGTTGGTTGCGTCGATTGAACGCACGCATCGCCGACAACATGGTCTCATCCCACACCAGTGGTGAATTGCCATTGCAATTGCCGGTAACCACCGGATGCTTCTCGAGAAACTCACTACCAAAAAGAATCTCGCACATATCCAGAACATCCTCGGCATTGCGACCGGATGTCGTCATTCCCATAAAGGTTTTATCGGAATACTTCATCGATGAGTAGGTAATACGCAGATGCCGGTGTGACACCACATGATCCATCGGTTCAACTATGTGATGTGCACTGGAGTGCATAGACGGCAGCATCTGCGCCAGCTTATGAAAGTTACCGAGATCTTCCAGTGTGGGTGCACGGCGTTTATCCTCCAGGTCACGCAGATACGGTGCACCCGTCATCGGAATAAAAATACTGTGGTCATTGCCGAACGGCAGATTGTGATCCGGGTTACGGGCATGGTAGGTAAACGTTGCCGGTATGGTTTTTATCAACTCCCGCACCAGGCCACGATCAAGATGTACCCTGTCACCGTCACGTACTTCCGCACCGGATTTTTGCCAGTCGGCAATAGCTTCATCATCGCGAAATACAACGCCGACATTCTCCAGAATATCGAGTGAGGCGTTGTCGATCTTCTCAATCTGTTCCTGCGACATGGGTTCTGTTAACGGCATGCCGCGCTTTAGCGTAGGCAGCATGCGACTGACTCGCTTTTCACGCCGTTTTCGCAAGGCTGCACGCCCGCCACGACGCTGGCGACCTTCCATCATGCCGGCCTGCTTTTGGCCAACTTGCTGTAGGGGCGGCTCACTCATGTTATTTGATCTCCAGCATCAGGGTCTGTGAGATCAATCCAGATCGTTTTAAGTTCTGTGTATTGATCGTGTGCATGTATGCCGTTATCCCGACCACCAAAGCCGGATTGTTTATATCCACCAAATGGTGTGGAGTTATCCCCTTCACCATAGCAATTGATGGTGACTGTTCCGGCTTGTAGTGCACGCGCAACTCTCAGTGCACGTTTACCGTTCGCACTAAACACGCTGGCTGTTAACCCGTAATCGGTGTTGTTGGCAACCAGAATTGCCTGTTCAAGTGAACTGACCGATATGACGGACAACACCGGACCGAATATTTCTTCTGTTGCCAGTGCATCATCGGCTGCAACGTCATCAAAGATCGTCGGTTTGATGAATACACCATCGGCTTCACCACCGGTAAGCGCTTTCTTTCCGGCAGACTTTAAATAGGAAGTGACTTTCTGACAGTGCAATTCATCTATCAGTGCACCGAGATGATTAGCCGGGTCGAGTGGATCACCGGTTTTCCAGTCACGGATTCTGGCTACTATGCGTTTGAGCAGATCTGCCTTTATCGATTCATGCACAATAAGTCTTGAGCTGGCAGAGCAGTTCTCACCCATGTTCCAGAATGCACCGTTGACAATGTGTTCTGCAACCAGATCAAGATGCTCTGCATCCGCAAGTACCACCGCAGGATTCTTACCACCGCATTCAAGAACAACCTTTTTGAGGTTGCTGTCTGCTGAATAATGTAGAAAGCGCTTGCCGGTTTCAGTTGATCCGGTAAAGCTCACCATATCAACATCCCTATGCCTGCCAAGCGGCTCTCCAACATCTTCACCCTTACCGGGCAGAACCTGTAGTACACCACGCGGGATACCTGCCTCACTGGCCAGTTCCGCAACGCGCAGTGCCGTCAGTGATGTTTGTTCTGCGGGTTTGACAATGACGGAATTACCTGCGGCCAGTGCCGGTGCGATTTTCCACGCCAACATCAGAAGTGGAAAATTCCACGGCAGAACGGCAGCGACTACACCCACAGGCTCGCGGACAATCATTGCCATGGCATCCTCACCTGCCGGTGCAGTTTGATCGTAAATTTTATCTATCGCCTCGGCATGCCATTTGATCGTGTTGATGGTTTCCGGTATGTCTATGCTTTCACAGTCGCGAATGGGCTTACCGCTGTCGAGGCACTCCATCACTGCAAGCTCTCTGCGGTTACGTGTGAGCAGTTTGCATAAGCGGATCAACACATCCTTACGCGCCGATGGATGCAACCCTGCCCAACTGCGTTTCTCGAACGCCCGTCTTGCATGTCCTACTGCTGCATCCACATCGGTGGCATCACAGGCAGCAATTTCACACAATACTTCACCGGTGGCAGGGTTCAGGGTTTTGAGTGCAGCACCACTACCCGCTCGGTATTTACCATCAATGAATGCGGTACGCGGAAAGTCGATAGCGGACGCCAGCGCAGAATATTCTTCACGGGTTAGCAGGTCACTCATGACTGGCTCTCTTGTTCGCTTTCTTTTTCTATGGCTTCTATCGTGGTATTCATGGTATCGATGACCTCAGCAAGTTCCCGCTTTTCATCTTTGTTTAGTGGCTGCAATGGCCGACGTGGAGGTCCGGCATCGATTCCCCTTAGCGTTAGCCCGTGCTTAATACACTGAACAAACTTGCCACCCTGCTCCAGCACGCGCATCAACGGCAACATGGCAGACATGATCCGCCGGCCCTTGCTAAAGTCGCCTTGCACGGCACAGGCTTTATACAAAGCAATATGTGCTTCCGGTGCGAAGTTGGAACCGGCACAAACCCATGACCGCGCCCCCCATGCAAAAAATTCCAGTGCCTGATCGTCCATACCACAGGAAAGCTGTATATGCGGGTAGTCCCGTGCAAGCATATGCAAACGATTCGGATCACCCGAGCTTTCTTTGATAGCACAAAAATTCGGGCTGCGGCCCAGCCGGTCAAGCGTGTCTTCATCCATATTCACGCACATACGGCCCGGGTAGTTGTACAACATAGATGGCAGATTCGCTTCGCGATCAATCGCCAGTGCATGCAACGCAATCTCACGCCCTGTGGGATAAGCATAAGGTGGAGTAGCAATAAGAAGTGCATCTGCACCAGTAGCCTTTGCCTGCTTCGCAAAGTAGATGCTGTCTTCGGTTCGGATTGCACCCGTACCAACAATCAGGGGTACACGTTTATTGATAATTTTATGCGCTAACTGCATAAGCTCAACGCGCTCTTCGTGAGTCTGCGCGTAATACTCACCGGTGGTACCGGCAATAATCAGCCCGCTCACACCAGCGTCGATCAACAGGTTGATCACCCGCTCAAAACGCTTGCGATCAATCTCGAATGACTCGGTATGGGGAGTCACCACCGGTGTATAGATACCTTCAAAATTCATGTCTTTATTTCCGCAAGCACACTGTGGCTATCTTCAAATTGATCAAATGGGAGCGGGTTGGGGAGAACGTACTTATCCATCTCGCTGCGAGACAGCTCCCAATGTGCAAGGGTTAGGTCTACGGTTACTGCAGGCAGACGGCTGGAAATTGCCTCAATCATTGCATCATGCTGCTCACTCGCCAGATCTATCCGGCTGGAAGCTGCATCATGATTCACTCGATAAAAGCGTTGCGCCATTCTTGTGTGGTCAATCAACAAACGTCCAAGGCTCGGTGCGAGGTATGGCGATGCCGACATCACCCCCATGTGTTCGTGAAACCGGTGGTTGTGCATGGCCATTTCAGACACAGCGTTGTTTTTAACCGCTTTACTGAATCGGGTTTGAATTTTCTTTAAGCCGATTATCTGCGGACGGGTTGCAAGCTCGGTCGCCAACCTTGCGACCGATGCATAAACCATAGGCGCTGTTTGGAAAAAGCTCCGCATTGTCGCCAGATCCATTGACGATACAGAAGCGCCGCGATTGTTCTCAAGCGCTACATAACCTTCACCTGCAAGCCGCTGAAATACCTCTCGCATCGGCGTACGTGAAAGGTCGTACTGCGCACTTAAGGCAATCTCGTCAAGTGCCGAGCCCGGTGCAAGATCGAGCGTGAGAACCCTTTCTTTTATTGAGCTGAAGGCGATATCTTTTCTGGATTGTTTCATCCGGTCGGCGTTATCGAAACTATGAGTGATTTACATCGTATCACCAGAAAATACATTTTGTATACAAACATTAGGCCTGTAAGCGCCCTATTTCTGTCCTCGCCGAAGTAAACGCGCCAACATGAAACTCGTCCGGGGCAGGTAACGGTACGGCCGTTTCATTTCAGCATCAGCCCCGGCATACATTCTATAAAGGCCAAATACCGCCAGACTCACGTGTGCAAAGCCAATCATCACAAACAACATCGAAGGGCCTCCTCGTGTCATCAGCCAGGATGAAAACAGCGGGCTGGCAATGGCCCCCACTCCGAAAATAAACATCAATGAAGCGCTAAGCTCTACCGCCTGTCCAGGTTGTGCAAAATCATTAGCATGTGCTGCTGACAGAGAATAGATAGGAAAAGTGACACCACCAAAAATCAGCGCTGCAACATAGACTGAAGTCTGCGATGCAGTACCGAATAACACAGTCCCGACACATGCAAACACAGACAGGACTGAAACGATTATAAGAACCCACCTGCGATCGAACCGATCAGCAACCCAGCCAACCGGTATTTGTGCCAAAGCACCACCAAGAACGAAGGCTGCAAGGAAGTAGGCAATTTCTGCGGCGGCCAATCCGACTTGTAGACCATATACCGGCCCGATCATTCGAAATGATGCTGCAGTGACACCCGCGACCAATACACCAAATGCACCTAGTGGTGAGACTAAAAACGTCTTCACCGGACTTAACCTCGGTGCTTCGGCAATTTGCGGTGGCTCCGCACGCGTTAACAATAGTGGCAATAGACAGGCACAACAAAGAATAGTCAGTAAGTTGTATGCGATGTAGTGGATAGGTTCCAAAACACTGATAAGCAGCTGCGCACATAGCGACCCACCCAGATCAACTGATCGATACATACCCAGTACCCGACCGCGGTTGTCGTTAGTGACCCGCGCCTGCAACCACGCTTCAAGTACCGTGTAACAACCCGCAACACAGAATCCAGTCAGCATACGCAAGCCGGCCCAGACATAAGGGTCAATAACTATCGGGTGTCCAGCGGCACCTATTGCCCCGCAGGCAGCAAAGGTTGCAAACGTACGCGCGTGTCCTACGCTACCGATCATTCTGGGTGACAGCCAACAACCGGCAAAAAAACCAAGGAAGTGGACTGAGCCAAGCAGACCGATCTCGGTAGTGGTAAATCCGCTTTTTAAACCAACCAATGCATCTAACGGTGGTATTGCACCATTACTGATTTGAAGTAGTGCAATGGAAAAAAACAGTGCAGCAAAAGCGATTAGCGTGCGCACAAGAGACTCTCGGGACAATCATTGAAGGTGACAGTACGCCTTGTTGCCATATTGCACAAGACAACAGAGACGTATTTGTATATCCGGCATAACCACCACAAAGATCACCTGTGTGATTACTATTTTTCGATTCTTCGCACAGCCATGTACACTTGTGGCCAAACCTGTAGTGGAACAGACCAATGCATTACGACCCAAGATCCGATGAACGCCCGTTGCCGTGGGATCCGTTCAAAAGCTGCACCGTTCCGAGACCGATTGGATGGCTTTCAACAATATCTCCCGATGGCATAGCCAACCTGGCGCCTTACAGTCAATGGCAGAACCTGACATTTGACCCGCCACTGGTCATGTTTGCTGCCAATGGATATCCGGATGGACGTCGCAAAGATACAGTAATAAATGCAGAAGAGACGGGTTGGTTTGTCTGGAACATGGCGACATGGGATTTACGTGATGCAGTAAACCGCTCCGCTCAGGACTTCGAGTATGCTGTAGATGAATTTGAACATGCCGGTATCACCAAAGCTGACTGTATTGACGCACCCGCGCCACGGGTTGCAGAATCTCCGTGTCACTTTGAATGTCGTTATCTATCCACCCAGCATTTCGAAGGTAACAGCAACGTTGGTAATGTCGATGTAGTCTTTGGAGAGGTCGTGCGCATCCATGTAAAAGATGAGGTCGTGACCGATTCCGGTAAACTCGACATCCCGAAGATTAAACCCATTGCACGAATGGGATACTATGACTACACGGTGATCGACTCTGTTTTCGAAATGAAGATCCCGGGCAACGAGCATGCGCCGGCAGGCCTTGAAGGCAAACCAACCTTGAAACCCTGAGTTTTCAATACGGTTTAACCCACGGACAATTAATCCGGCTCTTTTATTTAAATAGCCATCTAAATTGCCAGGCAAAAACAGCAAGCAGAAAATTATGCAAATCCGACCGCTACAACAATCTGATAGAAAAATCTGGGAAACCCTGGTTAATCAATATGCTGATTTCTATAAAACCTCTGTTCCTGATGGCGGACACGATAATGTCTGGCAATGGATCTTTGATCCCGACAATAGTTTCTGGTGTGACTTGATTGTAGATGAAAAAGACAATCCAATCGGTTTCACACAGTATCAGCTAATGCACCGCTCGCTGAGCGGCTCGATGGTTTGTTATTTGAGTGATCTGTTCGTTTTACCGGACTGCAGAGGCAAAGGTGCCGGACGCGCACTTATCGATCATGTTATTGATTTTGCAAAATCTAACAACATCAGCAACGTCCGGTGGCTGACACAGGACTACAACTATGCCGGGCGTAGATTGTACGACACTTACTCGTCCAAATCGGACTTTATCCTGTACAGCAACAACGTGTGATCCAGAGCGCTTACATCTCTTGAGTACTAACAACCTAATAGATCTTTTGCAAGCTTACCAGGGTTTCTATCCAGATGAGTCCCGCACCGTAACGCGCTATCTCGAATTTGTCTCCAACCATCCAGACTGCTTTGAACGCACCCAGCTGAAAGGGCACGTAACCGGCTCTGCATGGCTGGTTAATACCACTGGCACTCACGTGTTGTTAACGCATCACCGCAAACTGAATAAGTGGCTGCAACTCGGGGGGCATGCTGACGGTAATAGCAATGTACTGGAAGTGGCTTTAATGGAAGCCCGGGAGGAATCCGGAATTGATCAGATTCAGTCGCTGGGCACACAGCTGTTTGACATAGATATTCATGAAATACCTGCCAGGAAGAACGACCCTGCTCATCTGCATTACGACGCCCGGTTTGCCCTACAGGTCACTGGAAATAACACGTTCACTTTAAGTGATGAGTCCAATGCACTGGAATGGGTGGAAATTCCGCAGCTTTCAAAATACACCAGTGAAACTTCGATGCTGCGTATGGCGGACAAATGGTCGCATCAAAATAGCTGACCTTAATGGCTTTTCAATAAAGCAGTCATCGGAAACGCGTACTGAATTCAGTACGGCTTATTCAAACGTTATCTTGGTGAAGTGCGGATTGTCTACAAGTACTTCCAGAGACCGTATTTCGTCAAGCACTATCAGCTTACTGACGTCGTCTTCGAGCGTCACCTTGATACATTCGTTTTTTTTGTCGTCACGTTGAGTGTCAAACGCCACACCGTCGACAAAATTACCCGACTTCATGGTTAGTCTGACCGGATAGCGATACAGGCACACTATCTCGATGTAATCGTATTCGCCACAACTAATCATAGTATAGGCATCTGTTAATTAACCGGCGTAAGCAATGGTTTGCCGCCAAAAAACGCCAGCAGATTATCCCGCTGCAACTGCCCCATTTTCATTCGTGTCTCAACTGTCCCGGATGACTGATGCGGTTGAAGCAACACATTGTCAAGCGTTAATAAGCGTTTGTCGATATCGGGCTCGCTGTTAAACACGTCTGACGCAAATCCACGTAGTGCTTTTGTTTCCAGCGCATGGATAAGCGCTTCTTCATCAACGGTACTGCCCCGGGCACAATTGACCAATAACCCGTCAGCGCCAATCGCGTTGATGACTTCTTTTGAGATAATTTTTTCTGTCTCCGGACCGCCGGACACCGCTACTATCAGCACATCTACAGAGCGTGCAAGATCAATCAAATCATTGTGATGCGACCAGCCGGGCGTGTCTTTTTCGGATCGCGAATAATAATGGATGTTTGTGTTAAACCCCTGAAGCCGGCTGGCAACAGCGCGTCCTATTCTCCCGAGACCTGCAATCCCGACTGCAACACCTGATATCGTTCTCTGCAACGGATACGCACCGTTGCTTGCCCAGTTCCCGGAACGCACCCAGGCGTCAGCACCAACGATACCGCGATTTAGCGCGAGCAACATCCCGACAGCAAGATCTGCGACGTCATCCGTAAGCACATCCGGAGTATTAGTAACTCTAATTCCCTTAGAACTCGCATAGTCTACGTCGATAGTGTCGTAGCCTACGCCATAGTTTGCAATCAGTTCCAGATTGGGAAAACCATCAATTATTTCTGCGCCGAGTATTGAATGCCCCTTAAATGCGAATGCCTTTATCTGTTCACGGAAACCCTGATCCAGCTCCTGGAGATTGCCGCTGACAGGAAACTGATGCACCGTAAAACAATTACGCATTGGCTCTGAATCCCAGTCATCATAGGTTTCAAAAGTCAGTATGTGTGGCTTACTCAAGGTTTAGGCTCAACAATTGTTCAATGCAGCAAACGCACTACATGGTGGAAAACTCTGCAAAATGAGTTTAACAGAGCCGCATCGTTTGCGGTCGAGTTTCAAACAAAATTTCCAGTTGCTGTAACATCGTGATGTGATTTGGTATTACACTTTGCGCTAGCCGTTAATACACAGTTGGAGAGTCCATGTTCGGAGAAATTGAAGGCACCGGCTTCGAAGTGATAGATGAGTCGTTTAACGAATGCCTCATAGGTCACGCCCGTGTTGAGAGACTATGGACGGGGGCTCGCTGGAGCGAAGGACCGGCCTGGTTTGCTGCAGGTCGCTATCTGATCTGGTCTGACATACCCAATAACAGAATGCTGCGATGGGATGAAACCGATGGATCCGTATCGGTATTTCGCAATCCGTCCAACAACTCAAATGGCAATACGGTCGACCCACAGGGCAGGCTCGTAACCTGCGAACACCTTACACGACGAGTATCCCGCACAGAGCACAATGGAACAACAACAGTCTTAGCTGATCAATATCAGGGTGCACGACTCAACTCACCGAATGATGTTGTCGTGAAATCTGATGGCACGATATGGTTCACTGATCCTTCCTACGGTATTTTGATCGACTACGAAGGTGAAAGAGCAGAAAGCGAATTGGATGGATGTCACGTATACAGGATAGATCCTGAAACCTCAGACGGCACTTACGAGATTACACAAGTGACCGATGACTATGTTAAACCCAACGGCCTCGCATTTTCAGCAGATGAAAAACACTTGTACATAGCAGATACAGGCCTCACCCATCAGAAAAACGGTCCGGCACATATTCGCAGGCACACGGTAACTGACAATGCTCTCGATGACGGTGTCGTGATAGCCGATTGTACCGCAGGATTGTTTGACGGCTTCAGAGTTGATACGCAGGAACGCATCTGGACATCCGCCGCAGATGGTGTGCATTGTCTGAATCCGGACGGAACATTGCTCGGTAAAATTCTGATCCCTGAACTTGTTGCCAATGTCTGTTTTGGAGGGCAAAAACTAAATCGTCTTTTCATCTGTGGTACCACCTCACTCTACTCTGTGTATCTGAGTGTCAATGGTGTCCGTTGACTCTCATACGAACCGAGTCTCCTGATACCGTAGTCGACCCAACCCAATGAATAATACAAGCCTGTTTACCGACGATTTTAAACTGCAGTCTTACTGGTGGGACAAATCACCCCGCCCGACATTTGAGAGAATCCAACTTCCAGACAAATGCGATGTTCTGATCATCGGATCCGGCTACACAGGGTTGAACGCAGCACTGGTCACCGCACGCGCAGGCCGTTCAACAGTACTTGTTGATGCAGAAGATGCCGGCTTCGGCTGCAGCACCAGAAACGGCGGACAGATCAGCACCAGCATCAAACCGAATCTCGCATCGTTATCACGAAAGCACGGCGCAGACAAAGCGTTCCAGATCATCAAAGAGGGGCACAATGCACTGGCATGGATCGAAGAATTCATCACGGGTGAAAGCATTGACTGCGATTTTAGCGTGTGCGGGCTTTACCACGCCGCGCATTCTGCGAAACAATATGAAGTGCTGACAACAGAAGTGAACCAGCAACCAAGGGGACTGCAGGTTCCTTTCAGCATAGTTCCACCGAGCGAACAGCGCAGCGAGCTGGGTTCTGACGTATACCATGGCGGAGTCATCTTCCACCGTAATGCCTCACTTGATCCAGCGGCCTATCATCAACAACTGTTAGACCTGGCAGTCAAAGCTGGCGTTCAGATAGTACCTCGCTGTGCAGTTATGCAACTTACCCGTGACGGTGAAAATACCAGAGCGACAACACCGCTTGGTGAGATAAGGGCCAGGAAGGTCATTATCGCGACCAACGGCTACACCGGCAGGTTCTCACCAGGGCTTTCACCATGGCACAGGCGTCGTGTTATCCCTATCGGTAGCTACATCATCGCTACAGAGGCGCTGGATAAATCAGTCATGGACAGACTGATGCCAAATGATCGAATGTATACGGACACACGCAAGGTGGTTTATTACTATAGAGCTTCACCAGATAGATCGCGAATCCTCTTTGGCGGTCGTGTCTCAAGTTCCGAAACCGACCCGACCAAAAGCGCGCCGCTACTCAGATCAGACCTTGCAAGACTATTTCCGGAGCTTGAAAACGTAAAGATTTCGCATTCATGGATGGGCATCGTTGCATATACCTTCGATTCGATGGCACACATCGGTGAACAAGATGGAATCCACTACGCCATGGGATACTGTGGCTCAGGGGTTTCGATGGCAAGCTACATGGGAATGCGTACTGGACACAAAGTTCTGGGCAACGCAGAAGGCGCTACCGGTTTTGACAACATCCGGTTTCCAACCCGGCCCCTGTATACAGGCAACCCATGGTTTCTATCTGCCACAGTTGGCTGGTACCGTTACAAAGATCGACTTGGCAGGTAGACTTTCTGCCGTTCTAATTCACGCTGCGCATATAACGTCTGTAAACTCAAACTTCCCAACATCAACCAAACCCAGATCAGAAATACGCAATTCAGGAATTACGACCAACGCCAGCAACGAGTGCTGCATGTAGGCATTGTTGAGGGTACATCCGCAGGCCTGCATTGCTGAAACCATCACATCAGCACTGGCAGCCACTTCTTTTGCGGGGCTGTCTGACATTAAGCCTGCGATTGGAAGTTCAACCAGTGCAAGTTCTTTTTCATCCTGCCATACCGTGACACCACCACCCACTTCACCGAGGCGATTAACCGCACTGGCCATACACGAGCGATCAGTGCCGACGACAATGATGTGATGGCTATCGTGTGCAACGCTTGAAGCCATAGCCATTTTGCCTTTATAACCAAACCCCGAAACAAAGCCATTCGTGACCTCACCGGTAGCTCGGTGCCTTTCAACCAGACCTATGTATGCAACATCACCAGTAGCTTCGACAATTCCATCTTTTACCGGAAGTGTTGCCTTGAGTGCTTTGGTCGGCGCCTGATTCTCAACCACTCCAATAACTTTAGCTTGAACCGTGCTTGAATTTTCCGGTGCAGCAAGGGCGAAGTCCCGGCTTTTCAGGGATTTACCCAGGTGAACCGTTTCTCTTGCGTGTTGCGGCCATGCAAACTGCGGACACTCAACCAGTAAACTGCCATTCTCTGCGACTTTAACACCACGTGAATAGACACACTCAATTGGCAGCTGTACAAGATCGGAAGTAATAATCAAATCTGCTCTACGACCTGGAGCAATACTGCCAAGCTCCCTCTCAAGACCAAAATGCGTAGCTGTGTTAATCGTCGCCATTTGAAGTGCCACGAGTGGGTCGCAGCCGCAATCAATAGCGTGTCGAACCACCCGGTCCATATGACCATCATTGACCAAAGTACCTGAATGACAATCGTCAGTACACAATACGAAGTTACGCGGGTCGAGACCTTTTTCTGTAATCGCTGTGATCTGGCTTTCGACGTCATACCAGGCCGAACCCAGTCGCAACATTGATCGCATACCCTGCCTCACTCTGGAAATAGCATCGAGTTCACAGGTTCCCTCATGATCATCCGCTGCACCGCCGGCAGCATATGCATGAAAGGGCACACCACGATCAGATGATGCATAATGCCCGCCGACCGTCTTACCCGCATTCATCGTCGCGGCCATTTCAGCAAGCATTTGCGGGTCACCATTGATAACACCCGGGAAATTCATCATCTCACCCAAGCCGATAATCCCGGGCCATGACATGGCAGCCTTAACGTCGTCTGCAGAAATTTCAAAACCGGTTGTCTCAAGACCTGGTGCTGACGGTGCGCATGACGGCATCTGGGTAAAGATATTAATCGGTTGCTGCATTGCCTCATCGTGCATCATGCGAACACCGTCAAGACCCAGCACGTTTGCGATTTCATGCGGATCCGTGAACATGCTGGTAGTGCCGTGCGGTATTACGGCGGCTGCAAATTGAGCGGGAGTAAGCATACCGCTCTCAATATGCATATGTGCATCACAGAGGCCGGGAATAAGGTATCTGCCGTGTACATCAATGACCTCGGTTTCATTGCCAATGAAATGTGAGGTGTCAGGACCAACATACGCATATCGTCCTTTTCTGAACGCGACGGTCCAGTCGGACAAGAGCTCCCGGGATTGCACATTGACAAGAATTCCACCACGAATAACCACATCGGCGGAATCTCTACCTGCTGCTACGGCAACAAGATCCGATGCTACTGCGGCCCAGTCTGGTATGTTAGCGCTACGCATTAAAGAGTCTCCCAGCCATACAGTGACAGTAACACAGGATTCACCATCGTTGCCTCTCGACTCAACGGACGTCGTGATGCTGGAATTGGCGCTGCACTGGATCTTGGTGGGATTTGCAAAGAGTTAGTCAAAAGGATTCGCAAGAGAGAACCAGGTACACTGGCTCAGCCCTCCCACCTCATTCGCTAACTCATGAAAGCGCCGGTTTCTCTACAACCTTTATTGATGATAACGATTGACCAATTTCGAAGTAATCTTCCGAGAATTCCTGATACAACGCGCCACCTCGTATGTCACTGACAGAAGCCTGCTGAAACTTTTCGCTATCTAACACCTCACGAAAACTCTCATAGATATTTTCCACATTGGTATCAAACGGAATCACCGAGCCGTAATTGTGCATCTCTACCCTTTCCTTAAAGGCTCCAATGTCAAAAGCAACCGGGTAAACACCATTGCGTATCGCGTCGGTCAGCGCATAACAGTATGTCTCCGGCCAAACACTAAAATACAAAGCCACGGTTGGTTTTACTTCGGCTATCAAGTCCCCGAGCGAATCTTCATCGTATTTCCCAACACACTCAACGTTGGGATATCCGTCCATCCATTCGGTTTCAGAGAGGCCGCCAAAAAACACTATTCTGACACCAGGTATTCTTGATGTAAGAATCCAACATAGCATTTTGAAGATTTGCATCCCTTTGTGGTCGCCAATCATCCCAAACACCCCGATAACATGATCTCCCTCAGTTGCAGCAGAGTATCTTTCTACCCCATCTGACAATTCAAATGTATCACTGTGATACCGGGTAACCGGTGTCAACTTTGGCATTCGTGTTTTTAGTCGGTTTGCGGCATCCTGCGATGGTGTAATGACAAGCCGTGCCTGCTCAAGAAACTTTGTGTTCCTGGTCAGCCATACATCCATGTCGTGACTGACATTCTTCCATTTCTTCTGGAAGCTCGAATGTGAGCCAGTCGCTTCAACACATTTCACACACACATCGCTACCTGGCACTCCACAATAGCTGCCTGTAGCATCTATAAGATTGATTTTTGGACAGAACCACGCATAGTCATGAATCACTACACTGTAATTACCGACAACATCTTTGACTTTGTCGAGAAATTTCTCCGGATAATTAAACATTGAATTAACAATGACATCCAAAAATCCAAATGCCGTAAGCTGCTCTACCATTTCAGATATTTCTGTAAACTGATAGTCACACTTCAGTGAGTCACTCTCATCACACAGAACAATATTTGAATCGATTGTAGTTAGTTTGAGAACCTCGATTCCATCATTTTTGAAATTCTCTATACATCGATTAGTGTACTCAGTAGTACCACCGCCCAGGTCATGAGTAATGAAGAGCACTCTTCTGGCGGGAGTTTGCATGTAGTTGATAATTTGCAGCTCGTTTCTCACAAGCCGGGAGTCACTTTCATCAAAAATATGCTTTCTTATAAGAGGATCATAATCCGGATATATTTGACATAACCGTTGTAGATTTTTTTTCGTTTGATCATCTCGCAACTCGGTTCCGAAGGATACTGACCCCACATGTCCAACATACATTCCATAGTATGCTCCAATTTTCCATCCATGCATTTTTACACGTTGACAGTAATCATTCTCCTCACCGTAACCTAACCCCCATTCCTCGTCATTAAGCTGCCCTACCGCATCCAGCACATCACCCGCTACGAACATACAGTAGCCATGCCCTGTTGGCATTTCGTATAACTCATCTGACGTGTTTTCACGAAGCAGCGTGTCAATCCGAAGAAGTTCATCGTAGGATTCCAGCGTATTTTCTTGAAGCGTCAGCGGGAAGCTGAAAATCGTGGCATTATTGGAGAGCGGTACAATCACACCATACCTGTCATCAATCGCGTGTGCCGCTTTTATGCGTTCTACAAATCCCGGCGGCAGTACGGTGTCTGAATTTAGAATTACGACATCTTTATAACGTCTGGCTTCAAGTCCCTTATTTACCGTCTTAACGAAACCTCTATTTACCTCACTATTTATAACAAAAAGATTTTCATTTTCCTTCTCGACTCTCCTGAGATATTTGATTACTTTGGTATCAGGACTGCAGTCATTAATACAAACAATCTCATAGGGTACATTTGATTCCTGCGTCAACAGGCTGTTCAGGCACCGCTGCACATCGGTTAAACCATTATAAACCGGTATAATTATCGAGAGACCGTTAGCCAGCTCTCTGGATTGCGGATAGCTTTGATTCTTGTAGTCCAGTGAAATATCCGGCATCTGTCTTAAAGATTCGAATATTTTTGAGATACCAGTACCGTTGATGCTTAGATCAGTTCTTTCCCGCGTCTCAGCTACTAATGATTCAAGCTCTGCAACGGCGTTTTCAATTCTTTGCACATTTACAGGTGTTCCCAGTACCGGGCGATCAGTGACCGTATTTCTAAGCTCAATTGTGTCTACCTGGAAATCCGTGTCAATCTCATACTTGAAACCGCAATTTCTGTAATTCTCTCCACGTAGTTCAAGCACATCAGGCCTGTACTTTTTAACGTCAATATCTTCCATATACTCAGAGTTTACGTATAGTGCGAGCGATTCACAGGAGTCAATCTCACTGTAGAACCAACCCTGAATAGTACTACCGCCCGCATATTCCAATCGACCCTGATACAACGCGGCCTCAGACTCAACCAGATCTTCCGCTAAATACTCCCTGCTGTATTGACGTTTTCTTCCATTGGACTCACGTAATGTGACGGTATACTCCAGCTCTTCAGAATCCAGATAGCATGGCGGGATCAGCATCAAATAGCTTTTAGAATCGTCGCTGTTGACACCACTTTCATCATTTTCAATCAAAGTTCTTGCAAAGCGCGGAAACGCATCATTGATTGCCAGACCATCAATTAGAAGTTCGAAATTTTCAATATTTTCGTTTTTATCAATACAAACGCAGGGATTTCCATTCCACGAACCCAGAACTTTTAAGTCTGCACAGAACGCCGCCAGCTCTCTAATGACCGGGCAGTCGTCACTGCTATTCTCAAGCTCGTCAATTTGTTCACCAACGTATCTTGCATGACCCTTTTTTGCGAAGAGTTCTGCAACTTCCTTAAAGGCATCAGAATTTTGTGGCAAATCATCAATAAACCGATCTAGAACACGATTCGCCTCCAACAAACCATCATTGAATAGATAGTACTCACACAACTCAATAGCGCCTTCAGACCTGGACTGCTGACATTCCTGAGCCAGACAGATATCGGTGACGGCTTTCTGGCAATCAGTCATTGACGAAGAGTACGTTGACAACTTCACTATTCGCATCGCCAAATCAGCTGAGTACTCAAGGGCCAACGCATGAGTAAAATTCTCAATGGCATCATCTACTTTTCTTTTTCTCTCCAGCACATTGCCGAGACCGACAAAAGCCCACGCGGGCGGACTGTCGGTGAGGGAGAATATTCTTTGGTAGCAATCCCTGGCGCTGTCCAGCTTTCCAAGAGCTCGAAAGCAGTCGGCCTGTAATCCTTCCAATGGCACTCGCTCCTGATCACCAAAAGAAGCGTATACATCCTCTATCGTCAACAGGGCGCCCTGATAGTCACCCTGCTCCATCTTCGATTGACATACCTCAACAACGTTAAATTCTACTTCCGGCAAATTTTCCGGCGCCTCTTGCGCTTCTTCAGTATGTACGTCAGTCACTTTAGTAGCGATCCGGCCTCCTTTTTCCGGTTGCTCCAGCACAAGATCTGATTGCTCTGTACTCTCGTCATTAGCCACTTTCGGGATTTCATCGTGCCCGCCAAGCCTTATTATTTTTTTAGCCCAACTGTAGTTCACCATCGATTCCTTATTATGAATCCACGCACTGCTGAATCCCGTCACACGAGAAATACAATGTCACCCCACATTTGTATCTCCCGTGATTACAATTATTTTTGAAACACTTGTGTTAGCCACACGTTTTTGATTGTGCCGCAGAAGCGTGGCAAGCCACGTTTTGTGCAATCTGTGTACCAGTTCAACTAGCGCTGTCCACAGCCAGCATCAGTAAAAAAATGCACTTTTTCGACTCTTCGTAACTATTAGTATTTGTTTGACTTTTCTACCGCATTCGCCTGAGCATTTTCTCAAACTTTATCTTGTCGATTCGTATATCTTTCATAAGCTGTGGACGTGATTCCTGATCACTAAGGTCATCAGCATAGTAGTAGTAATGATCGAGCTTGCAGTGCTGTGCAATAACCGGATATGGCCCGATAAGGTTTTCATGTTCAGCGACACTTTTAGGAAATATTTCTACTACCTTCGCACCGGGACTACAAAAGAAGAGATTTGTCAACGCAGCACCATGCGGGGCTACCAGTACTTTGACACTGGAGAGGACTCGCGCTTTCTCCCCGACAGACATAGACTCGAGCTTAACGGACTTAAAACCTTCCTTCTCAAGCACAGGAAGTAACTCTTCTTCGTTAGCGACTTTACGATAGGGCGCGTTGTTTCTGGATATGTATATTTTCTCGAAACCACTAACCGATTCTGCAGCAGCACCAACCGGGTCGGTGAATTTTTTGCGCAAATACTCACAAGCCCAGAGGCTGGTCCCCACAGTCCCTGTAGGAGATGGAACCAACAAGCGGTCCGCCTTAATGTGAGGATCAACACAGGACTGAATTACCTTTGAAGCAGGCACGCCAAGCACATCCAGGTACTCCTGATAAAAGCCTTTCCTCAAATGCGCGAATACAAACTTATCTATACTCTGTAATTCAATACCGGCCAACTCTAAAAGATGTAGCCTGGCTAGATCATTGAAGAGCCAGTGAAAAAAGTTGTTCCCGTGGGCATGGTTATGCGACATGAAAGCAGCCACCCCGTTGATCTCTGTTACGGGATGCTGCACGCTGGCTCGAGCAACCAGCTTACTGTTGCGCGTTGAAACATCTTTCACCAGTCTACCGGAAGCCGTTAGTACCGCAGAGTTTGCTCCATCACCCCAGGCACGGCCATTTTTTATCTCAACCACGTGTGCCGGCGGTATTCTGGCACTTTGCAAATACTTTTCATCACTGCCTGACTCTGGTGCCGAGGCAGATTTTGGTGTCAGCTGCACTTCACTTGCTGGTTTCGAGGCGAGGCAGGAAACTTCTTCTGAGTTTAAGTCTACTTCTTCTATGATTGGACCGGAAAAAAGCCTGTCAACAATATGCTGTGGAATAGTTAAACCTTCACACCAGGCTCTCTCCTGCGAGGAGATATCTCCATTTTCCCACAACGCGTCACCCAGAAGCCTGTAGCACGGCAGATGACCTGGATTACATTCGAGGGCGCGTACAAACCATGGAATAGCATCTGACCATCGCTGCCTTGCGCTGAAAAACGTTCCAATAGCCTGTTGATACTCCACCTTATCAGGTGCCAGCCGGGCAGCTTCAGATAAAGGTTGTTCAGCCTCATCCTTATTTAAAGCCTGAAGCGCCTCGCCGAGCGCAAAATGAAATACGCCCGCATTGGGACTGAGATCAACCGCCTTGCGGAACTTTGGAATCGCATCTACCCGGCGGCTTAGCGCGACCAATGCCCGCCCCTGATTGTGGTACGTCCAGGGATTCTGAGTATTCAGGTCAACCGCTCGTTGATAGGCTTCTTCGGCTTCGGCAAAACTGTTTTCAGTCAACAGCAGATCACCAAGTTGGTGATGGCAATCCGGAACAGACGGTTCAAGTTCAATCGATTGTTGATACATGCTTATCGCATCAGGCCTCATTCCACACTGTTTATAAACACCTGCAAGAGTAGTGCTATAAAGTTGGGACTGAGGTGATAGATTAAACGCCGCCTGATGAAACGGAAGTGCAATATCCAACCGGTTAAAATTTGTCCAGATGAGTCCCAGTTGATGATGAGACTCTGCACAATCAGGTGAGGATATTATTGCCTGCTGGTACTCCAGTAGATCTTCATGAAGTTTTGTTCGACCCACTTCCCTATCAGAATGCACCGCCGGTTCTCCTTATTGCAGAGTGATTGATCAATAACGAAGACACAGAACTCGGGCTAACGGCTGCTAGTAGCTGCATTCGAGGACTGATTTCGAGTGTGATCTCGAACAGCCTGGTCTTCACGACCTGACAGGTAAACGCTCTGCATAGCTGCGTAATTGGATCGCGGCAGTCGCATCAATCGTGCCACTTCTATTGCGATAGCTTGAAGAAAACACCCGCCTTTCCAGTGAACCAGGTCTCAGCTTTTGAATTTCTGAGAGCTATGCCCGATTGGTCAGATTTTTGCTGACCATCCTAATCGATAAAAACAAGCCATCGATGTCGACCACTCACCGACAGACAACAAAGGACATTACATGAAGGTTTTACTTCTGGCAGGCGGGCGAGGCACCCGCATCAGCGAAGAATCAGGGATTCGACCCAAGCCGATGATCGAGATCGGAGGAAAACCAATCCTCTGGCATATTATGAAAATCTACAGCGCGCACGGGTTCAATGACTTCGTCGTACTGCTTGGATACAAAGGTCATCTTTTTAAGGAGTATTTTGCCAACTACTTTCTTCATAACAGTGATGTCACATTCGACATGTCGAACAACAACATGGAAGTATTAAACTCCTCTGTTGATCCGTGGAAAATCACACTGGTAGACACCGGGCTCGACACTATGACCGGTGGCCGCATTAAAAGAGCGCAATCATACGTCGGTAACGAGCCCTTCATGCTTACCTACGGCGACGGAGTCGCCAACGTAGACGTTGAATCTCTGGTGAAATTCCACAAGCAACACGGTCGTCTGGCCACTATGACGTCAATTTCCCCATCCGGAAGATTTGGAATTGTTGAAACGGACGAAGAAAATCGTGTAACGTCTTTCCGGGAAAAGCCAGCCGGCTTCGGAAGCCGGATTAACGGCGGTTTTTTCGTCTGTGAACCCGAAGTGTTTGATTTCATCCAGAACGATCCGGAAACCGTGTTTGAGCAAAAGCCACTTGAGGCGCTTGCCAACAAAGGTGAGCTTTGCACTTACGAACATGACGGTTACTGGCAGTGCATGGATACCCTGCGCGATAAAGTATTACTTAACGAACTCTGGGATACAGAGAAAGCACCCTGGAAGGTATGGAATTAATGCAATTTAACGGCGTATTTAACAATACAAAGGTACTGGTTACGGGCGACACCGGGTTTAAGGGGAGCTGGCTATGTACCTGGCTTTTAAATCTTGGTGCAGACGTTTACGGCCTGGCTGATCGAGTCTACGACAAGCCTAACATGTTCGAATCGATCGGGCTTGATAGCCGGATAAAACACAGTGAATGTGATATTTGTGACCTGGAAAAACTCGGTAAGATCATTAATGAGATCCAACCGGATTTTGTTTTTCACTTAGCCGCTCAGGCAATTGTTAGTGAATCCTATGCCAACCCGGTGCAAACCTTTGCAACCAATGCGATCGGAACTGCCAACATGCTGGAATGCCTGCGCCGGTACGAGAAATCCTGCGCCGCGGTTTTTATTACCAGTGACAAGTGCTACGAAAATCAAGAGTGGGTCTGGGGTTATCGTGAAACTGACGCACTTGGTGGAAAAGATCCATACAGTGCTTCCAAAGCCGCCGCTGAGGTTGCGATCCACTCTTTTGTTACCTCCTTCTTCGACAGCAATCACCCGGTTAAAATCGGTACCGGTAGAGCCGGCAACGTAATCGGTGGCGGAGACTGGGCCAAAGATCGAATCGTTCCGGATTCCGCAAGAAACTGGGCTGCCGGAGATCATGTAACTATCCGTCGACCGGATGCGACCAGACCCTGGCAGCATGTGATGGAACCGATCAGCGGTTATTTGCGGTTGGCGCAGAATCTTTGCTCTGAGCAACCTCGCCATGGTGAAGCCTACAACTTCGGGCCGGATGCAGCGCAGGACATCACCGTACTGCAACTGCTCGAACAGCTTTTAAAATCCTGGGATCTC
>CALLBO010000089.1 GCA_937998875.1 uncultured Granulosicoccaceae bacterium
GCGACATTCAGATCGTCTATGCAGATCAGGCTAATAATGATTTTAATGCGCTGGTAAAGATCTTACACGGCATGACTGAGTTTAATTCCTATCTGAACAGTGACGACAATGTTCGCGTTCTTGAGTCCGGCGCTTCGTTCTACACACCGATACTACCTGCAAAATCCCTTGACCTCGGTTTCTCTGCCACAGCTATGCACTGGTTAAGTACCACACCGTGTCACCTGTCCGAACATGTGCACATGGTGGGGGCGACAGGCGATGAACTACAGGCATTTTCCAATCAGGCATCCAGTGACTGGCAAACTATCCTGTTGCACAGGGCACGGGAAATGAAATCCGGTGCGCGACTGGTTCTGGTGAATTTCTGCATTGACGAGCAAGGCCAGTACCTTGGCAACACTGGTGGTGTAAACATGTTCGACCGCTTCAATCAGAACTGGCAACAACTACTCGATGAAGGAACAATAACCGCAGATGAATACAAGGCAATGACACTGCCACAGTACTACAACCGTGTTGAGGAATTCAGCGCACCTTTACTGGATAAAAACTCTGCGGTTTATAAGGCGGGCCTGAGACTTTCAGACGTCGAAACCGCTGTAGTACCTTGTCCGTTCGCAGAAGATTTTAAAAAGCATGGTGACGCTGCCAAATTCGCAGATGCTTACCTGCCAACTATTCGCTCATGGAATGAAAGTATTTTTGCAGGTGGTCTCAGCCCGCAACGCAGCACTGACGAACGCCGTGACCTGATAGAACAGTACTACAACCTATACCATAGCCAGATTGTCGAAAAACCCGATGGCCACGGCATGGGCTATGTGCATGCTTACATGACCATCGAAAAAATCTAATTAACCAATTAGCCGCTGAAAGCCGGGCTTGCTGCAAAAATACTTCCTCATCACAGGAGACCGATCGCGTAGTGCGATTCATACCAAACGGCACGCAGCAAAAACATTTCAATTTTAGTTTCGTTATTCATAGCATGGAAGCCACAATGTAGGAAAACATGCAACACATAGAGGCGCACGATGCGCCAGAACAATTAGCGCCAGCCAACAGGTGTGACTCTTTTCAGCAAGCACTAATGTATAAATTGAAATCTGCGCTTCGAGAATCAAATTTACTAAACGAAGTATCCGGATTTAAATATATCAATGATCTTATGGCAAAGGATCATTGTTCGCTCAGCGCAAACAACTGCGATATCAATCCTGGTGCGATGCTTAGAGTCAAGAGAGCATCCGAAATATTTGTTCAATTGACTTCGTCTTTGCCCGCACGGGATGTAAGAGCTCTTCCGGGACTGGAGCTTGCAGGCCTTCTCACGAAACGATTCTGGTTGCAGCTGCTGCTTGCTAGTCAACGTTCTAAATCCGGTCAGGTGTTGCTTGATGCCGCCCACAAAAAACTGGTTTTCATTGAGAGTTATCAAACAACAACTAAGCATCATAAACCAGCACAACACATGCAAGAGGTAACTGTCGAAAATAGCATTTCCAGTAGGCGCTATTGTGCGCTAACAGCATTCTCATGTGGGACATTAACACTCGGACTCAGTGTAATTGTTTGTGCCACGCTCATTCCGGAAAAGCTGCAATTACTGACTTTGTGGTCTTTATCGAGTGGTGTTTCATTTCCAACCACTACAGCATTGCTCGTTCTGATGCTTGCCGTCTCTTCTTTCCATTTTATCACCAACATGTCCACGCTTCGTACGGTCGATGTTTGTGCTCAAGATCGGCTTAACACGGGGAGCACCGCAGGCGAAATTGTTACTGCCAGTGTGTCACCACGCAGGGTGATAACCGGCTGTACAGGACCACTTGTTTTAGGTCTTGGTGCCGGCCTCTCTACAACCACCGATTTAGGTGCGTTTGGTGTAACTGTATTTGTTGATGGTATGTTCTCGACCTATGCAATGCCTTATTGGGTAACCCAGATTGTCTTAACAATCTGTTGCTACCTGACCGCATGGCGCTGGGCACAAATACCACTGGGTGCGGGAACGTTACCGTCATTGTTGCTCATTGGACCGGCAGTTAGCTTGGGCGCAAGTCTGACGCCGCAGGATCTCACCTTTGCGGGTGATATTCTCGTGTTTTTAATAGCTACGATGGTACTGGCTTTCGGTGTTGCCATGTCTTCGTCAGCAGCACTCGGACCGGACGGACTGACTGCTCTATCGCTGTCTGCAGAGAAAAAGAATCTTTGGTCAATACCTCTGGCCGCATTCTTCTTCAACTTAACATTCATATCTGTCGGTATAGCCTTGGGTGGCAGCTTCGGAGTGGCGACGATACTGAATTTGTTGCTACTGCCAGTTCTTTTGCGGTTATTCATCCCGCCGATGAGGCGGCTTCTTGGTGCTCAACCTATTCGACCAATCGCCGCGGATACAACGCAGCGCTGACGAACGCCGTGACCTCACAAAACACCACTACAACTTATAACATAGCCAGATTGTCGAAAAACCCGATGACCACGGAATGACCTATGTACGTACTTACATAACCATCGTCAAAGCCTGATACAACTAACTCGCATAAGGCCGTTTGCAATAAAAAGAAAATAAGGGGTCATGGCTATTTTATTATATTCAAGAGCGTTTCTAATCGCTTGTATTCCTTACGTAGTTCTCTCGCCGCCAGCCTCTTCTTCATCAAACCGATTGAATGCGACACACTTCCAGGATTGGCCAGTGAAAAA
>CALLBO010000090.1 GCA_937998875.1 uncultured Granulosicoccaceae bacterium
GGATAAGCTTGCGCATCCACCAATCTGCCGCAACGACACGATAAATTTTACGATGAATAAAAATCGCCAGACTGAGCTGCTAATTACTGGTTGACGTGCTGCACATTGGCAGATGCGCAAGCGTATCCCCCTACAAGGGCGGCTGTGGCCTGGAGGCGTGTTACCAATATTTCCAAACAGCCCACCAATACCCCGCGGTGTAGCAGTACCCGCCACAGGGCTCAGTAATATTAACCCACTGCCCCCTAAATACCTCTTCCTGGCGCCATACAAGAGCCGTCGCCTCTGGCATGCTACGCCCACTAAGACAAGCCTGGAATTTTTCCACTGCTAAACTCAGCTCCCAAAGATTATCGACTACTTATTACAAGCTACTGATTTGAACCTTATAAACACCCTTAACACACGAAAAGACGCTCTGATTGAAAAAACCAAATCAGACTACGAAGTGCTGTTCCCGGGAATACTGATATCCATTGTGGTGGCTGTGTCGGCGCAGTTTTTATCGGAGCACTACCAGACACCCGCCATGTTACTCGCGTTGTTGTTAGGTATCGCCCTGGGGTTTTTAGGTGAAGAAGGTAAAACCGCTGCCGGTGTGGCGTTTTCATCGAAAACACTATTGAGAGTCGGAGTTGCGTTGTTAGGCGTGCGTATCTCGGTGGCGATGGTATCCGGGCTTGGCCTGCCAATGATCTGCCTGATCATCAGCAGCGTCATTGCGACCATCCTGTTCGGGCTGATGATATCCAAATGGTTTGGCCATCGATGGCGGTTTGCGTTGCTAACTGCAGGGTCAGTTGCTATCTGTGGTGCATCAGCTGCAGTCGCTATCAGCGCTATATTGCCAAAAGACGAGCGCTCGGAGGAACGACTCGCGTTCACCGTCATGGGCGTGACCGTGTTGTCTACCCTCGCAATGATTGCCTACCCGATCATCACCGAAGCTTTAAAGCTTGACGACTTTGCAGCCGGCGTATTTTTTGGTGCCACCATTCATGATGTAGCACAGGTTGTCGGTGCCGGATTTACCGTATCTGATCAAGCCGGCGATGCAGCCACGGTGGTCAAACTCATGCGAGTAGCCATGCTCGGCCCTGTTGTGATCATCGGTTCACTGGTCGTGCGCCGCTTCGCCACCATAGAAAAAGGCACAGACGCCCCACCCATCATGCCGTTTTTTATACTCGGGTTTTTAATCCTCGCCACGCTGAACTCGCTTAATTTAATTCCTCAAATGCTCATCGAGTTTTTAAGTAGTGTATCCCGCTGGCTGTTACTCACCGCCATCGCGGCAGTCGGCATGCGAACCAATCTAAAACAGGTGATGTCGGTCGGCGGGCCTGCCATTGCGTTGATATTTGTCGAGACTGTGTTTATTGCGCTTGTTATATTGTCGGGGATTTATCTATTGCGGTGATTCCGCAAAGATCTCAAAAGCAAACCAATCCCACTACTATGCGCAACGCGTACAGCAGACTGCAGCCTATACCTCCACTGGTCTCTCAGTCTGGCGCGATTTACCAGAAACATCGGATACAACGTAGGGGGGCATAAGCGACAGCGCATCCACCGTTTTTTATCATTGGGCATAACATTAATGGACAGGTCTTCACTGCAATTATGTGCATTGAAAGACCCGACCCTCAGCCAGGTTTGTATAGGGTATACCGACCAGATCGGTTCACATTCTCAACTGTAGAATCAAAGCAATGCGAACTATCGAAAAACCTTTACAAATTCCGTTTCCCTGGCCTCCCTCCAGGACTTAGGCATGTCGCCGTTGCTTTCCAGCGCTTCGAATATTTCTCTGACTTTATTATCGTCTATCACTTTCGCCGCGCGCATTTTCTTAAGCACCTCCCAGCCATGCCATACAGGCAATTCAAATACAGCGGCGAGATCATGCATACCAATATCATCAGTAACAACAATCGCTGGGCGAACCTGACCAAACGCCAGACAAAAACAGTCAGCAGAACCCGGGGGAGACCTTCCGCCATACGTGAAGTCGGAAACATTATTTGCAACGTAATCCAGAAGAATGCTTTTTGCAGTTTCTACCTGAAATCTTTGATCTTTCGTTAAACGAACACGGCGTGCCAGTCGCTCGGTCGCGTACGGCTCATTTTCAAACCATGGAAACAATTCCTGCAGCCGTGGCTGTTGTGATACTTCATCTTCAACAACTTTGAGAATCGCAAGCTCATACTTCTTTTGCCCGAACTCCATACCAAGCAATGGCTGAATTCGCTTTGCTAACCTTAAGTAGGCGTTGGTATCAAGAAGTGCGAGGGTCGTCATTGATCAGAACCTGATGCAGCTCATTGGCTTCTGCGTGGGTAATACTTAAAACCTGTTGCAGATAACCAGAACCTACATCACGTTCTTTCGACATCTTTCTGTACGCTTCAAAAAATTCCGCACTAAACTTCTCACCACATACCTTGAGGTATTTCTTAGCCGTGGGAGGACCGGCACCGAATAAAGACTCACTAACCAGCCCACTACTCTTTGCACTGCGTGCCATATTGACGACCTTCTCGGTCATTTTCAGTCTGGGCAGTTCATTGCGGCGTGCGTATAGCATTGTCTGTTTGTAGGCAGTCAACGCTGAGATATACTGCTTTTCAGCCAACGATACCAACTCGTCCAATTGCGCCTGCTCAAGCTCATGCTTGACTATTTTTTTATACGCCTGGGCCGCCATTACAGGTGAGAACAAAAGGCTGCCTGCAAAAGCATCCGCAAAGTCTTCACCTTCATCAGTACCGGCAAGATCAGGTGTATACACATGTGCAAGCTCATGCGCCATCCAGAACTTGAAATCTTCCATCCGTGTATCAAGATTCAGAAAGATAAAGGTAAAATTTTCTTCCGGTAAATGAATGTGCAAAGCGTTCTTGTGTGTTTCCTTTTTACCCCACATCACCGGCACGAGTGCAGCACCACAACACCTGAACTCATCGATCAAATCACTGTACTTAATGTTGGCCTTTTCGCTCAGACCAAGCCGTGCACGGGTTTGCAGCGCCGCTTGCGTAATCGCATCCGAATCTACAGATGACGATCTGAATGACGGCCGGATAAGACGCCGATCGGCAAAATAGCCAACCAACGGACGCAGCAGCATGCCTATGTGTCTGGCACGCTCAATATGAGCCTTAGTAGTTTTAGAGCCACCCTTTCTACGGAAAGCGACAATCGGCGTAGAAGACAAATCTGACATAACCAGCTGATCTGCGGGCAAGTTGAGCAACATCGCAAGCTTAAGCAGCTTTGGCGGACGAGGAAAATCCTTGCCGCTAAGCCAGTTAGTCACAGCCTGAGCAGTCACATCCATCTTCGCAGCCAGATCTTTCTGGCTCATTCCGGCAGATGTCAGCGATTTGCGGATACGGTCGCTGTTTAGACTTCTTTGCTCTTGAGGCATTTGAGTATTATAAGTCCTTGCTTTCGATAATCAAGTTTAATCAAGTTTCACGCCTTGATTTGTTATACTCGACAGTAACAGAAATACCTTGAATCGAAAGGGCCTCCAAATGAGCAAACAAAACAAACTGGAACAAATTTGTAAAAGCCGACTTCTTCTCGGTAATCCCTATGCATATGTAGCCGGTGACAACGGAGAACTCGAAGCAGCACCTATGATTTCAATTCAGGAAATCCGTGGCTCCACAAATCCGAGCCCGAAATACACCGCCAATCAGATAGAAGTCATCGCCAGGTCATTTCAGACCAAACTGTGGCAGAAACGCAAATCTCTGTTTGGATCAGAGGATGTTAATCCGATTGCAGTCACAGATGTTGGCACAGCCTTCGAAGCTATTGGGTTTGAGTTAGAATCCAAGACTACTCTGGGTGAAAATAACGCAAACGACGTGATTGGGTACATCGACACTACACACAAAATTGCTGCAATTTCGCAGAGACATCCAAATACCGTACAACGATTCACCGCGGCACATGAACTTGGACATGCGCTATTACACAATGCCAACGGTTTACATCGCGAGAGACCTCACAGTACTGGTACTACTTGTGTAAGGCCTTCCAGTGAACTAGAGGCAGACCAGTTCGCCTCATCTTTCCTTATGCCAAGAAAGATCCTGATTGATCAGTTTCGAGGTCGTTTTAAGACTGAGAAATTTTCTCTGTCTGACGAAAATATATACGGGTTGTTTGGAGCAATAAGAAAATCTAAAGTCCCAACCGGGAGAGATCTTTCCCTCCATCTTGCAATTGCCACTCGCTTTCATGAGAATAAATTCAGATCACTTACTGACACGTTTGGGCTCTCAAAATCTGCGATTGCTATCCGCTTGGAACAACTTGGCATAGCTTGAGTTGCTCCTGGTAACTCATGGTAAAGCATCTCGCGACCAGTGTGTTTCGGTTTATAGGAATTGGTAGCAGTTCTCTAGCAACACACTCGACCCTCCTTTTTGAAGCAACTACTAAATTCCATTTGCTACGTAAATGCGCATGACTTGTTAGCATAATTCATGACTGGAAATTCCTAATCATTCACAATAGCCCCTGAAACAGGAGCATCTAAAGTGGCAGCAAAGAAAAAAGCCAGTAAGAAGAAAACCGCAAAAAAAGCCCCACCCAAAAAAGCCTTCGAAGAAGCCCTGTGGGATACCGCCAACAAGCTACGCGGCAAGGTAGAATCTTCCGAGTACAAGCACATTGTGCTCAGCCTGATCTTCCTGAAATTCGCCAGTGATCGCTTTGAAGCACGTCGGGCTGAACTGATAGACGAAGGTCAGACAGACTATGTAAACATGGTGGAGTTCTACACCATGAAGAACGTTTTCTATCTGCCAGAGGAAGCACGCTGGTCTTTTATTCAAACCCACGCCAAGCAAGACGATCTGGCCATCAAAATAGATACGGCGCTTTTCACTGTAGAACAAAACAACAAGTCACTGGCAGGTGCCCTGCCCGATAACTACTTCAGCCGCCAAGATCTGGACCCGGCCAAACTCGGCGCACTGATCGATACCATTAACGACATCGACACCGTAGCAGATGATAAAACAGACGTGGTCGGGCGTGTGTATGAATACTTCCTCGGCAAGTTTGCCTCTGCCGAAGGTAAGCGCGGTGGTGAGTTCTATACCCCAAGCTGCATCGTTAACTTAATCGCAGATATGATCCAGCCGTTCAAAGGCAAGATATACGATCCATGCTGTGGCTCAGGCGGAATGTTTGTACAATCGATTAAGTTTGTTGCCAGCCACAACGGCAACCAGAAAGACATCTCTATCTACGGGCAGGAGTTCACCGCCACCACTTATAAACTGGCAAAGATGAACCTTGCCATTCGCGGCATCTCTGCCAACCTGGGCGATGTACCGGCAGACACGTTCTTCAAAGATCAGCACCCGGATCTTAAGGCCGACTACATCATGGCCAACCCGCCGTTTAATCAAAAACAATGGCGACAAAAAGAAGAACTGGCAGATGACCCGCGCTGGGCAGGCTTTACTACTCCACCCACCGGCAACGCCAACTATGCATGGATACTGCACATGGTGTCTAAGTTGTCTGAGGGCGGTACTGCAGGTTTTGTACTGGCCAATGGTTCGATGAGTAGCAACACCTCTGGTGAAGGTGATATACGGCAACAGTTACTGGAGAAAGGTCTGGTGGATTGTATGGTGGCCCTGCCGGGGCAATTGTTTTACACCACGCAGATTCCTGTGTGTCTTTGGTTTTTACGGAAGCAGCGTGGTGAGCGTCGTGGACAGACCTTGTTTATTGATGCTCGTAATATGGGGACGATGGTTGATCGGGTTTTGAAGGTATTGACTGCTGAGGATATTGAGCACATTGCTGTGACTTACCATCGGTGGCAGGAAGATGATGGGTATGACGATGTGGCTGGGTATTGTAAGAGTGCTTCGTTGGATGAGATCTCTTCACATGGGTATGTGTTGACGCCTGGGCGGTATGTTGGAGCAGCAAACATTAACGATGATGGTGAGCCGTTTACAAAAAAAATGCAGCGACTCTCAGAGCAACTCGACAACCAGTTTGAATCTTCTGTAACACTCAATAAAAAAATAAAAACGAACCTGAAGGCTATAGGTTATTTCCAATGACAACTACTGGGGGTCGAGCTGCAACAGAGGGATACATAGCCGGAGAGTTTTCTCTTTGCGTCGGTCAACCGCCACCGGAAAAGAGCACTCCTCCTACATGGAAGTGGACTAAATTAACAGATGTAGCAAGGTTGGAAACAGGACACACGCCCAGTAGAAAACACGACGAATACTGGGGTGGTGATATCCCTTGGATCGGCATACGTGATGCCACTGGAAACCACGGCAGAACAATCCATAAAACCCAGCAATACACAAACCAATTAGGTATTGAGAATTCATCGGCGAGAGTTTTACCTGCAAATACGGTCTGCTTATCAAGGACCGCATCAGTGGGTTATGTTGTTGTCATGGGAGTACCAATGGCAACAAGTCAAGATTTTGTAAACTGGGTTTGCGATGAAAACCTTTACCACGACTATCTTAGGTATGTTTTGCTTTCGGAATTTCGCAGCTTTTCACGATTTTCAAGAGGCACAACACACCAGACAATATATTTTCCGGAAGTCAAAGGGTTTCATATTTGTCTTCCTCCACTGTCAGAACAAAAAGCCATAGCCCACATCCTCGGCACGCTCGACGACAAAATCGAACTCAACCGCCAGACCAACAAAACCCTCGAATCCATCGCGCAGGCGATCTTCAAAAGCTGGTTTGTCGATTTCGACCCTGTAACAGCGAAACGCGATGGCAAGACAGCGGACCTCTCGCTGTCACCGGAAATCCTCGATCTGTTTCCGGACTCGTTTCAGGATTCTGAGTTGGGGGAGATTCCGGTTGGGTGGGAAGTTGGATTGTTTTCTGACGCGGTTGATCTGCTCAGTGGAGGAACACCAAAAACATCAGTGAATGAATACTGGAGCGGAGATATACCTTGGTACACTGTAAAAGATGTGCCCTCTGATGGTGATGTTTGGGTTATAAAAACTGACAAACACGTGAGCCAAAATGGAATCGACAATTCTGCAGCATCGGTCTTTAAAGCTGGAACAGCAATAATTAGTGCACGAGGTACGGTAGGAAAAGTATGTATCACTGGTATTGAAATGGCCATGAATCAATCATGTTACGGTGTCCTTGGCGCGAAGGGTTTCGGTGGCTATTTTACATACTTTAACTTACTGAGATTCGTGGACAACTTAAAGCAAATTTCTCACGGATCAGTATTTCAAACAATTACTCGCGATACTTTCAAATCCGTTCAAAGCGTCTATCCGGCATTGCCAATAGCAGATCAGTTTGAGACCACAGCAGAACCGTTACTACAGAAAATTCTAGCCAATCGTCAAGAGTCGGCTACTCTTGAAAAACTAAGAGACACCCTACTCCCAAAACTAATATCCGGCGAACTACGAATCAAAGACGCCGAGAAATTCCTCAAAGACGCTCCACTCTAGCGCTACAGGACAAGCCATGAAGTACACCGAGGCAAAACTGGAACAAGCGATTATTGCCCTGCTCGGTGAGCAGGGTTACCCACATATAAACGGTGGCACTCTTGATCGTGAGCCTCACGTTGTTCTACTCGTCGATGAACTGCGCGAATACCTCGCGAACCGCTATAAGAAAGAACAAATCACAGACAACGAAATAGACGGTATCATTCGTGACCTGCGCCAGTACCCGTCAAGCGATCTTTACGAGAGCAACAAAGCCATACTCTCCCGTGTGAGCAACGGCTTTGATTTAAAACGCGAAGATCGCAGCAAGAAAGATCTTCATATCCGGCTGTTTGATGAATCCACCCCTGACAATAATCGTTTCTGTGTGATTAATCAGATGGAAATTACCGGTCGCGAGAAACGCATTCCGGATGCCATTCTGTATATCAATGGATTGCCCTTGGTAGTCTTTGAATTCAAAAGCGCCATACGTGAAGAAGCGACCGTATTTACCGCATGGGAACAACTGACCAAACGCTACACACGTGACATACCCGAACTAATGAAATACAACGCATTGTGTGTGATCAGCGATGGTGCAAACAGCAAGGTCGGTTCAGTGTTCGCCAAGTATGACTTCTTCTATACATGGAATAAGATCACAGGCGACGAACCGACAACCGCTGAAGGTATCGACTCACTACACAGCATGATTCAGGGCTTGTTTAACCCTGCCCGACTGTTGCAGCTGTTGCGGCACTTTGTCTTCTTCCCCGACAAGTCCAAAGATGAATTAAAAATTGTACCGCGCTACCCACAGTTTTATGCCACTCAAAAGCTGTATCAAAATATCTTGCTACACCTAAAGCCCGGAGGCGACGGGAAAGGCGGCACCTACTTTGGTGCTACCGGTTGTGGCAAAAGCTACACCATGCTGTTTTTAACCCGCTTGCTCATGCGCAGCATAGATTTAGCCAGCCCAACCATTGTACTAATTACCGACCGCACCGATCTGGATGATCAGCTAACCAAAACCTTTGTTAATGCCACCGAATACATTGGCGACAAACACGTGATTAGCGTCACCAGCCGCTCACACCTGCGAGAACTGTTGCAGGGCCGCAGCAGCGGTGGTGTGTTCCTCACTACCATCCGCAAATTTTCTGAAGATACCGAGCTGCTGACAGATCGTACTAACGTTATCTGTATCTCGGACGAAGCGCATCGCAGCCAGACCAATCTGGATCAGAAGATCACCGTGACCGAAAAAGGCGTTAAAAAAACCTATGGCTTTGCCTACTACCTGCATCAGTCACTACCGAATGCCACCTATGTTGGTTTTACCGGCACACCGGTGGATGCAACTCTAGATGTATTCGGCCCGGTGGTTGATGCCTACACCATGACAGAATCGGTGCGTGATGAGATCACTGTACCCATTGTGTATGAAGGCCGTGCCGCCCAGGTGTTTCTGGACAACCGCAAACTGGCCGAAATTGAAGACTACTACGCCCGCTGTGAAGAAGAAGGTGCCAACGAACACCAGATAGAAGCAAGCAAAAAAGCCTCTGCCAGTATGCACACCATTCTGGCCGACCCCGACCGGTTGCGGGCACTGGCTGCAGATTTCGTAGAACACTATGAACGCCGCACCAACGAGGGCACCTCGGTTGCCGGTAAATGCATGTTCGTCTGCAGCAAACGCCAAACCGCGTGGGCATTTTACAAAGAGGTAATAGCACTGCGCCCCGAGTGGGCCGAAGTGTGTGAGTCTGCCAGTGACGAACCGTTAAGTGGCAAAGCAGCCAAAGCCGTACTACCCATAGAACGCATACGCATGGTAATGACCCGCGGCAAAGATGACGACAAAGCGCTTTATGACCTACTCGGCACAGATGCAGAGCGCGATATGTTGGCCGAACAATTCAAACAGCAGCAGAGCAATTTTCGAATAGCCATTGTGGTAGATATGTGGCTGACCGGTTTTGATGTACCGTTTCTCGATACCATCTACATAGACAAGCCCATTCAACGCCACAACCTGATTCAAACCATCTCACGCGTTAACCGCAAGTTTGAAGGCAAACATAAAGGGCTGGTGGTTGACTATATCGGCATCAAGAAGCAGATGAATCTGGCACTGGCCCACTACTCCAAAGGGGATCAGGACAATTTTGAAGATATACAGCAGTCGATCATTGCCGTACGTGACCACCTTGATCTACTGGGCAATTTATTCCACAAATTTGATTCTACCGATTACTACAACGGTGACCCGGTAGAACAACTCAACTGCTTAAACCGCGCGGTAGAGTTTGCGCAAAGCACCGATAAGAATGAAAAACGCTTTATGGCGCTGGTTAAACGCCTGAAAGCCGCCTACGATATTTGTGCCGGCAGTGGTGAGCTAACGCAAGCAGAGTGCGACACCGTACATTTTTATCTGGCCGTGCGCAGCATTATCTACAAACTCACCCGTGGCAATGCACCCGATGTAGACCAAATGAATGCCCGCGTTCGCGACATGATTGCCAATGCACTGGAGGCAGACGGTGTAGAGGCGATATTTCAGCTAGGTGATGATGAAGCCGCAGAAGTAGACCTGTTCGGCGATGATTATTTAGAAAAGCTTGAAAAAATAAAGCTACCCAACACCAAAATAAAGCTGCTGCAGCAATTGCTGCGCAAAGCCATTAGTGATCTGCAGAAGGTCAACAAAGTCAAAGGCGTCGAGTTTTCTAAAAAGCTCCAGGCGCTGGTTGAAAAGTACAACGAGCGTGACGAAGACAGCGTACTGGTCTCCACGGTGCTGGATGACTTTGCCGACATGATGGTAGACATGATCCGTGACGTACACGATGAAAGAGGTTCCTACCATGTACTTGGCATTGATGAACAGGAAAAGTCTTTCTATGACATCTTAAAAGCCCTTGCCCAAAAGTACGACTTCACCTACCCGGAAGATAAGTTAATCGCACTAGCCAAAGAAGTGAAAACGCTGGTCGATGACAAAACCAAATACACCGACTGGCAAACCCGGGATGATATCAAGGCCGAACTCAAAGTCGATCTGATATTAAAGCTCGCAGATCACGGCTACCCGCCCGTTGACCGCGATGAGGTGTATAAAGAGATCTATGAGCAGGCTGAGAATTATCGAAAACACCGGAAATAGATAAATGAAGCAGGTGGTATCACCATACTCACGATGGCTCCAGAAATACTTGTATGAGCGAACTTAAGGAATCGAAATGTATGCAGACTTACGTGCCAATGCTGATATACTGTATATACAACCAGTTCTCCACTCTTGAAATAAAACGCTCCGGGGTTGCAAACTTAAGATGTTGATTCATCGACAAAAAACACTACTGGCGCTACTGGATGCTTTTGGCAGTAAACAAACAGCCACCGACTTTCAAAAGTACCTGTTTCTCTACGCCGCCAACTATGAAAATGAAAAAAGCTACGATTTTGTTCCTTACAAATTTGGTTGCTACTCATTCCAGGCAGCAGTTGACAAACGAAAGCTCATTGAAAAAGGTTTTCTAGTCGATTCTGACAGCTGGGAATTGACTGCGGAAAACAACAGTTACCCACAAAGCTTAAAAAAGGATGAGCCTCAAAAAATTGAACAATTCGTTGAACACTTTAAAAACCTGAAGGGCAAGAAGTTAATCAGGCACGTTTACACTGAATATCCGTATTTCGCTATAAACAGTCAGATTGCGGAATCCACTCTGTCTGCTGATGAGTTAAGCCAGGTAAAAAAAGCAAAACCAAAAAAACGCAGAACCGGACTATTGGCAACAATAGGTTACGAAGGTGGCAGTATTGAACACTACTTGAATCGCTTAATCTGCAATGACATACGCATGCTTGTAGATGTTCGTAAGAATCCCATTAGCCGAAAATACGGGTTCTCGAAAAACACACTAGCCAAATTGGCTGCAAGTGTCGGGATTGACTATACCCACATTCCAGAACTGGGAATTGAGTCTGCTGATAGGAAAAATCTGGTAACACAGAGTGATCGCGACCGTATTTTCGATACCTATGAATTGACAGTACTCAAAGAACAGGGGGTTGCACTACGTGAATTGTTATCCCTCCAAAAAAACAACAAAAGAATAGCCCTGACGTGTTTCGAGAAAGAGCATTCGCAATGCCACAGAAGCCGGGTCGTCAACAAACTGCTCGAGCTTGATAAAACTTTAGAAGTGGCACATTTGTAAACCAGTAGTTCAGATGTAAAGGTGTAAAAGATGTCTAAAGAAGTAATACTTATCACGGTTAAAACCTATCCGGCTTTATCAAGCGCATACGATGAAACTGTATGCACCGCCGGACTACGTGCTGATGGAAGCTGGGTCAGAATCTACCCTATCCCCTTTCGAAAATTGGAGGAATACGAGAAATACGAGAAATACGCAAAATTTGACTGGATAGAAATAGACATTGAGATGAACTTAAAAGACCCAAGGCCAGAGAGCTACAAGAAGCACTCCGATATTCGAATCATTGAACATATTGACACCTCTTCAAACTGGTACTTGCGAAACCAGGCTGTTTTGGAGAAGTGCGATGTCTATACCAACTTTGATGAGATAATAAAGAAAAACAAGGAAGGCCGTCGGTTATCTCTTGCGACATTTAAGCCAACAGAAATTCTGGATGTCACTATAGAGGAAGAAGAAAACAGGGACTGGGATGAAAAGAAAATTCGCGAGCTCGAAGCAAAATCAAAACAACAAGATATGTTTCTGGATAGCGCTGAATGCTTTAAAGTCGTGAAAAAGCTGCCGTACAAATTCCGCTATCTGTTCAAGGATGAAACCGGAAAAAAGCGCGAGTTGATGATAACTGACTGGGAAATAGGAGCTCTCTTCTGGAACAGCATGCGTCAGCACAACAACGATGAAAGCAAAGCCGTGCAAGATGTTAAGAAAAAGTATCTACATACCCTCGTCAACAACAGGGACATTCACTTTTTTGTCGGCACTACCCTTGAGTGGGATCTGAAAAACGCACCTAATCCATTTCCGATTATCGGTGTTTACAGCCCACCGATCATATTGCAGAAACCGCTATTTTAGGGAGAATCGGGAACAAGCAATACTTTTTTAACCTTTTCAAGGCCTCAAGGGGCCAGTTCACTTTTACAGCATTCAAAATGATCTAAGGGGTCAAGTCACTTGACCAAATAGGATCCGGACCACCGCATAAAATTACTGCCAGATTCACAATATCTGAGCCAACCAATTGTCCTTCTGCCATATCTACTCATGTGCATCCGCAAATCGCTGTAATTATTTCGCTGTGTAGCGTTCACGCCTTGTAAATGTTGCGAGAGGTATTATCAGGTCCATCAAATACCTTAGGATCAGGGCATACACACTGTAGAACCCCGTTAGCTGGGTGGCAATAAATAGCACGAACTCAACATTTTATTCCAGTTACTTGTCTGGTCACGAGCCACATAAATTCGACTGCTAAATGCGTTCCCATCTACAACAAAATAGATGACGACTGCATCGGTCTCGGTTGGCGAGTCTTAGGTAGATGAACCACTTTCGTGCTCACGTGCCAAGCCTTAAAGCTTTACCAAGATCCTGACAGCAAACGGGTGCCAGCCACCAGTCCGAACTACAGATATCACTAACCACTTATTAGAGAGAAATAGATGAAAGCACTACTATTTGGATCCATTGGAGTATTCTGCGACTCATCGGACCTTCAGCGGCAAGGATACAACCTGGCCTTTAAAGAAGCCGGGCTAGATTTACAATGGGAAGAGGAAGAATATCGGGAGCTCCTCAAAATCCCTGGCGGCCTTAGTCGGTTGGTGCGTTACGGTGAGGCGCATCAGCTAGGTAGTAATTTTAATGCAGCAGAACTACATCGTCGTAAAACTGAGTTATACGCTGACATGCTCAAGGATGGAAAATCGACGCTTCGTCCCGGTGTGATCAGATTAATTAACGAAGCGCGCAAGGGTGGTATTGCTGTTGGTTGGGTCACGAGTACGGAAACAGCAAACCTTGACGCCGTGATTGAGCAGTCCCACGGTAGCTTGAGCCTTGAGCATTTTGATGTGGTAAAACATCGCGGTAATGTGACTACACCAAAGCCTGATCCTGCACCGTATCTCGAAGCCCTTGCCGAGCTGCAGGTCGATGCCTCAAGCGCAATTGCAATAGAGGATACTGCAGTTTGCGTCGGTGCCGCTGCCAGCGCAGGCGTGATATGCATTGCGACACCTCACCAGTACAGTCTTGATCAGGACTTTACAGATGCGATTGCAACAGTGGATCAACTAGGTGAAGCCGATCACGAGGCCAGGCAGCTTGGTGGGATTTCGGTGATATCAAACGGGATGGTGACGCTCGCTCAACTAGAGCAGTTAACCACACAGGCAGCGCCGCTAAGCTAGAACGAGTTGTTCGCAACAGCTCGGCAGGTATAGCGGTATTGCCGAGCTGTTCGCTTGTAACTGACAGCAATGGACTCTCATCTACATTCCGCCAAGCTGTGAGATCAGATCTCAAGCGTGGAACGAAGTCCTTCGCTCAATGAATTTTTGCATTCCAACCCGCATTTCGGACTACAGAGCACTTTGTATTTGAAATTGAGATACCACCGCGACTGAATTATTTCAGGAAACACGCATTGGTGACGATACCATGGACACTGAAAAGACCGGACCAAGCCACCATGTCGCCTATTTTACAAATCATTTCTGTGACTGCAGCGGTGCTGTGCGCCTATGTATTGTTAATGAAGATTGGCGCTCCCTGGTTCTTAGCCTTGCTTATCGCACCAGTTGCGGGTTACGTCTTATGGCGCTGGGAAAACGCCGACGCAAACGCGGAATCCGGCTGGTCCAACGCACTGGGCACATTATTGGATCTGAAAGACATCACAAAGTACGTTAGGCAAATATTCTAGGTGGTGACAGTGCCAGGTGGAGTCTTCAACAACAGGCTACACGGTTTCTGAAACTCAATCGCTTCACATTACATACGAACAAATCACCCTAAGTTGGGGGCGTCGTAATTGTCTATGTGTTAGTGAGGGTTGCCTCTCCCGGTTTTCATGTCTTCGGTAGTTTCATCATAGTTACTGGTAACCATGGTCCGGTACTTATCGGTGAGGAAATCGATTGCCTTTGTTCGCTTTGATTCCGCATTATCTGCACTCCCTGTGAGACTCGCGGTGTAACTAGCCGTGAAGCGTGCCGCGGCGTACGTGATTGATTCACAAACATCTTCCGGCGTCGCACCTTTTTCCATTTGATCGTTTGCCATGTGAATAAATGCATCTGCTCTTTCGTAGAACTTACCGTCTGATTTAGTGCTCAAAGTATTTACCTTCGTATGTCGCCGATTGCCAGGGCAGAGTCGCCAGGTGTGTTGTGTAAGAGGGACACACAACGCACCTGTGAATTTTACCTAATCCTGTTGTTGTGAACAGTCATTTCTTAAGGGGTCATTCGGGTAGCTTCCAGGGCAGGTAACCCTCAAAACAGCATCATTTCGCGTTGCAGTCAGATTTGATTTCGTCTTGCAAAAAAAACGGTACGTAGCTAATTTACATTGCAGACTCTTGAAATTTTCACCATTGTCCCCAACGGCGATACGCTTAGCAAAGCAGGCGTTTAACGATTCTTGAATTACTGCAATGAGCCACAACCTTGTGGCTATGATGAAAGAAACTGTATACCAATTCGATAGTACGCATACGGGCCCTGCTGGTGACAGCGAGCGGCCGGATCACTCTGCCCTCGAAGCACTGCCTCTGCTCGCAGTACATGACGTTGTATTGTTCCCGGGTATGACTGTTGGAATTCACCTTGACGACAAAATCAAAATCGACGCTTTGCAATCCAGGTTGCCCGAGTCACGTGAATTGCTTGTGGTGTCTGTTAGTGACGAGAGCACGGTAGGCTCGCATGTGGGAAAACTGATCACCCGTGCCAGGGTGATTCGTGTCAACCGGGTCGATAATGGCGTGATGGTGATCGTTGAAGGACTGAAGCGTCACCGGCTTGAAACTGTCAGCGGTGATGCAACGGCATTTACCGGTACAGCCTCCAGAGTGGTGGAATCAGATGCGCCTGCGGAGGATGAATACTGGCAAGCCGCACAAAGAAACCTTCGTGAGGCGGCGGCCTCATTGGTCGTGTCTGCAACGGATATACCTGATCAGATTACATCAGTGTTTGAGCACTTGAAGAATCCGGGTGAGTTGACGGACTTTCTTGCTGCGAATCTGAACCTGCCAAAAGAAGCCAAAGTTTTATTGTTTAATGAACTCAACATCGTTAAACGGGTAGATCGCCTGCAGGCTGCAGTCAATGAGCAACTACGTATCGTATCGCTACAGGAAAAATTGCGTGAGAATGTACAGCACGAATTGACTGACGCTCAACGCAAGGCTTACCTGCGTGAGCAGCTGCGTGCAATTCAGAAAGAACTGGGCGAAGGCGAAGGCGCCGATGAGTCCATAAACGAGTTACGCGCTAAACTTAATGAAGCGGGTATTCCTGAGGACACTTACCAGCAAATTGAAAAAGAGCTTACACGCCTTGAGCGATTGCCGGGTGCCAGTCCGGACTACGCAAGTACTGTGGACTATCTTGAAACGGTGGCATCACTGCCATGGGCAAAACGCAGTGACGGTCAGATTGATTTAACTGCGGCCGAAGAAGTACTGAACAGTGATCACTATGGTTTGCAGAAGGTCAAACGTCGTTTGTTAGAGTATCTGGCGATACGCAAATTAAACCCGGACGGTCGTGGCCCGATATTGTGTCTGGTGGGCCCACCCGGTGTTGGCAAAACAAGCCTCGGGCAATCGGTTGCCAATGCAATGGGCCGCGAGTTTGTGCGTGTTGCACTGGGCGGTGTGCGTGATGAGGCAGAGATACGCGGCCACCGCCGTACGTACGTCGGCTCAATGATGGGTCGCATCATGACCGAGTTAAAACGCGCCGGCACACGTGACCCGGTGATGATGCTTGATGAGATCGACAAAATGGGTTCTGACTTGCGCGGCGATCCATCCAGCGCGTTATTGGAAGTGCTTGACCCTGCACAGAATCAGGCGTTTGTTGATCATTACCTGAACCTGCCGTTTGATCTGTCGCAAGTGGTGTTCGTCACCACAGCCAATGTGTTAGATACCATTCCGGCACCGCTGCGTGATCGAATGGAAATTATTTCGTTATCTGGTTACACCCCGACTGAGAAACGTGAAATAGCCACTCGTTATCTGATGTCGCGACAGCAGGCATCGAACGGGCTGAGCACTGAACAGGTCACCTGGGATACGGAAGCCATTGAGTTTGTTATTGATGAATACACCAGAGAGGCAGGCGTCAGGCTGCTTGAACAAAAGCTTGCAGCAGTTATTCGCTATGGTGCAGCGCGCATAGCCAAAGAGGAAATTAATAACTTCCACATTGATAAAGACACGGTGGCAGATGCACTGGGTGCACCTAACAGTGTGCGTGAAACCGTTAGCGCCACACCGCGAGTCGGGGTGGTGAACGGGTTGGCTTACACGCCGGTCGGCGGTGAAGTGCTGCCGATTGAAGCGATTAAGTATCAAGGTCAGGGCAAGCTAACATTAACCGGCCAACTGGGAAGCGTTATGCAGGAGTCTGCGCAGGCTGCTGAGAGTCTGGTAAAAAGCCGGGCAGATGAGTTAAATGTGACGGCCGGATTTTCCAGTACCGATACCCATCTTCATGTGCCGGCAGGCGCGGTACCCAAAGATGGTCCCTCTGCCGGTGTGGCAATGTTTGTTGCATTGGCATCACTGAACAGCAATCGCGCGGTGCAAGGCGATATAGGCATGACGGGTGAGGTCAATCTTCGCGGTGATGTACTGCCTATTGGCGGGTTATCTGAAAAGACGCTGGCAGCACTTGCAGCAGGCATGAAGAAGGTGTTGATACCACGAGGAAACGAAAAAGATATTCCGGAGCTGCCTGCAGAGGTGCGTGAGTCTCTATCTATTGTTCCGGTTGACACAGTCGATGACGTAATCGACCTGGTGCTTGTGCCGTAGGCAGATACTGCCCTATGTATTGTAACGCGAAGTCCGCTTTTTTATCCGTTGTCAGGCGACTACAGGAAAAAAGAAATCGCTACTTCGATACAAGTTTGCGAAGCATGTGTGCTCCAACCGGAGCACACACTAAAACAAGAGCAGGACTAGCCTAAATCCATCTGATAGCTGGCCGCAACATACCGAAAGCCGCCCTCACCTCGAGTTTCAACAAAACCAATGCCAGGGAATGGCATGTGGTAGCCGATGAAGGGTACTTTGTCTGCAGCGAGCATACCGAAAACCTGTTTACGCGTGGCAGCGGCAGCAGCTTTGTCCATATCGAACTTTACTTCCCATTCAGGGTACGCCAGAGACCAGACGTAGTGGTTAGCAGTATCTGCTGCAATCATCAACTGCTTACCACCGGAGTCAAGCATATAAATCATATGGCCCGGTGTATGCCCGAACGCCGCCATTGCAGTAATACCCGACGCCACAGAGCCACCGTCTTTAATGAACTCCATTTTCTCCGCCAGCGGTGCAACTTTGTTTTCAAAGTTGTCGTTGTCCTGCTTCGACCAGGCATCAAACTCTGCCTGACCAGTTACATAACGTGCGTTCTTGAAAGTAGCTTCGCCGTCTTCACCGGACAACCCGCCAATATGATCACCATGCATGTGTGTGATCACCACCACGGTGACGTCATCGGGCTCTATCCCGGCTGCCTTAAGCGGCGCGCTAATGCTTGCAGGATTGAAGCCGGTATCGAACAAAACAACATCATCACCTGATTTAACAACCGTTGGTGTGAAAAAGAATCTGGCCTGATCGATCGGAAGGAAGTTTTCAGCAGACGCCTCGGCAAACGCTTCGGCAGAGACATTCATACCAAAGATACTTTGCGGTTCGGGAACCACTCTGCTGCCTGCAAGTAACGTGGATACTTTCAGGTCTCCAAGCATGAAGCTGTATTTGTTTGAATTGGGCACCATGGCATCATCGGCTGCCAGCAAGCGGCCCGATGCACCACCGAATGCACCTACTGCAGCCGCAGCGACGCTGTGCTTGAGCAAGTTACGGCGATCGAATGTAAAAATGTCCTGGGTATTTATAGTCACGGTCAGCTCCTTGTTGAATAAAACTGCATGAGGTGGTCTGTTGTCGACGGGACCGATATGTTTCGCATCCGATGATCACAGCGGTACCGACGGCTCTCGCAAGTCTACGCCCGTTCGTGGTGAACAGTACGTGAACCGGAAGCTGTCAAAATGAAAGCTACGGACATAAGCACAACTGTCAATGCGATTGATAATTTAACCAAACTCAGGAGCGCGACCTCCAAAGTTTGCACCGCATGGTAGCGGAGCACCGGATGAGGAATACAGCAATTCTATGCTTATGCTTCAGAAGCCACAAACGCCTGATAAGCTTCATCATCCATCAGCTCTTCTACTTCAATTGCGTCTTCCGGCTGAATCGTGAATAACCAGCCATCCTCGTAGGGGCTGGTGTTTACCAGCTCGGGCTCATCCGCAAGGGCAGTGTTTGCATCGATGATAGTACCGTTAATTGGCGAATAAATATCTGATGCCGCTTTAACCGACTCCACCACAGCAATCGCATCTTTGGCGCTGACAACCTTATCTATTTCAGGAGACTCTACAAACACCAGATCACCCAGCTGTTCCTGGGCATGCTCGGTAATACCGACAGTGACTGTGCCATCATCGTTCAAACGCGCCCACTCGTGAGATTCTGCGTAAAAGAGATCGTTAGGCGTATTCACTGCTGGACTCCTGATACCTGGCCATGCTCAGATATGGTTGTGTAATTAGATTTGCGCCACCCACTGTCACCGGACTTTATACAAAATTCTGTATCAAGTGTCTATTGACAACTTACCCGCGCAGACTCGTTTTTCGGCTACTCCACCAACCGATCAACAACAATACGGCTGACAACAACACTGCCAGCCAGTCACCCAGTCTGACATATGGCGTGGTGCCCTCCCGGGGTGTGACTTCAACATCAATTGCCACTGCTTCAAACTGCGGCCCCTGCTCTACCACCCTGCCACGATAATCGATCAATGAAGAAATACCGGTGTTGGTCACTCGCAACATCGGTCTGGCAAACTCCAGCGAGCGCATTGCTGCAATTTCCTGATGTTGATGTGGCGCTGTCGAGTCACCAAACCAGGCATCATTACTGACGTTTATCAGCACATTGGTATCGGGAAACTGCGCACGCATCTCCGAGCCAAATGCATCTTCATAACAGATAGACATGCCGTACTTAACGCCATTCACGTCGATGGGTTTAATCGGTCCGGTGCCGGGCGAAAGATCAGACATTGGAATGGTAATGAGATCGGAAAGCAAAGAAATCACGTCACGAAATGGCGTGAACTCACCAAACGGCACCAGGTGTCGCTTAACGTATACCTGATCTTCAGAGCCATTCAGTACTTTTATCGCATTATAGTATTTTGTAAAGTCTTCATTGCTGGTGAAGCCGCCGCTAATAACCGTTGTACCACGCTGTTGAAGTCTTTCTGCAAAGCTGACTTCCCAATCAGCCAGATCGGAGTATACCGTCGGAATCGCACTTTCCGGCCAGATTACCAGTTCAGCGTCAGACTCACTAAGTTCAGAGTATAAAGTTATAGAATCTTCAAGCAGGTTAGGCTGAAATTTCAACTCCTGCGCGATGTTGCCCTGTGCCATTGTTACGCTAACCGTTCTGTCTTCTACTGATTGCGTCCATTCAATTTTCTGCAGCAGATACCCGCCACCAACAATTGCGGCGATTGCGACCATAGAAATAACCGCAGACAACAAACTCCGACGGCAGACAAACCACGCAAGCAATCCGCTACAGAGCACCAGTGCCAGTGAACTTAAGAAAACACCACCGACCGGTGCATAACCCGCAAGCGGCCAGTCAATGGTCGAGTAACCGACACTCAACCACGGGAAGCCGGTTAGAAACCAACTGCGTATCCATTCAAACAGAACCCAGCCTGCAGGGACAATGAGAAAAAACCAGGCATCACTCTTTCTAAAACGGCCGAGCAGCATGGCTAGAACCGCCGGAAAAAGCGCTAACAGCAATACAAAGAGAAACGTGCCCAGACCCGCAAGGATAGCAATAGCACCACCGAACAAATGCAGACTGAAATACACCCAGTAGACCCCGGCCCCGAATAGACCTATGCCAAAAAAGTAGCCAACCCTGAATCCGGCAGCGGGGGATGCTGAATAGAAAAGAAGGCTAAAAAACACCGCCAGGGTGAATGGCAGAATCATCCATAACCCAAAAGGTGCGAATGCCAACACAGAGGCAGCACCGCAAAGCAGACTGAGCAACAAGGTCAGTAATTTATTCTGCAGCAATGCCGGTGGGTTTTGCACGATGACCTGAGTGGATGACATCCGCGGGATGATTGTTGGCTTTTGGAGTACTTATTTTACTTTAATAAAGCGTGGGGAATGCTGATTCTGAAGTTACGATTGTGGGAGTTATTACAGAAGCAACTACAGTTATCTCCCTCTTGGAGGGTGTCGCCAAAGTACAGTAACACGCTTTTCAGGTTGCAGTTTATCGTCTGCAAGCCGTTGCGAAGATCCCTCCCCGGCGCTTAGACGCCGACCCTCCCGCATGCAGTCGCAAGCAGGAGGGTGGCAATCGTTGCTAATGACAGTTGTAGCAACTCGTGCAACGACCGGCCTCAGCCTTAACCTGCTCTTCTGTCAACAACTCCATTCGTTTTTGCCGCATAGCGGGAGCTTGTAAAGCCACCCTCCCTTTGGGAGGTCCGAGTCTAAGCTCGAGGGAGGGTTTTGTCGCACGATGAGATTCGCATTAGCTTTAACGACACCCTCTCTTGGAGGATTTACCTTAGCTTAAGAGGACACCGAATCCGGGGTGTGTATTGACGCAGAGTTTTATGCAGTCAGGCAATGACGCATCGATCCCGGATTACCCGACAGCTTGTTCTTCGGTCACTTTCAACAAATGTATCCGTCGGGACTCGGCCGCTAGCACTTCAATCAAGAAACGATCAATCCGGGTGCGCTCGCCAAGCTTTGGCATATGACCGATTTTTTGCATCACCAACCCGCCAATGGTATCGAATTCATCATCAGGGAGATCCGCGTCGAGCTCTTCGTTGAACTCTTCAATCGGTGTCAGCGCTTTGATGGTATAAACGCTCTCTTCCTGCTTGCGGATATTGGCGTCTTCTTCAGCATCGTGCTCGTCATCAATTTCACCGACAATTTCTTCCAGCACATCTTCAATAGTCACCAGTCCCGCCACGCCGCCATACTCATCAACAACAATGGCCATATGATTATGATTGGCGCGAAACTCAGTAAGTAAGACGTTTAGCTGTTTACTTTCAGGGGTAAATACCGGCTCCCGGATAAGTGACTGCAGATCAAAAGTTTCTTCTCTGCCAGGCACTGAAAAGCGCAATAGATCTTTCGCCAGTAATACACCCATGACCTCATCACGATTATCCCCTATTACCGGAAAACGCGAGTGACCACTTTCTATTATGTTTGGCAGCAACTCATCGAGCTGTTCGTCGAGTTCCACAACCACCATTTGAGCGCGCGGAATCATAATGTCACGCACCCGCATGGCAGCAACATCAAACACACCGTCGAGCATATGCATTGTGTCATCACTCACAATGTCCCGCTCGGCAGCCTCACGCAACACGGTTTTCAGCTCATTGATGGTACGCGGTTCATCGTCTCCGTTCAGTGCTGCACGAATACGGTTAACCAAAGACTTCGGTGACTCAACCGGCTCACTGGTCATTAGCTTTTTCTAATCCTCTGCATCGCCGGCAGACTACAACCAGCTAAATTTTTAAAATCAGGGCAACTCTTTAAACCGCAATACCCAACCACATTACCTGAGGCATGCCTCAATTTAATCATCGATCCGGCCCGGGCCAATCGGATTCGGGCCAGTCGGATTCGGATAAGTCCGATAGGGGTCAGCCACCCCAAGAGTAGCCAGTAATTCTTTTTCCCGCTGCTCCATCTGCAGTGCATCGTGATCATTTCCATGGTCATAGCCTTGCAGATGCAGCACACCGTGCACCAGAATATGTGCCCAATGATCATTTAACTCCTTGCCCTGAGTAGTACTTTCCCGCTCGAGTATTTCAGCACAAACAAGTATATCACCCAGGTAACTGACACCCGCCTCCGGTGGAAATTCTGCCGGAAATGACAGCACATTGGTGGGTTTGTCCTGTCCACGCCACTGAAAATTGGCTTGCTGCATTTCGTCAGCATCGACAATGCGGACTGTGATACCCGAATTCTTGTTAGCAAGACCTGTTCGCACCCACTCAACCAATAACGAATCATCCGGGCACTGACACGCCAAATCATCTGATCTTTGAATTTCAACTAATGCCGCTTCATCTGTGGTTGCACTCATCGCCTGAGATGTAACTACGCGCGCTTTTCTGACTTTGAGGCACCGCTTTTAGAACCGCTACTCCTTTCCGGGTTTAGTTCTCTGCCTTCTGCCTTGTTATAAGCGCCGACAATTCTTTGTACCAAAGGATGGCGTACAACATCACGCGCCTTAAACTCACAAAAGCCGATCCCTTCAACACCATCGAGCACACCCTGAACATGTTTCAAACCGGAGGTTACGTGCTTGGGCAAATCAATCTGTGTAACATCACCTGTAACGATTGCTTTAGAACCAAATCCGATTCTGGTCAGGAACATTTTCATCTGTTCAACAGTGGTGTTCTGTGCTTCATCCATAATCACACAGGAGTGATTGAGGGTACGGCCACGCATATAGGCAAGCGGCGCTACCTCAATAACATTCCGGTCGATGAGCTTGGCAACACGATCAAAACCCAAAAATTCATATAACGCATCATAGATGGGACGAAGATAAGGATCGACCTTTTGCGTCAGATCACCCGGTAAAAACCCTAAGCGCTCCCCTGCTTCAACTGCAGGACGCACCAATACAAGGCGACGAACCTGTTCTCGCTCAAGTGCTTCAACAGCGCAAGCCACAGCAAGATAAGTTTTACCCGTACCGGCAGGACCAATACCAAAACTTAAATCGTGATCACGGATGCTTTGAACGTACTGTTGTTGATTCTTTCCACGACAGCGCAGCTTGACATTGCGGGTAATGATATCAGCGCCAGATCGTGGCTCGTCGTCCTGGTCATCTTCCGCATGGAGATTTGCTTCCTGCAAAAAGAGATGAATCTTTTCCGGTGTTAGCGTTTCCTTTGAAGTCGCGTCGTATAAACCCTGCAAGACACTGCAGGCACTTCGCACGACCTTGTCATCCCCTGACACACGGAAGTTGCCCCCGCGGTTGTGCAGCTCAACGTCGAGCCGCCCTTCTATTTGTCGTAAATGTTCATCGAACTGACCACACAGATTTGCTAATCGCTGGTTGTCATCCGGACTTAGCTGAAATTCAAGCGTCGCCAAGTTAGTTTACCGTCCCATGCAGTTTAATAAAGCGGGTCATTGATTTGTCTAAACTCTCCGCGTAGTGAGTTAGGTCGTGCCTCTGTAACTTCAACGTCAACAAATTTGCCAATCATTGATGCATCACCGGGAAAGTTCACCACCCGGTTATTTTCTGTGCGGCCAGCCATCTCTTCTTCATTGCGGGCAGATGGACGTTCAACCAATATTCGCTGCACAGTACCAACCATGGCCTGACTGATCACAGCTGCTTGCTCATTGATGGTCTTTTGAAGAATCGACAACCGGTCTTTTTTAATCTGCGCAGGTGTTTCATCATCAAGTGATGCAGCCGGTGTACCGGGACGCGCACTGTAGATAAAACTAAAAGACTGATCAAACCCTATGTCTTTAATGAGTGACATGGTCTGCTCAAAGTCAGCATCGGTCTCACCTGGAAAACCTATAATAAAGTCAGATGATATTGATATACCCGGTCGCGCTTCTTTTAACTTGCGGATTTTTGATTTGTATTCAATGCTGGTATGGCCACGCTTCATTGCGGCAAGCACACGATCGGCACCGGACTGAACGGGCAGGTGTAGAAAAGATGCCAGCTCGGGCACATCTGCATACGCTTGTATTAAACGATCACCGAATTCAATCGGATGAGAAGTTGTAAAACGAATTCTCTCAATACCCTCCACTGCGGCAACAACAGAGATAAGTAACGCAAGATCGCAGATCTCGCCATCATCCATTTGGCCACGATAACCATTAACATTCTGACCGAGAAGATTAACTTCACGCACGCCCTGCTCTGCTAGTGACACGACTTCTGCAATCACATCATCAAAAGGACGGGAAATTTCTTCGCCCCGGGTGTACGGCACAACACAAAAACTACAGTACTTACTACAACCTTCCATAATAGAAACAAAGGCAGTCGGGCCTTCCATACGAGGTTCCGGCAACTGATCAAATTTTTCAATGGCAGGAAAACTCACGTCCACTAACGGACGTTTCTCGAGTCGAGTGGTTTCCACCATATCGGCAAGACGATGAATGGTTTGCGGGCCAACCACCAGATCGACGAACGGCGCACGCTGCTGCAGTGCCTCACCTTCCTGACTTGCCACACAACCAGCGACGGCAATCAACACGCCATCACGTTTCTCTTTAAGCGGCCGCCAGCGTCCCAGTTGGGAGAAAACTTTCTCCTGGGCTTTTTCACGGATTGAGCAGGTGTTGACCAGCAGAATGTCTGCGTCTTCGGGATCTTCGGTTACATCGACACCGAAGCGCTCATCGAGCACGTCTATCATTTTGGCCGAGTCATACTCGTTCATCTGACAGCCGTGGGTTTTGACAAAAACTTTTTGTCGCGTCATTTATGTCGCATCATTTATGTCGTATCGGGGTAAAACCTGCAACTACGTGGCTCCGTCATGCGTCTGGGAATAGATTCGCGGACATTATGCCCGATCGCGGAGCATAACCGTTTTCCTCCCGTTGTTCCAATAACTACGCTTTAGAGTTCCAATAACTACTTATAAACCAGGCACTTGTGCCTAAGAAAAAACCCCGGACACAAGTGCCCGGGGCTACGATCACACGCTACTTAGGATGGTACCGGCTTTAGTAACGGTAGTGCTCTGGCTTGTAAGGACCATCCTGATCCATACCCAGATACTTGGCCTGCTCCGTGTTCAGCTCAGTGAGCTTGGCACCGATTTTATCAAGGTGCAGTCTTGCTACTTTTTCGTCCAACTGCTTCGGCAACACGTGCACACCGATATCGTACTGGTCAGCGCGCTCCCACAACTCGATCTGAGCCAGCACCTGATTGGTAAAAGACGCCGACATCACAAAGCTAGGGTGACCGGTTGCACAACCAAGATTTACCAGTCGACCTTCCGCCAGCAAGGTAATGCGTTTGCCGTCTGGAAAAATGATGTGATCAACCTGCGGCTTGATGTTGTCCCACTCGTATTGCTTGAGGCTGGCAACATCGATCTCGTTATCAAAGTGACCAATGTTACAAACGATAGCTTCGTTCTTCATTTTGGCCATGTGATCGTGGTTAATTACGTTCACATTACCTGTGGTGGTCACGAAGATCTCACCCTGGTCTGCAACGTCATCCATCGTCACAACACGGTAGCCTTCCATTGCAGCCTGCAATGCACAGATAGGATCGATCTCGGTCACCATCACTGTTGCACCCATACCGCGAAATGCCTGTGCACATCCTTTACCGACATCTCCATAACCAAGAACAACGCAAATCTTACCGGCAATCATCACATCAGTCGCACGCTTGATACCGTCAAGTAGTGACTCACGGCAACCATACAGATTATCGAATTTTGATTTGGTAACAGAATCATTAACGTTGATCGCTGGAATTTTTAGAGTTCCTTCACGAGCCATTTCATAAAGACGATGTACGCCTGTGGTTGTCTCTTCAGACAGCCCTTTAATGTCTGTCAACATTTCCGGGTATTTGTCATGAATGATCTGCGTTACATCACCCCCGTCGTCAAGAATCAGGTTTGGCTTCCAGCCGTCCGGGCCTTCAAGCGTCTGCTCAATACACCACCAGAATTCTTCATCAGTTTCACCTTTCCATGCAAAGACAGGGATACCCTGATCGGCAATCGCAGATGCTGCGTGATCCTGAGTAGAGAAGATATTGCAGGAAGACCAGCGTACGGTTGCACCCAGTGCCACCAGTGTTTCAATTAACACGGCAGTCTGGATAGTCATGTGTAGACAACCGACGATGCGCGCTCCTTCAAGTGGCTTCTTGCCAGCGTACTCTTCACGAATAGCCATCAAGCCGGGCATTTCCGACTCTGCAACTCTGATTTCTTTATGACCCCACTCAGCGAGTGAGATATCAGCAACTTTGTAGTCGCCGCTTAGATTTTCTGCTGCTTGTCCCATTACGGTTAATCCTTAAAAAATAGTATAATTGTTAAAAGCCTTGCAACCTGAATCAGCTGCAAGGTTTGAATATGTATGCCAACTATGCGTTGCGAAGCGCATCAGCCTTGTCGGTATTTTCCCAGGTAAAGCCTTCATTTTCGCGACCAAAGTGTCCATAGGCGGCGGTCTTTCTGTACTTGATTTTGTCTGCATTCAAAAGATCAAGCATGGTCAGAATGCCGTAAGGGCGCAGGTCAAAATGCTCACGCACAAGCTCTGTGATCTTTTCATCATCCATAGTGCCGGTACCGAATGTCTCTACCATGATCGAGGTAGGCTCGGCCACACCAATGGCGTAAGACACTTGAATTTCACAACGCTCAGCAAGACCGGCTGCGACTATGTTCTTCGCAACGTATCGACCTGCATAGGCCGCCGAGCGATCAACCTTTGATGGATCTTTACCAGAGAAAGCCCCACCACCGTGACGTGCAGCACCACCATAAGTATCAACAATGATCTTACGACCGGTTAAGCCCGCATCACCCATCGGCCCACCGACAACGAAAGCACCCGTCGGATTGATGTGATACTTGGTATCTGCGTGCAACCAACCAGTTGGCTCAAGAATCGGCTTGATAACGTTTTCCATAATCGCTTCATGCAAGTCACTCTGCTTAGTGTCTGCAGAATGCTGAGTGGAAAGAACCACCGCATCGATGCCTGCGACCTTGCCATCGGTGTACTTAAAGCTCACCTGACTCTTGGCATCCGGGCGCAACCAGTCTGCGCCGGCACGACGATACTCAGCATGCTTTTCAACCAGACGATGCGCATAAGTGATTGGCGCGGGCATCAGTACATCGGTTTCATTAGTGGCATAACCAAACATCAAGCCCTGATCCCCTGCACCCTGATCTTCCGGTCGTGATCGATCCACACCCTGATTAATGTCAGGGGACTGCACGCCGATTGCTGTCATGACCGCGCAGGTGTCACAGTCAAAACCCATCGCAGAGTCGGTGTAACCAATCTCCCGGATGGTATCGCGAATAACCTTTTCATAATCAGGCTGGGCAGTGGTGGTGATCTCACCCGCAATCATTGCGAGCCCTGTCTTGAACACAGTTTCACAAGCCACACGGGCGTGCTTATCCTCAGCCAGAATCGCATCGAGGACCGCATCAGAAACCTGATCAGACATCTTGTCCGGATGCCCTTCGGACACCGACTCAGAGGTAAAAATGTGTTCCTTAGTCATTGAATAAATAGTCTCTACTTAGATGAATTCGTATGTGCCAACGCCGTATATACGAGCGGGTAGCCCATCAAGCGTGCAAAATTATAGTTCAGATGCACTCATAAAGATATCTTTATATCGTTATGTATGCGCCGCTGACTTATTAGCAAAATACTGCCCTATTGTGACTTGCTACAAGCAAAACTGTGAACTGATTCTCCAATTGATTGCGGTAAACGAATTTCAATCCGGCGAAAGAGGCAAGACCAAAACCGAAAATACGGGCTCGACAGTGAGCCGGTTCGTTGACAATCTTTATTCGTCATGACAATAATTCATTATCATGGCGCATTGGAAGTGGAATCAGATGCTTAACTCCCGATTCGCAGCACTTCTGCTGCTGACCTTCGTCTACTCTGGTGCAAACGCCAGCGCGCTGGTCTCGGGCACTATCAGCAACAACTCAGGCAGCGCGCTGGCCCACATTACCGTTGCTCTTGTCAGCGATCAGTCCGGCGACTCTCTGATTCAACAGACCGACGCTTTCGGCAGATACCTCTTTCCGACCGTTACCAGCGGCACCTATCAGCTTACTTTTTCAGACCAAAACTTCATTACCTATGTCGACGATGATCCGGTGCCTGACGAAGGCACAATCTATCTCGATGCCGTTTGGCCGCAAACAATTAATCTGTCGGATGGTCAGAGCCTTGATCTCGGTGACTTTTCACTGTCTCGCACAGACAGCACCGACAGCCGCCAAAGCAATGCAGCAGTAACCAACTGTACAAGCTACGGAGACCATCAATCACCTCAAACGCTGGCCTATGCAATCGCTAACGCCCGCAATATAAACATCGAATGCTCAGGTACTATTTCAGTACCCGAACTCACCATAACCAAAGACGTAGAAATCACTTCATCAGCAGAGGTTGCATTTGAAGCTGCAGGTTTCAACAGGATATTCCGTGTGCTACCAGGAGTAACCCTGCAGGTCAGCGGAATAGATTTAACCAATGGTGACTTTACCGACGGCCTTGCACTGCAGAACATGGGCACAACTACTCTTGAGAACGCCGGGATTACAGGCCATACCGGCAACAGCGCTGCCGTCGTGAATCGAGGAACGCTAACGCTTCGCAACATTCGCCAATACCGCAACTCTATTCTGTATGACTCTGTACTTACAAACACAGGCGTTATAACGGGCACTGATGTATTGATTGAAAGCCACGTCTCCAGCGCCGGGCCAGTAATAACAAACAATGGCAGAATTGAGCTGAGGAACTGCCAGATTAGCGGCATGGGTACTAACAACGTTTGGTCGATTAACAACAACCCTGAATCGACACTCAAGTTATTCAACTGCACATTGACACGAAGCAGCAGCCCGTTTTCAAACCAGGGAACACTCGAGATATACGACTCATCTATAGATGCCAATGACGGTGATCAGGGTGTGATTGAGAGTAGTGGTGTACTGAAGATAGGCGGCACAAGTATTACTAACAACGATGTGTATGGCGGCATTATCAATAACGAAGGGGATGCCGTTATCATCAACAGTACCATCAGTGGCAATAGCGCCGGTGCGGGGCTGTTCGACGATGGTAGCGCCGGCGTTATCAGCAATAGCGGTCTGATGCAGATAACGACAAGCACGATCACCAGCAATACGCACCGGATTGCAGGGGATCATCAACTTGGTAACTCAGGTCAGCTCACAATTTCCAACTCGATCATAAGTGGCGTTGCGGGAGGAACAGAGTGCGGCGGAATAGCGGCGGTTCAATCACTTGGCCACAACGTACACACCGACGGTACCTGCGGCAACGCACAACAAACGGATATTCCGTTTGGCAACCCGGGCCTACTGGCACTTGCAGATAACGGTGGCTTAGGTAAAACCCATGCGCTGCAACCAGGCAGTGATGCGATTGATGCCGGTAACTGCGGGAATGGTGCTACCGCTAAAGATCAACGTGGCATATCACGCCCGCAGGGCAACGCCTGTGATATCGGAGCGTATGAAGTAACCGCAAGCGCGACCGACCCCGAGCCAGAAGAACAGCCGGTGGATGATGATCCGCAAAATGCCGACAATCAATCCAACAATGACAACAACCAGACAAACCCAGATCAACCGTTGGTAGATCAACCCTCAGTAGACAATAGCCAGCAAGATTCCAGCAAGATGCAAGACTCTGCATTGACTAGTGCCAACAATGACACCGGTACCGCCCCGGACACTGACTCCAACGAGGTCAATGCAGGTGAGTTTACTCAAAACTCTGGCGAAGGTTCAGGGGGAGGCACAGCGGGTTCAGGCTTTTTGCTGATGCTCACTCTGATGTTATTGCTTAGTTCAAGATCGATCATTATTCGCCAAAGTCGTTAAAGCACCAGGTATTTTATGAAGCGCATACCAGCTGAAGCAACGAGTCCCACGCTTGTCCACTGCGATCAAATAAGTTAGCGTGTTCAGCATTTTTGATTTGAGGTTTCGCCGTGCCCCTCTTTGGACTCACTACCCTGTTTGCAGTTATCGCTATCATTCACGCGATAAAGACTGGCCGAAATCAACTATGGATCTCCGCCCTGTTGTTTCTACCGGGCCTGGGTGTCATTGCTTATTTGATTGTTGAAGTACTTCCAGAGTTGGCCGGAGGCAGAGCCGGCCGCTCTGCTTCACGTACTGTAGGCAACGTAATCAACCCGAACAAATCGCTTGATGAAGCAAAACGCGAATACGCAATCTCTGCCACTGCAAGAAATGCTGTCGAGCTGGCTGATGCCTATAGCGAAAAAGAGCAATACGCAGAAGCCTCAAAACTATATCGCAAAGCGCTTACCGGATTAAACGAACACAACCCCGACACTATGCACAAACTCGCCGCCAGTGAGTTCGAGTTAAGTAACTACGAAGAAGTAAATTCACTGCTGGATTCACTGATTGAAAAAAATCCGGACTACAAAAACCAGGATGCTCATCTTCTGTATGCACGTACACAGGAAGCACTCGGTAATCATGAGTCAGCCACTGAAGAATACGAAACGCTTATCAAATACTACACCGGCCCGGAACCACACTATCGATACGGAATGATGCTTACCGAGTTAAACAACCACGACCGCGCGCAGGAAGTATTTAAAAGCGTAATCGAAAAGGCAGACTTATCACCTAAGCACTATCGCTCTATGCACAAGGAATGGATCACAAAGTCTCGCGCGCAGATTCAATAGCCACTTGTATAGTAAGGTGCGGGTTTCGCAGGGGGATAAGCGAGAGCGCATCCAACTATGCATGAGCGTCATCGGTGGATGCGCCTCCGGCTTATCCCCCCTACGGTTACCTGTGCTGCGGCTGGAGCATTACTATCGATCCTTCTGGCTTACTTAGCCGCGCAGCGTGAAAATATCTAACCGCTGAAGCACGAGAATAATAGAAGCCTTAAAACGGAATATCATCATCAAAGTTTATATCCGGCCCACCAGCCGCAGCCGGTGCCGTAGCAGGTGCATTACTTTTAGCGGCCGGTGGATCCATGGGAGCGGTTGACTGAAAATCACCACCACCGCCACCTTTACCACCAAGCATTTGCATTTCATTGGCAACCACTTCTGTGGTGTATTTATCCTGACCGTCTTTGTCCTGCCATTTGCGGGTTTGTAGTCGACCTTCGACGTACACTTGCGATCCTTTGGTAAGATACTGTTCGACAATCTCTGCAAGCCGATTAAAAAATACTACCCGGTGCCATTCGGTTTTTTCCTGCCGCTGGCCGGTGTTCTTATCCATCCAGGATTCTGAAGTGGCGATACTGATTGTCGCAACCCGCGAGCCTGTGTTTGTGGCACGCACTTCCGGGTCGTTCCCCAGATTGCCTACTAAAATAACTTTGTTGATACCTCTGGCCATTGGCTCACTCCGACGATTTTCAAAATGCGCGAATACATAGCTGTGGTGCTACAGTACGCCACCCGCGCGGTCTATCCCACTATGATAAGTAAAATCGTGCAATTCTTCTTTTTAATTTTTCAATCAGCCCGGGAGTCGGCAAGAGTGTTTCAAAGCAGGCAACACAACGCCCAACGTCGTTACAGTTGCCAGTGCTAATCTCAGATGTGAAAGGCAGCTACCGATAATGCCGCTGGATAATCTGGCCGTGGACACCATCCTATGGTGCACTTTCGCCCTCGCCTGCGGAGGGTTGATAAAGGGTACGCTCGGCGTAGGCACCCCATTACTGACGGTGCCGATGATGGTTTTGGTGATGCCTGCGCAGAGTGCAGTGACGCTGATGGCAATTCCGATCGTGGTTGCGAACCTTTGGCAGGCTGCAGACGCACCTGATATTAGATCGGTGATTGGTCGGTTCTGGCCAACTGCAGCAGCACTGCTGCTCGGCACCATGATCGGCGCGCGCATTCTCTATGTTGTTGATGAACGTACACTGCTGTTTCTGGTCGGGGTTTGCGTCATCACCTTTACCTTGTTGCAGGTTTCTTCGTTCAAGCTGCAACTCGGGCCGCGTTGGGTAAAGCCGGGAGGCGTTGTCTTCGGCACCCTGTCCGGAATCATCGGCGGAATATCATCGATGTTCGGACCGATGCTGATCGTGTACATGATGTCGCTCAAAAATCTAAGCAAAGACGAGTTCGTCAGCGCGATCAGCTTTCTTTATGTCTGCGCGGTTGTACCCTGGGCAATTTCGTTGTTTTTGGTGGGGTTGTTACGCGGCCCGTTGCTTTGGGGCTCGCTGGCTGCAATTGTACCGGTGACCCTGGGTATGGTGCTCGGCCAGCAGCTGCGCCGGAAAATCAGTGAAGCGCGATTTCAGCACCTTATGTTATTGATTTTACTCATTTCCGGCTCCAGCATGATGTGGCGAGCATGGTCGGTCGGGTAGTCAGAATCCAAGACAATTCGACTTTCCCGCCATTCAAAGGCGCACTTTCGAAACAACCGGATTGACAGCGCGTGGCGGTAAAGATACGGTCTTCGCAGTAGTACATATGTACTAATACATAGCAGTGATTAATTATCCGATTGTGGTGCTGCAACGACTACCGCCTGGAGGCAACCCTTAACATGACCATCAAAAAACACCTGTTGAATACAACAGTCGCACTCGCCATGTCAGCAATGGCGGGCCATGCGGCTGCCGAATGCGCATCCGATTCTCTACCCGCTTCAATGGAAGGTGCAGGCGGCTACCCCGAAAGAGCATTGACAATGATTGTCCCTTACGGCCCTGCCGGCGGGTCAGGACAGGTTGCCCAGGCCATGGCTGAAGCCGTGACCGGTTTGACTGACGTATCTATCAATCGTGATCACAAGCCAGGTGGCTCAGGTACCGTTGGCATGACGGCTTACATGGCAACCCCTGCGGATGGCTACACCGTGCTTGAGCACATCGATGATGCGGCAAGTGCACACGCACTGGACTCCAGCAAACCGAATCCAGCTGAAGATCTAATTCCGCTGGTTACTTCGCAAATCACCTTCTCACAGATCTACATTCGCGAAGACGAAGATCGCTTCACCGATTGGGCTTCTTTTGTAGAGTGGGTGAAGGCGCAGGACGGCAAAGCGACTATTGCCAACGTATCTAAAGAAGGCTCCATGGAACGCGTTACGATGAAGTTCATCACTGACGCTACCGGTATGCAAATACAACAAATCTCTTTTGACAAAGGTGCACCTCGTTACGGGGCATTGGCCGGTGGCCAGGTAGACGCCTTGTTTGAGCAGCCGGGTGACGTACGTAAGTTCCTTGATGCAGGTAAGTTCAAACCTATCCTGACTATTCTTAAAGAATCACCGGACGCATTTGCAGACGTGCCAAATTTAACTGATGCGGGTCTGGACTTTGAACCACTCTTGCGCTTCCGTGGTTTCTACGTCAAAGCCGGCACTCCTGAAGACCGCGTTAAGTGGCTGCAATGGGCTTTCCAGAAGGCCTACTGTCAGGAAGACTATCAGGCATACAACGAAAGCAAGTTCATGACGCTGATTGAAAGCTTCCGCGATACCGATGGTTCTAAAGATCTGATCACAGAGACTGTCGCGCAATATCGCGACGTGTATAAAGAGATGGGACTTGAAGTCAAGTAGTCTGATTTTCAGGTAGACTGTTAGAGGCCAATGCCAGTAATGGCATTGGCCTTTGTTACTTTAGGCGAGTCGAGATGCCAGTAATAAAACAACCCACCTCGACCAATCAACACCAAGAAGGATTCTCATGGGCAGGCTTACCAAAGGCCAGATTGTAGAGGTAGCGTTCTGGCTGATTCTGGCGGCATTTTTCTTCGCCTACTCGTTCGAATTTAACAATGACATAGAAATCTATAAGTACGGTGCAACATTATGGCCGCGCACCATACTGCTACTGATTGCTGTTGCAGCGATTGGTCAACTGCTCGATCAACGTAAAAACGGCGATACTGCAGCCAGCAACACCATGGCCGCCGCTCACGAAGATTCCGCCCAGGAAACTGAATACAACAGCCTCGGCTGGTATATCAATACTTTCATCTTATTGTCCCTGCCGTTTATCTACATGACCGTGCCCGATATGTACATTGAAAAGGCCGGCATCCCCGAGGAGGGCATCGCTAAAGTAAAAATCATTGCAGGCATTGTGTTGTTTCTGATTTATCTCGCGATCTGTTGGCGCAACCACGTAGGAGCGATTCTCACGCTACCATTGTTTTTTGCTGCCATGATGGAAGACATGGGTTTCTATGCACTTGCACCGGTTTTTATTATCGGCGTAATGATTCTTATGGGTGAACGAAGAATCACTCGCATGGCGATGATCATGCCGCTTATCTATGGAATACTTATCGCGTTTTTTGTGTCCATCCTTTATGTAGGTCTGCCGACCGGCTACATCAGCCCGTTCTATGAGTTCGGTAGCTGGATGGTCAACACCTTTCAAGACGTTTTCTCTAAATAACAATAAAAGTAAACATAACAATTAAACAAAAGCGATAACGATCAATGGATGCTTTTAATAATTTTCTTGCCGGAACCGTCACCCTCTTCAGTGACCCGGTCGGAATTCTGATTTTCTTCGGTGGCGTAGTCGGCGGTATGTTGTTTGGAGCAATACCCGGCGTAAGCATGCTGACACTTGCGGCAATTCTACTGCCGTTTACCGCGCACTTAAGCCCGGAGCACGGCATCATGCTTTTCTCGGTAATCTACTGCACCGGTGTTTACGGTGGCGCTATTACCGCCATACTGTTCAACATACCCGGCGCACCGGAAAACGCACCAACTGCTTTTGACGGCTACCCGATGACGCTTAACGGTGAGGCAGGAAAAGCCGTCGGTGCGGCAGTAATGTGCTCTGCTATCGGCGGTGTTGCATCGTGCATCGTCATGATGGCGGCAACGGCCGCAATTGCAGACTGGGCCATCTCTGCTTTCGGGCCACCAGAAATTTTTGCACTGGTGTTTTTCGGCTTAGCCGTTGCTGCATCGGTCGGTGCAAAATCTTTCTGGAAAGGCTGGCTATCGATTATGGCAGGCTTGATGGTTGCCGTTGTCGGACTTGATCCTGTGGGCGGTATTGAACGCTATAACTTTGATATGCCATACCTTGCAGCAGGCATTCACTTTATCCCGACGATACTGGGTTTCTTTGCGGTGTCAGAGATTTTTGTACAGGCAGAAAAAAAAGCCACCGGCTCTTATAAGGCACCAAAGCTGAGTGTCGATTTCCCTACTTTCAAAGAGCTATGGCAACACAAGATTGCGGTAATTCGTTCAGCGATAATCGGTTTCTTCTGTGGTGTATTGCCCGGCATCGGTGCAACCCTCGCCGCATTCATGGGTTACAACGAAGCTGTGCGCTGGTCTAAAGACCGTGAAGGCTTTGGCAAAGGCAAAATTGAAGGTGTTATCTCTTCAGAGACAGCCAACAATGCTGCAACCGGTGCCGCTATGATTCCACTGCTTGCACTCGGTCTGCCAGGTGGTGCTCTAACCGCAATGATGGTTGGTGTGTTCCAGATGCACGATATGGAACCGGGTCCACTGGTATTTTTAAACAGCCCGGATCTTGTCTGGGTAGTATTCGCAGCGATGTTCTTTGCTAACCTGTCAATCTTGTTGGTGGGCTTTCTTGAAGCCAAGACCATCGTTAATCTACTAAGAATTCCGTTTCAGTACCTTGCACCGCTAATTCTCCTTCTGGCCACCGTCGGCGCTTACGCAGTACGCGGATTAACCATCGATGTTGTTGTTATGTTTGTTGCAGGCGTTGCAGGTTTTTTCCTGCGCCGTTCCGGTTATTCAGTTGCCGGCATCGTTCTTGGTTTAATACTCGGCAAGATCGGTGAGCAGACTTTTGCACAGGCTATGCAAATGCTGCACTTTGAATTCACCGGTTTCTTTGAACGGCCAATTGCCCTGGGACTATTGATAGCTGGCTTTATAACAATACTTGCCAGTATTTACGGCGCGTTCTTTAAGAAAGTGCCGGTTAGCACGCCAACTGCCGACGGTTGATAAATCACTTAACAAAAAACGTCAGCGATTAAGAATCGGTCTCACTGACGTTTTACTGCTCAGTATTCGTCTCGCAGACATCGCAGGTCTCCCACCTTGCTCTGCACGGGTGACCTACTGCTACCCACTTTAAAGACGACGCATCAGGCCAAAGACCACTAACCCGCGCTCAGCCGGCAAATATATGTCGCAGTACCAAATCTTTAAAATCAACACTGTCGAGTTGTTCTGCGGGTAGAAGATCAGCTTCCGAGCCAATCACCAATGGCCCATGCTGCGGATCGTCCGTGGGTCTGCCATGCGCACCTTTAACCAGTTGCGTATCTTTTAACGAGATCACATCCATCAGGGTGCGAAAGCCTAGCTTTTTACGCACCAAGCGCCAAACGATAGAAGCGATTGGCACTTTGATCTCAGGGTCGATGAACAACTCCACCGGATCGTAGCCTGGCTTGCGGTGTATATCGACAGCACGCGCGTAGTCAGGGGCGCGCTCATCATCAAGCCAGTAGTAATAGCTGAACCAACGATCAGGCTCTGAAATGGCGACCAACTCTCCGGAACGTGGATGATCCAGGCCGTGATCTTTCTTTGTATGTTTATCAAGCACCTGCTCAACCCCGTCAAGATTCTGCAGCAGCGCTTTCACTTGCTCTGTGACCGCTTCATTGTTGATGTAAATATGCGCTATTTGATGATCTGCAACTGCAAACGCATCAGACGCACCTGCATCAAACTGCTCTCTGCCCTGCTCGACCCGGACCTTTATCAGTCCGGCCTCACGCAACGCGCGGTTTATATGTACAGCGTCAGTTACCGGTGTAATGCCATATTCTGAAACAACGATAACACGCTGACCTTTGGCATCTGCCGCCTCAATCAACTGGCCACACAACTCATCTACCTGCTGCAGATCTTTTTGTAGCTTTGGATGCGCCAGATCAGGGCCGAGCCGCTGCAGGTTGTAATCGAGGTGAGGCAGGTACGTTAAGGTGAGGGTCGGGTTGCGGGTTTGCATCATGTGCAAAGTTGCATCCGCTATCCATTTACTGGAAGTGATATCCGCCGCAGGCCCCCAGAACTTGAAAAGCGGAAACTGCCCCAGTTTGGCATCCAGTTCATCATGTAGTTCTGCAGGGTAAGTGTAGTGGTCCGGAATCTTGCGACCATCCGCAGGATACATGGGCCGGGGTGTGGCACTCCAGTCAGCCGTCGAATACATGTTGTACCACCAGAACATCTTGGCGCAGGTAAACTCCGCGTTGCGCTTTTTTGCCGCCTCCCAGATTTTCTCACCGGCAACCAGTTTGTTTGACTGTCGCCATAACCATACCTCAGA
>CALLBO010000091.1 GCA_937998875.1 uncultured Granulosicoccaceae bacterium
AACCCTAACTATTCTCCCGATCAGCCATCACAGACAACTGCTCAATCTCATTAAGCTTATCAGCAAGCTCCGGCAAAAAAGAATAGTCAATTCCATCCGGATTCGCCCAGTACTTACCCGTGATGCTGCATTTATTGCCGAGCCTGATCAAGCCGATATCCTCAAGCTCAAAAGATAACTCGGTCCAACGTAGTGACAGTGCTTTTTCTGTTTTGATTGATTTTTTGCCACCATCAGTGGTATGGCGGATATACACTTGAGTCTCCCGTACCGCCAGAATCACACTTCTCAACGCCTTGCGTGATTCAGCTTTGCGCTCTTTCCCTGCCCGTCGGAGATTACTGATCCAGCGCTTCACATGCGTTAAAACACCGATCAGCTCGGATGCTGTCATTTCAAATCCCGATAAGGGCATCAGCTAAAATCAGACCTTGGTAATCACGGTACTGATGAACACCATATCAGGAGATATCAAATGCACGTGACAATTGGTGAGATATTTCGGCATGGCTTCAGCCTTTGGTCGCACCAAGCGTGAGCCCTGCAATAAAGTGCTTTTGCATAATAAAAAACATAATAACCGGTGGCACCGCTGCCAGCAGTGACGCTGCAGAAACCAGATGCCACTGTTGCACGAACTCACCATTTAAGGTGCGTACGCCGACAGTGATGGGCAAGGTAGAATCATCACGCAACATTACTGTCGCCCAGAAGAAGTCATTCCAGATAAAAGTAAAGATCAAAACGCAAAGGGCGGCAATTGCAGGCTTAACCAGTGGCAACACCAGATGCCAGAAGATCTTGAATTCGTCTACCCCTTCAAGCCTAGCAGACTCTATCAGCTCAAAAGGCAGCGCCTTGATAAAATTACGCATGAATAGCGTACAAAAGCCGGTTTGAAAAGCCGCATGGAACATCACAAGACCAGGCACCGTGTTTATGATATCGAGTCGATTAGACATATCCACAACCGGCAACATCAAAATTTGAAACGGCACAAAATTACCTGCAACAAACAAAAAGAATAACGGCAATGCCCATCTGAACTTATAAACAGCCAATGCGTAGCCGGTTAAACAGGCAAGCGCAACCGAAATCAACATAGTCGGCACAGCAATTAGCAAAGTGTTAAACAAATATCGCAAAGCATCCGTTTTGGCAAACACCTCGCCGTAGTTCTGTATTAACTGGAAAGAGCTTGGAACACCAAACACGTTGCCAGTAGCAATATCTGAGGCAGGCCTGATAGAAGTTAGAAAAATAGCCAGCAGTGGCAGCAGCCAGACAAACAATGCAATCGGCAGTGACAGCTTGTATAGCGATCGCACAAAAAAAGAGGATTTCTCAATCGGGCGTGGAAACATTATCGCGCCTCCACTTCATCTTGATACATACGCCACAGGAAGTAACTGATATATACAAGCATGATAAGAAACAACACAGTGGCAATGGCCGAACCGTAGCCGTAGCGGCCAACCCCCTCACCTACTGCCTGATCATACATATAATAGGCCAGTACATTACTTGAACCGTAGGGGCCGCCCTGGGTCATGGTTGCAATCATGTCAAAGGATCGAAGTGCCCCGATGACAGTCACAACGATCGCAATAAATGTGGCCGGTTTTAACTGCGGTAAAATGACATGGCGCAGCATCTTCCAACCTTTGGCTCCATCAAGTCGACCCGCTTCTATCTGATCAGATGAAATATTGTTCAAACCGGTAAGATACAAAATCATGCAATAGGCAATCTGAGGCCACAGCCCGGCAGCTATGATTCCGAAGGTTGCAGTGTCTTCATCACCGAGAATTGACGGAGGCTCAGGTGAGCACACTCGAGTGAGATTGCCGACAATGTTGGTTTTCGTTTCACAGAAAAACCAGCTCCAGATTTCACTGAGCAGCCCGAACTCCGGATTGTAGGCCCAGGTAAAAATCAAACCGACAACTACCTGTGAAATCACAAACGGAAAAAAGAACAGAGACTTATACATTCTGATCCCGGTTACCGTCTGATTTAAGAATAATGCGATAAACAATCCGAGGGGAACTGCCAGCATAAACAACAGCAACCACAGCAGATTATTCTTTAGCGAAGTATAAAAGTTAGGGTCCTGGAACAGCAGTTTGTAGTTATGTAAACCAACCCACTCGCCGGTCCAGACACCGTTGATGTCATACAGACCATCCCAACGCGTGAATGAATACGATATCGACTGGAAAATCGGCACGATCACATAGATCATGAACAACACCAGACCGACCGCCAGAAACAACCATGGCGCTACGGCGACCTTGTTACGCTTATAGAAGGACAGGCTGGTAACAAATACAAACGCGGCGGCCACCGCACAGATTATCAGTGAGATTCGAACCAGAAAAGTCGGTACACGGGCAGCTGACTGCCGCGACACATCAAGCCACGACTGCATACCTTCTATGGTGACAAGCTGCAGGGCAAACAAACAAAGCGCGATAACAATGGCAGCAACAAAAGCCCGCTTTGTTGAGGTAGCAAACCGGTCAATCGCAGCAACGGATGTCATGTACTCTCCGAATCGACGGGATGTCGCTTGTGCTCAATGTTGGTTTTTCAAACACTATGTAAAGGGCCGGCGCAAGCCGGCCCTCGATACCGCTTACTTATAAACTTCTTCCTGCACCTTATCCAGGTTTTCAAGAATTTCATCAAGCTTTGACGGGTCCAGCATGAACTGCTGAAAACCCTTCATACCTTCACTGGCCATCGCAGCAGGCGCGTCACGATCATAGAACTGCGCAAGACCGGCCGCAGTTGACAGTGTAGCCATGCCTTCAACAATGAACTTGTCATCGCTGTTGATCTCGGCATCCGAGTTAGGTGGCAGCTGGCCAATTGTCTTGTTCCATTCGCCTTGAACTTCCGGAGTCGCGACGAAAGCAAGAAATTTCTTCGCGTTCTCTACATTCTTGGCGTTTGCCGGAATAAAAAAGGCATCAGCTGGTGCTTCTTCCGCACGCGGCAGGCCTTCCGTAATTTCCGGAAACTGAAAGAAGTCGATTTGCTCATCAGTCAAACCGGCATCTTTATACTGACCTACAGAGAAGTTACCCATCACGTACATTGCTGCATCACCGTTGGCGAAAGGTGCAATCGCATCCTGCCAGGACATAGTTGCGTGAGTTCCTACGAAAGTGCAGCGATCAAGCATTTCTTCCCAGTTTGCGAAGGTTGCACGAATACGATCATCGGTGTACTTGATATTACCAGCGGTAAGGTCGTTGTGGACGTCGTAACCGTTAGTACGCAGGTTCAGATAGTCGAATACACCTGCAGCTGTCCAGAGAAACTTGGTGCCAATAGTAAAAGGTGTGACACCGGCTTCTTTAAGTTTGTCGCAGTTGCCAAGCAGCTCATCCCATGTTGCAGGCTCGCTCAACCCCAGCTTGTCATAGATGTCTTTACGGTAGTAAACACCCCATTGGTAGTAAGAGTAAGGCACGCCCCACTGCTTGCCGTCACGTGACATGGTGGGCTTGATGGCGTTGAATTTGTCAGCAAGGTTTGGATCTGATGACCAGAGATCGGAGATGTCCATGAACAGGCCAGCATCTACGAAAGGCCCCATACGGTTACCCGGGTACCAGGTAATTACATCAGGAGCGTCGTTTTGTAGCGCGTTGCGAATAGAGTCCTTGTGGGCTTCACGGTCACCATTGTTGGCGGTAACATTGATATCCGGATTGGCTGCTTTGAACGCCTCTACGGCTGCCTCATAGGCGGCTTTCTTGTCAGGGTTCAGGTCATCGAAGGTGATGATTAAATCGCTTGCAAGTGCAGCCGACGACATAAAAGTAGCCGCAACAACACTCGCGATTGAATGCTTCAAATTGAATTTCATCAGGTGAAATCTCCTCAGTTTAAGAGACCGGTTCAGCGGAGAGCCGACTCAAAAGTTGTGCGAAAAGCGCCTCGGCAATATAACACCCATTGCGTATACAAAAAGTGCCTAAATGCGAATAATGCAAACCGAATTGTCGTTGAGATACGATGGCGCTGCGGTGCTGTCCACCGCTGATCATCGCAGGTACCATAAGCGATCAAATTGTAATCACAGAAACCCATCAACAGGACAAGACCTTGGCAGACGTCGAACTAAGTGCGCTGAAAAAATCTTTTGGGAAGGTTGATGTTATTCATGGTGTTGATTTATCAATAAATTCCGGGGAATTCGCTGTGTTTGTCGGCCCGTCCGGCTGCGGCAAATCCACACTCCTGAGACTCATCGCCGGCCTTGAAGACGCAACTGACGGCACGATCAAGATCGACAATCAGGATGTCACCGACGTGGAGGCCGCAGACCGGGGAATCGCAATGGTTTTCCAGTCGTACGCACTTTACCCCCACATGACAGTCGAGGAAAACATGGGTTTCGGCCTGAAAATGACCGGTCACGACGCAGCACTGGTTAACGAGCGTGTACAAAAGGCTGCCAGGATACTGCATCTCGAGGAACTGCTGGAACGCAAGCCCAAGGCCTTGTCCGGCGGCCAAAGACAGCGTGTGGCGATCGGCCGGTCTATTGTTCGCGAGCCGAAAGTCTTTCTGTTTGATGAGCCCCTTTCAAACCTCGACGCAGAGCTGCGTGTGCGGATGCGCCTCGAAATCGCCAAGCTGCACAATGATCTGGGTGCGACGATGATCTATGTCACCCACGATCAGGTCGAGGCAATGACACTGGCAGACAAAATAGTGGTGCTGCGTGACGGACGTATAGAACAGACCGGTGCACCAATGCAGCTGTACAACGACCCCGACAACACATTTGTTGGCGGGTTTATCGGCTCTCCAAAGATGAATTTTCTGAACGCTCGCGTCACCGGTTACAGCGGCGGCACTGCCTCCGTACAATTAACTGACTATACCGGTGAAATGTTCCAGGTTGCCTGTGAAACAGCAATCAGAGAAGGAACTGAAATTCAGATAGGAATAAGACCGGAGCATTTCAATCCGGCGGGAAATGCGTCCTTAAACACCACAATTGAAGTTGTAGAGAGTCTGGGAGGATCGTCCTTTGGCTATGCCAACGCGGAAAGTGAATCGCCGTTAACTATTGGTCTCGAAGAACATCAGGCAATGAATGCCCGTGGGGAATTTACAGCTCGTTTCGATCCGGAGCGCGCTTTTCTATTCGATTCGCAAAGCACATTGCGCATTCGCTGACAATGTAGCTAAATGCGCCAGTGCCCAAAAAAGCAAACCACCGCACGTGGCGCGGTGGTTTTAGCGATACTACAAGCTGGCTTCTGACTATCCCGCCAACTAACCGGCCAACTAACCGGCCAACTAACCGGAAATATCGTCGACACTCGCTTCGGGTGCACTGGTCTTCACTGAGGCGATACCACTGTCTCGGGCTTCAGCAGTATCGTACATAGAGCTGGTACCAATCACCTGATTGTTGCCGGCTTTAATACTGAACGAAAATTTACCGCTCTCGCTTTCTTTCTTTCCATAACGAGTATCGTTTGAGGCGTTTTTCTTAACCGATTCAATACCGTTTACGCAGCTTCTTTTTGCTTTGTAGCCTTCGCTGCCAAGCAGATTGTTGCCTTCACTACTTTTCAGTCGAAAGCGGAACTCACCTGCTTTGTCTTTATAGATCTCAAATTTTCCAGACATTACTCACCTGTGTAATAGATTAATTAAACTAACATCATGATTTCATTGAAGCCGTTCAATAACGGGTAGCTTGCTACCAGCGCACGGCTCCGGCGATTTATATCTGCGTCTATTCTGGCACAACCCGCGGGATGAGACAGCATATTTGTCTGCTGGTTCGTGCTATACGCAACTCTACGGTATACAGCGAGTAAGATATTCTATTTACTATAATTTTTATTCATGCCAGACCGATACTCCTGCGACACCCAGAGTAGCGTTACCAACTAAATAGGATTTTGACGGGTCCAGTTCGACTGCATTTGGACCATAATTAAAGGCGAAAATCAGCTCCCCTCTGCGGCGTATTCTCACCCCTTCCTTGCAAGCGCATGTAGCAACGCCTGATTGTTGTAGTCTGGCCTGCATAAATTTCAACAATGACACGTCGTCCAGACAAGCGTTCAAGTAATGGCAACGATCGTGACAATAGTAAAAGCCCCACCCGTCTGTGAACGTGGAAACCGGCTCTACGCTACCGGTGATCTTCTCGCGCCATCTGATTGCATTAAAGCCATCGGCAGTAGCAACGTTGCAGAAGTCAGGAAGTGACTCAACACGGCTGACTTTTACGGGTATTAAAGTCTGCAATGACGCTGGCGGCATTTCAGGCGGAATGGAATACTCATCTGTTTTGCTGCCACATCGCGGGCCAACAAGAACATGTCCTTCGAACGATGTGAGCTCAGCTAAAAGAGGCTCACTGATACTCAGGCTATTGGCAAGGATAACCAGCTTATACCCCGCCAGCGCATCACCGGGCTGCACAATATCTATATCCGCACCGCTACGTCTGACTGACGTGTAGATGTTCTGCACCCACTCAAGAGGAGCAAAGTTCTGCCCTTGCGGTTGTATACGAAGCATCTGATCACCACTGTAATCAAACACCAATGCAACCTCAGATTTGGTAGATGAGGTATCAAAGGCTGCAAGTTTTTTAAGGTCTTCACTCAGCTGTCTTATCTCAGCAACTGCCTCGTCTTCGGTACCGTCAGGTAATAACAAACCGGTGTGCATCTGTTCCTGGGCGGCAGGCATTTGTCGCCATCTGAACCATGACATTAACTCCGCATCATGCGCCATCGCCTCAATTGCCCACAACCTGACCATACCCGGTAGCGGTGCGGGGTTATGTGGCGCCCAGTTAACCGGCCCGGGTTGTTGTTCAATTATCCAGAGCCTGCCCATACCACGATAGAGATCATGGTGAAATGCTGACGAATCGGGGTGCCCGGTGCGAAACCACTTTTTCTGATCTTCAAGATCTATCCCGTCACGATCAAGAAAGCCGAGCGGATAGTTATCCCATGCCGCAATATCCAACTCTTTTGAGGTATCGTAGTGATCAAACTCGGTGAAGTTGCCCATGAAATTATGCATCACATCACGATCAGGCGAATGCTGTCTTATGATGTCTGCCTGCAGCTTGTTAAAAGACGCAACCTGATCTGAAGAGAATCGCCAGAACGCCAGTCGATGGGCCGGATTCAATTCGGTAACGGCTAACATGGGCAGCGGTATCTGATTAAAGTCTGTGTATTCCATACTCCAGAATACATTTCCCCAATCCACATTTAATTTATCTATTGTCTTGTATCGACGTTCACACCACGCCTGAAAAGCGGTGAGAGCATCAGCAGAGTAACTGACTATAGTGCTGTGGCAACCGTATTCATTATCAGTTTGCCACGTGGTCACAGCCGGGTGCTGACCAAACTCACACACCACCTTCTCTACAATACGCTGGCATTCCTGTCGATAGATCACCGATGAAAAACAGTAGTGCCTGCGAGAACCAAAACCTCTCGGGTTACTGTTTTCGTCTATTGCCAGGATAGAGGGATGTTCATCTATTAACCACTTCGGCGGTGTTGCGGTTGGTGTGCCGAGTACAACTTCAAGACCTTCTGCGTGCAATACATCAAGTGCTCGTTTTAACCAGTCAAAACTGAAGTTGTCACGCGCAGGCTCTAATCGACTCCAGGCAAACTCTCCAACCCGCACTACGCTGATGCCGAGCTCCCGCATACGGCGCGCATCGTCAGCCCATACTGACTCAGGCCAGTGCTCCGGGTAATAACAAACGCCTAACTTCACGCGATCTCACACTCTCTGAGTTGTCTGGCAGCATCTTCAGGCTGCAACGGGTTAACAATGTTATTACTGCCTGCCTCGGCGCCTGCCAGAAACTTTACTTTCTCAAGGTCTCTCAGTGGTGGTTGCATCACGATATGGAAATGCCAATGCTTATTGTCTGTATTTTCATCACACGGTGCGTTGTGCAACAGCGTGATGTTAGGCGATTTCCGTTGAAATAAAGCATCATAGCGCTGAGCTTGTCGCTGATACATACGGGAGAGATCATTCAGCTCGGCACTGCTAAAGTCAGTGATGTATGGCGCTTGCCGGTGTGGCACTACCCAGGTTTCATAAGAGAACCTCGCAGCGAATGGCACAATCACAGAACAGTGCTCAGATCTTTCCACAAGCAATGCGCTCCCTTGCGGATCATTCAGTAAATCTGACAACAGATCAGCACCTTTATTACGCTTGGCATAACTCGTTTGAGATGCACGCATTCTACTTGCAATATCAGTCACAAACGGATACGCGTAGACCTGACCATGCGGGTGCATGTTTGAAGCACCGACTTCCGCACCTTTGTTTTCAAATATCAAAACTTGTTTAATCACAGAATCGGCCGCGAGCATTCTATGTTCGTCACACCAGAGGTCAACCACACCTCGCATTTCAGTTTCACTTAATTCCGCCAGCGTCACATTGTGTCGTTCAGACCAACACAACACCCGACAACGCCCTTGAGCAGCACTGCGTTTAAACAACTCATTGCTTGCAACTTCGGGTTCCGGTGCGGTTAGCGCCAGTGAAGGAAAGTCATTATCTATCGCGTGCGGACTGGTGTAATCCGGATTAACACTGCCACTGGCACGAGTGACTCGAGGACACAAGTAGCAATTCGCATCGTGGGCAGATTCAGCAGACCCCGGCGCCTTGCTGATCTTGCCTGACCACGGCCGCACACTGGTATTAGCTGAAATGATCACCCACTGCTCTAACAACGGATGCCAACGGGTTTCCCACTTACCCTGGACCTGGCTATTCAAAGCCCGGTTATTCAACTCCTGCGTACTCAATTCAACACCTCTGACGCACCGTTCATGGCAGTCGTCACATAGAAATCAGCTTTAAGCTTCATTTGCGATTCGTATTTACTACCCACACTTTCTATAAAGTGATCCACCGATTCCTGATGCACCAAACTGACAGTGCATCCTCCAAAACCGGCACCGGTCATTCGACTGCCAATAACACCGTCGGTATTCATCGCCAGATCAACCATGCAGTCCAGCGTATCACTGGAGACCTCGAACAAATCCCGCAACGACACATGGGATTGCAACATCATGCGCCCAAACTCTTCAAGCCTGCCAGCCTTAAGCGCTACGGTTGCCCGATTAACCCGATCACACTCTTCCACCACATGCTGCGCCCGCTTGCGAACTATTGCATCAGTGAGAAGATTGCTATGTTCATAAAACTGATCAGGGGTAACATCCGCAAGTTGTTTAGCATGGGTGACAGGTGCCAGTGTTTTTAACGCAGCCTGGCATTCATTGACACGATCATTGTAAGCGCTGCCCTTGAGGTTACGCGGCTGATTGGTATTGCCAATCACAATGCGATACTCCTTAAGGTTAAGCGGTATTTGTTGATATTCCAGGGTGGCGCAATCTAATGCGATAGCGCAATCCGATTGCGCCATCGCAATCACAAACTGATCCATAATACCGCACTGAACATTGATAAACGTATTCTCGGAACGTTGCGACAGCAAAGCCAGTTCCTGTGCAGACAGATTTGCACCAGTCAGTTCATTCAATGCTACCGCGGTAACCACAGACACGGATGCTGACGAAGACAATCCTGCACTCAAAGGCAAATCGCCTGAATAGTTAAACCGGAATGCGCTCGGGTTGAAGCCCAGTTTGGCAAATTCGACCATCACGCCTAACGGATAATTCACCCATTCCCGGCCAACAGGTTTTGCCTCGCTGCTACACACCACCGTAGTCGTGAAATCAAAATCATCCGATGACAGTGCAATGCCATCAATAGAACGGTCTTCTGTCACCTGCAAACTGGTACCACGATTTATTGCACACGGAAATACCAGCCCACCATTAAAGTCAGTGTATTCGCCAATCAGATTTACCCTGCCCGGCGCGTAGAATTTTCTCTGCACAGTCATACGGATTTAACCTCTATTAGTAAGGCAGACTGGGCAGGCATTACCGGTAGCACCAGACCGACTGTCATTAAAAACGCGCCACGGGCTGTTATCCCATCGATCACCCATGCCGGTATCTTCTTGGAAAATTTCTGAAGCTCCTCGAGGTTACGGCTTGCAATGCGCACCCTATAGTCTGTTTCCTTATCTAAACCATAGAGCACCATTGTACCTGGCACTGTCTGAGCCAGACTGGCTTCAGCCACTGCGAACCACCAACTGGACTTTTTGTCATCACTTACCAGTCCGCCGCAAGTAAGACAATCGACAGCGGAATCAAGCCGCCAGGTCGTACTGCCAGACAACCACCCGCGGTTGTTTTTATAAAGTGACACGTACTCAGAGAGAATCTGCTTTTCTTCGGCATCGAGCTTTCTGGCATCAATTTCATAACCGTACTGTCCTTGCAATGCGACTATCGCACGGGTGTGTATATTTATTTCTCTGCCCGTTAGATGCGCTTTCGCATGACCCACATGGGCACCCATAATTTCGGGTGGGTTGAAGTAACTGTAACCTCGCTGAATCTTCACCCGATCAATCGCATCGATTGAATCTGATGTCCACACCCGGCCGGTGTGTCGCAACACACCCCAGTCTGCACGCGCCCCGCCGGAACTGCATGACTCAATCTCAAGCTTTTGATAATTTTCACCAAGCTTTTGCATTAGCCGGTAACAAGCCATGGTCTGCCTGTGCATTACGCTACGCTTACCGTCACCGGCAAGAATAAGATCACGGTTGTGATCCCACTTGATGTAATCAATCTTATACTCTTCCACCAGTGCTGCGATATGCTGGTACAGATAATCGAACACTTCAGGCATGTCGATATTCAACACCAGCTGATTTCTAGCTAACGGTGTTTCATGTGACTGAAGATGCAACGCCCAGTCCGGGTGACTGCGATACAATTCACTATCCGGGTTTACCATTTCCGGCTCAAACCACAACCCGAACTGCATACCATGTGAACGCACGTGCTCGACTACCGGATACAAACCTTCAGGGTAGACACTGCCATCAACTGTCCAGTCACCCAAACCCGCGTTGTCTGACCGGCGCGCCGGAAACCATCCATCATCAAGAATAAAACGCTCTGCTCCCACTTCAGCTGCTGCATCAATCAGTAACTTTAGCGTTTCGATATCATGGTTAAAGTACAACGCCTCCCAGCTGTTTGCATGTACCGGCCTTTCTGTACGAGTCCATGACGGTAGTACTTCATGACGCATGTAATGATGCATCTGTTGACTGACAGCATTTAAACCACCAACTGTCTGTCTTTTAAAATAGCAATTTGGTGCGGTAAAAGTCTCACCCGCAGCAAGACGCAATTCACCCGGGTCAAGTGACACGCCCGACTGATAACACATTCGCCCGTCACTCATTAACTCGACGCTGCTTGCATGGCTGCCACTCCAGGCAAGATTAGCGGCCATCACATCACCGCTATTTTCATTGAAACCGCACTCGCCAATCATCAGGCCCGGGTAACGCTCATGGCTGGTTCGACCGCGATGGCTTTGCAATGTCAATGAACCGGGCGCAATGGCAGACCGGTGCGCCTGAAATTCCAGCCCCCATCTGCCATGCAAATGCAGACATTCCCGGTAGCTACCCGGTAACGGCATCGTCGCGCTGGCAAGCCAGTCAACGGTGTAGTCGTCGTTAGCATGATTTGTCAGCGTTGTAGTAAATGACAATACACCGGTTGCCTGATGCAGGGATAACATCAGCACCACCTCTAGGCGGGCAGCCTCATCACGCAATTCAATACACAAATTCAGACCATCGCCCCGTGCTTTAATACGCCGAACTCGATGATCAAAAAAGTTGCCGTCAAAATGCCCTCTGAGCGCAGGGGTACAATCCATGCCCGTAGATCTTTGCGGAAACAGCGACAATGCTATTGATTCATCGAGCTTCGCCATTGGCAACGGCAGATCGGTCATTGCGGTGACGGCATCTAAAACTTTGTCGTCGATATCAGGCAGCCGATCGCCAAACCAGACAATCGAAGGCACATCTGATTCTCCCTCAGCCGTTAGCAGCAAGGTGGTGTCAATGGAGTCAAGTCTCCACAGGGATACAGTCATACTTCTGCCGGTCCGGAGTTAGATGCAACAGGGAAAAGTGGTCGCAGTATGCATACCACCCCTACTGCGAATTTGAGAGTCACCGCAATTTACCAAATGCCACTCTGGTGCACAAACCAGCGCAAACCCGAACACTACCGGCCGCTATCAGCTATAGTATCGCCCGCAAACAATTTACCCCGCGAATACCACAGTACACCGATCCTTACAGAATTATCTCAAGCCCCGGCAATGACAAAAAAACCAATCAAAGGTGCAGTGCTTTTAGCTGCAGGTCGTGGCAAAAGACTACGGCCGTACACCGACAGCACTCCAAAACCGCTGCTGCCAGTCAACGATGTTCCGACCCTGGACTTGTACTTTAAAAGCCTGGTCGCCGCAGGTATTACGCACACAGTGCTGGTGGTACATCATTTGGCAGAACAGATTGAGCACTATGCCAGTGAGGTAAAAAAAAGATTCGGAATTCACTGTACAACGGTTAAACAGGAGGAACTCGACGGGACTGCATCAGCGCTGGAAGCGGTACTCACCGAAAGCCACCACAACGAGTCACTGAAAACGATAATCTGCGAGCCGTTTCTATTGATTGCAACTGACTACTTAATACCAGATACATTCATACCGGACTTACTCGCTTTCCACGTAGACAATGAAGAAGATATTACGGTAAGTATCAAATTAGTACCGAAAGCAGAACTCAGCACCCGCAGCAGCATCCGCTTTGCAAGCGATGGATCAATCACAGAAGTCGTGGAAAAGCCGGCACCGGGCCAGGCACCGAGCGACTACTCTGCCAACCTGGCTTATGTTTTACCCGTCGAGGTAGTAGCACTTTTGAGTGATGTAAAATGTTCAGCCCGTGGAGAGCGTGAGGTACAAACTGCAATCAATGCTTATCTTGCATCGAACGGTACAGCACGAGGCCTGATTCAAACCGCACCAAACGAGTGGACACCTGATCTGCTTACCGACTGAATTCCTGTGTTAATGGTGTGGCAAGCTAACTCAACGAAACAACATGACAGGCACTTTACAGGAGCCAATCATTTGCGTGGTGGTTGAGCCGATAATCAGATTGCGAATCCTTGAATGGCCATAAGCACCCATCACGAGCATATCAAAATGCTCCTGCTCTACAGTATCTGAAATCACCTTATCCGGCTGCCCGGCTACTACTTTAGAACCCGCCTCAAAACCCGCTTCACGCAGCGCTGCAACTGCACCCCATAAAGGCTTACAGTTAAGGCTTGACTCTGCACCAACCTGAATCAACTGAAATTCAAGACCACGAAACATATCGCTCTGGACTATATGTTCAACTGCTTTAATCGAGCTGGAGCCACCATCAAACGCGATAAGTATTTTCCCTACCGGCTTAAACTCCCTGGCTGCTACCAGAACCGGTTTCCTGGTTGCGCGGACGACCCGCTCAAGGTTAGAGCCGAGATGTTCCATATTCAGATGTGACTGCTCGCCACGTTTACCGATGACAATCAGATCGGCCTCATCTTCCAACTCTTCCATAGTCGCGACCAATTGACCATGGCGCAGCATAGAGGTGATGTTTGTTGCCCCCATCTTTTCTGCACGCTCCTGTGCATCTTCAAGAATCGCCCTGCCTCGCTTGTTAACCAGACGTGCCTTCTGACCATCAAGCTCTGCAAGCTCCTCAAGCAGCGCGCTGCGAGCGCCAAGCCCAATGCTGCCACTTAAATCAGCATTGTCTGCTGCAGCTTCGCGGCGTCCCAGCACATGCAATAGCGTAAGAGACGTATCTCCGAATGACGCAACCCATCCCGCATGATCGCAAACACTTTGTGCATACCCGGAGCCGTCTATCAGTGCAATGATTCTGTTCATCATCAATGCCCCATCAGGCGCTCAAGCGCGCCCGGTTTATCGTAGACGCCCAGCTTTTCTACGAGTGTTTCACTGGCTTCATTCATACCTATTATCTCCACCTCTGCACCCTCGCGTCGGAACTTTAGTACCACAGTATCGATCGCAGTGACACTGGAGATATCCCAGATATGAGCATTGGATACATCAATGATGACTTTATCAAGCGATTCTTTGAAATCAAAAGAGCCGTTAAAAGCCTCAACAGAAGCGAAGAACAACTGCCCCTCCACCAGATAAGTCCGCTCGGTACCATCGTTGGTGGCAGTCGATGTGACACGGAACAGTCTTGAGATTTTCCATGCAAAGAAGATCCCTGAGAACAGCACACCCACCAGCACACCGATGGCAAGGTTGTGTGTGGCCACCACGACAATCACCGTTGCCAGCATCACGATAGAGGAGCTACGAGGATGCTCTCTCAAGTTTTTAATCGATGACCAGCTGAAAGTGCCGATCGACACCATGATCATGATCGCGACGAGGGCCGCCATCGGAATTTTCTTCACCCACTCACCCAGAAACACAATCATGATCAGTAGAAAGATACCGGCACAAAAAGTCGATAGACGGCCACGGCCACCCGACTTCACATTGATGATGGACTGACCAATCATCGCACAGCCTGCCATGCCGCCCATAAATCCGGTAACAGTATTGGCAATACCCTGCCCGATGCACTCACGGTTTTTATCACTACGGGTGTCTGTCAGCTCATCAACGATGGATGCAGTCATTAATGACTCAAGCAATCCAACCGCCGCCACACCTGCAGAATAAGGCAGGATGATCTTCAACGTTTCCAGCGTCAGTGGTATATCAGGTAACAGAAATACCGGCAACGTATCCGGCAGCTCACCCATGTCACCCACGGTACGCAAATCAAGCCCCAGTGCGACAGTTATAACAGTCAGCACAATAATGCAGACCAGTGGTGATGGAACTGCATTGGTAACCCGCGGCAGCAAATAAATAATTGCCAGACCCGCCGCGATCATGACATACGTCAGCGGTGGCACATTGATCAGCTCGGGCAGCTGCGCCATGAAAATTAATATCGCCAGTGCATTGACGAATCCGGTCATCACCGAGCGCGAGACAAATCGCATCACAAAGCCAAGTTTGAGGAACCCAGCAATGATCTGCATCACACCGGCAAGCACAGTCGCCGCTAGCAGATATTGCAGGCCGTGATCCTTTACCAATGTGACCATCAACACCGCGGTCGCAGCGGTGGCGGCCGAGATCATCCCCGGTCTGCCACCGGTAATAGCCACAATAACGGCAATTGAGAAGGAGGCGTATAAGCCAATCTTCGGATCGACACCTGCAATAATCGAAAACGCGATCGCCTCCGGTATCAATGCCAACGCGACCACCAGGCCCGCTAGCACATCCGCTCGAATGTTGCCGAACCACTCGCTTTGTAACTCTGTCAGAAAATCAGCTCTCACAGATTTTCTCCGTTTTGCATGCTCAGAATGACAGGAGTTACAGCAAGAATCGGGGGATCAATCATCTGCCACACAGACAGTGATTCATAATAATTGTTCAAAATGGAAAATTCTGTGGTGAGGTAACAGGTCGGGATTGTCAAAGCCCGGAGGAATGTAGTGGCCTAACTACCGATTGGATACCGATTGGCAGTTTGATGAGCAGCTCGAATACGGCAAGCAACTCAATGCAAGCCGGGCATTATAGCAGCAGCAACTTTATTCGTGTTAATCAGGTTTCGGGCAAACCAGCGTATTTATAGCCATCGACTGACAGATCACCGTACCAGACATACACTGACATAAATGCAGAATCCCCGGTGCGATTTGCATGCGCCAGCATCGATGGGTGGTAGGACCGGTCACCACAGACATGCGACAGATACGGATTATGACCACGCTTCCAGTCAACCTTCCCCGCGAGCATGATATATATTTCCTCTGCAGGGTGGGTTCGAACCCCATATTCGGCATTCGGCAACATGCCATATAAACCGAGCCGTACTGAGTCAGAGGGCACAAGGCCGGAAGGTCCCAACAGTTCAACGTGCGCTTTGGCGACACTATGTTCAACGTAAAGTGGATCACTGCTGGTTTGAGGTGGCGTCCATTGCAGCGGCGCTTGCGCAATTAATCCACACACAGCATGAGCATCTTCTGCGGCCATTACTTTTAATATGGATTCCGGCAAACCGACCGGCTCCTTTCCAGCACACTCAACTTCTGCCGCATCAGGTACTGCGGTCAACAGAGCTTCTCGGGCATGCACTTCTATCGGCAAGTCAGCATCGAACACATCAGCCAGCGCTGCAAATAGTTTATTCAGCATTTGGTCATAGTACCTCTGATAACACTTTTAAAGACAATATCACCATAACGCTTTTTATATGGCGCTTCTAGGTCGCTATTGCTCTGGCTGGCATTGCCTGTCGGTGGCTTATTGCTCTCGCATGTCCTGCTAGCGGCTTGCAGCTAGCGACTATCGCTCTAGCATGCCCTGTTTGCTTGTCGCTCTTGCATTGCCTGCCGGCGGCTATCGCTCTTGTATGCCCTGCGGGCGGCCCTACTTTTAAAAAGACCAAAAGTAGGCAAAAGTCTTTCTTGCTGCCATTTTGCCCTTCGGGTGCCTGCGGCATTTTGAATTACATCGCTCCAACAGGCCCGCTCAGAAGGCACATCCATGTGCCCACTTCGCTAACGCGGCGTCCTGCCGCTTTTGCCTGTCTCCGCGATGAAATTCAAAACAAAACAGAAGCGCGGGTAACTGCAAAAACAATAAAACAATAAAACAATAAAACAATAAAACAATAAAACAATAAAACAATAAAACAATAAAACAATAAAACAATAAAACAATGATTAGATGTCACGGAGATGCACTAGCTTTTTATGCAGTGGAGCACGCGAATAGATAAACCCAACACTTCCGCCTTACCCAGCGCTACAAACAAAACGCAAGCATCAAAGCGACTTAGTCGCTTTTACCGCGCTTCTGTTTTGTTTTTTGAAATCCTCCGGAGTCGGGTCTAAGTGGCATGGATGCCACGTGAGCGACAGCGGCACACGGATGTGCCATTGGCGCGGCCCGACGGAGGAGGATTTCAAAAAATGGCG
>CALLBO010000092.1 GCA_937998875.1 uncultured Granulosicoccaceae bacterium
CGAAGCACTGGGCACGCGTGCTGGCAGTAATCTTTTTCACAGTTTTAATACCTTCAACATCAGTTCGGGTGGTTCAGCGACTTTCACCGGTAGTGATGATATTCAAAACGTGATCAGCCGTGTTACCGGCGGTGATGTGTCTAATATACAGGGTACGCTCCGTTCAGAAGTCGGAAATGCGGATTTTTACTTCATTAATCCCGCCGGAGTGACTTTTGGAGAGGGTGCTTCGGTAGATGTTCCTGCATCATTTCATGTGAGTGCAAACGATCAGTTGCGATTTACCGATGGTGCGGTATTGGATGCTGCGTCCTCGACAAGCAGCGTACTTTCTATGGCAGCACCGCAGGCGTTTGGCTATTTGGGTAACGGCGTTGGGGCAATCGAGGTACGCGGTGCTCAATTGGAGGTGGTAAACGGAAATCTGGGTGTAACAGCTAATGAACTCAAAATTGATAATGGAATGTTGGCCAGTTCAGGAGACATCAATATTGAGGTCTCGGAGGGAGCTTCTATTGAGAGTGGGGGGCGGATCATCAGCCAAACTTTCTCTGACCAGAGTGCTGGTGACATTACGTTAACAGCAGGGCAACTCATAATTGATGGCAGTGATGGAGCGGGTAACGATGCGCCGTTGTCGACTGGCCTTTTCAGTTTATCGGAACCTGGAGCATCCGGTGATGCCGGCAATATCAGTATTATTGTAGAAGATCTTGTTACCCTGCAAAACGCAGGAGCCGTTTCGACAGACACCTCCGCCGGAGGTAATGCAGGTAAGATTGAACTGACCGCCGACCGACTGCTTATCGACGGGCGCGACGGTGAGTTTTTTACCGGAATTTCAAGCTCTGCAGCTGGAGACTCAACGGGTAACGCCGGTACAATCGAGATCTCGACAACGGGCCAGGTGACGATACAAGGTGGCGGTGGATTTGATACCTCTACCTTTTCTGAAGGTGATGCTGGCAATATTCAATTGACTGCTGGTGAGTTGTTCATTGACGGGCGCGACAATGGGCTCTTTACAGGAATTACAAGCTCTACCTTTAGTGGATCTGGCAATGCCGGCATAATCGACATCTCGGTTAGCGGCCCGGTAACGTTACTACGAGGCAGTATTATTCTCACGGGTAGCAGCTCTCAAGGTGATGGAGGCAATATTCAATTATCCGCCGATCAGTTACTCATTGACGGGGGCAACAGCGCGCTTTTTACAGGAATTTCAAGTTCTGCACCCAGCGGATCCGGTAACGCCGGTACAATCGCCATCACGATTAGCGGCCTGGTGACGGTGCAAAATGGCAGTGGAATTATTTCTGCCGTTGGTATTGGGCAAGGTGATGCAGGCAGCATTTTACTGACTGCAAATGAGGTACTGCTCGACGGGCAAGGCGGTGTGTCTCTAATTGCCAGCTCCGTAAATCCCGGTTCAACCGGAAATGCAGGCACTGTGGAACTACAAGTCGAAGAGCAACTTACGGTACAAAACGGCGCAGGCATTACGGCATTTAGCGCTGGTGAGGGTGATGCCGGTTCTGTGACGATTAATTCAAACAGCGGAACCATTCGGCTTCTTCAGGGTGCCGGGATAGAAAGCACTGCTATAGGTGATGGTACTGCTGCTGGTGATATCACTATTTCAACCGGGGGATCAATAATCATCGAAGACAGTTTCGTGGGGACAGTGGCTTTCGAGGGTGAAGCCGGGCCGGTGAATATAGCTGCCGGTATACTGGAAACCAGCAACTCAGTAATATCTACAACAACTACTTCCCCTGTTGCAGATGGTGGAAATGTATCGATAGAAACCGAGGTCTTCATTCTTAAGGAAACGATCATTCGAGCCAACGCAGTTAGTGGCAGTGGCGGGACCATAACTGTCGATTCTGATGCAGTAGTATCTTTCGCAAATCAGTTGAATTTACAATCCGCAGAGGTGGTGGCGCCAGTAGATGCGGGTAACGTTATTCAAGCAGTCGCCGAGGACGGAGTAACAGTACCACCCACCATCAATGCACCGGAAACAGATATCAGCGCCGCGTTAACAGAGCTGAGTACCAACCCGGGTGATCCGCCCACAGTTGCTTCAAACCCGTGTGCAGGTTTCACAGACGGTGCGCCCAGCTCATTGGTAGAATCCGGCCGTGGCGGACTACCAGTGACTGGTGCCACATTAGCCAGGCTACCAACCGTTTCAGCACCAGTGATGTTGACAGAAAACTCCACGCCCTTGGCGATGAACATTGCCGAAACTGGTAGTCTCTCCCGGTCTGGCTGTCGATCTTGATTGAAGCTCGGACCAATCAAACACTCATTTTGAAAATCGACGGTTTGAATCTATCAGTTATTTTCTGGCACGCCGGAAAGCTGCGACGTGCTGCTGCGTGAAAAATCCAATTTGAACGATATAGCGTGAGTTCGGGACTACTGATTTATACCAGCAAATATAAGGGAGCGAGATGAAGCAGCTAGTCACACAGGGTCTGGCTTTGTTTTTAACCATTGTCAGTCCCGGGATCGCTGCCAGCCAGTCGATTGCTGAGATAAAAAAGTCTGTAACTTCTATTTTGGATAGCGCTAATGGTAGCCAGGATACCGCCACTTTAAGCCTGCAGATTGTGGGCGCTAACGCATCCGGTGTGCGGGTAGGTGATGAGGTCAGCCTGGCGTTCGCGTCAAATCAGAGTTGCTTTGTCACAGTCTTCTGGGTGGAGAATGGCGGTGATACTAATTTGATCAAAGCCTGGAATTACGAATACCGCTTAACTCCTGACGGCAAGCCGAGAACGTTTCCCGATCCAGCGACAGGAGCAGTAGAAATAAGTCCTCCACTGGGCCGGGACAAAATCTACGCGTTCTGCACACTGTCCCAACCTGCTTTCTCTGAAGTGTCATTCACGCAGGGTCATACCGCAGTACCGGCGAAAGATGCCATAAGTGTGATTCCGGAATTACTACGAGAGCTGTCGGATAGCGGTGTAATAGTCGCTACAGCCAAGACTTCGATAAAAATCATTGGCAGAGAAAATTCTGTCTTTAGCGAAAAAGATATTATAGAAACCTTTAGAGGCCCCACCCGCAGCAGCATCACGCGTTCCGCCCTGGCCGCACCGGTGCAGTTCAACGTGGGCAGTGATCAAATTATCAAGTCCGCCTTCGAGATGTTAAACAACGTTGGTCGAGCGTTTACGTCAGCAGAACTTGGGCAGTCAAAGTTTAGAATTAACGGTCACACCGACGCGACAGGCACAGATGCTTACAACGATGATCTCAGTGAAAGAAGAGCAGTGTCGGTGAAAAATTATCTGGTTACACACTTCAACATAGAACCATCGCGGCTTGAGGCAGTTGGGTGGGGGGAAACCATGGCGATATCTGACAATTCTACTGATGAAGGCAGGGCAGAAAACAGGCGGGTGGAATTTGAATTACTGGAAGAATAAAAATGAACGATTGGCGGCCTTTTCCAAACATACCGTTGAGAGTCTATAGCAGTGAGTAGCATATGGCTTTAACTAGCTCGAATGACGAATTACTGGCGATGATGGCAGGAATCTGCTCTGAAGACCGGAACAGTATGGACCGTCTTTTTACGACGATGTATTCATCGTTGTATCGATTTGCAGTCCGAATGGTTGGGGAGAATGAAGCAGAAGACCTGGTAAACGAAACCATGCTGGAAGTCTGGATGCACAGTGAATCATTTAACGGGGAATCGAAGGTCTCTACCTGGATATTCGGCATATTGAGAATGCTGAGTCTGAAGCGATATCAGAAGCAATCTGCAAAAAAACGCGACAAGAAAGAGCTGGCAGTTCATGAGGAGGAGTTGGCAGAGGAGTTAGCCCAGGGTATGCAGACCGACGCAGACACCCTGGCTACGGTAGAAGAAATAGAGCAATACCTGGAATATCTTAGCGATGAGCATAAAAGTGTGATTCTACTGGTTACACAGGGCTATACCTACAAAGAGATTGGGGTAATCGAAAAGTGTCCGGAAAATACTGCGAAAACGCGTGTTTTCCATGCAAGAAAGAAACTAAAGGAAATAATGAAGTCGAGTGTATCAACGACAGTATAAGGTGAACGAAATGACCAAGATTATAGAAAATGATGATCACGAAGACTTTTTTGAACTTCTGCCTCTTTATGTAAACCAGTCTCTTGATAATGCAAAAATGCTGGCGATAGAGAAACACCTGAAAAATTGTGCTGAGTGCCAGGCTGAACTGGCGTTTGAGAAGTCGCTTCAAGAATCTATAAACGCAAATGAAACTGACGTGACTGAAATTTCGCAACGAAATCTGGTGAAATTTAACGCACAACTTGATCGACGATTGACTGAGGTATCGCGAACTGAGGTATCGCGAACTGTGGAATTGCCAACAGAGGCATCAGTAGCTAAAAGCGATTTGCCTGCCCGGAGAAACCATGCAGGTGGTAGTCCGTTACTGGAGCGTATCTTTGACTATGGACGCTCACTGCTAACGTACCGTCCAGCGATCGGTGCACTGGCCGTGGGATGTTGTGCTGTGGTGGTAGTCAGTGCGTTGTCCGGATCTATTGATAGTGGTGATACACAAAGTCCGCTGCGTAGCTGTGAGCATGTGGTAAAGCATCACGAACTCCGTGTGGTCACGACCAACAGTGACAGTGTTTCCGGTAGTGCAAAAGACATACTTCAGGAGTATTTTCCTGATGCGGAATCTACTATTGAAGTTCTTGACGAAGGTGGGATCGTGGTAAGTGTAACGGGCGACACCTGTATGGTTCCTCTGCTGGTAAACGATCTTGAGAAATTGTCTTCAGTTAACTCTGTTACCGTAAACTGATTGCTATTTGGATCATGGGCCTGATGCGAATCTCTCTTTTAATTTTGCTACTGGGACTTAATGTTTTGTCCAGTGTAGCTCTTTCTGTAGAGAGCAATTTGTGTACGGGCATTGACTACAATCAGCCTGAAAAAACTGCTAACCACCTTTTGCAGCAAAGTAAATCGATAATTGAAGAGGTAACAACTATAGATCGGCACTCGCAACAACTACAGCAGCTGGATTCTATCCTGAGCTGTATCTGGCGCTCCAGCAAATGGAGACCTCGAGAAAACGATCCACGGGATTTCGGTTTTAGTTACAAAACGCTTGCCGAAGGTGAAACGACAGAATCACTTAAGCTGGTTGAAAAAATATCTGATATCGCTATGGCAGTACGTGCGCTGGGTCTCTATGAGCAGGCAATAGCGATTCAGGAACTTGCCGTCAAACTGGACAAACAAGGCAACCACTCCGCTACGCAGCTATTTTCGCTGAGCCGGCTCGCATTGATGCAGGTTGAGGACGGTGACCCTCTTAGCGCGCAGCGGTCACTCGACGCAGCCGCTGATCTTGCACTGCTACCGTCGATGCCTGATTTTGCTATTACCGAATACCTGGATATCAGCGGTTTTGTCTATGGGCAGCAAGGGAAATGGTCCGATGCACTCACAGCGCATACTGCCGCACTGGAAAGTGCTCTCGAATCCGACAGACAAGATGTGCCTGTTATAGCGGAATACATGAACAATACAGGTGTTGCTGCCTTCCACTTGAGTCAGTATGAGCTGGCTGAGCGCAGGCTCAGTGAATCACGCAGCATTCGACAACAATATTATTCGGCGACCCATCCTGTACAGGCTGAATCAGATCATAATCTTGCCAAACTTCTGGGTGCGACGAATCGGGTTGCTGAAGCAATCGAATTACAGAAAGATGCAATATCTGCCCGAACCGCTGTTCTGCAGCCGGAGCATCCGTTACTTGTTGATAGTCTAAATGATTTGGCATGGCTACTGAGTGAGCAGGATATTAATGATCAGGCGCTTTCTCTGATAGAACAATCATGTGATATCACACGCCGTATTCGAGCAGACTCTCATCCGTCGATGGCCACCTGTTATCACAACCTGAGCTACCAGTTAAAATTGTTGGGCAGGTATGGCGAGTCGCTGGACAATCTGGAAAAAGCACTTGATATTCGAGAAAAAGTGCTTGTGAGCCCACACCCGCGAATCGCAAACAGTTTAAACAATATGGGCTTGTTGTACGGAATACTTGGCGAGCCTGAAAAACAAACCGAGCTGCTTGAAGCATCATTTGAACAGCGTCAAGGGTTGTTCGGGGAAAATCATGTCGATGTTGCATCAAGCCTGAATAATCTTGGATACGCCTATGCGATGCAGAATAAGATCAATAATGCCGAGGTAGTGTTTGCAAGGGCGTTGTCCATAAGAGAATCAATTTTACCTGCGGGTCACCCTGATATTGCTTTGACGATGAGTAATCTGGGGTATATAAAAATGCTTATGGGTAATTTGACGGGTGCCGGTGAGTTTCAAAGAGATGCCCTTAAAATCTATACCGCACTTGAAGCCGCCCCTACTGACCGGATTGCTCAAGTGCTTAGCAACCAGGGAAAGGTCGTCGAGTTAGAAAACCGCTTAGACGAAGCGCAAGATTTGTATTTTCAAGCATTAGCGTTGCTCTCAAAAGCCGAGCATAGACACCTATACGCTCATATCGCAAGCAGCCTCGCACGCGCATTAAGGAAGACCGGACAGAAGGAAAGTGCCGTCTGGTTTCAGAAAGAAGCGGTCAGTACTATCAGAGAAGACCAATTGCTGTTGCCGGAGACTCTCCAGGTATCATTTTTAGAGTCAAACGAGGATCTCTTTCGAACCCTTGCTAATTGGCTAATTGAAGATAACCGGCTTGAAGAGGCTGATCAGATAATGGACTTACTTGATATATATCAAAATGATCAACTGTTGAGATCAACTGAGAAGGTCGAGGGTGAAACAGTCTACCTGACTCCAACAGAGCTTACATTTTCAGACAAGGTCTCTGCGTTGATATCCGATGTCGGCCGCACAATGCGCCGTAAGTGGTCTGATAAAGAAGGGAGCGATGATGACAATGACATCAGGGGATTACATCACCGGTTGCGGGGTCTCTCACCAGCAACAGTAGATGTGAAGCGAAAAAAAAAACGGACCCTGACAGCGTCAAATAATTGTAATGCGATGCTACCGCGGGCAGGTCGTTCGCGTAGCCAGCGTCCAGATGAAAATTCACTACTTGTTAGGTATCTGGTATCCGATGACTCAGTTCGAGTGCTCACTTCTGATATCAATGGTTACTCATCGTGCACGATAGATGTCAGTCAGCGTACGCTTGGACGTATGGTTGGAAAAATTCGCAAGAACATCATACAGAGGAAAAACGCCGGTGGTGTGCTGGCGGGAAACCAGCGGATGTACAAGCTGCTGGTAGGCCCGATAGAAGAACTGCTCGCAAAAACAAAACCGAAAAGGCTGGTTATAGATCCTGACTCTGTACTGCGTTTTTTACCTTTCCACGCGCTGTATGATGGTGAGCAGTACCTGGGTGAAAGATATTCTGTCAGCAATATTACAGAAGGCTACAAGGCAGCCGTCAACGCTGATTTCGATATGTATATAGCGGGTTTCGGTGTGGCGGAAAAGCACAGATACGGCAGTTATCCGCTGCCGTTCGTTCGCAATGAACTGAATGACGTAATAAAGGAAAACGAGTCAGATCAAGGTGCAATTCCCGGAGAGGTCTATCTGGATAAAAATTTTACGGAGTCCCGGTATATAGAGGCCATTGAAAAAGAGATTCCGTTTCTGCATATAACCGGTCACTTTGTTTTCAATCGTGGAAAACTTCGCAATTCTTTTTATCTGGCCGGCAATGACAAAATCCTGCCTGCCTCTACCATTGTTCAACCAACAGACGCCGATGATGCCTTAGGGGGCGTGAGTCTAATTGCTTTCCCAAGTTGCGAAACTGCGTTGTCTACCGATGAAATATCGAATATCGGAGATTACAATCAACCGGTAGAACGCACATTTGAGGGCGAGAGTCTCGCGGGTGGAGCGATTAGGTCCGGAGCGCGTACTGTGTTAGCTTCTTTGTGGAAAGTGGAAGACGTCAGTACCGCTGTATTTTCCAGGCAATTTTACCGGTACATCAGTAAAGGATATGGAAAGTCAGTGTCGCTCATGAGAACCAGATCTGATTTTCTATCAGGACGCTTGAGTTGTGAAAATGTAGCGCACGATTCAGTGGCAGCAGTGAGTTCTGATAAACCCGGTTGTACTGCCGATTGGCGTCATCCGTTCTACTGGGCCGGCATAGTAATGTATGGAGCACCTTAGCAATGTCATGGGTAGTTGAAAACAGGCTTTGTTTATTTTTTGTACTGGTACTGGGTGCGGGCCATGCTACTGCAGATAGCAAAATACCCATGTATTTTTCCGACCTTGACAATTGTACGGATGGATCCGTTCAGCATTTCGACATAGCAACCGGGTTATTCCAGAAAACAGACAGCCTGCAACTAAGAACTAACATAAGGAAAAATATACCACGGCTTTCCTTGTCTGAGTTCTTATCCGCTGTACCCGTTGAAAGCAACTCAAGCTTACGCGGCAGCATGGCTGGACAGGATATCAAGGATCACGCAAAAATATATACCGATGTTTTCGATCGTGAGCGAGACCTTAAACCTGATGTTGTGATTGAAGGATTGCTCGGCAAAGACGGGTCGATAGCAAATTTATCGATAAAAAAATTGCGTAAATCTGTAAAGGCAATAGCGTTGCGCTCAAAAGAGGCGGTCGGCGGTGATCTAAGTGTTACAGCACTGGATCGAGACGGTGCCCCGGTGGCTGAGTACAACTACAAGCCATATCAGATTGTCTATCTTAAAACCGAATCCGGCTATGAGGAAAGATTTGTCAATGTGTCAACACAGACTTGCAGGGAGGAGACCTGGTTTGTTTCACGGCTTGGTACGACGATAATACGTCATGACAGAGAGCGTCTTCCTTTCCGGATTTTCCTGGCACTCTCTGAACCTGTCGATCGGCTCTCAATTAGTTTTTACAATAGTACAATTGAATTGGCTATCCCGAGACTAACCGAACTGTAGTCGCGTTTGTAGTGTTAGCCATTGAGCTTCATTTCATTTTCTTATTGTAGCTAATACCGATGTGTTTCGACGCATCCGGTGCTGCGGTGTAATCACACAACTGCATTCCAGAACCTCAGTTAGCTGCTCGTGTGAGAAATCTCAATACCAGTGCGGATCCCGTGACATAAAGCACCGGATAGACACGCGGGGCGTATGATTCGCAGAGCAGGTCTACCAGTCCGGTTAGTTTGCGCATCACGATCAACGGCCACTTTTGGACCGACCCTGGCATTTCAATACCATTTGAACGAATCTGCGCCACTTCGGGACGTACAGTTATAAGAATATCTACAACGTACTCTACCGGAGATCAGTGTGAATAAAATCTATTATCGCGTAGGTAAGCCACTCGGACTAATTTTCTTCCTTTGTTTTATATCATTGTCCGCACTTGCCGAAGAACACACCGAGGTTACGAATTATCAAATATTCCAGCGTGCACCGACCCCGGAAAAGCTTGCCAACATTTTATTTCCTCCAGTTAATCGCTCAATTGGCCGGCTACGATCACCAAATACAAAGGCGCAGGATCGACAGTTTGGATTAGTTATTAACTTTGCTTTTGATTCAGCTGAAATCCTGCCTGATTCGGTTCCGTTGTTAGAAGCACTTGGCGAAATGTTCGGAATAGAAACAGTATCAAGCCAGGCAGTTGTCATCGAAGGGCACACTGACAGTATCGGCAGCGCCAGCTATAACCAGCGGCTTTCAGAGAAGCGTGCAAGATCGATCAAAGAATATCTGACTGAACACTTTGGTGTTGATCCGCAGCGGCTGATAACGGTCGGTAAAGGTGAGAGGGATCTCTATTCTATTGAAGAGCCTCGTGCAGCCGTAAATCGACGTGTGTCATTCCGACCGGCAAGAAAGTAAGCATCCCAGTCAAGCGCGACACCCTTAGCACTGACGTAAAGCGCCATATTGTTCCACAACTGTAACCAATACACTCAGTATTAAACACACCGCAACAGGAGATTTGCATGCACTATAAGAATTCTAATTGTCCTATCGGACTCAAAATAGCAGTAATGGCTTTCGCCACATTGACTACAGTGAATTCACACGCTGAAATATTTGGGTCAATGACTGGCCGAACTGCAGAATATTCAGCACAACCTCAGCTGTCACTTGAAGCGACGATAACCAATGGTGAGGTTTTTGGTTCTGATTTTCAGCAACTCGGGATGCGCGTTAATTATAAACACACATCGAGAATTCTAGTGTTTGGTGACATAGGAAAATCTGAGCTTGCATCTGAAAGTGAAGTATCATTTGGTTTGGGGGCGTTTTACTCATTAGAGCAATCGCTTTTAGGGATAAATACCGCTGTGAAAGTATCGTTTCATCAGGCCAACTTTGGCAGCGGTTCCATCGGATCAGGTGGTCTGGTGCAACAATGCCGACCTCATACAAGTACGGTTGACGGGCTTCCTGAACTAACAACAATTTGTCATGCGGTGCCCCGCGATTCCGGCGGCGGCAGCAGCAGTAGCAACTTCACCAATATTGCTCTGGAGTTACACACCAGCGGCGCGATACCCGGCTCAGCACTGGGCGCTAACACACAATGGTACGTCAACGGCGGTATTCAGTCTGTCAGGGGTGGCGGTCAGAACGACATAATTCCTGGTGTGGGTGCTGGTATAGTTTTACCACTAGACAAACATGAGGTATTTGCAGGGGTTGAATATGCTGACGAAATCTTTCTGGGTGCCGGTTTCAGATATCTGGTCAGGTAGCGTGATCAGATTTCATAAGCAGCACAATAGAAACAATTGCGATTTCTATTGAGACATTTTTTGCACCATTCAATGTTAGTAGTCCCACAAGTGCATTGTGGGACACTCTCCATATCCATTACGTAAAATCTAACTACGATTATTTATTCTGTCGGTACTATTCGGAAAAGGAAGTCGCTCGACTGAGTAAGTAAAACCGCTGAGACGCAGCAGAATCAAGCTTCCAAAGCTATCCGTTTTCGCGCTCATGAGGTCGATGGTTGGTTGATCGCAGCAGAATCCTGAACATTTAATCCCCGAGTACCATTTTACTACCTGTTCAACAGCTGATAGCTCAGAAAAATGGTAGTACAACTTCCGGCGCAGTAACCGTTGTAATCACAATGCGGTCGCTTGTCAGTAGCCAGCTCCAACAGTGCTATTTATGGATCGAGAGTATCTGTAGATAGTTACCGGATAGGCTGACACATGTAAACAATTCGTAAAACCTGCCTGCCAGTGAACCATATGCCTCCCGAATAGTACCTATTAGTGAAATTGGTTTACTACATTAGCGAACACAGGCTTGAACAATATGCCAATCCATCTTTTAGCTATTCGCAAATTTGAAGAACCCCGGACCTGGTCCATTGGCATGTGCAGCATTGCAGTCGTTATGCTACTGATGACTTGTTCCCAGTCGGGTTCCTTCGCTACCAGTGTTTCTCAGATTACAAAGTCACCGCAGGCTGCTGCTGCTTTAGACGGTGTCGGACCGGAAAAGGTATACCAGGTAGTTCAGAGTACATTTGCAGAGCAACCAGGTGTTATTGAAATAGATGGGGCGCCACTACACGGCCGGACTGAACCCTATGTGGAGTCCGCCGAGGTTGAAGAAAAAGAAGGAGATAAACAAGAGTTTATAGAGCTTGTTCGTCAGGCCAGACTGGCTAAACTGATTGATAATAATGCGCTATCAGCAGTCCTGATGATGCAAGCTCAGACGTTGTTATTTGGAACTGGTGAGCCCAGTCATACAAATGACTGAAACCCCAAGTAAAATCCTAATAGCACAAGCTGGGTTTGTGGTGCTCTGGAGCTCCGGATTCATTGGCTCCAAATATGGATTGGTGCATGTTGATCCATATACATTATTGTTTTTGCGTTACGCGTTGGTGGCCATCGTGTTGATGGCTATTTGTGTGGTGCTTTATGGTAACAAAGGCATCAGCTGGAGCTTACTAGGTGAGGTATCACTAATCGGTACTTTGGCACATGCGCTTCATGTATCAACATTGTGGGCTGCTTTCACCCTGGGGGCGACAGCAGGTTCTGCAGCACTAATCGGTGGATTGCAACCCATCATAACCGGTGTCGCATCGCGTCGCGCATTGGGACAGAAAATCGAAAAACGCCAGTGGATAGGATTACTGATCGGATTCGCGTCGGTTTTATTTATATCATTCAATGGGATGGTGATTGGTGGTAACGCTACGGCCTATCTGATGCTACTCACCAGTGTGGGTTGTTTGACCGTGGCATGTCTGCACCAGCAGAAGTTGGATATAGAAGCAACCAACAGCCAGTTACCACTGACATTGAATCTGGCCTTGCAGTGTACTGCAAGTTCAATTGTGTTAAGTATTCCCGCATTGTTGGTGGGTGACTCAATGATCGTCTGGCACGTTGAGCTAGTAGCTGTTTTGCTATGGTTATCGTTTGCCGTCTCATTAGGAGGGGCAGGTATGTTTTGGTTTTTACTCAAATATCGCCCGGCAACACAGGTAGCGAGCCTGACTTATCTTACGGTGCCGGCAACAATGATCATGGCATATTTTGCTTTCGGGGAATCACTTACAAGCCTGGATCTAATCGGACTGGTAATCGCGGCGATAGGCGTTAAGTTAGCCCATGCGTGATGGAAAACAGTATCATCTGGCAATATAAATACCAGCGAAGAACATGTATACAGCCCAACATGAAGATAATACGACCAGAGTTCCAGCCCGCTCATTTTATTAGCGGCCAATCTAATCTCATCAATATTCATGACTACTTCGCACAGTGCTTGTCGGCGATCAGTTGGAGTAGGGTCGGTAAAAAGACTACCGGGATTTAGGCTTATATTGTGTAGGGCAGTAGCCGCGGACTACATTGGGATTTCTCACTTTTTCGTGTTTAGTTTGCCTGCCTGATACACGTTCACGCCACGATTTAAAACTACGCGTACTCAGCGAGCGACGCATAAGCTTGATTACCTCAGGTTCCGACAATCCGTATAATCGATTTATCGCTTCAAACGGTGTGCGGTCTTCCCAGGCCATCTCTATAACGCGTGAGATATCTTCTTCTTTCATATTTATTCTACGCTTACTCAATAATCTTATTGCCGTACCTGCCAGCATCTTCGGCCCTGTTGCACAAGGATGGTCGCCGTCTTACCACAGGAGTTCTGAAATTCTACATCTGGTAATATCTAAAGCTTGTGTCAGTTTCAGCGTTTATTAGAACGATGCCCGTGACGGCGTAATTTACCTCGCCAATACCTGAGGCAACATGCGATTAAAGAAATCAGAGCTCGACCGCGTCTGCCGCACGAATGGCCTCCAGAGCTGATCTTTGTCGTTCTTCTATTTGAAGAAGTCAATCAGAAACAATGGGCCGCTCTATTTCACATGCTAAAGGTATTTGTGAAAAACTATTTTGTCGTCCCCAACACCATAGTATTCGCGTATCCGAGCTTCTTCGTTATAACCGAGCTTCGAGTAGAATGCTCTGGTTCTTCTGAAGTCGTCGGTGCCGGATGTTTCAACCAACAAAATACGAACGCCCTTAGATGATAGCTTCTCTTCAACATAAGACATTACCTGAGTGCCGATGCCTTCACCCTGGCGATCGGGATGTACGGCAATTAATAAAAGATTCCACGTACCATCGGCCATAGCTTCAGGAGCACAGTAAGCGATTGCTACAGTTGAGCCGTCGTCAAAGGTGAGCCAAAATTCACTCTGCGCCGAGTCATTTGAACTGGCGCAGAACATGTCGTCCAATAGCTCGGATGGAAATAGTTGCACTGCATCTATTATTTGCTTTGCAGCTGATAAATCAGCATGGATGGAAGGCCTAGTACTAGTTTTATGCATTCTTTTTACTCGAATTTTATACAATCGAACGCGCATGGGTCGAACATAAAAATTCGGACTCAACGGCGGCTCGGAGTGCTCCCTATCAGACATCCATTACCAGGTACTGCAATACCTCTAACCGTAAAACCCCGAATGATTGAGTGGCGGGGCTCCAGCACTGAGCGTGATTATAGCTAAGCGAGGCAAGTATTAGCCGTTAAATTTTCACAACTGGTTTAGTCTGCTTTGGCCATTAGAAAACGCAACAATAGCGGGAATTAATTTGCCAGCTGTGGCAGAAACGTTACCACTTCAGGCATGGCAATGACCAGAACGATCATAGCCAGCAGAGCAATGCAAAACGGCAGAACACCTAAAAATACTTGTGACAACGGCACGTCATTCGATATGCCTTTGATAACAAAAACATTAATCCCCATGGGTGGTGTAATTAGTGCCAACTCTACCACCAATACCACCAGCACACCGAACCACACCGGGTCATATCCCATGTTCATCACAATTGGAAAGAAGATAGGTACAGACAGGATGATCATTGCCATGGTGTCGAGGAAAGCGCCGAGCAAAATATAGATGACCACAATCAGGGCAATGGTCATCAGCGGTGATAGTGAAAGTCCAACTACCCATTCACCCATCAGAGCCGGTGTGCCGCTGAGTGACAGAAAAGCCGAAAATAGAATAGCACCAATCAAGATCAAAAAAATCATTGACGTGGTTTGCACAGAGTCCGTCAATGATTCGCTAATCAGTTGCCAGTTAAGGCGTCGCATCAGAACTCCAATGACCAGCGCTCCCACTGCACCAAAACCCGCTGCCTCCGTGGGAGTGAATACACCACTGTAGATACCGCCGATCACCAGAACAAATAGCAGCAGCGTCGGCCAGACTTTAGAAAACGCAGAACCTTCAAAATGGTCCTCTGGTAACTCCGTTATCGTCGGAGCAGCATTGGGATCAAGCCGTGTAACTAACACCACGGTTATCATAAAAAACAGAGTGAGTAAGAGACCTGGAATAATGCCGGCTAAGAATAAGTCACCCACACTGGTTTCGGTAAGTATTCCATAGATAAGCATGATGACACTGGGTGGAATCAAAATTCCAATCGTGCCGCCTGCCGCCACACTGCCGGTTGCCAGTTTGCCACTATAGCCATAGCGTTGCATCTCGGGCAGGGCGACTTGCCCCATTGTCGCAGCGGTTGCCAGTGACGATCCACATACAGCACCAAAGGCCGCACAGGCGGCAATACTCGCATGTGCCAATCCGCCCCGACGTTTGTGTAACCAGGTATTAAAAGCGGTGAACAAATCAGAAGATATGCCTGACTTTGATGCAAAGGTGCCCATGAGTACAAATAACGGGATCACACTTAAATCAAAACTCAGTGCGGACTCATATACTGACAAGCCCGCCAATGACAAAGCGCCGTCCATCCCGATAATCAGGCCCGTGCCGACAATGGCGACGGCAGACATAGCAAGGCCAAGATGCGCCCCCAGTATCAGCAACAGAAATAGTGATACAAATACCAGAGGAACTAAGACTTCGATGGCCATTAGTTTAACGAAGCCATTACTTGGAAGTGGCCTGATGATCCTCATTAACGTGAGGCTTGAACACCGCTTCTATCAGATGCATCACCAGCACAATAAGAAAAAGCACTATGCCTGCAGTCATGATTATCGACGTCGGCCAGTAGGGTATTTCAAGTATCTGGGTGTATTCCTGTTCTTCGAATATCTCAAAGGTTTTAATCAGTAATTGCCGGGCAAGTAGTGCAGTAATACAGACAGCCAACAACAAATTAACCACAATAGAAATGCGCTTTACTGGTTTGGGAAATAACGCCTGAAAGGTCTCTACCGCTATATGCTTACCACGAACCTCAGTTATGGCAAGTCCGCTGAACACCAACACGCCCATCAACAGCTCAACGGTCTCTACCGTACCTACTAACGCTCGTCCAAAGAACGTTCGTCCGATCACATCCACAAACGTCATTGCCATAATGGCGATGAGAGTGATTGACGCCAACCATCCGAGCACAGCAGCAGCTCGGCGGATTGCGGAAGCGATACTTTGTAGCAATTTACACCGTCGCGATGGCAGCGGGAATTTCTACTTCAAATTAGAGACCGTTGAATAGTAGTCTTCAAGGAGTGCTGTGCCGTCCAGTCCTTCACTGTTGGCTTTGTCTACCCACTCTTCAGTGATCGGTTGAATCAGCTCTTTAAGCTGCGCCACGTCTGCATCAGACATGGTGGTAATCACATTGCCAGCAGCTGTTGCGGCATCAATGCCAGACTGCTCAACCTCGTCCCACTTCTGCGAAATGAAACGCGAACCCCATTCACCTGAAACCTTTGTGACTGCCGCTTTTTGCGAGTCGGATAGTCTCTCCCATGTTTTTGGACTCATGGTCAAATAGAAAATACCGGCATAGGTACCACCGGGCACTACCATATGGTGGGATGAAACGTCCGCAAGCTTAAATCCCTTGACGGATTCCCACGGGAATTGGGAAACGTCAATGGTACCCTTAGACATCGCCTCATTTGTTTGACCGGGCGGCATGCTAACCGGCACAGCTCCGATCATCTCTGCGATCTTCACGCCGTTACCGCCAACCCGAATCTTTTTGTTTTTAAAATCAGCCAGTGATGTGAGTGGCTTTGTGCTGTGATACAAGTGCGGTGCATGTGCGAACAGTGCGAGTAGCTTGGTGTCCTTGGTATCTTCCGCCATAAAGCCATGTTTTTCATACCATTGCCACGCAGCGACTCCGGCTTTCTCCGCAGTAGGTGCTGCAAACGGAGTTTCAACCGCCATTAATTTCCAAAAACGTTTGGGATGATAAGCGGCAACCGAATAAGCGATATCCACAATGCCATTTTTTGCTAAATCATATTGACCATTGGGCTTGGCCAATGGTGCAGACATCACCTCTACTTCAAGCTCTCCATTAGAAGCGGATTCGAGTTCATCGGCCCAGGCTCTGAGGGTTGTGGTCATGTGATGCACTGGTGGCAACCAGTTTGCAATGCGAATTTTGGTGGTTTCAGCCAGTGCTTGCCCGGGCAATGCGGCACTTAAAAGTAGTGCTGAAAATGTAGTGGATAGCAGTGCGCGTCTATTCATTTTTATCCTCCAGAAGGCTGTTTTTACACCAGGGCAATCGCTGTCTTTTTTTGTTAAAGACCCGGTGAGCAGAGCTTGAGAATACGATTTGGGCCGCAGTTGTGTCAATAAAAAAGAATCGGTATTCTTATTTGCACCCGTCCCGCTTGGCGTTAAAAGTTATTCAGGAAATCCTGTGTTCAAACCCGAAGTCGATATTGGTCAGTCAGTTGTGATCTCTATTAACGCAGATATCCCGGGGGTATTTGCGGCTACCCAAAAGCGCAGCGTGCGCATTAGAGACAGCTTTATTAATGTCGGTGTTGATGCCCTCAACGATATCCGGCTAAGGGACTTAACGGTTGCTAATCTTTGCAATAGAGGAGGGCACTCAGTCGGCGCTTTTTACACCCGCTTTGAAGACAAGGATGCTTTCTTCCGTGCATTGAGAGTTGCTGCCATTGAGGCAAACGATCAGCTGGCAGCTGAACGGTTCACTGTTGAATTGTTAAAAGGCTGTGATGCCCGCGAGACAATAGAAAAACTGGTCGATCTGTTGGTAGATATCTTTATCGGACCATATCGTGGCGTATTAAGAGAATCATTTGTTTTAATACTAGAGCCGGATGACCCCTGGGCACCTATGCGACGTTCTGCACTAAAACTGGTTGAAACAATGCAGCAACACCTGGCGGATGCATTTCCAGCGAACACGGTGGAAGAAACCAATATCCAGTGCCGCTTTTGTTTTCAACTTATTGCAGGCTCGTTACAGAACGACCTGATTAACGATTACCACGTTTTTTCAACCAAAGATGACTCGTTGAGAGGCGCATTAAAGCAGGCAGCTTGTGCTTATATGGGCCTTAATAATTAGCACTACAAACAATCTCAATAGAACAGATATAACAATGAATAAAAAGCCGAATATTGTTTTAATTTTTACCGACAACCAACAAGCGTCCACACTGGCTTGTTACGGCAACAAAGAAGTCTATACCCCCAACCTGGATCGTCTTGCCAGCGAGGGAATGAAGTTTGAAAACGCGTTTTGCCCCAATGCGTTTTGCTCACCGTGCAGAGCATCTGTACTCACAGGAGCACTGCCGTCGCAACATGGCGTTCACTCATGGATAGATGACAGAAATATGCATGAATGGCCCCAGGGATGGCATGCGTTAAACGGTATGCAAACTTTGCCGGGCTTACTCAAAGACGATGGTTATACCACCGCTTTGGTCGGCAAATACCATCTGGGAGAACCAACAACGCCTGCTGAGGGTTTTGATCACTGGGTAACACTTGAAGATGGCCATGTACGTAGCTTTTACCGTAATCGCATTTTTGACAATGGAGAAGTTTACGAACAACCGGGGCACTCGGTTGATTTTTTCACTGAAAAAGCCAGGGATTTTATGACGCAGCAAGTAGCTGCTGATAACCCGTTTTTTCTATTCTTACCTTATCCCGCTCCTTACGGTCATTGGCCGGCGACCAAAGCAACCGACGAGAACCGCCACACCAATCGATATAAAAACTGTCCGATGGATTCGATTCCACGGGAAGCTCTGAGCAAAAAGGCAGTCGAAGGGTTTCTGAGGGTGCAATCGGAATCTACAACAGATCTTGATTTTTCGATGCTGATGCGAGCACCCAACGACTTACCAACGCTGCGAAATTACTACTCTCAAGTATCCATGGTCGATGATGGGGTCGGAGAGATCATGGCATCACTTGAAGAACTGGCTATAGACGACAATACGTTGCTGATCTTCACAACTGATCATGGTCTGTCAGTCGGGCAACACGGTTTCTGGGGGCATGGCGGTGCAAGTTTTCCCTCTAACCTTCACCACGCATCTCATTCAATTCCGCTAATTATTAAACAGCCCGGAGTCATTGAAAAGGCACAGACCTCAAAACTTATGGTTTCAAATATGGATTTATATGCAACCATTTTGGATCATGCAGGCGTAACGGGAAATGAATTGCACGGTAATCTTCCCAGTCGTAACCTTATGCCGGTTTTAAAAGGAGATGTGCCAGCGGACTGGGGGGATGATGCTGTTTATTCAGAACAGGAAGAAACGCGTGTTATACGCACCCAAAAGTGGGTGTTGTTTAAACGTTTCGACGGATCATCGAATGAAGACCTGGGCGATGAGTTATATGACGTTGAGAATGACCCGCAAGAGACAACCAATTTATCAGGTAATGAACAATACCAAGCGATAGAGCAAGAGCTTGGCAGTATGTTGATGGATTTTTTCTGTGAGCATGTGCGCAAGGAAGCTGATCTGTGGGCAGGTGGTCAGCCAATTCAAAACTCCATGAGAAGCGCGTTTTGGAAAGACGCATGGGGTGAGCAGTGGGCGCCTGTGTACGAATACGATTAGGCTGTAATTTAAAGCGCGCTTTATAAGCCCGGGATTGTTTTTATGGATACGCAAAAGCCATTAACAGATGTCTTACAAAAGCAAACCCTGGCTGCAAACAAGGCAAGTGTTGCTGCTTTACCCTTGCAGGACGCGGGCGATTTCGCGGCGGCGACTAAAGGACACATAGCCAGTCTTCCGCAAGGTGGAATAGCAGCTCCGGATGGTCGAGTTGCCTGGGACATAGCTGATTTCGATTTCCTGGATGCTGATTGCCCGGAAACGGTTAATCCTTCGCTATGGCGTATGGCACAACTGAATAAAATATCCGGTCTGTTTGAGGTGACATCAGGTGTTTGGCAAGCCCGCGCATGTGACTACGCTAATATGTCTGTCGTTCAGGGGCAAACTGGATGGATCCTCATAGACCCTTTAATGTCGCGAGAAACATCTGAAGCAGCACTTAAGATGGTAAACGACGCTTTGGGCCATCAACCTGTAAGTGCCATTGTTATCACTCATACGCATCCCGATCACTTTGGTGGCCTCAAAGGTGTCACGGGTGATGACCCGAACAACTATCCGCCTATCTATGCGCCTGCTGAATTTATGCAATATGCTGCCTCAGAAGGGGTGCTCGGTGGCAATCATACGTCGCGGCGTGCGATATATCAGTTCGGTATTACGCTTGGCGCGAGTGCCACTGGCGTCGTTGATGGAGGAATAGGTAAAACGGTTGCTAAAGGTCGGCGCACGTTTGTTAAGCCTACACATTATGTGCACGCAACAGGCGAAGAGGTTTTAATTGATGGCGTTCGTTTCGTCTTTCAGATGGCGTCCGGTACTGAAGCACCGGCAGAGTTTACGTTCTTTCTTCCTGAGCAGCGAGTACTGTGCATGGCAGAGGTTTGTACTCAAACCATGCACAATATATTGCCCCCACGCGGTGCCCAGGTGCGCGATGCCTTGTTGTGGGCGAGAACAATAGATGAAGCAATCAGTCTGTTTGCTTCAGATACCGATATCTTAATGAATTCGCACAACTGGCCGGTATGGGGCAGGGAGCAAGTGCTTCTGTATATGGAGGAGCAGAGAGATATCTACAAGTACACGCACGATCGAACGCTGCGACTGGCAAACCTTGGCCACACACCTGGTGAAATAGCAGACTTGATTTCTGAGCCCGAATGGCTATCGCATAAGTTTCATGCAAGAGGGTACTACGGCACGCTCGGGTTTAATGCACGAGCTGTTTACCAATATTACTATGGCTTCTTTGATGGCCGTCCGGTCAATCTGGAGCCGTTGCCACCAACTCAATTAGGTCAGCATATGGTCGATGCCATCGGCGGGGTTGACAACGTTATCGTTCAAGCACAATCGGCAATCAAAAAAGATCAATTGCAATGGGCTGCGGTTCTACTTAACCACCTGGTGTTTAGTAACGATGATTGCGAGCAGGCTCGCTCTCTCCTTGCCCAGGTCTACCGACATCAAGGATATCGGTGCGAGTCAGGAATAATGCGCAACGTCTACTTAACAGGTGCAAAAGAACTCGAAGAAGGTGTCACTGTTATTCCCATGGCAGGTGGTCGTAACGAAGACTTGGCAGCAACGTTGACTCTTGCCGACTGGTTCGATGCCTATGCGGTACGCCTGAATCCTGAACGTGCTCGCAATGTTAACGTAACGCTGAATTTCATTATTGCAGGACAAGCTGCTTGCGTTGGTGTTATCAGGCAAACAGAGTTTACGCGTATCGGGCATCAGTCAGAGACTGCTGATGCCACTATTAGTCTTCCTCAGACTCAGCTGGAAGCGTTAGTGGGTGGTAAAACTACACTTGCAGAGGCAGAGGCAGAGGAAGGTGGGATCAAGATCGCCGGTGATAGAGATGCAGTGCAAGCCTGGCTGGACCTACACGACACGTTCGATTTATGGTTCGACATTGTTACCCCGTAAGCATAAATCTCATAAAACGGGACTGCAAAGCGGAACTACTTTGTGGAGTGTAGAAAGTGCCAGGCAGTTACGCCGCAAGGTGTCCGATGCGATGACCGCAAAGCAGCGTTGGCTTGCGCCCATTGCATGGATACCTGTCAAATGGACATATAAATTCGCTCACAGTGTGTTGAACCGCCCGGTGTACCTGCAGCGATTGAAGCAAGTCGCATCGCGTATGAATCAACATGCTGATACCGCATTCGATGGTTATACGCCAGTAAAGAATGACGTCTTCGCTGCAGCCTATTTTAAAGCAGGTACGAATTTGCTGATGTACATGTGCTATCAAATCAGTGAAAAAGGTGAGGGGGATTTTGACCATATTCAAGATATCATGCCATGGCCTGATGCTGCACAACCCAGGTTCTGGATGAACTTGTTTGACAAATCAGCCTATCAGACATTAACCGGGCGCCGAGTCATCAAAACCCATTTACCCGCAACCAAGGTGCCTGTTAATGATCACGCAAAATACATTGCAGTAACTCGTGACCCGAAAGATTGCGCTGCATCAGGCTACTATTATTATCAATCATTAATATTTGGTCCCGGCACACCTCCACCAGCTGTCTGGCTTGATCATATGGTTTCAAAGGATGCGCCGTTTGGTCGATGGGATGCTTTTACTGCTTCGTGGTATAAAATGCGTCACCGCCCGAATGTGCTTTTTCTACTTTTTGATGAACTAAAAGACTCCCCGATCGAATCGATAAAGAAAATTGCTGCCTTTCTGGATATTGATTTAACAGAGGATGCTTTAGAACGCGTTGTAGCAAAGACATCCTTTAAAGAGATGAAGTCAATCAATAACCGATTTTTTCCAGCACCGCAGTCAATGTGGACTGATGTCGATGGTTCAATTATTCGTAAAGGCCAGAGTGGTGACGGCGCTGCTCTGTTTAATACTGAGCAGTTAGAAAAATTTGACCTTAAAATGGAAGAGGGGTTGCGAACATTGGGCTCAGACTTCCCCTACACAGACATATACTCGTTGAATGCGAAGAGCCAAAGATGATTGAGTCAACCTATGATTATGTTGTCGTTGGCGGCGGTGCTGCAGGTTGTGTACTCGCAGGGCGATTAGCTGCGAGCAGCGGTAAAACAGTCGTATTAGTTGAGCGAGGCAGGTCTGACTCTAATCGCTGGATACACATTCCGGCAACATTCTTCAAAGCCCTGCAAAGCCAGGACGCAGAAGCAATATTGTCGGAAGCTGATCCGTCACTTGATGGAGCGCATTATCCGGTACCCCAGGGACGCGTGCTCGGTGGAGGTTCATCGGTCAACGGTATGATCTACATGCGTGGCCAGCCGCAGGATTATGACGATTGGGCTACCCGCTATGGTTGCAAAGGCTGGTCATATAAAGATGTTCTGCCAGTATTTATCAAGCAGGAAAACAATCAGCGATTAACAAATGAGTTTCACGGTAATGACGGCAAGTTATGTGTTGCCGATCCAACCCCTGCGCACCCGGTGTCGCAAGCGGTGATTGAAGCAGCTGTTAATGCCGGTATATCTCCCTCAAACGACTTTAATGGTGCCAGCCAGGAAGGGGTAGGGTGGTATCAGGTAACAGCACTGGATGGCCAGCGTCAGTCATCTGCGCATTGCTTTTTAAAGCCAGAGTTGCACAGAGCAAATCTAACGCTTGAGACCAATCTTTTAGCTGAGCGCATACGCTTTAAGGATAAACGTGCAGTATCTCTGGAGGCCAGGCATGATGATGGCAGTGAGCATGTGATACATGCGCGATCAGAAATCATACTAACTGCAGGTAGTTTCCAAAGCCCGAAATTGTTAATGCTCTCGGGCGTGGGGCCAAAAGATCAGTTGAGTAAGCATGGCATCAAGCTCATTAGTGAATCACCAAACGTTGGGCGTAATTATCAAGATCACGTAGGAACACCGGTTACGCGCGAACTAAAAGGCGTTAACGGTTTGTATGGTGCGGACAAAGGGTTCCAGGCGTTAAAGCATGGCATCAGTTATTTTGCAGCCAGGCGTGGCTTGCTAACATCAAATTTGCTCGACGCCGGAGCTTGTGTTGATACCTCGGGTGGTGGTCGTCCTGATGTCCAGTTTAACATCGCACCGTTTGCCCCTGGTGCACCTGGATCTCCACCTATGTCATGCCATGCGGTTCAAATTCATCCCATGACTATGCGTCCTACATCCCGTAGCAGGCTCGGCTTAAAATCTTCCAAGGCTTCCGACGCACCATTCTTTGAATCAAAAGCGCTCGATACCGGGGCAGACTTTGACACATTGCGTCGGGGTGTTCGTATTGCTCAAGAAATCTTCACACAGTCACCGTTACGGGAGATAGTCGGTGATGAGATATGGCCAGGTGCAAACGTAAGTACAATGCACGGTTCAAATACGTTTGACGAGGCTATACGAGCGCAAGCCAGAACCATTTTTCACCCGGCAGGCACCTGTGCAATGGGCGGGCAGGCAGACTCGGTACTCGACCCTGAGTTAAGGGTGCGCGGGGCAGAGAACCTGCGTGTTGCTGATTGTTCTGTGATGCCGGCTTTGATATCGGGAAATACCAATGCGCCAACCATGATGATTGCTGATAGGTGTGCAACTTTTATTTTAAATGAAGAGTAGTAATAAGTGATAGTGCATATCACCAGCATTTGTCCAGTTTACCCCTGTATGACAAGAGATCGTGTCACAATAGCTAAAACTGAATGGCAATTAAATGGCAGTATAATCCTTAGCCTTACGTTTTCTATTTCACATAACGTGGAGCAGTAGTTTCGCGTGCAAGATACTACAAAATTAGTATTAGCTAAATCAGATATCGACAATAATTATTATGATTAAGGCAATGGAAAACTGTTGAATTTTTAACTCATTGAATCTTTGGTTCCTGTAAGACACAAACCAACTGTATTTATAAAACCGGACGATACGGCAGTTTGTAAACACACAATTATTATAACCCGCAGTACATGAAACAAATGTTTTCGTACTACCAGTTATATGAGTTATCCTAATGTTGTAAAAAGTCGACAATATGATTTTTTGCGCATACTTTTTGCAATTTTGACAGCCCTCTTTAAACGCTACTCACCGAGGCCGTTGATGCAATCAGCAGTTAACAACAATAACTTAGTCGACACTTGTTTCAAGCGTAATTTTATTAACGATCACAGGTCAACGGTCTCTCCTGACCTTAATCAAGATCAGCTCCGGTCAGAGCTCAAGTACTCGGAGATAGAGCTCCAGGGCTTGCGAGAAGAATTGCATATACAGTCTGTTGAGTTGGATCGGTATCGGTCTGAGATAGCGTGTCTGCGCAGCGACCACAGCAAGTACAAGAGCTTGTTTGAATCAGCCCCGATTGGTTATCTGATTGTGGATGAGTTTCTTCAAATTCTGGAAGTGAATCCGTCTGGTGCTCATCTTCTGGGTAAACGACCCTATCAAATCACCCGCACTCCGTTTCCGGTTTATCTCTCGCCTGATGACAGAGATCAACTCCAACACGAAGTCGATAAAGTAACCAACGGTACGGAGTGCAAGTTGCAGGTCCGGATGATAACGCACGGGCAGACAACACCGGTCATGCTCTATTTTCATCCGGTGAGGAATCAAACCCAACGTGGCTTCAACTGTCTGATTGCTATGATGGATATTACTGAACATCATGCCGCAGAGGATCAATTGCGCAACGCGAGAGATTACTTGCAACACATAGCGTCACACGATCCGTTGACCGACTTGCCGAACCGACGAAAATTCAGTGACGCGCTGGAAGAGGCAATTATTAATGCGAGACGGGGTGCAAGCAAGGTAGCTGTGTTGATGCTCGACCTTGATCGCTTTAAGTTTATTAACGATTCACTCGGTCATGATGCGGGCGATGAGCTACTGTGTGAGACTGCGAATCGGCTAAGATCAGCAGTGCGTGAAGGAGATCTTGTTGCTCGACTCGGTGGAGATGAATTCAGTGTAATTCTCAACGGTATTCAGGATCTATCAACAGTTGAGGAGATTTGCGAGTCAATAAGAGTAGCACTGGCCGCTCCTTACAATCTCGGTAGACATGAAGCTTGCACCGCCGGAAGTATTGGTGTGTGTGTCTATCCCACAGACACAACTCATAGTAAAGAGTTGGTTAAATTTGCCGACGCCGCCATGTACCGTGCGAAAACATCTGGAAGGAACTGCTTCCGATTTTTTACCCAGAGTCTTAGCTCTGAGCTGACCCGCAGATTCCGCCTCGAAACTGATTTGCGGGCAGGCATAAAAAGCGAACAATTCGATGTCTGGTTTCAACCGATTTGTGATATCCACAGCGGCGAAGCGTTAGGGGTGGAGGCATTGGCACGTTGGCACCACCCACAACGTGGACTCGTGTCACCCTCGGAGTTTATCGGTGTAGCCGAGGAATGTGGCGCTATTGAGCAGCTTGGGTCCTGGATCCTCGAGCGGGCTTGCCAGCAGGTTGTAGAGTTACACTCGCAGGGTTTTGACAAACTACGCTTGTCCGTGAACATATCGCCGAAACAATTTGCGCAACCAGGGATAGTTTCAGAATTGACCGAGACACTGAAAATGACTGGTCTGGATCCACATTTTCTCGAATTAGAGGTGACAGAAAATGCACTTTTCGATGATGACCAGAGAAGTATGGTTGTGATGAGTGAGCTACGTGATCTGGGCATTCAGTTGGCGATAGATGATTTTGGTACCGGTTACTCCTCATTCAGTCGCTTACACCGGTTACCAATTTCCCGTATCAAAATTGACCAGTCGTTCGTGCATGGCTTGCCGTATGACTCAGATGATTGTTCGATTGCAAAGGCTATTGTGTCGATGGCGCGTGACCTGGGAATAGAGGTCGTATCAGAAGGCGTAGAGAACAAAGAACAACTGCAATTCCTGCGTTCTATCGGCTGTGGCATGGTACAGGGATACTTGCTGAGTGAGCCGGTGGGCGAATACGCCATTAAAAATACACTGTTGCATTGCAGCGATAAACTCGCTGTTGTTGCTCCATCAAAAGATTTGCACAGTAACTTAATAAGTTTCAATCAAAATCTTCAAGCCGGATAGCGTAACTAAGCATATAAGTTAATGGCATTCATTGCTAACAGCACCAGATTTAGGCTTGGTGCTGTCGGTGAGGCAGGCGAAAGTGAATTGTCGTGCCGACACTCGGTTCACTTTCAATCCAGATATTACCGTAGTGGCGTTCAACTATTCGTTGACAGATTGCCAAACCTATACCTCGAGTCGCTGAGGCGTCTTTGGAATCGAGTTGCTGAAACATGACAAACACGCGCTCGTGGTTCTGCGAGGCGATACCAATACCATTGTCTTTTATAGAGAACTCCCAGTAGTTGTCGACCTGACGAGAACTGATTTTTACCTCAGGTACTCTTTCACTCCTGAACTTGATTGCATTTTGCAGCAGAGAAGTAAAAAGTTGCTTAATTTGTGCAGATTCTGCGTATATCTCTGGCAGGTTGGCTGTTGTTATTTTTGCATTACTTTCCTTTATTTCAGGTGAAAGTTGCTTTAACACTTTAGTAACGACTTTACCCAGATCAAACCATTCCATTGGACCGGCGTGGGTATGCACTCGCGAAAACAACAGAAGATCTTCCACAATACCTGAAAGCTGGGTTGCGCCGTTTTTGATCGAATCAATGTAAGCCAGGCCTTTTTCATCTAGTTGCTTTTGATAGCCGTCAGATAACAACTGCGTAAAGCCGGTGACAGCCCGAAGTGGTTCCTGCAATTGATGAGATGATATATAAGCAAATTGCTGAAGATTGTTCCTTACATTTTCAAGCTCATGGGCTTTTTCCTGTAATCTTAATCCTGCTTGATCAGATAACTCTTCAGTCGCGAGGACAAAGCCAACATAGGTGCCTTCTGACTCACTGATCAGAGTCTGGCCTATGATCACAGGTACAAAAGTGTCATCAGCCTTTTTCAAAAGTACCGGGGCGGGAGCTGTTGTACCCGAAATCTCCAGCTCCCGCATTGTTCTTTCAAGTTTTTCCTGTTCGCTATCAGCGTAAACTGATTGTTGACTTAGCGGCAGGTCAGTACGGGATAACTGCAGCAGATTGAGATAGGATTCATTGGCATCAATGATTTTTCTTTCATACAGATTACCGAGAATGATTCCGAACATTTCTGATTGAAACAAATGCCTGTAGCGTGTTTCCACTTGAGCAAGCGCGTCTTCCACACGTTTGAGCTCTGATATGTTGACAAAGGTAACAACGATGCCAACCGTAAGCTCACTACCAGCCCGGTAAGGGTGAATTCTAACCAGTAGAAAGTCAGACTGGTTTGATTCAACTTCCCGCTCTATTGCTTCCCCCAGTGACAGCACCCGACGCAGATCTGAATTGAGCTCCGGATAGTCGAAATTATAGCTAAGGTCATCAAAAGGTCTGCCGATGTCGGCTGACATTAAATGCACATCACGAGTGGCAGCTGGTGTAAATTTCCGGATTTTGAGCGAATTATCCAGAAATACGACGCCGATATCTGTGCTTTCCAACAGGTTGTCAATATCATTAGTGACTTCGGTTAGTTCGGTTATCTTTTGTTGATACTCCGCGTTGACTGTATAAAGTTCTTCATTGACAGAGTGAAGCTCCTCGTTGGTGCTCTGCAGTTCCTCATTTGCAGCAGTGAGCTGCTCGTTGGTAGCTTGTTGTTCCTCATTTGTGGTTTCGAGTTCCTCGATCGTCTCTTGCAGGTTCTCTCGAGTTTGATGTAGCTCATACTCAAGATCTGTCATTTGCTGTGAGGTAACATTTGCGAGACTACTGTCATCAGGATCAGCGTCGGTCGTCAGTCTCGCCTCCGCAGTAGAGAGCACGACAATGTACATTTCGGGGGTGGCGCGGGTAGTCGGTCGATAAATCACCTGCAGGTCCACTGGTGATTCCAATTCTTCACAGCTGATGCCGTTGTGGTTGATCGTTTTACGTTCTCGTTGTGCTCGGTGCAGCGAAGCACGCAGCGGCATGGCCAGACGATCCGGTACCAGACGCGATGCTTCCGGGGTTAAGTCGCCTTGTGGAATGCGTAAGTATTTTGTGCTGTTACCCAGGGTGTGCATCACGTTGTGGTGTCCATCGCATACTAAACAAACCCAGCTTCGCTCTGTGGCGATTGCCTGGAGCACTTCGCGAGTGATGGATTCGGTTGTTGACACCCGGGTCGTCGGGGTACGAGAGGTGCGCCATTTCTTGTTAACGGCGGGCTCGATGTTGCGAGTTCTAAAGTTTGATTCAATGGGGACCCGTGAGTCCCTGATTTTTGTGAAGATACACCACTGTCGGTCGAGTGTTTTGAATTCACTTTCCAGGGAACCGATGGTTTCTGATGCACCAAGAAACAAAACGCCATTGGGAATCAGTGAAAAGTGCATCATCGAGATAACGCGTGTTTGTGCCTCCGGTTGTAAATAGATGAGCGCGTTTCTGCAACTCACAAGATGCGTGCGCGTGAAAGGTGCATCGAACAACATGTTATGCGGGGCGAAGATAATCATCTCGCGCAGCCTTCTGGAGGCAACATAGTTGTCACCATCTGCAGAAAAATACTTCTTTAACATCTCTGAAGGTACGTCGGCGACAATACTTTGCGGGTATATACCAGCTGCAGCACGAGTCAGAACCTCCGGGTCTACGTCAGTGGCAAATATTTTCAGTGTCTGGGAGGTGCGACCAGCATCCTCCAGCGCTTCGCGCGCCACCATGGCCATGGTATAGGCTTCTTCACCGGTAGAGCAGGCGGAGACCCAAATCCTCAGTTGGTCTTCCTCCGGTATTGATGCAATTAGCTGCGGCAGTGCTTTATCTCTCAGGTAATTCCATGCCGCTTCATCACGAAAAAAATTGGTCACCTGAATCAGCAGGTCCGCGGCCAGCAGCTTGCGTTCGTCTCTGGATTCTTCAAGTAAGTCATTGTAGTCCTGAAGAGTCTCTACGCCGGTGATAAGTCTTCTTCGTTGCACTCGCCTGCTCAGCGTTTTCAGTTTGTACGCTGAAAAGTTGTTATCGACTTCGGCTGATATTAGCGCGAGAATTTCTTCCATCTTGCTTAGCGGCGTGGCGCTCTCAACTGGCAGATGCCTCGGTCCGTGTTCGCTCATCAGTCCATTGACCAGTAAAGCGAGCTCATCTGGCGGCAAGAGTTGTAGTGGTGTACCTGTGACGCGAGCAGCGTTAGGCATACCATCGAATTGTGCGGTTGCGGGGTCCTGCACTAATACCAATCCGCCAGCTTCATCAATAGCCCTTATGCCACGTGAGCCATCGCTACCGGTACCAGATAATATAATACCGATCGATTTGTTACCGCTGGACTGCGCGAGTGAACGAAAAAAAACGTCAATTGGAAAGTGAGCACCAGTAGCTTGAGATACCGAGTGATCAGCCAGGTGGAGTGTTTCGCCGTTGATTGTCAGATCAGTGCGGGGCGGAATCAGATATACCGAGTTAGCCTGCACCCGCATGCCGTCTTCAACGCGATATACAGGCATAGAGGTTTGCCTGCTGAGTAATTCACTCATCAGACTTTTGAAGTCTGGAGACAGATGCTGCACCACCACGTAAGCGTGTCCTGCCTCAGGGTCTGCCGCTCTGAAGAAATCCTCAAGAGGTTGAAGGCCCCCGGCTGATGCACCGAGACCGATAATCAGTTTCGGACGATTGTGAGCTCCTGCAGCGGTGGTTATTACACGATCTGAATTTGCCTCCGCTTGTATCTCTACGACCGTCGACGGATCCAGTATTGCTACGTCATCGTCGTCGGAGTTTGATGATGAATCTTGCGAATTATTATCAACCGCCATCTGTATAGTCCTTACATTCTTGCGTCACAATTTAATACGGTGTTGTAGTTTTTTACCACTTTGAATGACTTGATAATTTTGTGGCACGGTACGATCTGATTACTTCTATAACCTCTACTACGCTACGCATACTGACAGGCTTGACCACATAGCCATCTGCCTGAAGGCCGCGTTGAGCGTGAAACTCCTTATCGTAGTCGGATGATGTCATTACCACCACAGGTATATGACAGGTTGTTTCATTGACTCGAAGTTGTTTCAGTACCTCCCAACCGTCTACACGCGGCATATGCATATCCAGCAATACAAGGCCTGGCGTTATTGCTGACACAAACTTCTCTCGCTTAAAAAGGTACTGCAACGCTTCCTCACCACCGTTGACGTGTTGAACACGATTGGCCAATTGACCTTTGTTTAGTGCCTCAAGGGCAAGTGCGGCATCTGTTACGCTATTTTCTACCAGCAGAATGTCGATAATCTATTCCCTCTAGTGCGAATACAGACTTTATGTATTCCTTACTTTGCCGCTTTGTATGTCTTCATACTATATTTACAGTAGATCCAGCACCATGTAGAGATGTTACCACGGATTTATTTCCAGACTTTGTATAACGCACCGAGCAATAACTTTGACTTATAGGTAATGGTGAATACTCCATTATTTTTCCAATATCCGTACGTATTGGAAACGATTCCATTCGAGAGCGCTTTTCAGCAAACAATCCTTACAACCTCAGCTATATACCAGTTATATAGCAGCCAAACGAAGTTTGAGCATTCAATCAACAACAGTGAATCGAAAAAGGGACATGACGTAGCTGAAATCTTGAATCAATAAGGGAGCTAGGAATCGGTACGCGACCGAATCGCGCGTCCATCGCCGGGGTATCTCATGGAAATAGAAGGCAGGAGAAAGACGAACACAGCAACCGAAAAAGATGACCGGTTGTTACACGAATCGCCACGACAGAACACCGATTCAAGCAAAGCGTCGCTTGAGCGAGCTCATGAGGAGCTGTTAGCCATTCAGGCCAAGCTTAGTTCCCAGGCCAGAGAACTTCGAAAGTGCCGCTCAGAAGTCTCACAGTTGCGATTAAACCGCGGCAGGTACAACGACCTGTTTTTATCAGCGCCAATCGGATTCCTGTTAGTAGACCGCTTCCAACAAATCTTGTCGGTAAATTCCAAAGCGGCAGAGTTTTTAGGCTCGAGTTCTACGTGTCTCGCGCAGACACTACTTCCTCTCTACGTTGTTCCTGACTGTCGCAAAGCCCTGTCTCTGAAGTTGGAGCGAGCATGCCGAGGTGAAGCTGGAGATATACAAGTTAGGATGCTTAGTGGCGGTCGAACGGTATCGACAAGTTTACGACTCAACCCCGTCAAAGATCATAAACAGACAGGGTTTCTCTGTCAGGTTTCGATCGTAACAATTAGTGAGAACCGTGCTTCTGAAATGCAGCTGAAGAATGCGAGGGATTATCTTCACCATCTGGCAACACACGACGCACTGACAGATCTGTCTAACCGACGAGAGTTCTACGACTCCCTGGAGGCTTCACTCAGCTACGCGCGACGAAATGCCAAAAAATTAGCTGTGATAATGCTTGATCTCGACAGGTTTAAGTTTGTCAATGATTCACTGGGCCATGAAGTCGGTGATGAATTACTTATTGAAGTAGCTCGGCGATTAAAACAAAAGGTAAAGACTGGAGATACGGTTGCGAGGTTAGGTGGTGATGAGTTCAGTATCATAATAAAAGAAGTGACGAGCGAAACGGCCCTGGATAATGTTACTGAATCAATTCGTCAAATAATGTCCATACCGTTTAAACTGAAGAGACAAGAAGTCTCTATCTCTGCAAGTATCGGTGTGTGTCAGTATCCGGTAGATTCCGTGCATAAAAAGGATCTGTTAAAGTATGCTGATGCTGCGTTGTATAAATCAAAGTCCCGCGGAGGCAATTGTGTACAGGTATTTTCAAATAACCTTCGGCTAAAATTGGAAAGCAGAGTGCAGATGGAATCAGACCTGCGCTGCGGAATACAGGATGACGATTTTGATACATGGTTTCAACCTGTACACAAACTTGAGAGTGGAAACATTGTTGGTCTTGAGGCATTGGTTCGCTGGCGTCATCCACGACAAGGCTTGATTGCACCCGCCGCATTCATCGGGCTGGCCGAAGACTGTGGTGTTATCGAAAAGTTAGGTAAGGTAATTCTCGAACAATCGTGTGCAAACCTTGTGTCTTTACATGCGCATGGTTTTAACACGCTTTCACTGTCGATCAACGTATCCTCACATCAGCTACAGAGGGATATTCTTGTAAGGCAAGTTGCTGACGTATTAAACGCCACAGGACTGGATCCAAAGTTACTCGAAATTGAGTTAACAGAGGCCGTATTATTCAACGAACCCGGGGTAAGCAAGCTTTGCCTGAGTGAACTTAAGGCTATCGGGGTGAAACTCGTGGTAGACAATTTTGGGGTTGGCTTCTCCTCGTTTAACAAACTCAGACGACTACCTATTTCCAAAATCAAAATAGATCAGTCATTTGTCAGTGGAGTGCCGTTCGATCCAGATGCATGTTCTATTGTCAAAGCGATCGTGTCAATAGCGCAGGACTTAGGCATTGCGGTCGTTTCAGAAGGTGTCGAGACGACAGCGCAACTCAACTTCCTTACAGACGTTGGCTGCGATCTGGCGCAAGGTTTCCTGCTATCTAACCCCGTTTGTGCGACTGCAATAGAAAGCACCCTGGTTAATAACCGAGCTGCAAAGCCGTAACTTGATAGTCTTGCAGTAAGTGTAGTCTTTTGGGATACCGAGTGTCGCTGTTTACCAGGAAACCCATTCACGGTAGATGTCAGCGTTTGTGCTGCCAACAAACTGAAATGGTACAGTAGTCACTTTACGCTGGCAGTAGGTCTACCCTGCGAAGGCATCATAGGTAAATATTCAGACTGCCGGTGCAGCGAGCTATTTAGGTGGTGATGCCTGTCAATTCGGCAAAATTAAACCAGTAAGCACAGAATCTTTCAGCAATATTATTCATGCCGGCTGCGCTAGGGGATTTACATATAAATGAGCTTGCACCGAGTTTGTAAGCTTTGCTTACGTCTCGCGGTGAGTTTGAGGTGGTAAACATGGATACCGGGATGTGACAGTGCTCATCGGCACTTTTCAATCTCTCGAGCAATGTGAAACCATTTTGCTTGGGGATGTTGATGTCTAGAAGAATTACGCTGGGGGTGTCTACAGTTGCGTTGGTAGCATACTCACCGCAAGCATCGAGATAGTCAAATAATTCGGCGCCATCCTGAACGCTCTTAAAGATAAGCTCTTTGTTATGGTTGCAAAAAGCTCTTTTTGTTAGATATACATCTTCTCGATCATCATCGACCATCAAAAGTACCGGTGATTTTTTTTGTAGATGGTGCATTATATTTCGCTAAAACTAATAGTAAATTTGCTACCCTCGCCGGGAGTGCTATCACCGGTTAGCGTCCAGCCGTGCTTCTCACAAAATTTCTTACATATAGCAAGGCCGATTCCATTTCCTTTATATTCATCGTTATTGTGCAGTCGGTTAAAGGGCTCGAAAATCTTTGTCGCAAAATCCATTTCGAATCCAATACCGTTATCAATTACATCAATGCCACCTGAGCCAGAACCACCAAATGCTTTTATGCTGACTATTGTCTTTTTATCTTTCGCTCGATATTTCAAGCTATTGCCTATAAGATTCAAAAAAAGTTGGCGCAGCAATGTTTCATCTCCTAACACATCGGGAAGCGCACCAATATCCAGTGTTGCGTCTATCTCTGCCACAGAAAGTGCCAGTTCTTCTTCTACTTCTTTGAGTAATTTTTCCAGAGAAACCGACTCTTTAACGGGCTCCTGCTGGGAAGCGCCAGAGTAGCGCAAAAGATCATAGATCAAAGTGCTCATTCTTTCAGATGCGTCAACGATTACGTCCAGGTGATATTTAGCATCACCAGACAGACTTCCCTGCAAATCCTCCTCAAGAAAATTGCTGAACTGTTGAATCTTCCTTAGTGGTTCTTGTAAGTCGTGAGACGCAATGAAGGCAAACTGATTCAGATTCTCATTGGCTGACTCAAGCCGAAGATTTTGCTCTTCCACTTTTCTCAAAACGTTATTTCTATCCGATACATCAGTCAATACCACCATGCGTACACCTTTCAACGTACCATCTGGTTTTATGGTGCAGTTTAACTCGGTTTCAAGCAGACCATTGTCCGGCAAATTGAATGATATCGGGACTCTTTGAGCGGTACCTTTCATAATTGTCGTTGTTAGTGTATCGGGTGTATCGGTTTTAAATAGTTGGTGGCATATTTTTCCCGGCACTGATTCAGGTTCAAGTCCTAATTTTTCGCAAAGCCGGTTACTGGCAGAAGTAATCAAACCGTCAGCGTCACAAAGAAACATCATTGTAGGCACAGTCAGGAACACGCTATTGTAGTAATGGTTCTGGTTTTTCATGAAATCAAGTTGTTCCTGATTACCGATTAAAAAACCAACCCAACTACCTATAAGCATGCATAAATATTCCTCCTGCTGTGTGAATGATCGACCGCGAGGCTTTAACGATGAAAAACTGACAGACCCGTACGGTCCGTCAGCCATGTTGATGCAGGCACCAACAAAACTCTCTATTTCTGTGTTCTTGTGGCAGGGTAACTCGTCAAGGTCACTGTCGGAGAGATTGTCTACTGCAAGCGACTTACCGTTTTCGATAAATGTGCTGCAAATAGTATCTTCTAGTTTTAACCGTGTGCCACACTTTAGTGAGGCAGGATTTTCACCAATCACGCGAACAACTTCGTAGATATCACCGAGCACCGTACTGATGATGCCTGTGTCCAGTGCAAAGTACTCTAGCCCTGTTTGCAGAATCTGATCTAGTTTTTGCACGAAAGTCGGTTGTTCGTCCGAAATAATCGAAAACAGTTTTTCTAGAGCGTTGCGATAGGAATATTCGCTGGTAACATCAAAACCGCTGGACTGATAATAGTCTATTGTTTTGCCATCGGAAGAAATAGCCCGGGTAATTATATTTACATAACTCAATTTACCGTCTGCGTAAGTTATGTCGTAGATACCGGTAGTGACTTCATCCGGTATTTGCTCTTCCAGTCGTTTTCGAAATTTTATCTGATCATCAGGCGCGCGTAGCGTTATGATGTTTTTTCCGATGAGTTCTTTGGGTGGTTTATTCCAGCGTCTGGCATAAGGATCATTGCAATACACAATTTCGTTTGTCTTGGCATCCCATCGAACCACAAAACTATCGGTGTTATCTACGATGTCACGATACTGGGTATTGATATCGTCAAGTTGAGATCTGATTTGCTCCGAGTCTGTTATATCGATGACGGTTATCAGCACACCGCTACCGTGATGCTCGGCACTTTTGTACGGCATGATTCTTAAAAGATAAACGTTTCTGCCCACAGCAACCTGAGCTTCGTGTGTTTTTTGATCCTGACGGGCACTATAGACCATGCCCAGAATATCCTGATTTTGAGCTTTAACGGTAATGTGATTGATTGGCCTGCCTATGTCTTGAGGCAGTATATTGAACACGTTCAATGCATTGTTTGTGTAGCGCCTTAAACACATGTTCTCGTCCAGATGAACAGTGCCTATCTTTGAGGATTTGAGTAACACATTAATGTCAGTTTCGCGCTCTGTGAGTTCATCATTTTTTCGTTGATGCTCAGCGCTAACGGTGTAGAGTTCTTCGTTAACTGAATGCAGTTCCTCATTGGTGCTCTGCATTTCTTCGTTTGCCGACATCAGCTCTTCGTTGGTGCTTTGTAGCTCTTCATTGCTGGTTTCCAGTTCCTCGATCGTCGACTGCAGGCTTTCTTCTGAGGATTGTAAGTTGTGTTCGAGCATGGATATGCGTTGTTGTAGAATATCTGACTGATTAACCGCTTGAATTTCTTCGTTGCTAATCTCGGTTTGATTGTCCTCCCCGGGATTCACAATATTATTTTTTTCAATGGTAAGCAGGCGGAATGTGACGGCCTCATTTGGTAGTGCCATTGCGCTGAGTGATATGTTGTAGGTCGATGCCGGAAGATTGTCCGGTTTTACGTAAGCCGTTCTTTTAAAACCATTGAATTCTTTATTGCGCGCATGATCTAATGCTGCGGTGACCACAACCTTTAGCTCGGGCACTATTAAATCCGAAATGCGTTTACTAAATGAGCCAGCCTGAAGTGGAATGAGCTCTCCGGCGTTGCCAAAAATGTGCACGATAGTGCCATCATCAGTGAGTAGAAAACCCGGTGGGGCGTGTCGAGCCACAATAGCTTCCAGTGCAGCATTGTGGGCTCGTTTAAACGGTATTGTGTCGTCGTTATAGGTGGTTGTCGGTTTTGAGCCACGATGCAGGCTGTGACCAATCGCCACATCCGGGCTTACACTATTGCCATGGAAGATAGACTCTACCGCAAGCAGTTTTATATCTCTGCGTTTTTTGTATATTCTCCATTTGTCACTGACGGCATCAAATTCGTGGGAAATTTTACCGATATGCTCGCTGGGCCCAAGGAAAAGATAACCGTCTTTGCGCAACGCAAAGTGCAGTAAGCTCAGCACCTTTTCCTGAGCGGCGTCCTTAAGATAAATCATTAAATTCCGGCAACTGACCAGATCAATTCTGGTAAATGGCGGATCTCTGGTGACATCGTGGGTGCTAAAAAATACCATATTACGCAGATTAGGTTTAATTTGCGCCTGGCCGTCTGCACAATCGAAGTACTGTTCTATCAGCTCTGTGGGTACATTGCGGAGTGATGCCTCATTATAGACGCCCGAACTTGCCTGACTCATTGAGCGTACGTGTATGTCAGTGGCCATAATTTTTATGTGCCAGTACACCCCCTTGCTCCGCGCTTCTTCCTGCAGCAGTATGGCGATGGAATAAGCTTCTTCTCCGCTGGCACATCCCGGGACCCAAATTCGTAGACCACCACCATCTTTTAAATTTTCAGTAAGCGCGGGAATCACTTTGCTTTTTAGTAATTCAAAGGCAGCCTCATCACGGAAAAACTCGGTAACCTCAATTAGCAAATCAGCATACAACTCTGAGAGCTCATCTTTGTCTGTATTCAGGTAATCACGATAGTCATTGATGTCTGTAATTCCGCGCATCTGCGCACGTCGCTCTATTCGACGTTGAACCGTGGCTTCTTTGTACTGCAGAAAATCAGTACCGTGGCTGTGCTTGAGCATAGATAGAACATCTGACAACGGATCAACTATTCTCTTTCGCTTGGGAGCAGACATTTCCTCCAAGGATTCGTTGTTTAATAACAGCTGCACTGAATCTGCAAGTGCTGCAGGAGTCGCTATTGCCGAGTGTGATCCTTCAGCGATAACCGAGCGCGGCATGCTGTCGAATTTTGTTGTCTTTGGGTCCTGCACCAGTACTCTGCCACCGGCTTTGTAAATAAGCCTGCTCCCTTTGGTACCGTCTGAGCCGGTTCCGGAGAGTACCAATCCGATGGCTTCTGCGCCCCGGTCTTCTGCAAGTGATTTGAAGAAAATATCAATCGGCAGGTACACCATCTCCTTGGGATCGATTTGTTCTACTTTTAGCTGATTGCCGTGAATAGTCATAACAGTACGCGGGGTATTCAGATAAATCGAGTTAGGCTCGATCTGCATGCCATCTTCTATTCTGTGGATTTTCATACTTGAGTGGCGAGCTAACAACTCATCCATCAAGCTCCGGAAATCAGGTGACAAGTGTTGAATGATCACAAATGCACAGCCAGAGTCTACTGGCATGGCATCGAAAAACTGTTCAATTGGTTCCAGACCGCCAGCAGAAGCACCGATAGCTGTGATAGGTGTGTTCATGTCGGTAGACGCCCGGGCCACACCGACACTTTCTAATTTTCTGTCTTCGCATCCGGCGCTGGTAGGTGATGGAGCGCTTTTAACTGTGTTGTGATCTTCATTCATAGCTAACCCCTGCAAAGCGTTTTGCCGTCAGCAGGTAGCGCCGGAATGCTAAAGAGTTTACCCGCTGTATAACAGTGGTCATGAGCCTGCGTGGTAGTGTTTGTAGGTGTACTTTTCTGGATGACCGCCGTTGATTTTCCAGATACCGGCCAACAGAACCCATGATGCCTTTGCTACATTATTGCTGCCATTCCGACTGGACACCAATTGATTATTGTCCATAACTTTTAATTTCCTCACCCGGCTTTCCTGTCAGAGTATAGCTCTTATCATCACAACGAAATACCTGTCAAGCAAACACCTATAGTAACAATCAGTTTTGTATAACCACTTATGCTATTTCTCGATTATCGTATTCCTCTGAACAATCAATTCGGTAGTCGGTGTCGTTTTTGTGACAGTTGTTTAACAGTGTAAGTATGATTTGCCGTAACCCGTATGAGAAGTACAATGCGTACTGAGTTTCGATCGTGTGTATTGAAGAAGAGATACTTTCCCCTCGAGGTTTTAACAATTCAGTAGATCGTTTACCGTTGGATAGCGAAGTATTTAGAATAATGATTGATCACAAACGTTGCGTGCTGGTTGTCGATGATGACGCGGACTTTAGATATGCCATAGCGGCTATACTCGGAAGGTGTGAATGCCAGGTATATGATGCGGAATCAATAGAGTCTGCGCTTGAGGTATTGCAAATACATAGTGTCGACACGATCTTTTGCGACATGCGATTTCAGTGTTCCCTTGGTGGAGAGGACCTGCTTGCCGCAGTGGTCAGGAATTATCCACACATTGATGTAGTGCTAATGTCATCCTCGCTGGATCGATCAAAAAAGACTGAATTACAGGCTAAGGGAGCTGCATTCTGTTTACAGAAACCATTCTTTAAAGATAGCTGCATGGATGTATTTTCAATGCTCGATCGGTCACATCAAAGAGCCGCATAAGTATCCGCATTTTTCCTTGAAAGGGGTTAACGTTAAGATGCTGATGTGCTCGTATTACCGCTGATTAGAAATAAAAGTGGGGCAGTTCTTGTGCTTCTGTGGTTACATAGCATTGCAACGGCAGTTATTCAGTAAGCTCTGCTTTTCCATGTATGTTGGTCGACCTTATATGCATGTAGTGTAATGTTTGTACACTTCCAAGGCAGTCACCAGGCGGACTCCTGTAGAATGTACGCATACATCAAAAGTACCCGGTAGTGAAGCAAAAGGATCCACTACCGGGAGAAACCCCAAACCTTCTCCCAACAGAAAGAGCTCAACACTTTAGTGTTTTCTGATACACCAGGATGATGTTTGGTCGCATGCGATAGTTGCAACTTCCAGTCCGATTGAGCCAACCGATTTCACACACAACATTCTTCAGATCCTGATGTGGGGAGTGTTACGCGCGCTCTGAGAATGCGCATTACAAGCTAAATAGATCAATCCTGAACAATGCGGCGCTCACTACAGCGGCAGATCAAAACATTGTTGTTACTTAAATCTGCCCGAGCTATTTGTTATCAACAAGCGAGTTGTACCTGAATCAGTCCTAAATCAGTAGATTGTTGCCCGCTACAATACATTCCACTTAGTGATTCTAACCAAAGCCTCTAAAGCGGCAGTTCCTGCATGCGAGTTACCATTAGCATTCAATCGCGGTGACCAAACGGCTACTGCGGCAACGTCTGGCACGACGACCACGATGCCGCCACCAACGCCACTTTTACCGGGCAAGCCGACTCTGTGGGCAAAATCACCAGAGGCGTCATAGTGGCCGCACAACATCATCATGGCATTGATACGACGTGCTCGTTCTTCCTCAACAATCGGGATCTCTGCGATCGGGTCAGTGCCGCCATTGGCAAGGTAGAGTGTACTGCGTGCTAACTGTTCACAACTCATGGCGATAGCGCATTGTCGACAATAAACATCAAGTACATCACTGATATCACTTTCGATTCGTCCAAAGCTACGCATAAAGTGCGCAAGACCCGCGTTGCGATCCGAGGTGCTGCGCTCGGATTGTGCTACTTCATTGTCTACGGTTATCGTGTGGTCATCGGCCAACTGTTGAACCAGACCTAACATCTGATCGCTACACTCTGTGATTGATTGATCTTTAAGTAAAGCATCTGTCACGACTAACGCACCGGCATTGATAAACGGATTTCGCGGAATGCCATTTTCCTTTTCAAGCTGCACAATAGAATTAAATGCATTGCCTGAAGGTTCGTGACCAACCCGATCCCAGATCCGGTGTTCGTATCTATTCAGTGCTGCCGTTATCGCAAACACCTTCGATATGCTCTGTATAGAAAAAGACTCACTGGCATCACCAAAGGAGGCCTTTTCTCCACCAACAGTGACGATAGCGGCACCAAATTTATCGGCTGGCACCCTGGCTAATGCGGGTATATAGTCAGCTACTTTACCGATGCCGATTTCATGTTGAATTGACTCACAGGCTAAATCCAGTTGTGCTTGCAGGGAAGACATGGGCAGGTATGCTCTGACGAAAACACAATTCTAATGTAATAGCCGCTCTGGTCAGACAATTTTCAACCGGCTCATCATCCGTGCTTGCCAACACCTGATTTTTTTGTCCGTTTGCACGAACTTATTCGCAACCCCGTTGAAACCGGTATTACCCGGGAAGACAAATGTCGCCCAATAGTCTTCCGGCGTGTGGATAAGTCGCAAAACAAGCCTGCAAATCTGTATGCTATTGGCGTAATGACCGCTGGGTGGCACCTGCTGAGTGGTTGAGTAACCTTCCACACACCATTCACGAGAAGTGCGCGCCATGAGCGAACGTATAGTTAACCTGCATAGCGAGCTGACCTATGCTGTCGAGATTCCTACCACCATCCTGCTGCAAGTAGCGGCGATGAATACCCACCGCCAGTTCGTGACAGAAGAAGTACTCACAGTGAACCCTTCGACGCAGGTTGATTACTTGCAAACCGGGCCACTGGGTAACCGGCCTTGCCGGCTAAGCCTGCAGCCCGGGACGTCCACCATTCATTATTCAGCAACTGCTACGCTTGCGCCGAAAAAAGCCGACAACGCAGAATTAAACGAACTGGACTACACGGAACTTCCGGCAGATGTGCTCACGTATTTAAACCCGAGTCGATACTGCGAATCCGACAAGATAGGCAAATTTTCTGCGGATACTTTCGGCCACCTTGACAAGGGCTTTGATCGTGTCAGCAAGATCACCGACTGGGTACACAACAGCTTGTCTTATAGCCCCGGTAGCACCGGCCCCTGGACGACAGCCTGTGATGTTCTCTTACAACGTGCAGGTGTTTGTCGGGACTTTGCCCATGTCGCCATCGCCTTATGCCGATCACTGGGTATACCGGCAAGATATGTATCAGGCTACGCGGTGAATCTTGACCCGCCAGATTTTCACGGCTTCTTTGAAGCCTTTCTGGGAGGAAACTGGATATTGTTTGATGCCACCAAGCTTGCCCCGGTCAGCGGCTTTGTGCGTATCGGGGCAGGGCGCGACGCTGCAGATGTGGCGTTCGCTACGTTAATCGGACAGGCCACGTTATTGTCATTAGCTGTTCAGGCGATCGACCAGACGCTGCCACGGGACGGGCAGCACAGCGAAGTCATTTCCACCGCTTAACACGTACTCATGGCTGCAAGTTGCCGGTGGACTCTATCGACACTTCCAGGCTTCAGCCCGATACGGCTCGTCGCTAAACAACACTCTGCATTAATAAATTATCTACACGCCACGTAGCCAGTAGCTACGTATAGGACCTTACAAACCGCAAGTCAGCGGTGTATGGAAAGTCCTCGTTGACTGGCATCGGATCTAACAAGGTAACTTCACTGGCCGTCGTGTCAGAAAAACGAACTTCGGTGGTGTCACGGGCAGGGGCTACGATAGCGGTCGGCATCGGAGTGTGATGATCTGCATCAAAACGTGCCAGGCGCCGTGTCTCTGCAACATTTGCATTCACCGGCACATCATCATGGCTTCGGCCACCCGGATGGGCTGCATAGTAGGTACAGCCACCAAGGCTTCTATTGTGCAACTTATCTATCACATCAAACACCAGCGGCACGTCAACCGGTAGATCGGGGTGCAGACAAGACGGTGGCTGCCAGGCCCTGAACCTGACGCCGACAACAAATTCTCCCGGTACACCAGTAGGCGTAAGAAAAAGACGGCGACGATTACAGGCAATCTGGTAGCGATCGTCAAACAGCCCGGTGACCTTCAACTGCAGACGTTCCATGGATGAATCCACAAAGCGCGACATCCCGCCACCGGTGGCTTCTTCACCCAGCACATGCCAGGGCTCTATGGCCGATCTCAACTCGAGGGTGATGTTGCCAACGGTGCGAGTTCCGTACACCGGCATTCTGAATTCCCAGAAGGCGTCCAACCAGTGTTGACCGAAGTTGATACCATGGGAACGCAAGTCATCGATAACCGCGGTGATGTCTTCGTGCAGAAAGTGTGGAAGCATAAACCGATCATGCAGCTGTGTGCCCCAGCGTTTTAATGGTGCCCGGTAGGGTGACTCCCAAAAGCGGCTGATTAAACTACGAAGCAGCAGCCCTTGAGCAATACTCATTCGCGCATGCGGCGGCATTTCAAACGCTCGAAATTCAACCAGCCCCTGACGACCAGCCGGGCCGTCCGGCGAATAGAGCTTATCGATACAAATTTCTGCACGATGGGTGTTGCCGGTGACATCAATCAATAAGTGTCGTAACAGACGATCGACCAACCAGGGTTGCGGCACTTCACCCGCCGGCAGGCGTGACAGTGCCATTTCAAGTTCGTACAAGGTGTCCGAGCGTGCTTCGTCGACGCGTGGCGCCTGACTGGTGGGGCCAACAAACAAACCTGAAAACAAATAGGACAGGCTGGGGTGGTGTTGCCAGTAAGTGATAATACTGGCGAGTAAATCGGGCCTGCGAAGGAACGGGCTGTCTTCGGGCGTTGGGCCCCCAAAGGTAATATGGTTGCCACCGCCTGTGCCTGTATGGCGGCCATCCACCATAAATTTCTCGGCCCCCAGCCGCACGGTTTTGGCCAACCGGTAGATGCTTTCTGTTTGTTCAACCAGCTCATTGAATGAACTCACCGGGTGGACATTGACCTCAACTACGCCCGGGTCAGGGGTGATGCGGAACGACTTTAAGCGACTGTCACGTCGCGGTTCATAGCCTTCAATAATGACTGACACATTGGCCTTACCAGCAGCACGCTCAATACCGTTGAGCAATTCTATAAAAGCGACCGCACTACGCATGGGTGGCATGAACACATAGATTTGATCATCCCGCCATTCCACACACAGCGATGAACGAACCGGGTGGGGCAGGGGTGTTGAGGTGCCTGATGGTGAATCGACAGATGGCTCCGGCAATGGCTCCTGTTTTTCAAAGCCGTCTTCCGGGTAAGCCAACAGTGCTTCTTCATCATCAGCGGTTATCGAATCCAGTGGCAGCCGCAATCCAATGGGTGAGTCGCCGGGCACCAGAAACACGTGCGCTCTGCGTAGCGGCCAGACGCTGCTGCGCCAGCCATCCACCGTGCGTCGTAATGGCAGCATCCAGCCAACGGGTTCATCCAGCCCTTTGCTTAAGCGGTTGACCAGGTTGCGACGTGACCGGCTGTCTTTGAGTTTTAAGTCTTTCAGCTCTGTCTCTTCAGGCAACAGGCTTTCGAGTTGCAGGTGATACAGGGGATCTTCATAACAGCCATGCAGACATTGCGCTTCCATACCCATCGTGCGAGTCAGTTCGGTCGCAAACTGATTGGCTTCGCCACGGGTATGTTTGTTACCACTACCAGGCAACGTTACCCGACTGTCGTGGTGCCACATGGGTTTGCCATCGGTGCGCCAGTAACAGGTCAATGCCCAGCGCGGTGTGGGCTCACCGGGATACCACTTTCCTTGCGCAAACAAGGGTAAGCCGCCCGGTGCAAAATGCTCACGCATCTTAACCATTAACTGATTAGACAGATCAAGCTTGTCATCACCCAGGGCTTCGGTGTTCCATTGAGCAGATTCCATGTCGTCAATCGAGACGAATGTCGGCTCTCCACCCATCGTGAGTCTGACGTCTTGCGCCAGAAGACGCTCATCAACCTGTGCACCAAGGCTTAGTAATTGTTGCCAGTCATCACCGGTGTAGGGTTTGGTAATACGGACTTTCTCGTCAATACGAGTTACCGTATTGCTGAACTTAAAGTCCGATGCCTGTTCACTTGCCCCGCCCGATATGGCCGCAGCACTGACCGGTTGTGGCGTACAGGCCAGCGGGATATGTCCTTCACCGGCAAACAGCCCGGAGGTAGGGTCCATACCCACCCAGCCGGCACCGGGTAGATACACTTCTGCCCAGGCGTGTAAGTCGGTGAAGTCCTGCTCCGGGCCGGACTTTCCATCGAGTGATTTTTCATCGGCAGTCAACTGCACCAGGTAACCGGAAACGAAGCGTGCCGCCAGTCCGCAGTTACGTAGTATTTCAACCATCAACCAGCCGCTATCACGGCATGAACCACTGCCAAGCTCCAACGTTTCAATACTGGATTGAACACCGGGTTCCATTCTTACGCGGTAGTCAATATCACGCTCAAGCGCTTGATTCACGGCCACCAGCCAGTCAATGATGGGTAGATCATCGTCTGGTTGGTTCTTGCTCAGCCACTGTGCAATGGCCTTGTTGTTTTTGTCGTGCTCAAGGTACGGCTGTAGTTCCGCCTGGTTGGTTTCGTTGTAGTTGAAAGGGTATTTTTCAGCGTAATCTTCAACAAAGAAATCAAACGGGTTAATCACTGTCAGGTCGGCAATGAGTTCTACTTCAATTTTCAGTGCTTTCGCAGGCTCAGGAAAAACCAGCCGGGCCAGGTAATTGCCAAACGGGTCCTGCTGCCAGTTGATGAAGTGTTCTTCGGGTGTGACTTTGAGTGTGTAAGACTCTATTCGCGTTCTGCAGTGTGCGGCAGGCTTTAGCCGTACAACATGGGCGCCAAGTGTTGCAGGTTTATCATAGTGGTATTCTGTGTTGTGATTCAGTGCGACACGAATGCCCATTTATTAGCTACTTTTCAAGTCGAGTGGAGGGAAATAACGCGATGCGATTGTACCGCTGATATCAATGAGTGCGACTTGCAATTGATCTATAAATTCATGCAGCAGTTGTTTATTTCTTGCAAGCACAGCGATATCGGCATGCTTTACCTGTTCAATTAAATTGCCGAGTTCAGTGATTTCGTTGGGTTGGTTTGCATTGTTGTTATTGCTTTCTATCGTACCAATGCAATGGGTTAACCCGTGCAGGCAATACAAAAACGCGTGGGGCAGCTGTTTGTTCTGCAAAAGAAACGACAACGCGTCAGACCCGTTAACTGGTTTTCTCACGTGTTTCATGTACATTTGAAAAGCCGATAGCGAACGCAGCACCGACACCCATTGTAGATTTTCAAAAGGCACCAGATCACTGATGTCATCTACCGGCAGCAAGTTGGCTGCATGCACATCGAGTATGCGTGTGGTCATATCGGCACGCTCAAGCAAGCCCCCGGCTTGCAAAAACAGGTAGCCGGTGTCACGACTTATAGTGCTCGACATCGCACCGCTGATCACATGTGACTGCAGTTCAAAAAATTTAAGCAAGTCCTGCCGACTGTTGGTGCTGAGGTTTTTTATCGCACGCGTTCTGCCTTGATTGCACAGGCTTTTGATTGCCTCATACAAATCGGTAGACATGCAATCGCGCGTAGAACGAAGGTTGGCGTTTATAATATTCAGGTTACTGGCCAGTGAGCCGGGATTTTCCAGATCACTGATTAGAAAATTGCAGATGCCTGTTTCATCACTGGTAGTGCCAAGATCGTTAAATGCCTGGTCACTGCCGGTGATGGACACCAGCGGCAGCCACGACACAGCCGGGTTTGCGCTGGGTAAGTCCATCAACAAGTTCGCATGAACGCGAATCAGGCGGGAGGTGTTTTCAACCCGTTGCAGATATCGATTCAACCAAAATAAATTGCTGGCCACTCTTGCAAGCATTTTAGCTTTGCCCCGTTCCCGTGATTGAAGATTGCGGCCGGGTGTTTGATTGCTTTTGCGACTGTGCTTGTGTCTGTGACTGTGATTGAACTGAGGTCGCGCCGGATCTGTTTTCCGGCGGACCAGCAGATGCAGCACCGGACTGCACAACCCAGGTGTCCTTACTACCACCTCCTTGTGAAGAGTTGACTATTAAGGAACCCTCTACCAGTGCAACCCGGGTAAGCCCCCCGGTGGTCACAGTGGTAACGTCAGACTGTAAAATGAATGGCCGTAAATCAACGTGACGCGGCACCAGCGTTTCATCAACCAGTGTGGGTGAGGTTGAAATAGCGAGCGTGGGCTGTGCAACATAGTTACGCGGATCAGCCAGTATGTTTGCACGGGTCTCAGCGCGTTGCTCTTCTGTGCTGTGCGGGCCGATCAGCAAACCGTATCCGCCCGACTCATTGGCGGGTTTGACGACCAGCTTCTCGATGTTGTCCAGTACAAACTGGCGCTGCTCGCTGTCTTCGCACCGGTAAGTAGGTACGTTGTCTATCAGTGGTTCTTCTTTCAGGTAGTAGCGAATGATATCCGGCACGTAGGAATAGATGACCTTGTCATCAGCCACACCGGCTCCCGGCGCGTTGGCGATAGCAACATTCCCTGCACGCCAGGCACGCATTAAACCGGGGACGCCCAGCGTTGATTCGGGGTTGAAGCATTCGGGATCAAGAAATTCATCGTCAATACGGCGGTATATAACATCTACCTTTTTTAAGCCATCAACGTTGCGAAGGTAAACGCATTCATTGGTGTCAACCACCAGGTCTCTGCCTTCGACGAGTTCAGCGCCTAATTCACGGGCGAGAAAGCTGTGTTCAAAGTAGGCTGAGTTATAGACGCCCGGAGTCAGCACACATAAAACCGGTTCTGATTCTTCGCTCAGTGAGCGCAGCATCTGCCCGAGATTCGCAACGTAATCATCTACCGGTAAAATCTGGCAGCTGCTGAAAACCTCGGGCAGGGTACGTTTCATTACTTCGCGGTTTTCAATCATGTATGACACTCCCGAAGGCACCCTCAGGTTATCTTCAAGTACATACATTACATCGTCTTGATCACGAACCAGATCACTGCCGCAGATATGCGCCCATACGCCGTAACGTGGCTTATGCCCACGACACTGTTCGCGGAAATTACAGGAGGTTTCTAATAGTGATGCCGGGACAACGCCATCAGCAATTATCTGTTGATCATTATATAAATCATTAATGAAACAATTCAATGCTTCTAGACGTTGAATTAATCCGTATTTAATTTTATCCCATTCTTCAGCATCCACTACGCGGGGGATAATATCGAATGGCCAGTCACGATCAATGTTACCCCCGTCAGAATAAACGGTGAAAGTGATACCCATTTGTTTGATCGACAGTTCAGCCGCGCGTTTTCTTTCAGCCAGGTCACTACCGCTAAGTTGACTGAGGTAGTTAATCAGTGCGTGTGCGGCAGGCCGGGGAGACCCATCACTTAAAAAGACTTCATCTGATGTAGGGCTACTGTATTTGGTCATTAAAAGTTTGCGCAACTTCCGATCGTGACTCAGTTAACCCCATGGTGACACACTTTGATACCGGAAGGCTACGCAATGCGACATCTATGATTGCGGCTTCATGCCAATCTGATGCCTTTATGTGTTGATGGCGCTTAATCCTTTCTCTACGCGATCAACATCGACAGCCACTTTTAAAACAGTTTTTCCACCGCCGAACACGACGCCGCGCAACGGTGCGACATCTGCGTAGTCTCTGCCCCATGCGGTCGTTACGTATTGTGCGTCAGGTCGTTTGTTGTTGGTTGGATCGAAATCAAACCAGCCTTCGTTGGGTGCATACACTGAAAACCATGCATGTGAAGCATCTGATCCACGAAGTTTTTTAACGCCTTTGGGGGGCAGAGTCTCCAGATAACCACTGATGTAGCGAGCGGGGATTCCAGCATGGCGAAGTACCGCAATCGCCAGGTGAGCAAAGTCCTGGCACACACCTTTACGTTCAGTTAACACGTCAATTATAGGGGTGACTAAGGTTGAGAAGTTCGGGTCGTACTTAAAGTTCGAATAGATCCATTCCATCAGGCTCTGTGCAAATTCAAGTACCGGCGAGTTGACTGATGGAAGGCTCGCAAGCACGGTTTTTATCTCTGCTACCTGCGGCACATATCGCGAAGGTAAAAGGCAGTCGTGCGCCATCAAGTCGACTGTAGCGGCGTTACCAGCCATTGCGGATCTCACTTCGTTTGCAGAAGTTGAATCGGGCAGGGGCAGTAGAACGTCGGTTGTATCAATAACCGATGTCACCGTGATTGCACAATCGCGGTGAGGTTTGTCTAAGTTAAACCTTGACACAGAGTTGCCATAAAAATCCAGTGTAGATTTTACAGTATCCGGTTGGGGGCTGATTTCCATTGAAGAAGACAAGCAAACCTGTGCATCCGTTGAGCGCGGGGTTAAACAGAGTTGATTCACCGACTGCGATACCGGGGCACTGTACTTGTAGTCAGTGCGATGCACTACTCGTAGTCTCAAAGCGAATCACCATTATTGCCATGCGCGCCCGTTGACACGGAGTCAGCTTCAGAGAGTGACGTGCGCACCAGGCTACGCTGCACTTCCGTGTGGGTGAAGTAGTTAGCGGTGAGTGCTGTAGTGATGTCTGTTGGTATTTGCTGAAGGACCTTCAGGAATTTTTCCATCGTTTGACGATCACTACCATTATTGATCAGCATTTCTACATCAGCAAGCCGAACCCGACTCAAGCCCACTGTGGCAAGCCTTAAAAGCGGATCCTGATAATCACTGTTGCGCTTGCCTGGTAGTTGCCGAACATCATGATCGATACGGCGAAACTGATAAGCCACTGACTTCGGATTTATTTCATCAAGCAGTAACAAATGCATTGCCAACATCTGGTTTAGCCTGCTTCTATAGCGCGTGCGGTATGTCATCATGCTATCAAACAGTTTGACCAGAATTTCCAGCAAACGAGAATTTTCACAGTCATGCTGCATGAAAACCCGAATCGTGGCAGTACTGTGACGCGCACGTTCAGTGCGTTTACCCAGCATCAGAAATCGCCACGTCTCACCATGGGTAAGGTTCTCGTGCACCAAGCCCGAAAAAGCGGCCAGGGTTATTAGCATCGCTTCGAATCTTTCACTGACAGCCGCCAGTAGTTCACCGTCGGTAGCAAGCATTCTATGGTCAACATCGACCACCAGCGCATGCAATTGTTTTTGGTTGTCATCAAGATCATTTAATACGCGCATCATTTCCGGTGATAAGCGGTCACGCAACTGATTCGACACATACCTGAGATTTGATAACGTCCGGGCCAGTGATCCATTGCGTTTTTCATCAACTAATATCTGCTGGAGATCTCGCCAGGGGCGCTTGATCCTGCGCTCATCGGTTTTGCCGTTAAAACTGGGCATAGCACCGGTGATTTCACTTAGGGTTTTAAGCAATACACGTATTGTCATCGGTGTTTCACTGGATCCGACCGCACTTGCTTCAATAGAGCGGGTCTCATTACTCAGGTACTCAGACAGTGTGGCGTGAAGCACGCGAATCGTGTTCTCTGCTTTCTCTGCATGACGGCCCAGCCAGAACAGGTTGTCCGCTACACGACTGGGAAGTTCACCTTGTTGATTAATGACGTGCTGTGGACCGCTGGTGGTTGTCAGCAGGGTGTCTTCAGAGATGCTGCCGGCAGATAGCACCCAGACATCTTTGCTGCCTTCCAGTAAACTACGCGGTGGTCTACCCCCGTTAGCCATGCTATCCAGCACGCAAAGACCGCCATCCATCACCTTGTATTCACCCTCGTTGTCGATCATGTAGCTACGCAGGGTGACTTGTCTTTGGGATTGTTCTTTCCCAAACAAACAAGGAGCGTGCGAGCGATCGACTCGTTCCTGCGCCACAAAACGATCGGGCAGGGCGTCTATCTCGCTATACAGACTTAGGCGCTCGGCTTCACTCATCGTTGCAGGATCAATAAGTGGACCGACCGTATTGATATCGCGGTACAGCACATCGTTACGGCGTGATTGAATACTGGCGCTCTGTATCTTATCGCCCAGCCAATAGGTGGGCGCGCTTAACAGCTTTACGTCTTCATCCAAATAAAATTTAGTCAGCGCGCGTAAATAAGCATTAAAGCCCGGGTTTTCCAAAATCCCCACACCCAGCGGATTATAGATTTTTACGTTGCCAGCGTGTACCGCATGCAGCAGGCCGGGTATGCCAATCGATTGATTGTTTGGAACAGCAAGCGGGTCAGAATCTTTATCGCGTATAAACCGAAGCACAACATCGACACGTTGAAGGCCTGCCACAGTTTTTAGATAAACGCGTTCATCTCTTACTGTAAGATCGCTCAACTCAACCAGTGTGTAGCCGAGGTATTTTGCCAGATAGGCATATTCGAAATAAAAGGGATGCGTGCTTCCGTAAGCTAAAATCACACAGCGTTCGTCACCTGTCGTCGACTGGGCCAGGTGGTGCTGAAGTGACCTGAAATAACCAGCCAGGCGTCTAACCGGCGTCTGGCGAAACAACATTGGCATTGCACGCGATAACACCAGCCGGTTTTCAAGTGCATAGCCGATTCCATCGGGCACCTGACAGATATCATCTACCGCATGCCACTTGCCGGATGGGCTGCGAGAGACATCAACACTGAACATCGGCAGTGCACCAGCACCCGGCGGATTTTGAGCCACTCGTAAGAAACCTTCGTGAGCAAATACAACACCGGGAGGAATGACACCATCCCGCAGGATTCGCTGCTCACTGTAGAGATCCTTCAACAATAGACGCTTGACCACGGCGCGCTGGATCAACCCCTCGTTTAAAGCCACCCAGTCATCCGGTTCGATCACCATTGGAATTAAATCCAGCTCCAGCGGTCGGTCCTCCACACGCTTTTGCGACACGGTGTTGTAAGCAATGCCATTGGTGCGCAGTTGTCTGCTCATTTCGTTTTGTCGGCGAACGATCTGATCGGTGTTGAACTGGTTCAATTGATCGAGTACGGGTCGCCATCCCGGTTTTACTTTGCCAGCCCGGTCCAGCGTCTCGTCAATGCTGACACTGGAAGAATTGCTGGCTGAGCTGTTCAGAGGTGTTTGAGTCATTTAAGAATCGGGTTCAATCGTGTCGAAATGAGGATACGCTGGAGTCTAGCACTGATAATCTCGATGGCGGCACAGCGCACGCGTGGCTATCGGCCAGCCACAATACGGCAATTATCAGGTTTACGCGTCGCCAAACGTCAAATGAGTTCAACTTCAATCTAACTATCAAACGCTTAGGTGTCCGAATTCACGCGCGCGATTTCCCGACATCGTCGTTTGCGGCTAAGACGATACCGTTAGCAGAAGTAGTGTTGACACTTGAAAAAGGGCAAATGTTGAAGATATCGCCGCTGGCATTGGTCTCAGATGATGACCACAATGTGCGCGAGGTCGTATCCAGGGTGGTAGAAAAATGTGGTTGTACTGCTATTAGTAGTCATGAAACTTGTAGATGGATTCATCGCCAAGCTATAAACAGATCAAAGGGCCGGATTCGGCTACGAAGCGCTCCCTGGCCCCCGATCCATCTCCTTTGTTTATTCAGCTAGTACTTTTTCGTTTACTTTATGTCGAGTAAACCCCCTGTCTTTCTGTTCGTGTTTTGTCAATTGACGACCAAGCTTATCGGTAAGCTGATCAATTGCCCTGTACATACTTTCACCATTGGTGTTGGCGAATAGTTGTGTACCTTTTACGCTAACCGTGGCGGTAGCCACTTGGCGTTTTTTCTCCACGTTAAGTATCACATGGACTTTTTGCACTTCAGTCGAATGTCGGTTTAGTTTTGCCATTCGAGTTACTACAAAATGGCGAAGCGACTCAGTAAGATCTAGTTGTTGTCCAGTAATTGTAAGATTCATTCTCTGGCCTCTTTATTTAAATATTTTATTCTAGAAAGTTCAATGAATAAGAACTTAACTATCTATGAGACATTACCTCCAAGATTAAGAGTTAAAATAAACATGAAGTAGTTTTCATGTTGATCAAAGTTATAACACCGCTTTGGGCGCGCTGTCTATTCAAGCTACGACACGATGGTTCGTTAGGAAT
>CALLBO010000093.1 GCA_937998875.1 uncultured Granulosicoccaceae bacterium
CAGGTCAAGGCCGTTATCGCAGACACAGGTTCACTCGGTCACAACGATATGACAGACGGCAGTCGAGGCACGTTTGCAAGCTCACTGTCAGCCATCGACTCATGTCGGATGGCCATTGCAGAATTACGCAACCGTGCTGCACAAATCTGGGAGATAGATGAGGAAAACGTGATTTGGGAAAACGGTGAAGCTCGCGCAACAGGTAAAGGCAACTCCAACCTTGAGCCATTATCACTTGCCAACCTTGCACAGTCGGCGCACAAAACAGGCGGTCCTATTGCCGGCCACTCACAGATAGTCGCAGACGGCGCCGGTGTTTCTTTTGCCACTCATATCTGCGATGTCGAGGTAGATAAAGAAACCGGTCAGACAACTATCGTGCGCTATACCGTGATCCAGGATGCCGGCAAGGCTGTTCACCCGACTTACGTTGAAGGCCAGTTTCAGGGAGGGGCCGCGCAAGGCATCGGCTGGGCACTGAATGAAGAATATATCTACGGGGAAGATGGCAGATTGCAAAACCCCGGCTTTCTAGACTACCGCATACCTGTATGTTCAGACTTGCCTATGATCGATACGCAGATACTGGAAATTCCAAACCCGAATCACCCGTATGGAGTCAGAGGTGTGGGAGAGACTTCTATCGTGCCACCGCTGGCGGCTATCGGTAACGCAATATCGAATGCTATCGGGGTCAGAATGACGCAAGTACCTATGTCTCCACCACGTATACTTGCAGCCCTTGATCAGCAGTAGCGCCTCGTAGCGCAGTGAAACCCATAACAGTGCATTTGTGGGGTGGCTTACGCCCCGCCGTGGGAGGCGCAGAAAGCGTGGAGTTACATGCAACGACCATCCGAGAGTTGATGCGGGCACTATGTGATCAATACCCGAAGTTGCAGTCACATGTCGATGAAGGTATCGCCGTGTCAATTGACGGTACAATCTACCGCGATGACTGGTCTCAGAAGCTACCGGCAGATGCTGAAATCTACTTGCTGCCGAGAATAGAAGGAGGTTGAGATTCCTGCTCGATTCCCGCCTTGCATCAGGATCTGCGATTCCATACTGACAACCAGCGAACTCGCTGCTACGATTTAGTTATCCGGTTTACCCAGCAGGCCTGTCGTGCCAATAACTTCAACCACTCAAATTCTACTTTTAGTTCTAGCGTTGTCTGCATGTGTAATAGCGCCTGGTGTTGCCCAGGCCCAAAACGGCCACCTGAGCGGCCACCCGAGCGGCCAATGCATGAACGCCCCACCTCTACCTGAATCGAAAAACCGGGTAGTCAGAGTCAGCTCTGTAGAACAACTGAACGAAGCTATAGCAACTGCGCGCCCCAAAACCACAGTTATTATCGAGCCGGGCCAATACCGTCTTACCAGCACCCTCGGCATTCAGACTGACGATCTCACTATTCGAGGCGCGAGCACCGATTGCAATTCAGTAGTCCTGACAGGCCGTGGTATGGATGAAGTGAACCATCTCGGGCTTACCAATGGCTTTTGGATTAACGCACGCAATACTACTATTGCCAACCTGTCTATAGGTGAGGTGTATTACCACACCATTCAGATAAACAGCGATGCTTTTGCACCACGCATATACAACGTCAGAATGTTCAATTCCGGCCAACAATTTGTCAAATCCAACCCGATAAAATTCGGCGTAGGTGTAGATCTTGGTATCGTTGAATTCAGCGTCATGGAATACACAGATGGCACACCAAAGACAAACCATGACGGTGCGGGCTTTGGTTATACCAACGGTGTTGATATTCATGCAGGTAAAACCTGGCGCATCAGCAACAACCGGTTCAGTAACTTTCACACCCCTGATGGATCAGATCATCTATGGAATCCCGCTGTACTGGTGTGGAACGGTGCGAGCGACACGGTAACCGAGAACAATATATTATAAATGTTGACCGCGCGATCGCCTATGGGCTGGAGGAACGCTCCTATGACCACAGAGGTGGCGTTATACGCAATAACATGATTGCAATGCCACCAAACCTGTATTCTGGCTCTCGCAAATCATCTTCAGACGCTGTCATTTCTGTTCTGGATTCGCCTAACACTAAAGTACTTCACAACACTGTTTTAACCAATGGAAATACCAACCTTGCTGTTGAACTTCGCTTTGATACCAGCGGTGCAGAAGTCTCAAACAACATCACAGATGCACCGATTTCTCATCGTAATCGTCGATATTTTAGCGAAAGGAACAACATCACCAATGCAGCGTCTGACTGGTTTATAGATCCTGCTGTAGGCAATCTGCGACTGAGACCTGAAGTTCCACACGGAAAAGATCAGGTCCGTGCTCACCGCAGTGCACCGAGTGACATTGATCGAAGACAAAGACCACCTGGCAGGACGGTGGATCTGGGCGCTCACGAGTACATTGCAGCGGATCAGTAAAGCAGTTCTTTGAGGCCAATGGAATTCCATTGGCCATATTTGCCGATACGCGCGCTAACTAATCAGCGGTCTCTGTGCCATCGTCAAGCTGTGAGTCCAAATTCTCATTACTTGTATCGTTACCCGCAGATATCTCTTCTTCAAAAGCAGAAAGAAAACTTGTCGGATCAACATCAGCAATCGCATTATAAGCTGACTGACTAATCTTGAAGCTATTGTCATTATCGCTACGACTGACGTAGTAATTATCATCATCAGAAACAAACTCATAAGTTAACTGATGGTCTCCACTGCCGACCTGTAGAGCAACTGGCACTGCTTCTTCCGGGATGCTATCTGCAACATCAAGCACCCGCAGATTTTTCAGTTGTTGAGTAAATTCCTCTATTGCATCCTTATCACCTTCGGAATCTTCACCGTCACCGCTAGTCACTTTCCAGCCAGCTCCATCAGCAACTACTGTGTAATTTGCGATCATGAATTGCTCAACAGAATCGACTGTTACAATATCCGTCTCTATCCAGTCACTTCTGTTACCCGGAATATCATAGTCATTCAGTGCAACTGAATAGACCTCATCTGAGCCCGCAACCCTGGCGTGACTGCGTCTCAAACCTGGAGAAGTACCCACGAATAAGCTGGCAACCTCTTCATCATTTGCAAAGAGTGAAACTTTACGATTGAAACTATCCTCTGCGACCTCAAGTTGCCGATGACTCTCATCACGTGTGGCAACAGCCCAACCTGTTCTCGCAGCAGTTAAATTTTCAAGCAGTGTATCAATACGTGCCGAGTTTACAGGTACCGCTGACTCTTCCAATTGCCAGGCGTCTGATACCCGCTTAAGTACGACAGAGCTCTCCTTATCTTCAATGCTCAATCGATCAATCGACTGGATATCGAACTCGACCAATGCACTATCAGGCCTTACGGTTGCATTTGATTTAGCTTGGAATAACAGCACCCCGACCAGTAGCAGCTGACCGACAAGTAGAGTTGCCAATAACGGTTGTGTTAGTTTCATTATCATTCCCTTCAGTCGGTTACCAGTTGTTGAAAACGAATCTTTCTGGCCTTGCTGATGCGGTGGTACACAAAGGCCACTCCTCCAAGTGCAAGTAGTGCCAGCGCATAGTTAAGATACTCCCAGAACAAACGTTTGCCAGGCTCCATCGGTAACAGTGTTCTATTAAACTGCCCACGAGAGCGGATCTGTAACAAGGCAGTATCTTCCAGCGACCAGTCAACTGTATTTGCTATCAGTTGAAATGGTGACAGTGAGTCACTGCCAGCCGCCGACGCGGTCATTTGTAATACCTGGTCTTTGAGAAAATCATTAGAGGCAAAAAGCACCAGCTTGGCAGAATCCGGTGAACGATTTATCACACCGGTAAAAACTGTTTCGACCTCTTCATTCGGATCTGCCTCACCTTTTGCAACAGCGGCTGCTGCTTCCAGGCCGGATGGCTTTGTCTCCCCGAGCAACGGTGATTCCTTATCTGCAAACAGTGATTCAAATTTACCTTCAACAACTGTCGCCAATAGATGACTTCCCTGCTCGCCTTCAGGGCGATACGCTACACCGCCACCTTCTTCTACTTTTGGCATGATGTCGGTTGAGGTTGAAAGCCAGGAGCGGTTTGAGCTTTCAATCAAAGACGTTATCGTTCTGTTGCTGTTCTTGGCACTATCTACGGTAATCGGTGAAGCCCATGCCATGGTCAGCTGCGGCAGCTCCTGCGTGATCGGATTGCTTTCGGCAAATCCATTCTGCCGCACATCTACAAAGTACGGGTAGTTAAGCATGCGCATTTCCTGAATACGCATATTGCCTACCTGTCTTGTCACCGGCGCTGGAAACGCCGAGTTCTGCGCATCCATAACTACCTCACCGCCAATCTCCATACCGTGATGAGCCAGCCAGTCATTCAGTCCGGATTCACGGTCGGTCAGATCAATTCGCTGCCTGCTGAAACTAGCAGTCTTTGGACTGGTCGCAGCAATCACAGTACCGCCCTGCATCAGAAACTGATCCACAGCAAACACTGATTTTTCATCAAGATTACCAGGGCCTGCTAGCAGCAAAACATCTGCCTCGCCGGATACGGTACCGTCACTTAGATCTTCAGCGACCACGTTAAAATCTGCGTTAAGAAAGCTCTCCAGCTGGCTGTATTCCCCAGGTGACATTCCAAACTGAGTTGGCATACCTGGTGGAGAGACCAGTGCGACAGTTTTGGTAAAACCACTAGCAAAGCGTTTTATACCAGCTTTGAGATTTCTCTCAAAAGATCCCTCAGACAAATCATCAAGTGGAATCTGCACCGCCTGACCTTCTTTTTCAACTAACATATGAAAGTAAAAACGGTTATTACTGAAGAGGTTGGTAGCCATTGGCTGCAGACCATAGTTTGCCGCAAGCTGTTGAGCTACCTGCCCGCCAGACGCTTCCGGGTCAACTACGTTAACTTTGAACCGACCTTCTGATTGCGCCGCATACTGCTCTGCAACGTTTGACACAACATTCCGGAACGTCTTGAGGTCTGCCGGTAACTTATCATTACCGGAGATATAGGCATTAAAAGCAAGATCACCTTTAACTGTTGAGAAAAGGTTGCCGCCCGTCTGATACGATTCCAATACCTTCTTTATCGCTTTGGTTAAATCATATTCAGGATTTCGCAACGCAACATCAGGAACAGCATCACCGGTTGACTTGATGTCAATCAGGTCCCTGAAACCCATCACTTCATGTTCGTCACCATATTGCACCAGTACATTAAAGTAGGAGCTGACAATCGAAGATTGATATCGATCTGCCACCTGAAAAGGAACCGGCTCAATACCGTAAAGCTGATTTGCCTCCTCCTCAAGCTCCGGGTTTACCAACGGATCAATAAACTCAGTAACCACTCGGCCATTACCGGCAATTTCGTACTCCCTAATCAAGTCGCGAACCTGAGGTACCAACGGTGATAACAGCGGGTGAGTCTTGCCGCTGAAGTAACCGCGAATCAGCAGTGGCTCCTGAAGCTGAGACAGATAGTTCTGCGTTGCATCAGAAATTGAGTATTGCGACCCTTCTGTGGTATCAACTCTGAATTTGTTAAGTTGACCGAGCCAGAAGTTCGCAACGATCACATTCAACACAAACAACGCGGTTACAATCCGCCAGCCTCTATGACGGGACGTGGTACCAGCCTTCGTCCACCGCTCACGCTCCAGGAAAAATACATTCAGCGCAAGAAACACCAGCATGATACTGATGTAGTAGTAGATATCCCGCAGGTCGATCACACCACGCGTAATCGAATCAAACCGGGAACCGGTACCAAGCAATCTCAACCACTCACCTGCGGTATTACCGGTAAAAGTTGTGATTGCTTTTGACCCTGCCAGATAGAACACGCCACACACAGCAACTGCCAGAATCATACTGACAATCTGATTGCTACTGCGCGATGAAACAAAAAGCCCGATTGCAAGGTAGCCTGCACCCAGAAAAAAGGTCGCCAGATAACCGGACCAGACCGGCCCCCAGTCGAGCTCACCAAGAAACGAAACAGTGATTGGCAATGGCAGCGTTATGACTAATGCTATAAACAGCAATACGAGGCAACCGGCAAATTTACCCAGCACAAACGCCCACAATGGCGCGGGCTGAGTTAGTACATGCTCCAACGTGCCGGTACGTCGTTCCTCACTCCACAGACGCATGGTCAATGCACTGCATAAAAAGACAAGCAGTACCGGCATCCATTCAAACAACGGTCTGACGTCTGCAATATTACGGGCGAAGAACGACTCACCCCAAAAGAATATAAACAAACTTACTGCTGCGAATACAGCCAAAAAAAGATAGGCAATCGGAGATGAAAAGAAAAGTGTTATTTCTTTTGAAGCTACCCGCCTGATAACTGAAAATACATTAGGCTGCATTGCTCACCTCCGTTTCAGTAGCCAGCAACGGTGCGTTGTTCACCTCTCTAAACAGACTTTCAAGATCACGCTGAGACTGCTGGATTGAATATACTTCGCCACCGAGTCGATGGATGCCTTTAACCAGTTGCGCACTGATAGTTCTGGAATCTTGTCCGTCGATCAGCCCAACGGCAAATCGGTTGAATCCGGACTCTGCGTCCAGATTACTTACCTGCAGTCCGTCAGCCGCGATCACCTGTAGTTGCTCAAGGCTGATATCCGTCTCTACAACCAGACTGTTATGGTTCTTTAAATCGAGTAGATTTTCATCTAGTACCAGTTGGCCGCTACGCATCATCAGTACCCGATCACACAGAGCCTCGACCTCCTGCATAATATGGGTGGACAACATCACGGTCGCGTCCTTCGCAATGTTTCGAAGCAGCCGACGCATCTGGTCTGTTTGGGTAGGATCGAGCCCATTGGTAGGCTCATCCAGAATCAGTAAACGAGGATTACCCAGTATTGCCTGGGCAACACCGACCCGTTGCTTGTACCCCCGTGACAGGGTTGAGATCGGATCAGCTACCTTCTCTGCAAGATCCGTATCTCTAATCACCCGTATGATTTCTTCATGTCTGCGATTGGACGGTATGCCCTTTAGACGGGCCGCATAGTCCAGATAGTCTGCGACAATCATCTCCGGATAAACAGGTAAGTTCTCCGGCAGATAACCTAGCTCGCGTTGAACGTTCTTTAAAGACGTTTTTAAAGAATGTCCGTTGATAGAAGCGGTACCACTATCCGGCTCCAGGTAGCCGGTAAGGATTTTCATTATGGTCGTCTTACCGGCACCGTTATGACCAAGCAGACCGACGATCTCGCCACCACCGACAGAGAACGAAACGTCGTCCACGGCTTTAAAGTCGCCATAGCTGCGACTGATTTGACTTACTTCGAGCATGACTCTCCTCCCATATTCCTATGGTTCAAAAAGTATTATTTGATTCAAAAAGTTCTTGATTCGGAATTACACAAAGCACGAGTGTTAAACACTCTTTCACGCGACACTGTGTAGCAAACGTCTCTGCTGTCAATGCAGAGCGTGCGAAATAGTTAGCCGACTGGCGGGCTTGAGGTAGGCGGTGGTCCAAACGCAGGAGGGATGTAATAGCTAATAAGACGTAACATGATCTTTACTTAGTTTTTACTGGAATAATTTACTGACCTTTTTTGCTCTGGAAAAATTTATAGGAACGGGTTGTTTGATTTCAAGCCAGTACTTTTAAAAATTACACAGGTGTAATGTTTTTCAGGCAAACCAGGGCCGGGAGATCGCAGTTACACTGACAATCGTCTCCAACCCACCACTTGTTAAGAGCGGCGCTTTAGATGTGCAGACCATTCCCAAGCACACTCATACAGGCCTCCTGAAAACCTTCACCGATCGTTGGATGAGCATGTACGGTGGATGCAATGTCCTCAGCCCTTGCACCCATTTCTATCGCCAGTGAAAACGCTGCCGACAATTCAGACACCTGCGAACCAACGGCCTGAATACCGAGCACCACACCATTATCTTTGCGTGCCACCACGCGGATAAATCCATCGTCGCGCTCCATCGTCATTGCGCGCCCGTTGGCCTGCAACGGGAACTGCCCGATAGAAACTTCAACGCCCTCGTCCGCCGCCTCCTCCGGGCTAAGACCCACAGTAACAATCTCAGGATCTGTAAAACACACGGCAGGTATGCACATCTTATCGAACACATTCGTGCCACCCGCAATAACATCTGCAACCACTTCACCCTGAGCCATCGCTCTGTGTGCAAGCATCGGTTCACCGGTAACGTCACCAATGGCATAGACGCCACGCATTGATGTCTGGCATTTAGCATCAATGGCGATATAAGCGCCATCCATGGTCAAGCTGAGTTCTTCAAGGCCATAGTCAGTTCGTGGCTTTCGACCTACCGTAACCAGCACCTTGCTGGCGGCGAGACTTCTTGAGCTGCCATCCTGTAGCAGTATCTCAAGTGCATCTCCAGACAGTCCCTGGGCTTTGGCGTTTAACATCAACTCAATATTCAGTGCTGAAAGTCGTTTGGCTACAGGAGCCGTCAACGCTGCATCGTATTGCGGCAGAATTCGATCCGCCGATTCCACAACAACCACCCGGGAACCCAGTTTGGCAAATGCGGTACCGATCTCAAGCCCGATGTAGCCTCCACCGACAATCGCGAGAGACTCGGGTACTTCAGCCAGAGCCAGCGCATCGGTTGAAGACATGACATTATCACCAAAGGGCAGTGATGGAATCTCTATCGGTTCTGAACCGGTGGCAATAACAATATTCTGCGCATGAACTTTGATGGTTCCGTCACTGCTTAGTACTTCAACAGTTTTACCGTCAAGGAAACGGGCTTTGCCGGTGAGAGACTCGGCCCCTGCCCGTTTAATCAGACCACTGACGCCACTATTCAGGTTTTTAACAATGCTGTTTTTCCAGTCAAGGGTTTTAGCAAAGTCGATTTCGGGTTTGCCAGCTTTGATGCCCAGCTCGTTATTCGAACCAAAGCTGCAGGCCTTATAAAATTCGTCAGCCGCATGGATCATTGCCTTTGATGGAATACAGCCGACATTCAAACAGGTACCACCGGGTTTATCCTGCTCGACAATCAGCGTATCAACCCCAAGTTGGGCCGCTCTGATGGCACACACATAACCACCCGGCCCCGCGCCTATCACCAGTAAATCTACTTTTCTGTCAGACATTGTTTATGCCTCCACTAGTAACATGGCCGGCTTTTCAAGCAGCGCTTTGAGCTTCTGCACCATGACTGCTGCATCCCAACCGTCTACCACGCGATGGTCGAAAGAACACGATATATTCATCATATTGCGCGGTATAAACTGCTGACCGTCCCAGTGCGGTCTTACGACCATTTTGTTGATGCCGACAATAGCTACTTCAGGGTGATTGATAATAGGGGTAGTCGCGATGGCACCGAGCGGCCCGAGAGAGGAAATCGTGATGGTGGATCCGCTCAGCTCATCACGTTCAGCACTACCATCTCTGCAAGCTGCAGCGAGTCTTGCGACCTCGGCTGCACTGTCCCACAGGCTTCTGACTTCACCGTGCTTAACCACTGGTACCATTAAGCCCGCGTCTGTTTGAGTAGCAATACCTATATGTACACCACCATACTGACGAATAATTCCGGCTTCATCGTCATAGTGCGAATTGAGCACAGGCTGCAGACGCACCGCCTCGACAATAGCCTTCATCACAAACGGCAACACCGTCAGCTTGCCTCTTTCAGTTTCATATGAGGCATTCAGTTCTTCGCGTGTTTGCTCAAGGCTTGTGACATCAATCTCTTCAACAATGGTGATATGCGGTATGTTTTTCTTTGCCTGACTCATCTTATTGGCTATCAGGCGCCGCAGACCAACGACTTTTATTTCTTCAACGCGGGTGTTCGCTGCTCTGCCGTTACCGGCAACTGTACTGCCGTTGCCATGACTATCGAGATCTTCGTGAACGATGCGACCCGCAGGTCCACTGCCACTGACTGCGCGCAGGTCTATGCCTAAGTCCCTGGCGCGTTTGCGAACGCTTGGGGCTGCGAGTGGCTTGCTTGCACCAGTTAAAGTGGGTGCTCGCGCAGTTTGCACTTCCGGCTTATCCTGCACGTACGCAACGGGTGCTACCGCAGCGACCTCCGGTAACTCTTTAACCACTGGTGCCGGCTTTTCCGGTTCAACAGCAGCGTAGGACAACTCCTCAGTCTTCACCTTAGTCGACGGCTCCGGTGTATCTGCATCAAGATTGCCTTCACCATCCACTTCCAGACGCAACAGCTCTGCGCCAACGGCGATGATGTCACCTATCTCGCCACCCAGCCAGGTCACCTTACCGGAAACACTGGTCGGTATTTCAACCGCAGCTTTATCAGTCATCACGGCACCGATCACCTCGTCTTCTAAAACCGTGTCTCCGACTTTAACGTTCCACTCAACCAGCTCGGCTTCAGCTACTCCCTCACCAACATCGGGTAACCGGATCGAAAAGATTCCCATCTCAGGCCTCCATTGACTGTTGTAGTGCACGGCTGACACGTACCGGGCTTGGAAAGTAATCCCACTCCTGTGCATGCGGGTAAGGTGTGTCCCACCCGGTGACACGCTGGATGGGTGCTTCCAGCGAATAGAAACACTCCTCTTGCACCAGCGTCGCGAGCTCGGCACCAAAGCCGGAAGTTCTGGTCGCTTCATGTACGATGACACACCGGCCGGTTTTAATCACCGAGGTTTTAATCGTTTCCATATCCAGTGGCAGCAGCGTTCTCAGGTCGATAATCTCAGCATCTATTCCCGCCTCTTCAGCAGCCGCCTGTGCAACGTAAACCATAGTCCCATACGCGAGTATAGTCACTTGCTCACCCGGTCTTCTTATCTCGGCTTTCCCTAACGGTAACGAGTAGTAACCCTCTGGCACCTCTCCAAGTTCATGATCACGCCACGGCACAACAGGGTTCTCATGGTAACCATCAAACGGACCGTTGTATAAACGCTTAGGTTCCATAAAGATCACAGGATCAGGGTCTTCAATGGCAGCCGCCAGTAAACCCTTGGCGTCATAGGGGTTCGATGGCATGACTGTTTTTAAACCACACACATGGGTAAACACTGCTTCGGGGCTTTGACTGTGAGTCTGGCCACCGAAAATACCCCCACCCACCGGCATCCTTATCACCAGCGGACAAGTAAAGTCCCCTGCGCATCGATGCCTTAACCGGGCAGCCTCAGAGACTATCTGATCGTAAGCGGGATACACGTAATCAGAAAATTGAATTTCCACACACGGCTTTAATCCGTAAGCCGCCATGCCGATTGCAGTACCGACTATTCCAGACTCACTGATCGGTGTATCAAAACAACGTGTTGGTCCATATTTTTCCTGTAAGCCGGCAGTACAACGGAACACACCACCGAAGAAGCCAACATCCTCCCCATACACAACGACACGTTCATCTCTTTCCATTGAGGTATCGTGCGCACTCTGAATGGCTTCGATCATAGTCATTTTAGCCATAACTAGAACCCCGCCTCCTGACGTTGTTTTATAAGATGCGGAGGCATTTCTTTAAACACATCTTCAAACATATCTCTTGCAGACGGCGCGCTCCCAGAACTTAACGTGCCGATTGCCTCAGCTTCCTTCTGGGCTGACAGCACTTCATCCGCAATCTCGGCTTCTGCCTGCGTGTGTCTGTCCTCAGACCATATGCCTTTACGAATCAAATAGCCCTTCATACGTAAAATTGGATCACCCAGGGGCCAGGCATCACCTTCTTCTTTGGGTCGATAAGCCGATGGATCATCAGACGTTGAGTGACCACCCGCTCTGTAAGTGACATATTCAACCAGTGTCGGGCCAAGATTGCGTCTAGCACGTTCAGCGGCCCAACACCCCACTGCAAGTACTGCAAGATAATCGTTTCCATCAACGCGCAGCGAAGGAATACCAAAGCCATGTCCCCTTGCCGCAAATGTTCCAGACTCGCCTTTTGCAATCCCCTGAAACGTTGAAATAGCCCACTGATTATTCACTACGTTTAATATAACCGGCGGTTTATAGGTCGATGCAAACACCATCGCAGCATGGTAGTCACTTTCGGCAGTGGAACCATCGCCCACCCAGCCTGCCGCTATCCTGGTATCGTTACTGATCGCTGAGGCCATTGCCCAGCCAACCGCTTGCGGGTATTGAGTGGAAAGATTCCCTGAAATTGAAAAGAACCCGTATTCTTTTGATGAGTACATGATAGGCAGTTGTCTGCCATGGTTCGGATCTTCCGCATTGGAGTAGATCTGACACATCATTAACTTCATCGGATAGTCTTGTGCGATTAACAAACCCGCCTGTCTGTAAGTCGGGAAATTCATATCACCTTTGTTAAGTGCTTTTTGAAAAGCACAGGCAATCGCTTCCTCACCGAGGTGTTGCATATAAAAAGAGGTTTTACCCTGCCGCTGTGCCATCAACATACGCGCATCAAATGCACGTAATCGCATCATATGGCGTAAGCCTTCGATCAGCTCATCGTCCGGTAAATCAACCGCCCATTCGCCTGTCGCCTCACCATCTCGCGACAACACACGGATGATTGTGAAAGCCAGATCACGGATCTCTTTCGGGTCAACATCAACGGGTGGTCTGCGCGCGCTGCCCGCACGTGGTATCTCGACGCCGGAGAAATCCGGCGTATCACCGGGCCGTAACTCAGGGGCCGGCACATTAAACGTCAGAGGCGGAAATTCACTCATCGCTTTTTCCAATGGCTGAAATCAGGTGGGCGGTTCGGTCCAAAAAGGGATCCCACAATAGTGTACTCCTGCCATTCCCGTACCACAGCCACCACAACACGGATGGGAAATCGTCTATTCCCGCACAAACGATATTGAAACCTCCCTGACAATCCCTACTTTCGGTGTTATAGTTATTTCAGAAATTACTGAAATTACCGAAAAATAGAAAATGAAAGATCTGGATCCATCAATTCAAGCATTTATCCTCCATTTTGGCGAAATGGGCAGCCGCTGGGGCATTAACCGCACTGTCGGCCAAATCTATGCGCTGCTCTATGTTGCCGAGGAACCCCTGAATGCCGAGCAGATTACTGATCGGCTGGGCCTGTCACGCTCGAATGTCAGCATGGGACTAAAAGAATTGCAATCCTGGCGGCTGGTGCAATCACAGCATATTCCCGGAGACCGGAAAGACTACTTCTCCACCCCGGAAGACGTGCTCGACATCGCCATGACCCTACTGCAGGAAAAACGCAAAAGAGAGCTTGACCCGACACTGACTCTGCTGCGACAGACACTAATGGAGTCCCCGAAAAATCCGGAGCTGGAGCATGCGCAAAACCGCTTACAGGATATGTGCAACCTGATGGAACAGGTCTCTGACTGGTCTGACGACCTGTTAAAGCTCAGCCGATCCGATCTTCAGTTGTTACTCCGGTTTGGTAACAAAGTACCCAGACTGCTTGAGATGAAAGACAAGCTTAATATTCTGCCAAAAAAGCAAAAACCAAAGTAATAAAGGCCAAATACAAGGCCAAATATAAGGAAAGACAAAACCGATGGACGCGCTGCTACTTGCACGCATACAGTTTGCTGCAAACATATCGTTTCATATCCTGTTTCCAACGATTACGATCGCACTCGGCTGGATACTGTTGTATTTCAAGATTCAGTTTCATCGCTCGCGTGATGACGCATGGATGACTGCCTATGCGTTCTGGGTGAAAGTCTTTGCGCTGTCTTTTGCACTGGGCGTGGTCAGCGGTATTACCATGTCGTTTCAGTTTGGTACTAACTGGCCGGGCTTTATGGAGTCCGTCGGAAATGTTGCAGGCCCCCTGCTCGCCTATGAAGTACTTACTGCGTTCTTTCTTGAAGCCACCTTCCTCGGTATTATGCTGTTTGGCAGCAGCCGTGTACCACCGTGGGTGCATACACTGGCAACGGCACTGGTTGCGATTGGAACCAGCATGTCTGCCTTCTGGATTATTGTTCTGAATTCATGGATGCACACGCCGGCAGGTTTCGAGATGATCGATGGTCAGGCACACGTAACCAACTGGACAGAAGTGATTTTTAATCCGTCTATGCCGTACCGACTCATTCACATGTTGATCGCATCCGGCCTCACGGCCTGTTTTCTGGTTGCAGGACTATCTGCTTACCGACTCCTGCGAGACGATAAAACAGCAGGCGTCAGAAAAGCGATGAATACAGCTGTGTTCGGTGCAGCGCTATTAATTCCAGTACAGATATTCGTTGGTGACCTGCACGGTCTGAACACGTTTGAACATCAACCACAGAAGATCGCCGCTATGGAAGGCGTATGGGAAACCGAGCAAGGTGCACCATTGCTGCTGTTTGCAATACCCGATGAGGAAACGCAGCAAAACCACTACGAGATTGGCATACCAAAGCT
>CALLBO010000094.1 GCA_937998875.1 uncultured Granulosicoccaceae bacterium
TATTCAGTCAACCGATACGCAAGGTTACGCTGAAATGGCAGAGAAGATGGTTAGCCTTGCGCAAACACAGCCGGGTTACCTCGGCATCGAATCAGCTCGGCAGGAAGTCGGAATCACGGTATCGTACTGGAAAGATCTCGACTCTATAAAGCAATGGAAAGCCAACGCTGAACATATGGAAGCACAGACAGCAGGAATGTCGCGCTGGTACGACCACTACACGACTCGCATCGCACTCGTTGAAAGGGATTATTCGAAATAGCTGTCAATCGGGAGTTCCAGGGGGACTCCAGGGGAGGATGTCGCAAAAGCCCTTCCTCGTTTCCGATTGAACAATTAAAAGCGTACGTACGATTTAAAATCACTCTCTCTGCGGGACAGAGCTCAGTACTTAACCCTGTAATCAGGCTTGGCGCTCAGTATCTGATATACCCCGATGACCCGTTCCCGGAATCCCCCTTCGCAATAGCAAAGATAATACATCCACATGCGTATAAAGCGTTCATCAAATCCCATTGAACGGACCTGGTCTAAATTGGCCGTAAACGACTCTCGCCACTTCCTCAACGTGAGCGCATAGTCTTTGGTTAAATCTTCAAGCCCTATCAGGTTCATGTCGGTATCTTTGGCAGTGTGATCAGCAATTACGCCTAGTGATGGCAAACACCCTCCCGGAAAAATATAGCGCTGAATAAAATCCACCGACTTACGGGCCTGGTCATAGCGCTGATCACTGATAGTGATTGCCTGCAGCGCCATCAATCCGTCCGGCTTTAGAAGGCTGGAACACTTGGAGAAGTACTCAGCAAAATACTGATGCCCAACTGCTTCAATCATTTCAACCGAGACAAGCTTGTCATAAGTCCCTTCAAGCTCACGATAATCTTTCAATAACACTGTAATCCGGTCTTGAAGTCCATGCTTGAGAATCTGTTTTTCGGTGTATTCTTTCTGCTTCATCGACAGCGTGGTGGTGGTTACTTTGCAGCCATAGTTCTTTACTGCATGTATCGCCATCCCTCCCCATCCGGTTCCTATCTCAACAAGATGATCTTCAGCGTTGAGCTCCAGCATCTGACAAAGCTGATCGAGTTTTGCCACCGAAGCCTGCTCCAGCGTTCTGCTCTCATCATTGTTGTACAACGCAGCGGAGTACATCATTGTCGGGTCGAGGAATAACTCAAAAAAATCATTACCCAGATCATAGTGTGCTGAAATGTTTTCTTTGGCACGCGACAAACTGTTACGGGTGAATCGCTCAAGCAGATTCAACGCAATTTTATTTGATAGGTTACGCTCACCATCCATGTCTTTAAGCTGCGATATGTTACAGACAAAAAAGCGGATAACCGCCACCAGATCAGGAGAGGTCCAGTATCCATCCATATACGCCTCGGCCGCACCGACAACACCATTGACCGCTATCGCTTTATAGGTTGCAGGATTCTCAACCACAATACATGCATCGATATCACCGCCGGTAACATCGCTCTTGCCGCCAAAGTGATGTGTACGACCCCCTTCAACGATTGCCAGCCTGCCTCTGGACATTCTGCCGATATGCCGCAACACCAGTTTACGAACCCACTTATCGGTAGCACTGTGCGGTTCAGGATTTTTTTCAGCCGTTAAGCTTGCAAGACGCTCGACGCTTCTGGGCAATGCTGTGTTTGCAATTCCGAAATCACGTTGATCCATTCCAGCCTGCGCCTCGGTCTCAGTTGAATTGTTCATCCAATTTACCGTCTATTTTTTAATTAGTGTTGTATTTTTTAGTGACGGCGCCGCTTTTGAAGGATGTGCAACAAAGGGCACTTTCTTTACCCATAGACACAGCGCCTGCCAGTAAATTGCCAGAATGACTTTTAAAGTCATGAACGGATAAAGAACCAGCGTAGTGTCTAACGCACGTCGGGTAATTGTCATTCGTTTAAAGATAACGCCCGAGTCAAATTGCAGTTGTTCATCAACCCGCTCACTGTTATCAACGCTCTCTTTAGGTGCCACTACGGACGCCAGAGAATATCGCAGCACCTGTGACGGCACAGAACCACGCCACTGATAGATCCGATCCATCGGCATAAACGGCGAAACATGCATGTTTTTCTGAAATTCAACGGTATCACCGTCGTTGACGTTGCGAAGATCAAGCACGTAGTGGTGCTTTTCCCCCCACGGCGTATTGGTCACCTCAATCAATAAGGCCACAGGCCTTGTCGCATCGCCGTTAAAGCAATAGTAACAGCTGATCGGATTGGTGATGTAGCCGAAGTATCGGAAGTTGGTCAGCAGACACACCGCACCGTTGATATCCACACCAATCCGGCTCTTTATTTCCTGCCGTACTGCCGAGTCGATACTCTGTGAGTAATCACCACCAATAGAAAAATAATCTGATCGTTTGAACCGCGCTGCGTGATACCAACTGGTACCCCAGAAACGGCTTTGGTTTAATACCGCATCCTGCTCGGCAAGGTCGAGGTACATCATAAAAACCCGATACCGAAATTTGTGTACCACAGGCTGGTAACGCTGATGCCACACAGAGCCTTTGTAGATACCACTTCGTACTATGCTGTTCTCAGACAACGGCTGACATCCCGTCTGACTGCAACTTGTTAACTGATTCTACAACTCGCAATGCACTGCAAACACCATCTTCATGAAAACCGTTTGCCCAGTAGGCTCCGCAATACCAGGTATTGTTGTTACCTGCGACTTCCTGCCAACGCGCCTGCGCGGCGACCCCCTCACGGGTAAACACGGGATGACTGTAGTGGTACATACCAAGAATTTTGTTTTGACTAATCTCTTCAGTCTGATTCAGACTAACGCAAAACGTAGTGTCTGACTTTATACCCTGCAGGATATTCATGTTGTAGGTAAGCATTGGCAAAGGCGCATCTTCGGACACACTACTGGCATCACTGCCACTCCGGGGCAACCGGTAGTTCCAGCTCGACCAGGCCACATCGCGGTGTGGAAGCCTGCTTGTGTCTGTGTGCAATACCACTTCGTTGGATCGATACGGTATGGCGCCGAGTATTTCTGTTTCAACGGAGGTTGCATCATTCAACATACTAAGGGCCTGATCACTGTGGGTCGCCAGAATCAGAGTATCAAAACGTTCTGTAGTTCGAGGGCTGTCATCAATTTGGTACTCAATGTCGACGTGTGACGCGGCTCGATCTATATTGGTAATGCTAACGCCTGTTTTGATTCGATCCCTGAATGATCTGGTCAACGCAGGGAGATAGTTGCGGGAACCGCCGCTAATGGTATACCACTGGGGCCGGTTTTTGACGGCAAGCAAACCGTGGTTTCTGAAAAACCGGATAAAAAACAAGGCGGGAAATTCATCAATACCCTGTAGCGTTGATGACCAGATAGCAGCCCCCATCGGCACCAGGTACTTGTCACGAAACATCCGGCCGAAATTTTTTTCCACAAGGTATTCGGCAAGTGTGATGTCGGGAGTAATATTGCCGCGTTTCAAATCTTCTGTCGCAACTCTATTGAAACGAACAATATCCCTTAGCATTTTCCAATACGCCGGACGCAGCAGATTTCTTCTGTCTGCAAAGAGCCCATTGAGGTTACTGCCTGAGTACTCAAGGCCAGTGGAGTCGCAAGAGACGCTAAAACTCATCTCCGACCTACGACCGGAAACACCGATTTCATTCATCAGCGATATGAAGTTCGGGTAAGTCCAGTCGTTGTAGACGATAAACCCGGTGTCCACATCGTATTTGCGGCCCGCGACTTCAACCGTTCTGGTCGCTGTATGCCCGCCAATTTCATCCGCTGCTTCGAACACGGTAATCAGATGGTCTCCGGCAAGGTAATACCCACACGTAAGCCCGGATATTCCGCCACCCACAATTGCAATCTTCAATGCAGAAAACCCTTATTGCTGTGTTGTCTCATCTTCATATGACAACGCCCACTCAAGATTCTTCACCGGCTGATGTCAATATTCGATTTTTTGCTGCCACAACCAGAGTGTTCCGCGATTTCACAGGCGCTACCGTAACAGCGGACCTGTAAACACAGTGTAGATATCGCATGAATATTCGATTTGGTTGCATTGTCAACATTTGTTGCTGGTATCAGCAAAATCCGGCGCTTAAGGACTAGCCGATCCCGGTGCTGTCGGATACCCTGACTCTCTTCCAGTCTGACCATTTCAGATGGATTTCCACCAGCACGCACAACCATGGTGGCACAGATCAATACCCCAGGATCAATACCCCAGGGGGTGCTGACTACTTTCACAAACGAGGAATAACGATGAGAAAAACAATTCATCAACTGATTGCCGCAGGCGCACTGGTGCTCGGCAGCACAGCAGCCAGCGCCGAAAGCGTTAACATCGGCGCACCGTCGTGGACCGGTGCACAAGCCATCGCCCACCTGATTCAGGAAGTTGTGGTCACCAAAATTGGTGGCACCGCGGAACTTGTACCTGGCGACAATGGCTCAATCTTTCAGGCAATGGATCAGGGCAAAGGCGACATTGATGTGCATCCTGATGTCTGGTTGCCCAACCAGGAGTCTTTCACCAAGAAGTATGTAGATGAAGCCGGCACAGTATCACTGAGCGCCAACAGCTATGAAGGCAAGCAAAGCTTCTGCGTATCAAAAGACTTTTCAGAAAAGAACGGTGTAACTTCAATCTTTGATCTTGCACGACCTGAAATTGCCAAATTGATGGACAGCGATGGCAACGGCAAAGGTGAAATCTGGATTGGTGCACCCGGCTGGGCATCTGCTAACGTCAACGAAGTGAAAGTCAGAGACTACGGCCTGTCTGCTTTTATGGAACCGATTCGTGCAGCACAAGCAGTCATGACTGCACGTGTTGGTGACGCAATAAAAAAAGGTGAAGGCTACGCTTTCTACTGCTACTCACCACACGCCATCTGGTTCCAGCACGACATCGTGCGCTTGGAAGAGCCTGCATTTGATCCTGAAAAGTATATTGCGATTCAACCCGCTGATGATCCAGACTGGTTTACCAAGTCAAAGGTAATGACTGAGGATGCATTGAAGCAGGTACAGGTCGCGTACTCCAACTCATTGATTGAACGCTCGCCTGCTATTGCAGACTTTCTCGCTAACATGGCGCTGGATGGAGAAACAGTCAGCAGCTTTGCGTTTGAAATTGAAGGCGGCAAAGACCCGGCAGATGTGGCTAAAGAATGGGTAGAGGCCAACTCGGATCGAGTAGATTCCTGGTTAGGTCTGTAGCACTACCCAATTAAGACGGCAACTACGACCGGACAAATACCTGTCCGGTCGTCATGTTGAGAGCCGAGTTGCCCTTCGGGAACGAATGCTCTGCGGATTATTGGATGGATAGGCTATCGTAAGGTTACCGGTCAAGTTGCTGGCTGAATAAAAACAACAAATGCACAACAACTCCCCTGCTATTGCCATAAAGAGCGTCTGGAAAATATTCGGCGATAAAGCCGAAATCGCTCTCGCTGATATACAACAACATAACCTCAGTAAGTCTGAGATCCTCAGTCGCCACAACTGTGTTATCGGGGTTGCTGATGTCACCTTCGACGTGCAGCCGGGTGAAATATTCTGCGTGATGGGCTTGTCCGGGAGTGGCAAATCAACACTGGTACGACATATTAACCGGCTACTCGAACCTACTGCAGGTTCCATCCACGTGAACGGTAAAGATGTGATGTCACTCAACCAGACGGAGCTGAGAGGATACCGTAATGAACACATTGCCATGGTATTTCAAAATTTCGCTTTGATGCCGCACCGCTCGGTATTGGATAACATCGCCATGCCACTGGAGATACGCGGCTTTAACAAAAACCAGCGCCTTGAAATTGCACAGAAAAATCTTGAAATGGTTGAACTAACCGGTTGGGGCAACAAGTTTGCCCACGAATTGTCGGGCGGCATGCAACAACGTGTGGGCCTTGCTCGCGCACTGGCTTCCGACCCGGAAGTATTGTTGATGGATGAACCGTTCAGCGCACTCGATCCACTCATCAGAAGACAATTGCAGGATGAATTTATGAAGTTGTCTTCCGTGATGAAAAAGACCACCGTTTTCATCACCCACGATCTGGATGAAGCAGTGCGCATCGGCGACCGTATAGCCATTATGCGTGATGGCAGACTGGTTCAGGTCGGTACTCCGGAAGAAATTGTCATGCAGCCTGCTGACGACTATGTGTCTGACTTTGTCGCAGGTATCTCACGCCTTAAAGTTGTTAAAGCGCACGCTGTTATGCAAGCTGCCACCGAGCAGAATTTTACCGACCCTAACGCGCCTGCATTCAAAGAAGACGACAACCTCAGCACATTGATTACTGCCGCTATCGAATATCACGGGCCACTGAAAGTAATTGACGAAGGTGGTAAGACTATTGGCTCAATTGATCGCGCAGATCTTCTGAAAACGGTTATCGAGGGCACCGAGACGTCATGAGCAAGCCTGCCTCTTATCTACAAACCGATGTCGTACAGGAAGATAACGCCAAACTGGTAGAAGAATTTGTAGCAACCAACCCACGCTACTATGAATCTCAATTCAACAAGATTGGATCAAAGTCTGGCTTTGCGCTGACTTTCAATATGGCAGCCGCGGTACTCGGACCCATCTGGTTTGGCATGCGCAATCTCTGGAAATGGGGACTGCCTTTTTTACTACTGGAAATATTCGCACTCATACAGATCGCACGCGGCTTATTTGGCAACCTGGGTGCCGAAGCCCTTGACCGGGTATCTCAAATTGAAGGCACACTCGCATTCCGCAAGAAACAACTTGCCGCTGCTATTGAAAAAAATGCAGACAATGTCGCCGTATTTGAACGCACAATTACTTCTTTAGAAAAAGCAATTACAGATATACAGGCTGAAGCGGTAGCAGCGCAGGCACAGGCGTCGAACATAGCGCTGGCAGGCGTCACTATGCTGCTGGTTGTAAAGCTGTGTGAAGGCATGCTTGCCAATTCGGCACTCGAAAAACGCTATTTCCACTGGTTATCAAATCGATTGATTCCAGCCGGATTAAACACCAGCCGCACACTTATCAGCGCCGGATTCGTTTTACTCGTTACACTGGCAAGCGTTATCGGCTACGCGTTACCGGGTAAGTTTGCGGTGCTTACGACATTCCCTACCACCAATGCAATCCGACTCACTGCGATTGACTGGGTAGAACGTCTGTTTGATGTCATCACGGCGAAAGGCGACTGGTTGTTCACCATCATAACGCGTGGCATCCGATGGGTTCTCGATAGCCTTGAATTGATATTCGTCGGTACCCCATGGATTGTAGTTGCCAGTTTTATCATCTTGCTTACCGCACTATCGGCCGGTAAACGCGCTGCTATCTATGCGGGCGCTTTTCTCGCCTATATGGGCTTTCTCGGCTTCTGGGAAAAGGCCATGACGACACTTGCACTGCTCGGGACGGCGGCATGCCTGAGCATTATCATTGGCATACCATTGGGATTGTTCTGTGCACGTCGACCCAGACTTTATGGTTTTATAAGACCCATCATGGACTTCATGCAAACGATGCCGGCTTTTGTATTTATGATTCCAGTGATTGCTTTTTTTGGAACAGGTAAACCCGCTGCAGTTGTTACCACAATGATCTTCGGTGGCACACCGGTAGTAAGACTAACAGTGTTGGGCCTTCGAGGAGTGCCTGAGTCTATTCGCGAAGCGGCGATTGCCTATGGCGCTTCGAAGTGGTACCTGCTGCGCAAAGTTGATCTGCCGCTTGCCGCACCCTCAATACTTGCCGGTATCAATCAAACCATCATGCTGAGTCTTGCCATGGTGGTGGTTGCGTCTTTGATTGGCGCTAAAGGCCTGGGTGAAGATGTACTGGAAGCCCTGCAGTATGCATCGGTAGGTCAAGGCATACTGGCAGGCTTCGCCATTTTATTCTGTGCGATGATTCTGGATAGAGTCGTACAGGGTAAAACCTGAGCTCTCTCGCTACATGTTGCTTGTTAAGACCCTCCATAAAAGGGTGTCGCTAAATTACAGCAACCCGCTTTTTTAGGTTGCTTTTTATCGTCTGCAAGCCGTGCCGAAGATCCCTCCCCGGCGCTTAGACGCCGACCCTCCCGCAAGCGGGAGGGTGGCAATCGGGGCTAATGCCTGCTCTGTAGCAAACTCATGCAACGACCGGCCTAACCTGCTCTTCTGTCAACAACTCCATTCGTTTTTGCCGCACAGTGAGAACCCGTAAAGCCACCCTCCTTTTGGGAGGGTCCGAGTCTAAGCTCGGGGGAGGATTTTGTCGTACAGTGAGATTCGCTTTAGCTTTTGCGACAGCCCCTTTAGGAGAGTCCAACGCGTTGTTTCCATTGGGAGGGGACTACTTTGGCAATAATTCAATGTTTAAGGTCGAAGTCTTTTTGAGTAACTAACCAGCCCCCTCTTCCGGCGCAAACTACACGCCGGATTCTCTCCCCAAGGAGAATGACCAGGAGAATGCCAAAAGCGGCACCAGGTAAGGTCGCGTGATAGCACTAGACGCCTTTGGCGACAACCCTCCATATAAGGAAGCCCTTAAGCACCTATAGCCTCAAATTCATATCACAACAACCCTAAGCAGCCTTAGCCAGTTCAATAAACTGCAACTCACCATCCTGCCAGTCAATCTGCACAGTATCTCCGGCTGCAAACTCACCACCCAGTATCTCTTTGGCCAGGCGATTCTCCAGATGATTCTGGATGGCACGGCGCAACGGACGCGCGCCATATACCGGATCAAAACCCGCATCGCCCAGCATATCAAGTGCTGCATCAGATACTTCTATGGTGATGCCGTTGGCTTTCAAACGCTTCGCAAGTGTGGCCACTTGTATGCCGGTGATCTGCCTGATGTGATCACGCTCCAGCGGATGGAACACCACAACATCATCAATCCGGTTTATAAATTCCGGACGAAAGTGATCGCCGACAATTTCAAGCACCGATTCTTTCATATCATCGTAATTCGCAGCACCTGCTTTCTCCTGAATGACATGACTACCCAGATTAGAAGTCATCACGACCACTGTGTGACGAAAGTCGACTGTTCTGCCCTGTCCGTCGGTAAGACGACCATCATCCAACACCTGCAACAGGATATTGAATACATCCGGGTGTGCCTTCTCCACTTCATCAAGCAGGATCACCGAGTAAGGTCTGCGACGCACTGCTTCGGTTAAGTACCCACCTTCGTCGTAGCCGACATAACCCGGTGGCGCGCCAATCAGTCTCGCGACAGAATGCTTTTCCATAAACTCCGACATGTCCAACCGAATGAGCGCATCATCACTGTCAAATAAGAAGCCTGCGAGCGCTTTGGTTAGTTCTGTTTTACCAACGCCTGTTGGCCCTAAAAACAGAAACGAACCATTCGGTCTTTCCGGTGGTGCCAGCCCGGCACGCGATCGACGCACCGCATCTGACACAACACTTACCGCTTCTGCCTGGCCGATAACCCGCTTGCCAATTTCCTGCTCCATACGTAGCAGCTTTTCACGCTCACCTTCGAGCATTTTGCTCACAGGTATGCCTGTCCAGCGTGCAACCACCTCTGCAATTTCATCGGCAGACACACTGTTTCGCAGCAACTGTAACTCTATGTGATCGCCGCTGCTGGCTTCCTGCAGCTGCTTTTCAAGCTCTGGAATGCGGCCATACTGCAACTCAGACATGCGCTCATAATCGCGTGCACGGGAAGCAGTTTCCATTTCAACCCGCGCGCGTTCAAGCTCTTCTTTTATATGGGTAGAGCCCTGCACAGCAGCTTTTTCTGCATTCCAGATTTCTTCAAGATCAGAAAATTCTTTCTCTTTGCCGGCGATCTTCGCATCCAGCTCGGCCAGTCGTTTCCTGGAAGCGTCATCTTCTTCTTTGGCCAGTGCTTCTCTTTCTATCTTGAGCTGAATTAATCGTCGCTCAATTTTATCGAGCGCTTCGGGTTTTGAATCGATCTCCATGCGGATTCGACTTGCCGCCTCATCAATACAGTCAATCGCCTTATCAGGCAACTGACGATCGGCGATATATCGGTGAGAAAGCGTTGCTGCTGCAATGATGGCAGGGTCTGAAATATCAACACCATGATGCACTTCATAACGTTCTTTCAGACCGCGCAGTATTGCAATGGTGTCTTCAACGCTTGGCTCGTCTACCAGTATTTTCTGAAAGCGTCGCTCTAACGCTGCATCTTCTTCGATGTACTCACGATACTCATCAAGCGTCGTTGCACCAATACAGTGCAGCTCACCTCGTGCAAGTGCTGGTTTTAGCATGTTGCCAGCGTCCATCGAGCCCTCTGCTTTACCGGCACCGACCATCATATGGATTTCATCGATGAACAAAATAATCTGCCCTTCCTGCTTGCTCAGATCATTCAACAATGCTTTTAGACGTTCTTCGAATTCTCCTCTGAACTTGGTACCGGCAATTAGCCCTGCCAGATCAAGTGATAACAGTCGCTTGCCTTTAACGCCTTCCGGCACTTCGCCCTTAATAATGCGTTGCGCCAGGCCTTCAATGATCGCAGTCTTGCCGACGCCGGGCTCACCGATCATGACCGGGTTGTTTTTGGTGCGACGCTGCAAGATCTGAATGGCACGACGAATTTCATCATCGCGGCCAATGACCGGATCAAGTTTGCCTTGCTCTGCACGCTCAGTCAGATCTATGGTGTACTTTTCAAGTGCCTGCCGGTGTTCTTCTGCGTTTTGATCGTTTACGTTCTGCCCACCACGAATGTTTTCTATGACTTCTTCAATTCGCTTCAGCTCACCGCCGCATTCCGTAATCAGCTTTGCAAGATCAGATTTTTTATCCTGCATGACGGCCACTACAAACAACTCACTGGAGATGAACTGATCGTTCCTCTTCTGAGCAAGCTGATCTGTGGTGTTAAGTAGTTTGGTGAGGTCTCTGGAAATATGCATATCACCACCGGCACCGGAGACCTGTGGTAGCCGGTCTATCGACTTACCCAGCCCTGAGCGCAAGCCGTTAACATCAACACCTGCCTGTGTTAACAAATGTCGCACACTACCGCCCTGCTGATCTAAAAATGAAATCAGCAGATGTTCCGGCTCAATAAACTGGTGTTCACGACCTAATGCGAGCGACTGCGCGTCTTGCAGTGCCTGCTGGAATTTACTGGTGAGTTTGTCCATTCTCATGGTTTAACCCTCTTGGTAACTTATCAATGACTTATATATGCGGACTGCATTTGTCAATATCAACAGTCCGAAAAAGCGTCAACCCAACAGCTTTAAACCTTCCAGATTAACGCTGCCATCCGGCCGGTATTACCACTATCCCGACGATGCGAAAAAAAGCGATGCTCATCACTGAATGTGCACTCATTGCCGCCATAAACGGCACTGACACCAATGCCCGTGAGTCGATCCCTTGCAAGACCATAGAGGTTAGCCAGATACTTATCCGATGACTTTGGCATAGTCTCAAAGTGAATCCCACTGTTGTCGTTTTGAGCGACAAAACGGGCTTTTACTTCTGCCCCTACCTCAAACTTATTCGGTCCGATTGCAGGACCAAGCCAGGCTATTACCTCTGATGCGGGCACCGGCATCTTCTCAACCGTGTTCTCTATCACCCCGTCTGCAAGTCCTCGCCACCCCGCATGCGCACCGGCGATTACAGAACCACACCTGGACGAAAATAAAACCGGCAGGCAATCTGCCGTCATGATAGCAATCACGCATTTCTCTGACTGGCTCCAGCAGGCATCTGCCGCTGGCATTTTTTCAGGCCACGGCACCAGGTCATCAATACACAACACCTTTGTGCCATGTACCTGATTTAGATAGCGTGGCGACTCAGGCAGAGAAAGTGAATCAATCAAAAGTTGCCGGTTACTCGCCACGTGCTTCGCATCATCGCCTACATGCAAGCCGAGGTTAAAGCTATCGCAAGGTTTGTTGCTGAAACCACTTACGCGAGTTGTAAACGCCGCCCGTATGTTCGAGGCAGCAGGCCAGTCCGGAATAACGTACTCCGGGGCGGCGACTGGCGGTTCATCCATCGTGCAGTCCTTGCAACAGCCGCTGCATATCATTAGGCATTGGCATTTCCCACCGTATTTCTTCACCACTTGCAGGATGCTCGATACCCAGCTCTTTTGCGTGTAGAGCCTGCCGCGGGAAACCGACGATCATCGCCTTTAATTCTTCACTGACACTGGCCGGTATATTTCTTCTGCCATAAACCGTATCGCCAATAAGGGGATGATGAATATGAGACATGTGTACTCTAATCTGATGGGTACGGCCGGTTTCCAGTTTCACACCAATGTGACAATGATTGGGAAACTTTTTCAACACTCTATAATGAGTGACCGCCACTTTACCTTTTTCATTCACCGCCATACGCTTGCGATCCACAGGATGCCGGCCAATGGGCGCATCGATCGTACTGCCTGCAACCATTTCACCGTGCACCACTGCATCATAAATACGGTGCACACTTCTATCCTGCAATTGCTGTACAAGTGAAAAGTGCGACTCCAGCGTTCGGGCAATCATCACCAGACCGCTGGTGTCTTTATCGAGTCTATGCACAATACCGGATCGCGGAATTCCTGCGAGTTGCGGGTCCAGATGTAGCAAGGCATTTTGCATAGTGCCGGAATAGTTACCCGGGGCGGTATGCATGACCATACCGGCAGGCTTTTCAATCACAAACAGGTGATCATCAGCATAGTGAATCTGTAGCGGAATATCCTGCGGCTCGACGGTTGTCGATGCTTCGGCGGGTTCCGGCAGTGCGGCTACGATTGACTCCCCACCTTTAAGTTTGGTCTTCGGTGCAACGGTCTGATCATTCAGGGTAATGCTGCCGTCACTGATCCACGCCTGTAGCCGCGCGCGGGAATAATCACTGAGCCAGGCTGCAACCACCCGGTCAAACCGCTCCCCGACATGCTCCGGGAGAACCTGCATCGACTGTGTTTGATCTGAAATTTCTTTGACCCTCTTGTCTGGGCTGGTGGCGAGACTGGAAATACACTGGCTGACCGAATGGCAAGATCGATCATCGGTTCGCGTCTGTACAATTGGCTGCGAATATACTTTGCTTAATAGTACGCACAACCATGAAATCAGTCTATTTCCCAGCCTCAGGCACCTGTGTACTTACCCATACACTGGCTCAAACACTGGCCTGCACACTGGTGATCCTGCTTACCGCCTGCAGCTCCGGTATGCCGAAAAAGGACGATCCCGGTCCGGCACCGGCACGTGACTTGAGCAGCAGCGCCGGTGAAGCGGGTGAACTGTTCACCAAAGCGCGGGAATCACTGGACAAAGGTAAGTTTGATACCGCCGTGCTCGAGTATGAAAACCTTGAGGCGACTTACCCGTTTGGCGACCATGCAGCACAGGCGCGACTCGATGTGGCCTACGCCTATTATCAGCAGGGTGAGCTTGACAACTCGCTCGCAACCCTTGATCGCTACCTTAAACTCTACCCGCAATCAGAACAGGCAGACTACGCGCACTACTTAAAAGGCCTGGTCAACTACTCACGTGGCAAGTATTTTTTTGAGTCGATAGTGCCCAGAAAAATGGATCAGCTCGATCAAGCCTGGTTGCGCGCCTCGCTGGCAGACTTCGAAACCCTCGAGCGCAGATTTCCCGACAGCCGGTTTTTAGAAGAAGCCGCCTCTCGAAAGCTCCGTCTGATTGACCACATGGCACGGCACGAACTGAACACCGCCAAATACTATTTCACCCGCAGTGCAATGGTGGCGGTGATCAACCGAGTCAACTCGATGTTTGAGCAGTATCCAAACAGCACCGTTACCCCTGAAGGTCTCGTTCTGCTTGCCCGTGCACATCGGGCCCTGGGTGATCAACGATCTGCGGATGAAGCGAGTGCGCTTTTAAGGGAGAGATACCCGGATTTCACTAGAATCTGAGCCAAGACTTTCCACCAGAGTCGCACCCGGCGAGACCTACTCCTCTGCACCTTTAAAAGCTCCCATGAGACGATCACTGCGGTCGTATAATTTTTGCTGCTTCTCAAAACCTGACACTAACGGGGAGCCAGCACTCAATAGGGCTCACAAATTGCAATTCCTGATGCAGGGAAACCTATCCGATCTATGCTCAGGTGATAAATTTGTTCCTGATAATACAAATCCCGTGTCTGAATGAAGCAGAATCACTGCCATCCACAATCGCAGCACTGCCCGAGACACTGAGTGGAATTAGCAGGATTGAGATACTCATCATTGATGATGGGAGCACAGATGCAACCGTCCGGATCGCTCGTGAACTCGGTGTACATCATGTTGTAAGACACAGAACCAACCGAGGATTGGCAGCAGCCTTTCAAACCGGAATCGATACCAGTCTAGCCCTTGGGGCAGATATCATAGTCAACACTGATGCTGATAATCAGTACGATGCGAATGATATGGGGAAATTGATCCAACCGATAATTTCCGGTTCAGCAGACATAGCCATTGGTGATCGACAGGTAAGCACCGTTCCACACTTCAATTCAGCCAAGAAAAAAATGCAATGGCTGGGAAGTGCCGTCGTTCGGCAACTATCCAAAACATCCGTATCTGATGCAGTTAGTGGTTATAGGGCTATCTCCCGTTATGCAGCAAAAAAGCTGTTTATTGCATCAAGTTTCTCCTATACCACTGAAATGATAATTCAAGCTGGAAGAAAAGGACTTTCAGTCTCATCTGTGCCAATTAACACTAACTATGTAAAGCGTCCTTCAAGATTGTTTAGCAGTGTCCCAAAATTCATAGGAAACACTGCTGGAACGATCCTCAGGGCTTACGCCATGTACAACCCACTAAAAGTGTTTCTTATTATTGGGATTTTATTCGGCTCAATAGGTCTGCTCACCTACATTCGATTCATATACTTTTATGTTAGCGGGGAAAGTAACGGCCATATTCAATCACTAGTGCTAGGAAGCGCCTGTTTAACGTTTGGTATGATTTCTGTCATGATGGGAATTCTGGCAGATCTGGTTGGTCGCAATCGCCAACTTCTCGAACTTGTACTTCAAAGAACGCATCAGATAGAGGACAAAATCGACATGGATGCCAAACTAGCCGGAAAAGTACGGCCTACCATTGCTTCCAACGAAGCCTCCTATGGGCTCATAAGCAACGAAATCAACACGGGCTCAAGAGACAATTAACTGGTTCTGCAGCAGATACAGCGGATTCCCGTGTCAGTCATCCATTCTAATTCGTCTGGCTACCATTGCGTATTCCAAAGGAAACGCATAAGCAGTCTTCTTCGAGAGACTACGAAAAACCGAAACTCGCCTGAGCGTATAAGTTAATCCAGATAAAAACGCGGCGCAGTATTTTCCGATAAATGGAATAAACTGCATGTGTTTTCCTACTATGTCTGTAATTATCTCCGGAGATCCCCCTACCGCCTCAAACTGCTCTACGCGAAATCCATTCTGTTCGGCAAATCTTCGCAGTGAATGTTCTGTAAAACGAAAGTAGTCATGCGGCTGCTCGTGCAAACAATAATAAAACGGGGTACTGAGAATCAACACTCCCTGATCAGACAAGATACGAGACATTTCAGACCAAAGCATCACCGGTTCCGGTACATGTTCCAGAACATCACTCAGAATAATCGTATCAAAACTGGAATCCTCAAATGGCAGAGGCGAGCTTAGGTCACAGCTAAAATCCAAATGACTATCAATACCACACGGACTCCAGTCTACACAGGTAACCGATTCAACGTTGTCGCGATAAACGCCGTATAGAGGGACGGCCCCACAACCAAGATCTACCAATCGCCCTGTTGCAAACATCGGGATATATTTCCCCAAGCTCTCTGCCAGGAGATCTCCACAAAGACGTGACCCAACATGCACAATTGACGTGTTTTTGGTAACTCGCAACCTCCCACGACGATATTCATATTTGGTTGGCGCCCACAATTCAATATTTCTCAACTTGCAATCTCTATCTCTAACACGCTACTGCAAAAACCGTTACGTTCACCAGCACAACTATTTGACTACGCCAACACATCATCGTCTAAATGAGCAATATTTGGCCCACGCTTTGCACCTTCCCTTTATTCTCAATTTGGCATAGATTTTTCCACAATGCCCTTACCTAAAACCACGTCTGAAAGAATTACCACTCCTGTCCTTCTGACAGGATTGCTGCTGTGGGTCATCGCTCTGTATTACAAAGGTCTTTACGGACCGTTTATGCTAGATGATCAGTTGCTGTTTCCCTCGACTCAAATAGCCGAACCTAATTTCCAGAGCATCATGAGAGCACTCTCTATCCATGGTAGCGGCTTATTCGGCAGACCAATTCCAATTCTGACTTTCATCTTCAATCATGCCGCATTTGGGTCTGACCCGTTTGGCTACAAGCTTGTAAATCTCGGCTTTCATCTTCTAAATACAGTACTGGTATTTGTTCTTGGTTTTCTGATCTTCAGTTCGATAACCAATTCAGCCCGCAATACTTTTGGCTCACCGTCAACACTCGCATTATTGGCTGCCACGATCTGGGCCATACATCCACTGCAGGTAAGTACAGTACTCTATGTATTCCAAAGGATGATGCTGCTGTCCACACTCTTTACGCTATGTTCCTTAATCTGCTACACATACGCCAGGTCTTCGAACAAGAGCAATACCCAAAGAGCGCTAATTCTTTTTGTTATTTTTCCAATATTCCAGCTTTGTGCGCTAGCATCGAAGGAGAACGGAGCCCTAATTCCAATCTACATAATCTTACTTGAAGCAGCTATTTTCAGATTCAGATACAGGGATAACACAGAAGCTGCAATTGGGAAAGCCTTTATACTGCTATGCGTTCTACTTCCAATAGCGCTCGCAGTTTACTATTTCTTCACTCACATACCACAGATAATGGAGGGATATAACGGCCGCGATTTTACCCTTATTGATCGCCTGCGAACAGAGACAGTGGCATTGGCATTCTACCTAAAGCTAATCTTGCTTCCAAACATTTCCCAGATGAGCTTATACCACGACGGTTTCTCAATATTCCGCGATCTTTCTCCAACTTTTATTGGCTCTGCGCTCCTGCTATTTTTGTTAGTCATTGTCGCTTTAATAGGCATCAATAAGCTACGTGTCGTTTCTATTGGAATTGGAATATTTTTTGTCGCCCATCTGTTGGAGTCTACCTTCATTCCGCTGGAGCTTGTATTTGAACATCGTAATTACTTTGCGGTATTCGGTGTATGTCTAATAGGTGCCTGGTTGATCTCCAATTTACAGAACGCCTATCCATCCAAACCGATCGGAAGCATTGTCACATGTGTCATGATTCTTTTTCTCAGCACGATGACGCTTTCGAGATCTCTGGAATGGAGCGAAATATTCACTTTTAACACTATCGCAGTAGAGAACAAGCCCGAATCGGCCAGAGCTATAAAGGCACTTGTTACAACCCACACAAACGTCAGACAGTTCGATGAAGCACAGAAAGTTCTGTCGGTAGCTAAGTCCCGCTTTCCTGACAAGGTTAGTCTGGATATTTCACAGCTCGTACTGAATTGCCTTGCAGGCAGTCACAGTGAAGAAGACATCGAGAAAACCCGGCAAAGACTAGGTAGCGAGGCTTTGCGTCAAGAAGTGCCTCCTACTTTTTCAACACTACTAAAAATCAACTACGATGGGCTATGTGACAATATCTCAATCGAGTCTATAAACAATCTGCTTACAGTCGCTGTAAATAACCCCGATAAACGAATGCCACAAATATTTAAATCAATCCTATGGCACTCCCACTATCAAACCAATTCCATTCTTGCCGAACATGAGACAGCCTACGCATCACTTGCGCAAGCAACAGAGGAATCACCGGACCACCCGGAATTGCTTGCTGTTCTCGCAGGTTTACAAATTGAACGCGATGAGATTCATGATGCAAAGAAGAATATTGGTAAATTGTCCAGGATCAGCAAAAAATACGGTGGTGCATATAGAGAGACAATTGAGTCACTTGAATCCGCGCTCCCAGCACAACAGTTCTCCGATATCGCGGAAGCCGAGTAAGGCTCACGTACGCATCTGGGCTAACAGCTAATAAATCACCGGAATAGTTATCCAATGACAGAAACTGCACAAAAGTATGATGCTTCCGTAGATCCGGGCGAGACGCCAACCTGGAGCATCACGCCCTCTTTCATTCTCAGGCGATCTGCAATTTCAGACGTTACAAAAGGCTGGAAACACGGTGAGTTCCTGGAATGTGGTACTGGCACTGGTAAAATGACGAGTTACTTTCTGGATAGAGGTTTTACCGGTTGCGGTTATGACCTAACGGTAGAAAATCTCACTATCCTGAACAGAAATCTAGCTACATTCGGTAATAAATTTCGAACAACAGATAACCTGGCGACGCTTTCTGACAAAAAGTTTGAATACCTTTTTGCATTCGAAGTGTTAGAACATGTTGCTGAAGATACTCAGGCGTTGGCCCAATGGACATCCTATTTAAAACAAGATGGACTACTGCTTATTTCGATACCTGCGAGGATGAAATTTTTTAGAGCAGATGACCATCACGCCGGTCATGTAAGAAGATACGAAAAATCGGAACTAAAGACTTTGTTGGAAAAGTGCGGTTATCGGGATATCACTATATATAGCTATGGTGTTCCACTACTAAACCTTTCCCGACGCGTAGGAGCTTTGCTTCATAGCAAAGAAAACAGGAATGAGAATATCATGCACACTTCTCAAACTGAACGGAGTATTAAAAGTGGGGTGGAACGTATCTCACCAATTCATAAAGTCAGTCGCCTGTTTAACGACACCTCCCTGCTGCCATTTCGAATGATACAGAAATTGTTCTATCGATTTGATCTTGGCGAAGGGTATGTGGTAACCGCAAGAAAGGCTTAGACGCTTTGTCCTCCAATTATTCTTGAATACTGCGAATAACTTGCCCCACAAGTCTCTAAATTCACTTACGAAGTATCTGGGCCATATCCTGGTAATTGTGGCAATACTGTACCTTATATTCCGCTACAACTCTGAGATCTCACACAACCAACTGGAGTTACCTGAACTCAAAATCACCGCCCTTGCGAGCCTGCTTTTTCTATTGGCAAACTCAATTGCTGTTACGGCGTGGCAGCATATTACGAACAATCTACAGAAAACAAAGATAAGCTATGTCACTGCTTATAGAATATGGATGCAGTCAAACATCGGAAAATATCTGCCGGGAAACGTTTTTCACTACGTAGGCCGGTTTACGTTGAGCCATCAGGAAGGGATCAACAGTGCACCTACAATCTTGGGCATTTTCAGCGAAGTCATCCTACTATCCATAGCCGCAATACTTTTAACACTGCCGTTCTACTTCGCGGAATCTGACTCACTCTTAGAAAATTTTCCACAATTATCATCTTTAAACAGTGTCATCCTTATTTTCTTACTCACATGCGTTCTCGCTGCTTTGGTAATATTTTTCGTAGTAAAGGGAAAACGGACATTTCTAAAAACATCAAAGCTTAATCCCATAGACATAAAGACCAGTGCTAAGTTAGTTGCTTCAGTATCTCTCGTCCCGCTTTTTTGCTATTTGCTTATTTTTTCCATTGCAGGCCTCACGGCGCAAGCCATAATTACCAACTTTTGGCATTCGCCAGTTAACATCACAACCACCTTGTTAATCTCCGCATATGCAGTTTCTTTTATGGTCGGTTTTCTACTTCCAGGTGCACCTGGTGGACTGGGGGTTAGAGAATTGGCTCTTGTAAGCATACTGACACCATATCTAGGGTTTTCAGAATCCTTTTCGTTGGCGCTTACGTTGAGGATATGTAGTTTCCTGGCTGATTTTCTTGGCGCATCTATTTCTTTCCTTATACCAAACCAGCATCGGCTTGAATCGGAAAATATTCATCGAAGCACATAAACGATGCTAAAACAATAAATTGTTTTAGTTATCAATAACGAATTAGTCTCGGTAGTGAATCGGAAAATCACTTAACCAATAAGGATTTGCGTAAGCACTTGCGAGTCTCCTACTCTAGATCCATAAGTATTTTTTCCATGACTATTTTTGAGATCTTGTGACTTTTGTGGCTACTATCCATAAATAAGTCATACCCGCCAGACCCCAACTCCTGAACTTTTGTCTTAACGGCTTCCTTGTATGTATTCCACTTAATTCCAGCAAAACAACATGTATCGTACTGGTTAATTATCTGGAGATGCTTTCGATTTTCTCCAACCCCGGCTAACACATACAGCTCCAGATAATTCACACTCGCATATATTTCCGGACTGGTTTGCTCATAGTCTCCCCAATCTCGCTGGGAATTAGATCTCAAGTACAAGGGGTATGAGCCCGCAATGGAAAAGCTGCGCTCAATACGCTGATCCGCTGCAGCCGCAAGTGTGGCGGTCCACCCACCACCAGATATACCCAACATTGACAAATGGGTATGGCCAATGTGTTTCTTCACGTAGTTTAAAGTAACTATTACCGGCTCAATCAGGTATTTAATCGGACTACCGTCTATAGTGGGTAAAAGCTTTAGTTGATCATGACTGGTTAATTTTATCTCCCCTAGGTGCGGTATGTTCACGGATGGTTGATTGTTGAACCCTGTCAAGGGCATGCTAAACCCGAATACCGAATACCCTGCATCGATCAGTTTTTCAATAATCTCTATATTTTGTACAAAATCGCCCCTGTGACCTTGGTGAAAAAAGACAACTTTTTCAATTGGATCTTTGGGTACGAAATGGTACACAAATGAATCCAACCCAAAATCCATTTTGACATGAAGCAAATCGATTCGTTGTAGCGACCTGACTGTGTCATAACGCTCATCTCCCCACTCCCTCTTGACCGAGAAGGGCATAGAAGAAGGAACACCTTCTTCTCCCCAAAGAATGTCTACCAGCTGCTGTCGCTTTTTTAAAACACCGGCTGAGTTGTGAATGGATATTAATGAGCCTACGTCGGTACGAGTATATTCCTCCAGCACTTTTCTAAACGGCTCAAGCGATTCTTCACTCACCGGTGTTGATTGAATTTCGGATTCATGCGAATGCCAGTAATATATCAATGCCGAAAGCAGCAAACCCGTTAACAAACATAGACGCAAGGAGATGTTTAGTTGCATAAAAAACTCAAAAGATGCTGCTGACTATTGAAATACGTTGAATATAATTCCAAAAGTGAATTATTTCATAACTCTGACGAATCCTCAGCGACCTGGACTAGCCCTCCAGCTCAAAAGAACATATACAGGCCATAATACTTTCGAATGGTCTTTTCTCGTATTGGCGTGCTCCATACAGAGCCTTCGAATGTAATCGGTTTTAATGAAAGTGTCGGTGGAATTAGATAGTAAGTCCATAAATCTCTCATACAATGGACCTGATAACCACTTTGCGACCGGAGCTTCAAAACCATGCTTGGAACGCCGCGAAGCAGCCGGAAAACGCTGCTTGACGTAATCTCGAAGAATTATTTTCGACTCACCTTTGTGCAATTTGTATTGCATCGGTACTTTGGAGAGAAATTCCACCAATCTATAATCCATGAATGGAGATCTCACTTCTAATGAGTGCGCCATACTCATCCTGTCTACCTTAACCAGAATATCGTCCGGCAGGTAGCTA
>CALLBO010000095.1 GCA_937998875.1 uncultured Granulosicoccaceae bacterium
CTATGCACAGTATTCGCATTATCTACAAGGTAACGGCTATTTCCGGGGAGCTGCGGTTTGAAAGCGATGGAAGCACCGATTTATGTGCATGGCATACCCGTGATGAAATCAGTGAGCTACCGTTGGTTGATCTTGCAAAACGAGGTGTCGAGCTTACGTTCTTATAAGTTGCTAACTACCCTTCACCATCCCAATAATCAAGACCTTCTTCAGTCCTGCCAAGAAAACCTATTCTCTCGTTGTCGCTGTCAGCGCGTTTTCCATAAACGCCAAACTTACCTGAATCGGGGTACTCAACGTACTCCGGTGACTCGACCGTACTGATGGCAAGGTACTTAAGATCGGATTCACTGTTGTTTATAATCTGATGTGCCAGCTCGGGGCCACCCGGGGGGCAGGCAATAATATCCATAGGCTTTATTGGTGTGGAGTCTGCACCAATACGCAACTCTCCTGTACCTTCCAACACCAGAAACATTTCTTCGTTCACGTGATGATTGTGAAAAGGAAAAGCACACTTACCCGGAGGAACTGAGGTGACGTTGTAACCGAGCTTTTTCGCACCGAGCATACTACTAATTGCTCCGGTGCTGGCGTCGAACTTGTCTGCAGCGGCACCGGTTGCAGCAAACGACTTATGCCGTGGTTTTAGTTCTACATCAGCAATATTGATTACATGTTTCATTCTATTTTCCGCTCTAAGTCAGTGCCGTGAAATCACTTTACACAGGTTTAGCTTAAGTACGAATAGAGTGCATGCTCTGAACCAGGTTGCAGCAGATCCCAAAAATTGCCATATAAGTCTGCGAAAACAGCCACCGTGCCATAGTCATGAGTTTCCGGTTCGCGTGTAAACTCTACGCCATCTGTACGCATACGATCATAATCACGCTGGAAGTTATCGGTACATAAAAATAAAAATACCCTGCCACCACACTGATTGCCAATCTGGCTGCGCTCTGATTCAGAACAAGCTTTTGCAAGCACCAGAGAAGCTGCGGCATTACCAGATGGCTTAACCACCACCCAGCGCTTTTCATCATCCAGTTGTGTATCTTCTACCAATTCAAACTTTAGCTTGCCAACATAGAAACTAATGGCTTCATCGTAGTCTCTTACCAACAGAGACACATGCAAAATTGACTGTTGCATCGAATACTCCAATCAGGCAATTGCCGTCTGTAACTTCTTACGCGCCAGTAACTGCGATATAACCGCCGGCGCTACAATTAGCAAAGCAGTTATATCCGCCTTAATCGATGGGGCAATAAATATTATTCCACCAATTGCAAACAGCAGCCGCCAGATAAAGCCCATCGGTGTCAGCCAATACCCCACCACTGCAGCGGATAGCGCAATTACTCCGGCAATGCAGCTGACTGCGGTATAACTGAATTCTATAAAATCAAAACCGGTAGACGACACAAACAACAACACGGGTGCGTATACAAACGCCATCGGAGCAACCACTTTACCCAGACCCAGCGTAAACGCTGAAATACCGGTGCGGAATGGATTAGAGTTTGCAATCGCGGCTGCCGCATAAGCAGAGGTACAAACCGGTGGCGTGATTTCTGAAACCACGCCGTAGTACAGTACAAACATATGACTGGCTATGGGTGGCACGCCTAGTTGTGCAAGAGCCGGTTGCGCAACAGATACCAACATGATGTAGAGCGCTGTGGTTGGAATACCGGCACCCATTAAAATACACGCAATCGCGATAAACACCAGAGACAGAAACAATTGCAGGTCTTCAACCGAGAAAATATTAAGACTGCCAAGTGACACCATTGAATACAGATCACTGGCAAGCGTACCGGCACCCTGCGTCACCATAAAGCCGATTCTAAAACCTATACCAGTGGTGTTGATCACACCCACAACAATACCAACCGCAGCTGAAGCCGCACCCACAGCAAGCGCGTACTTGACACCCTGCGTCATCGAGTCTGACATCTCCGGTATTTTGATACGTTGTTGTGGATTGAAGATACCGATCAGCGTTCCGGCAATCAGTAACACCGTCATGTTTAACCCGAAACCACCGCCGAGATACTTCCATACTACAAATACAATAAACGCCACGGCATAGATCCATGTCAGTGGTTCCCGCCAACGTGACATACCGACAACCACCAACAACGAGATACCAATAAACGCAGACATAAACGGTGTGTAGCCGGAAAACAGAACCACCAATAAACCAACCAACGGGATAATATTGGCCCACCCGTTACGCCAGACTTCAGCAAAGCGCGGCAGCATTTCCTTTTTCATGCCTTGCAAATTGAGTCTGCGGGCCATTAAGTGCACCACAGCAAACACACCAACATAGTGAAGCAAAGCCGGAAAGATTGCCGCGATTACAATGGTGGTATACGGCACCTGGAGAAACTCGGCCATAATGAATGCCGCGGCACCCATGATGGGTGGAGTAATCTGACCACCCGCAGAGGACGCCGCTTCTACCCCACCTGCAAAGTGACCCGGATAACCAAGGCGCTTCATGTTCGGAATAGTCAGGGCGCCGGTTGAAACTGTATTGGCAACAGAAGACCCTGAGATAGTGCCAAAGAAAGCAGAAGACACCACCGATACTTTGGCGGGCCCACCAACATATCTGCCCGCAAGAATGGTCGCGTTATCTATAAAAAGCTGCCCAAGGCCTGTGCGCTGTGCAATAACACCGAACAACACAAAATGAAAAACAATGGTTGAAACGACCCACAGGGTGACACCAAAGATACCCTCCTGCGGAAAGTACATAGAAGACACAAACGTATTAAACTTAACCCCCGGGTGCTGCAGCAAACCCGGAAAGTAAGGACCAAAAAGCGCGTACGACATAAACACACATATGATCAGCGGTAACACCCAGCCCAGCGTGCGCCGCGCTATGTCAAGTACCAGAACAATAAGCACCACGCCAAAAAAAATATCGTACTGGTTCGGGTTACCCATGCGGAATGTCTGTTCTTCAATTCCCAGCACAGGCAAACCACGCCATGCCAATCCTACATACAGCGAGGCAGCAACACCGAATACCATCAGCACAATATCGTAGATCGGGATATTGCCGATTCTCGCGCTGCCCGGCTTTAACGCCAGCAACCCTTTGGTTCTAAATACGGGAAAGAACGCATAGGTGAGAATAAAAAGCCCTGCGAGATGCCAACCCATATGCCAGTGATCAGCAGGCAGGCCGAAACCCGCTGTGATGTAGTGATAAAAAGCAAACGCCAGCGCTACTACTTTAAGCACATGACCGGCAACCGGTGTCACCTGACGCGTGTTTGCCCCTTCTTCGTATTTTTTTTCTATCTCCGCCAGTTCTTCAGCGGAAGGTCTGTCAGGATTTCCTTCAGCTTTGGACACATCAGTATCAGTCACGCTGTTTCCTTCTGCAGGGGGTAATATGGCTGTTCACAAAGTCTGACTTCAGACAGTTTGACCCAAGTTCAACAAAAATGGCTCAACAAAAAAAAGGCGGCACACGTAAACGCGCCGCCTTCGGTCATACTCAGCTTTTGAGCGTACTACTTGAGAAGCCCGGCTTCCTTATAGAACTTCATTGCGCCATCGTGCAGCGGCACACCTAGCGCTTCAACACCGTCGAGCGCAGTTTCAGGAGTGATCTGCTTACCTTTGGCGTGACCATTGTCCAGCAGCTTGCGCGTGTTGTCATTCCAAAGCGCTTTAGTAATACCATATACCAGCTCTTCAGAGAGATCTGAGGATACCACCAGCATCGCACTTACGGCAGGAGTCAGCACATCGCTGTCAATGCCCTCATAAACACCACCGGGTATTTTTGATGGAATATATGCTGGAATGATGTCGTTAATCTTTTGCAGATCTTCTTCCGTGAAAGAATGCAGCGACATACCTTTGGTAGATGCCAGTTGCACCATCGCCGCGACCGGCCAGCCCGCGGCATAAAAATAGGCGTCAAGCTGACCATCAGCAAGACGTTCTGCACTCTGGCTGTTGTTGAGCTCTGCTTCTTCCATGTTGTCGCGGGTCACACCCCAGGCTTCAAGCATTTGCAACACCGCTACCTGAGTACCGGAGCCCGCCTGTGCTATTCCAACACGCTTGTCAGCAAGATCACCGAGATTACCTATTGAAGATCCGGGAGGCATCACCAGATGCAGATCCTCAGGATAGAGATTTGCTACCAGGCGCAGCTTCGGGTGTGCTTTACCTTCAAACTTGCCTTCACCCATATACATGGAGCGCGTCACGTCTGCAGCAGCAAGACCAGCTTCAAGTTCACCGTTCTGTACCGCAGCGTTATTAAACACGGAGGCCGTTGTGGACTGTGCAATTGCAATCAGACCCGGCACACCACACTGGCCGCCTTTATCACAGGCACGAGATCCGGGAGGTGCTGAAATTCCATTGGCGATGGTGCCGCCAATCGGAAAATAGGTGCCACCTGCCCCACCCGTACCGATACGGAAAAAGGTAGGATCAGCTGCCTGTGCCGCTCCAACCAAAAAAGCAGCTGTCACAGCAGCTACCGATAAAAGTGTTTTTCTCATTGCCCGTTATTCCTCTCACGATAAACAGAAGTTTGCTCAACCAATGTAAGTCGAATCCCGCCGGCATGCAAGGTGAAACCACGCCCAATACTTGCCTGGTTACGCTTAGCCCTGGATGCGCTCGGCAATGCCCCTCAACTATTTTTCCCAGGCCTCTTCCAGACACGCTATGGCTTTTTCATTGCTGTAGCCGGCCTCTTCGTAAACTTGCTGAGGACATACCTCCAACACCTCGCTGTTGAGATCCTGCAGATTGACCGTATCCGGCAGCGGCACGATGCACTGCTGCAGGGCAATCTCGGATAACTCAAAACAAACCTGCTCAGTAAAACCCATACATGAGGTGAACACCTCTGATTGACACAGCACCTGAGACTGCTCACGGGACAGCTTGATCAACAAAAACTTTGACAGCTTGTCTTCATCCTGGCTGTCCTCACCTTGGGCGACAGCCCAGCCACCCGCACCGGTTAGCGTTAGGGTCGCGGCCAGTACACTGGCAAGCACGCTGGTTCGAAGCGCAGATCCAGATTTCGGCAGCCCGGAATACCCGGATAGTTTTGGCATGCTGGTCTCTCAGTCAATTGATCTTGAAAAGCCTATATTACCTCTAATCGAAAACACGATACGCCCACGGTAAGCCCACAAGAGACGTTTTTTGTTAAACGTTTCCAAACACAGAACTACCGACGCGCAGCAATTTCAACGATTTTCTCGTATAATGGCGGGCTGACCCTTGAAGTTCCAGACAGGACAAAAATAGTGATCACAACCGCCAACGTCACAATGCAGTTCAGCGCAAAGCCGCTGTTCGAAAATATCTCGGTAAAATTCAGTGATGGCAATCGGTACGGATTGATCGGGGCTAACGGCTGCGGCAAGTCCACGTTCATGAATATTCTCAGCGGAGAGCTTGAGCCGTCTTCCGGCAACGTCAGCATTTCACCGAATGACCGTGTCGGTAAGCTGAACCAGGATCAGTTCGCGTTTGAAGAATACAGCGTGCTCGATACCGTCATCATGGGTCATGAAGAACTCTGGAAAGTAAAACAGGAACGCGAGCGTATATACAGCCTGCCGGAGATGACAGAAGAAGAAGGCATGCAGGTAGCAGAACTTGAAAATCGATTTGCAGAGCTCGATGGCTACACTGCAGAGAGTCGCGCCGGGGAATTCTTATCTGGCGCGGGTATTGAAGAGTCGCTACATGCCGGCCCGATGAGTGAAGTTGCCCCCGGTTGGAAACTGCGCGTGCTGCTGGCCCAGGCCCTGTTCTCAGCACCAGACATTCTGCTCCTTGACGAGCCAACCAACAACCTCGACATCAACGCTATCCGCTGGCTTGAAGGCGTACTCAAAGCACAGGAAAGCACGATGATCATCATCTCGCATGATCGCCACTTTTTAAATGCTGTCTGCACACACATGGCAGACATTGACTACGGCGAGTTGCGTGTCTACCCCGGTAACTATGATGACTTCATGACGGCATCGACGCAGGCACGCGAAAGAATGCAGTCAGACAACGCCAAGAAGAAGACACAAATTGCAGAACTACAACAGTTCGTCAGTCGCTTCTCGGCTAACGCATCAAAGGCACGTCAGGCAACTTCGCGCGCCAAGCAAATTGAAAAAATACAACTCGAAGATATTAAACCGTCCAGTCGTGTCAGCCCGTATATCCGTTTTACACAAGAGAAGAAGCTGCACCGCCTGGCGCTAACCCTTGAAGGACTCGGACACGGCTTTGATGAAGGCCCCCTTTTTAGTGGCGGTGATCTGCTGCTTGAGGCAGGTACCCGCCTGGCGGTTATTGGTGAAAACGGCACAGGTAAAACCACCTTCTTAAAGTTGCTTATGGATCAACTGCAACCCAATGAAGGCAAAGTTCAATGGGCCGAGAATGCTGACCTCGGCTACTGCCCACAGGACAGCAACGATCAATTCGACAATGACTTAAGTTTGTTTGACTGGATGACGCAATGGCGCAAACCAGAACACGACGATCAGATTGTCCGCAGCTCACTGGGCAGATTGCTGTTTTCAAATGATGACTTCAAAAAGAAGGTTAAGGTTTGCTCCGGTGGTGAAAAAAATCGGCTGCTGTTTGGCAAACTAATAATGACTTCACCTAACGTTCTTATACTCGATGAGCCAACCAACCACCTGGATATGGAATCCATCGAATCTCTCAATATGGCGCTTGAGCACTACGAAGGTACACTGATATTCGTCAGTCATGATCGAGAGTTTGTTTCATCACTGGCCACTCGCGTGATTGAAATCAAAGACAACAAGCTGAATGATTTCATGGGCACCTACGAAGAGTTGCTGGCAAGCAAGGGTGAGCAAAGCGCTGCCGCCAATTTTTAATTCATCGCATGTCTCGGTTAACAATACTGGCAGGCCAGATAAGCATTCCCGCTATAGAGACTGCTGCCAGTCGAGACACACATCTAAAACTCACTGCAGACAAAGCCAGCAAACATCTAAACGCTGATTCTGCGGACATATTGCTACTACCGGAACTCTCGTCGCTCGACTATGCAAACGCTACTTTCGCAAACCTGGCTGAAGTAGCAGAAGAGGATGACGGCAGCTCCTACCAAACCTGGAGCGATATCGCCAAAGCACACAACTGCTGGGTGCTGTATGGCTATGCAAGGCGATGCACAAACGGCTACAGCATCGCCACCGGGGTGGTTAATCCCTCTGGTGAACTAAAAGGCGTATACGAAAAACTGCATCTGGCGCAGTTTGGTGCGTCAGAAGAGAAAGACTACTTCAACACCGCCGGTAAGCAACTGGTTGTATTTGAGTGCAACGGCTTTCGCCTCGCACCAATCATCTGCTACGACATCCGTTTTGCAGAACTCGCCAGAACACTCGTGCTGCAACATAAAGTTGACTGCATTCTGCACACAGGTGCGTATGCCAGAGATCCTTCATTTGACAGTTGGCATGCATTCGTTAAAACACGAGCAATGGAAAATCAGATCTATATGGTGAGCCTGAATCGTGCAGGAGAACAGTTTGGCCACTCCGTCTTCATGCCGCCATGGGTGGATGAAAGTAAGTCTGCAGTGTTCTTCGCAAAGCATCGTGAAGAATTTAAGTCGCTTACGCTTTACAAAGAGGCCATCGAATTCGCTCGCGACGAATTCCATTTTCTCGGTGATCGCCTGCCTTCATACGATCTGGCTGCAACAGTTACCACAGAAAAAAACTGAGAACAGCTGCTGAACCCGCGATTTTCAGCTGGATAGACCACCATTAGCATTAGTGATAGCCTGCACTTAAAATTGCTCAAGGCGACCACGCATGACCGAACGCAAGGTACAGGCAGAAAACATCACTATGTCCGGCGGAGGGCTGTATTCACTGGCAACTATCGGCGCAAAAGATGTAATCGACATTGCCACACCACGAGTGCTGAACGCACTGGCCGTTATTCGCGCAAATCGCAGCACAGCATCACACTGGTGTTTCAGCGATATGGGTTGCGCTGATGGCGGTACTTCTCTTGATATGTGGCGATCAGTGATTGCCAGTCTGCGGCCGGACGATCAGCGCGACATTCAGATCGTCTATGCAGATCAGGCTAATAATGATTTTAATGCGCTGGTAAAGATCTTACACGGCATGACTGAGTTTAATTCCTATCTGAACAGTGACGACAATGTTCGCGTTCTTGAGTCCGGCGCTTCGTTCT
>CALLBO010000096.1 GCA_937998875.1 uncultured Granulosicoccaceae bacterium
TGAGGCATCGTCAGTATCAAAAAACACCGAACCGAGTTTTACTTCTACCGTTTTCGTGGCTGCAGCCATCTGTGGTTCGCAAGCTGTCGCAAATCTGTCTTGCGCCTCAGGCAGCAGGACACCGAAATTCATTTTGTTCAACGCATTGCTATCAAGCCTTAGCACATAGGGATTTTCGGTTGTAAAACTCGCACCATCAGCAAGCGAGGACGGATCTACTTTTAGAATATAGTTCTGGCCAATACCGGTGGATCCGGCATCGACATCAGGCACGTGGTATCGACCGTGGTTATCGGTCTCGATCAAAAGACCGCTGACTGTCGCCAGACGTGCTCCAGGAACACCGGGCTCGCCCAGGCCTAAGTTACTAACGATAATTTCTACAACTTCCACAGGATCAGCGCCTGCAGTGCCATCGCGGAGTGTCGGTATAGCGGTGGTAAAACGCGTACAGACTCTAAGGTTCTGTGCACTTATGCCGCGAGCTCTATCACCCACGTGCGCCTCAGTCACATTGCCGTGGTTGTCGATGCTGATCCGTGTCCCCTCGCGAGTAGAGAGTGTTATGCGGTTATCAGCTGTACGCGGCATGTTCAGCGTGATTGCAGTACGCAGTGGATCTTCTTCAACGCTGCCTCGAGACGGCAGATCAGGTAATGCTATAGAGCCGTAGTAATCACTGTTCAGTGTCACGTCGGTCACGTCGGCTGAATCCTGAATACCATCACGATCACGATCGAAGAACACCTTACCGACCAAGGTAGCCTGATTTACAACCGGATCTGCAATAACCTCAACATCCGCCGCTGCTGCGTTACTGGTTTCACCATTCGGACCACTCGCTACCACGCGGTTAACATAGTTTCCGCTCACTACACCCGCACCCACTCTCATCAGGTAAGTAATCCGAACCAATTCCGAAGGCTCAAGATCAATTGCTTTGAAAGTCAGTACATCACTGATTACTGTGGCTAGCGGCAAGGTAATATCGTCCGCCGTGTTGAACTCCCCATCTGCACCACGACGACTTAGCAGAACGCTGCTGCGCTCATAAGAGAATCCGGCTGGTGGCGTATCGACAATCTCGATAGCAAAGGCAGGCACCTGCTTCAGGTTTTCTGCGGTGACGGTATAACGAACCAGTGCTCCAATCGAAGTCTCTCTCCGATCAACAGTTTTGCTTAGAACAATCTCTGCATCATTGGCTTTGGCATCAATCGGTATGTGATTAAAGATCACATTCTGATCACCGGAGGCAATCTCAAACTCTACAAAGTAGCGTGTATCTTCACCTACCTCCGGCGCATCCGGTTGAGCCTGAACTTCACAAGCACTGGTGCTACTGATTGAGTCAACTGTACAGCGGGATTCCATCGGATCAGAATCAAACGTACCCGACACAGCGCAGCCGATCTCAGGACTACCGCAACTGCCTGCACCCTCCTGTCGCAAGATAGCTGAGAAATTTGGATGATAGGCATCAGGCGTCGCGGCAATTTCTATTCGATACACATCCGTTAGGCCACAGGTTTCGTGAGCACCCGGAAAAATATCAAAAGCGTACAGACCATCAGCCAGAGTTACCTGACCCTGCTGCATTTCACGCACGCAACTTGCGTCAACCAATGTACCGGTATTATTAACCAGACTCAGCGTCACGCCTTCTACCGGTGTGCGATCGATGCTGTCATATACCACGCCACTCGGGTCTACCGGCAGTGGTAACATAATTGTCTGGCCAGACAACAGTGGACCAAGTGTCTGAGCACTGTCCATATACACACCGTTTTGATTGAAGAACTCAACGGTGTACTCACCCGGAACAAGCCCTTCAAACAGGTAGTTCCCATCAGCATCGGTAATCGTGGTCGCGACGACATTGCCACTGTCGTCAAGCAGCTTCAGCGTCCAGCCGGGTTTACGCTCTTCATCAATGCCGACCTGACCATCTCTGTCTCTATCAAGCCACACAGTACCGGCAAGTCTGGCTGGCTGCTCAAAGCTTATCGTGATCGTCGCGCGGTTGGATTCGATTTCAGTGGTATCAGATACTATGTATTCGACAGTCGTAGGATTAGTGATGAACCCGGGGTCAGGTGTAAAAGTGACTTCTCCCGTTGCCGAATCTACCTGCCACACACCCTCTCCTGCCACTGGCAATACGCTAACCGGTACATCAGTAACCGGGTCAATCAATAGCACCGTTGTCGGATCCAGATTGCCCTCAGGATCAGAATCGTTCGCTAGTACTTGCAAAGTGACCGGTTGCGCCAATGGTTGATCGAGCTTTTCATCATCTACCGCCAGCGGTGCAGTCTGCGGATAATCCACCGTGATCGTAGCTATGTTGGACACCAGCCCGTTAACGTCTGACACTGTGTACCTAACGGGAGTCGGGTCAGCGTAAAACCCTGCTTCCGGAGTAAAGGTCACCGCACCACTGGCGTTGTCTATCTGCCAGACACCTTCACCCGCAACCACCAAGCTGTCTGCATCGCCATCACCATCCGTATCTGTGGCACTCGGGTCGACAAAAGTAATAGTGGCAATTGAAATATCGTTTTCAGCGTCATAGTCTGCACCACTGCCGTTATCGGCAATTACACTAACAACGGTCGGATTAGTCGGCGCGGGAACTGACGGATTTATCTTCAAATCATCTTCGGCAACCGGAGCAGTTTGAGGATAATTAATACTCAACACCGCCACGTTAGAAGTCTGACCGCTACGATCACGAATCACATAGGTCACCGGTGTAGGGTCAGCTGTAAATCCAGCCTCTGGTGTGAAAGTTACATTACCTGTAGTGTTATCTATAACCCAGGTACCTTCACCCGCGACCACCAGAACATCTGTGTCGCCATCTCCATCGGTATCCTGAGCACCCGTGCTGGTGAACGAGACGGTGGAAATATCTTTATCGCCGTTAACATCACTGTCATCAGCACCACCTTCGAGCATCACAGACACACCACTGTCAGGGGAGTTAAAGCTATTGTCTGTCGCTATGGGTGGCATGATAAGCATGGGCACGCTTATCAGCTCACTGGCTGCGATCACAGCATTACCCTGAGGATCTTCTGCACTGATAGATGCCTGATTATCTACTCTGGTGGCCAGTACATCGTCAAACGTCACTGTACGCAGTGCAGTACAGTTCATCTTGTCACCGGGTGAGAGTAGAAACGGCCCATTAGAAAGCTGGGCCGATGTTGGCTGACCCGGCGGCAGACAGCGGATCGAACCGGAATCGGCTATCGGGTCGCTGACAATCACATTACTTAAAATCAGATTACCGGTATTCTCTACCATGAACGCATAATTAATAATGTCACCGGCAATGGTGAAATCAGATTCAATTGCCGCTTTAACGATAGATATTTCCGGCACCTGATCTATGCCGGTAGTCGCAGTGTCAGACAGCGAGCCAGCCTCATCAGTTGAGACTGTCACGCTGTTTATCAACTGCCCTCCTGCATCAACATTCAGTTGTGTGGCAGCATAAGACGTGGTGTAAGTCCACACTTCACCAACATCAAGCGCACCGGCAACACCGACATCACCAACCGGGCCTGCAAGGACTGCTGCAGTACCGTCAGGCAAGGTGTCGTCAACAGTAATATTGTTCAACGTGACGTTGCCCGTATTGCTGACAACGATGCTGTAGTTCAGCATTGCTGGTGCTGTGATCTGCGCCTGATCTACCGTCTTATCAACCGTGAAAGCGGGATCAGTTGCAATGGTTGTGGTAGCCAGCGCACTGAAAAGATCGTCAGCGGTTTCATCTGTAGTAACCACAACGGTATTGTCACGTGGCTGGCCTGAATCAATTTCTGTCTGGCTTACCGAATAAGACGTTGTATATTGCCATGTCTCACCCACATCCAGTACACCAGCTACGCCCGTATCTGTCATCGGCCCGGCCAGCGAGGCTGTTGTTCCATCCGGCAAAGTATCAACAGGTGAAACATTATTCAGACTAACGTTGCCCGTATTATTTATCGTAATTACATAGTTAAGCGTACCCGGCGCACTGACAGAGGCCAGATCAACGGTTTTTGTCACTTCCAGATCCGGTGCACTACTGATGGTAGTTACTGCCGTATCAACCTGCGGATCGGTTTCGGCCGTATCTATTGTGATCGTATTGGTAAGGTCGGTGCCGGCATCTATATCATCCTGACTAACGCTATAGTTTGTGGTGTACTCCCAGCTTTCACCTGCATCGAGCGCACCCGCAATACCGGTGTCCACAACAGGTCCGGTCAATGTTAATGCAATGCCGTTAGACAACTGATCGTTCGCAGCAACCCCAGTCAGGGTTACATTACCTGTATTCTCGACAACTACGGTGTAAGTCAGCAATTCAGGTACTAAGACAGAAGTCTTATCAACAGTTTTGGTGACAGTAAACGACGGCTCACTCTCTATCGCGGTGCTGGCGCTATCAGTGACAGGTACCGCACCGGTTTCGTTACTGACTACTTCAACCGTATTAACCTGAGTAACACCGGTATCAATAACCGCTTGACTGACCGGGTAACTGATGTTGTAAGTCCAAATCTCGGCAACATCCAGTACTCCGTTGGAACCAGTGTCTGCCACAGGACCGGTTAATGTGCCTGTAGATCCATCAGGCAAGGTATCTACCGGCGTCACTCCGGTAAGTGATACATTACCGGTGTTTTCAATAGTTATTGTGTAGTTAAGCGTACCCGGTGCTAAAAGACTCGCAAGATCCACCACCTTGCTGACGATAAACTTCGGTTCTGCGGTAACTTGTGTCTCTGCAGTAGCCACTTGTGCATCAGCACCAGTCTCTGCAGTGACAACAGACAAGCTATTAGTAAGCGTAGCACCAGCATCAATATCACTCTGCGTCGCCGCATACGTGGTTGTGAATTCCCATGTTTCACCGGGATCAAGTAACCCCGCCTGGCCAGTATCCGCAGAAGGCCCTGTCAGGGTTGCTGCACTTCCATCAGGCAATATATCTGTAGGGGTAACCACACTTAAAGTCTGGTTCCCGGTATTGCTTATACTGATTTGATAGTTAAGTGTTGTTGGCGATGAAATTATCACCTGATCGACCACTTTGGCTACGGTGAATGACGGCTGCCTCACAACGGGTACTTCTACTGAGTCAGCCTGAGGCGGTAGTTCATTGCTGGTAACAGTAACCGTGTTATCGATATCCCCGTCACCTCCACCGTTGGTGTCAATATCAGACTGTTGCACCTGATACACACCCTGCCAGATCCACACTTCATTGGCATCCAGCACAGAATCATTGTTCGCATCACCGCTTACAAGCGACATACCGGGAACAATCGAATCGGTTATTGCAACATTCGTAAGCCCCAGAAGACCGAGGTTGGTCGCCGTCACTGAATATGTGATTTCATCTCCGGCTTTTATAGGTGTAGACAACGCGCTGGTATCAGCGACTTTCGCTATGGACAATCCTTTGGGTAACACAGCAACTGTGTCTGTGTTATTTGATATCAAGCTATCGGTTTGAACAGCGGAGGACGACACGATCCCTTCATTTACAAAGTCAGCAGGACCTAAACCGTTAACACCTGAGTAAGCAGCACCACTAATAAACGTACACCACAACGAAACCGCGACGGGAAAAACCCGTCGCAGTTCACACTTTTGGTTGTAGCGTTTAAGGCTTATCAAGGAGCATTAACTACCGCATCGAACGTAAGCACTACAGGAGAACCAACCGGTACACTGGCGATATCCCAGTTAAGACCAGCACCGGTAGGATCACTTTCATCCTGAGTAGTACCACCAGTCATAGAACCTAAAACATAGGTAAAACCCGGAAGGATAATGTCGGTTACTTCAACGTTAGTCGCCAGGTCAGGACCAGCATTGCTAACAGTCATAGTGAAAGTAATGGTGTCACCAACATTAGGCGTACTGTCATCAACGCCTTTCGCAATTGTTAGATCAACACCTTGTGCGGTATTGGTAATCTCACAAGTAACTGCAGAACCTTGTTTGATCGAAAATATCGCACCCGTCGCAAGACCGGCAACACCACCACCAGGTAGATCAGCTACAGGTGTTTGAGCATTCGCATCCGTACATACCCAGCTACCTTCCTGATAACCAGCCAAAGGAGTTTCAGAAATAGTGATCGGGTTATTCGCTTCAACCTGGTAGGCCACACCGCTGATTGCCGGGCTTGCAGCAAGGGGATCACTAATGGACAAATCAAAACTGGCCGGAGTCGCAGAACCACCATTGGTGTTATCAACATTTTTAACCAGCATCAGAGTAGGCGCTATATCGTCATTGGTAATTGAACAAGTCACATCTGCACCCGGCGGTACATTTAGATTAGCTGTACCGTCACCGTTATCGGCGAATGTAATCGTCAAGCCACCACCATCAACACAAGCCCACGGAGTGGAGGTATAACCGGCATCAAGATCTTCCGAAATTACAAAGTTGGTATTTGCAGCGACGGTCTGTGGTGTTAAGTTAGTTGCCGGGTTTCCAGCAATTTGAAGGTTAAAGTTGGCCAGGCCAAGATCACCACCATTGTCATTAGTGAGCGTTTTCGCTAACGTGACCTGTGGACCAATATCATCGTTAGAGATAGTACAAACCGCGGATTCACCAGTAGCAAGCACCAGCTCCCCATCATCAAAATCCGTTTTAGTAAGTGTGCCGTCACCAATACAAGACCAGACACCTTCGGTATAGCCAATTACATCAGACTCCACCAATGTGTAGGTACCGGGTACTACAAATAGCTTGGTTGAAGTGTAAGTTGTGGTGTCACCTACCGTGGTTCCTGAATCAAAAGTAAGCGCTCCGGCATTAGTCGTGATACCAAAATCGCCAACCACCAGATTACCGCCATTGTTATTGACAACTTCTTTAACAATCACAATTTCAGCATTCGGTGTTACCTGCACTGTGTCTGAGTTATTAGTTGTGTCAGACTCAAATTGATCGCTTGAGGCACTTACCGTTGCAGTATTCTGATAGTCTGCAAGTGAGGGATAGGCTACTAACGGAATCAGCAGTAGCCCCAAAACACTTAATCGCGGCCCACTGAACTCCTTCTCGAAAAAAAAGTAACTCAAGCGGTCTTTTAGTTGATTAACAGTATTGTAGTTCATGTTTTTAATCCTGAAGGATCCAACCTTCCTAATTAGGGCAACTTACGGTGGTGATACAGTTGCCTTGAATGTCAAAATTTCTGATGCACCCACAGCAATACTCGCAACCGTCCAGTCAAGACCACTTCCAGACGGTGAGCTATCTACTCTGATGGTGCCACCGGCAATTGAGCCGGCTACGTAGACAAACCCGGGCTTTACTACATCGACGATATTCACGTCGGTAGCGGTGTCCGGGCCGTTATTAGTCACTTCAATTGAAAACGTCACCAGATCACCGACATTCGGCGAGAGATCACTAACGGTTTTCAAAACTTCGAGATCAACACCTTTGTCATCATTGGTAAGCGTGCAAACTGCTTCATCACCAGCAGTTAAAGTCAGTGTTGTTCCAACCAGAGAGCCTTCAGCGCAGCTCCATGTGCCGGTATAAGCGGATGGTCCGCTTTCAAGAAGAGTAAAAACTCCGGGACCAACAGTCACATCGGTTATCGATGGATCACCTGTGAATCCGGAGATGCTAGCCGGGCCGCTGGTGCCGAGCTTAAAATCTGAGACAACAGCAGTTCCGCCATTGTCATTTACTACTTTCTTTATAAGTGTGAGCTGTGCTGTTCCGAAAACCCAGTAGTCGACTATCTCTCTGGTGTGATTACGTGTGGTGTCACCGGCAAACACTTCCTCATCAACAGCCACCACTATCTGGCCAGGTGGTAAGGGGTCTGAACCATAGAGCACTGACCATGAGCCATTGCCACCGTCTTCACCGACTTGTGACGTAACCCCAATAGAGTAGTCACCAGAAAGCCCGTAGGTGTAACCAGTGTTTGCCGCAGAGTTTCCAGCGACACTGTCGGTACCCCTGCCCAGCTCAAAGTCGATACTGTTAACCGTACCGCTACCTGCCTCAGCCACCAGAAACCCGATCGTTTCCGGATCTCTCGAACCGGGAATCATGCCGATGTGTTTACCGACACAGATCCCATCGGTGTGACCAGCATTGAATGGCTCACTGTTACGCGAATCACAATCTGTTGTATGAAACACGCTGGCACGGTTATCGTTGTAACTTATGACCTGTCCTAAAACCACATGATCGGTATAGGTCTGCGTTATTGCACCACTAACATTTTCAAGTATTGCCTGACTCCATCCACCATCGGTTGAATACTGACCGCTGGTTTGATCTGAAAGTACCGTGCGAGCTTCGTATCTTGTACCGTTGGGTAACGTATACGCTCCTTCATCGGATATAAGGCAATGCACATCCCCGGCAACGGCGGTCGAATCTTCCCATCCCTGAATTCTTACATCGAAGGAATTGGCGGTGATGTTTCTGATACGAACCACCGCAGATGGATAGTCATAGTTCGGATTAGATCCGGAAAAAGAAGCCAGGTTATAGCTGCACAGGGGTATCGCATTGCTGTAGCTGTTGGTCAGCGCCACCGTCTGCCAGGCAGTAGAGACGCTGGGTATTAAGTGCACTTCAAGGTCCGCAGAAAATACTGCCGCTGCTGCCTGGTTGGGAGCTACAACCAGAATAACCACACACAACAACGCCACCGCTCTACCGAGCGTCGATATTTTTTCAAGAAACCTGAAAAACCGGAGCAGCAATGTCTTTTCCTTTTCGACAGACAATGCGATCAGCCCGTTCAGGCTTGATTTTCGGCATCTATTTCATACTTCAGACCCGATAAACCGGTAACAGGAAGTCGCACGACATCTACAGCGATTTCATATCCCGTACCAGAAACCGCAAACTCCTATTACCAGCTGATATACGTTTATCCGCGAATTTTGATAACCATGACTAATGTTTTCAGGTTTTAAATGAGAGAAACCACTCTCTGCCGTGCTGATACGCTGTATTTTGGTAGAGTAGTCAATGTCGATGTTCAGGCAGCGTCAACATTGAAACGCCATGAATATGTCTTTCGTAAGATGACACAGGCAACAAATGCACCTGATATTCCCAAATATAGATGGCCGCACTTGTACAACTCACACGATCAAAAGTCGCCGCTTAACCGTATTGCGGACACTTACATTTCGCGATTTGTTGGGGGCAGCGAGAGAGGTGTGAGGAGGGCAGAGATATGGTGGTCATGGGTGGACTTGAACCACCGACCCCAGCATTATGAATGCTGTGCTCTAACCAGCTGAGCTACATGACCATCAGGAGGAGACGCGTATTCTGGATAGTTGGTTCTTGGCTGTCAAGCGTGCAGTTTCAGGTAATTGCGGAGAAAAGCCGCGGATTGGGCATTCGTCTTTCAAACATTGAAGCGAAAGTGGACGACATCACCTTCTGACATCAAATACTCTTTTCCTTCCAGCCGCCATTTTCCCGCATCTTTTGCACCTTGTTCGCCGCTGTGCTCGATGAAATCATCATAAGAGACAACTTCAGCGCGTATAAAGCCTTTCTCAAAATCAGTATGAATTTGACCCGCACCGTTAGGCGCTGTGGCTCCCTGCCGCACAGTCCATGCTCGTACTTCTTTTTCGCCAGCGGTGAAAAATGTCTGCAGGCCGAGCAATTCATATCCGGCTCTGATCACGCGGTTAAGCCCCGGCTCATCAAGACCAAGTTCGGTCAGAAACTCTGCTTTTTCGTCTTCTTCAAGCTGTGCGATTTCGGCCTCGATAGCGGCACAGACGGCAACAACACCGGCACCTTCTGATCCGGCGTACGCTTCTACGTTTTGCAGCATCTCGTTGCCTTCAAAACCTTCTTCATCCACATTGGCAATATACATAACAGGCTTCGATGACAGTAGATGCATCATTCGCACAGTCTCGTGCTCTGAATCACTGAGCTCCATCGTGCGAACCGGCTTACCAGCATCAAGGTGCTCTACCACCCGATCCATTAACGCTTTCTCCGCAATCGCTTCTTTATTGCCGGACTTCGCATTCTTACCGACTCGCAGCACAGCTTTTTCTGCAGACTCCATGTCTGCGAGCATTAGCTCTGTGTTGATAACTTCAATATCAGCTATCGGATCAACCTTGCCCGCAACATGAACAACATCATCATTGGCAAAACACCGAACAACATGTGCTATTGCATCTGTCTCACGGATGTTTGCCAGAAACTTGTTACCAAGTCCCTCACCTTTTGAAGCGCCTTCAACCAGACCTGCGATATCAACAAACTCCATGGTTGTCGGCAGAATTTTTTGCGGATTAACAATTCCAGATAACGCTTCAAGACGCGAATCGGGTACCGGCACGATACCGACGTTTGGCTCAATTGTGCAGAACGGATAATTCTCTGCAGCAATTTCTGCCTTGGTTAACGCGTTGAAGAGAGTCGATTTGCCAACGTTGGGTAGCCCCACAATGCCACATTTAAAACCCATGTCCGGTTAATCCCGAGTTGCCTGTTGTTGTTTGTCCGGTGAGGACAACTATTTTTTCGTGTGCAGCGTACGCATGGCTTTGTCCATGTCGCCAGACACCATGTCGGTTATTTCCCGAACCACATCATCAATACTGTTGATCAGCAGATCCATTTCCGACCTCGGTGCGCGCTGCAATACAAATGACGCTACTTTCTTTGCATCGCCAGGATGGCCAATACCAAGCCTCACACGCCAGAAGTCCCGCCCTAAGTGATTGATGATGTCACGCAAGCCGTTATGACCACCATGACCACCACCCTGTTTAAGCTTCACAGTACCCGGTGGTATATCGAGTTCATCATGCGCCACAAGAATTTCGCGTGCTTCTATGCGATAAAAGCTGGCAACAGCCTGAACAGACTCACCACTAAGATTCATGAAGGTAGTTGGTTTCAGTAATCGCACATCACAGCTACCGATTGTGGTACGAGCAATATCTCCCTGAAACTTTTTTTCGGGTGAGAAACTCGCAGAAAAACTTCTGGCCAGCTCATCCACAAGAAAGAAACCCGCGTTATGGCGGGTTTCTTCATATTTGGACCCGGGGTTACCGAGCCCTGCAATCAGCTTGATGGCACACATCAGACAATCGGTTAGGAGTCGTCGCCGCCTTCATTCGAATCACCGGAATCTTCCTTAGGTGCATCCGAATCATCAGTACCCTCTTCTCCCTCAGTATCTTCGTCTTCTTCAACTGCTGCACGCGGCTGGAAGACAGTGATGATTGCACGATCGTGATCTTCATCACCTTCAGCATAATCGGTTGAGGTAACACCTTCGGGCAGCGTGATGTCAGACAAGTGCAAGGACTCACCAAGCTTCAGGTCAATCACATCCACCTCGATGTATTCAGGCAATGCGCCTGGCAAACAACTGATACCAACATCGTTCTCGATCTTGTTAAGCGCGCCACCTTCTGTCTTCACGCCTACACAGGCTTCTTCGTTCAGGTAATGAATAGGCACACGCACCGAGATCGCCTCATCCATGCGAACACGCAGGAAATCCATATGCAGAATCCTCTGCTTAAACGGATGGCGCTGAATGTCTTTGATAATGGCTTTTTCTGACGTCCCATCGACGTTTACCGTCAGAATCTGGGAGAAAAACGCCTCAGTCTGGAGGTTGTTGATGATCTCGTTGTGATCGAGAGTCAGTGGGGTGGGATTACCACCACCGCCGTATATGATGCCCGGAAATTTGTTTGTCTTACGCAGTCGGCGGCTCGCACCCTTACCATAGTCACTGCGTACTTCCGCGCTCAATGTGAAATCGTTGCTCATTGAGGTTCCTTAAAGGATTAGTTGAAGTAATTGGTACAACAGATTGTCGGGCTGCATCGCGACCAAAGCAACCCAGCAGAACAGTATAACAAAGATCTGGCTGATAGCCAGAAAAGATAAGCACAAAAGGTAATCAGCAATAAGGCAGGAAAACCGGTGTTATCTAGCGGGAAAGGCTGATCAATCCATGTAGATGGAGCTTACGGATTCCTCTTCATGGATTCGACGGATCGTCTCAGCCAGCATATTCGCCACAGAAAGCTGACGGATCTTGCCAGAATCTATCGCCTTTTCAGACAGTGGAATAGTGTCGGTTACCACCAGTTCATCGATCTCGGAATCGCCAAGGTTATCGAGTGCTTTACCGGACAGCACAGCGTGTGTCGCGTAGGCCACCACTTTAACCGCACCATGCTTTTTCAGCGCCTCCGCAGCTTTGCATAAGGTGCCAGCCGTATCGACCATGTCATCAATGATGACACAAGTCTTGCCAGCGACATCGCCGATAATGTGCATCACCTGCGCCTGATTCGCCTGCGGGCGACGCTTATCAATGATGGCGAGGTCAGCATCATCCAGCTGCTTCGCCACTGCCCGGGCACGCACCACACCGCCGACATCCGGTGACACAACAATAAGGTTCTGGTGCATCTGACGCCACAGATCACTCAACAGTACCGGAGAGGCATAGACGTTATCCACCGGAATATCGAAAAAGCCCTGGATCTGTTCTGCATGCACATCGACCGTGAGTACCCGATCAACACCGGCAATAGTAATCATGTTAGCAACCAGCTTCGCCGAAATAGCCACACGCGCTGAACGCACGCGGCGATCCTGTCTCGCATAGCCAAAATAAGGGATAACCGCGGTAATGCGATCAACTGATGCACGGCGGAAAGCATCGACCATAATCAGCATTTCCATCAGATTATGATTGGAAGGATTACAGGTCGTTTGAATAAGGAAGATGTCGCGACCGCGAACATTCTCTAGAATTTCTACCGCGGTTTCGCTGTCAGAGAATTCAGTAACGGACGCTTTACCAAGCGGAATTCGCAACTGATTTGCGATTTTCTGTGCAAGTGCCAGATTGGCATTGCCCGAAAACACCATCATGCTTGAATCAGACACAGATACCCGTCCGGATTAAAAATCTTTTTGGTAAACCACCACCTCACCGGAAATCCAACAAGATGCCCTGGTAAAGCAGCTTGGTAAGATGGCTGGGGCGGTAGGATTCGAACCTACGAATGCCGGGATCAAAACCCGGTGCCTTAACCGCTTGGCCACGCCCCAATAATCTTACTAACTCTCCTCAGCTTTTAATTGCTGTTTATGCCCCTCGCTACGAAACACCGGGCAACCGACATATTCTCGTGCGGCTGCGGCAACCCAAACCGCGGCAACCCAGTCAGCACATTCCGTGCCTCTGCTTCGCTGTTGCAGCTGAGAAAAACACATGCTCCGGTGCCGGTCAAAAGTGGTCTTTGTACCTCACCATGATCGTCTCTGATACTGTGCTTTGTTGCTGATCGCGACAGCGCATTCAGAGCTTCTTTGACAGGTGGATACAGCTCACTAACCAGCGGTTGGAACACGTTGCACAATCCAACACCACTGTGGAAGCCGCGTATTGTGATTGCTGCACAATCACGTGTCAATTGCGGATGAGAGAACAATTCAGCGGTGCTGACATGAACACCGGGATTTACCACCACATACCACCGCTCTGGCAGCGTAACCGGCTGCAGATTTTCTCCCACACCTTCGGCCCAGGCGGTCCGCCCTTGCACAAAAACAGGAACGTCTGCACCCAGTTGTAATCCAAGCTCAGCCAGTTGCCGCGTCGATAAACCGGTTTGCCAGAGTTCATTCAAGGCACGCAATGTGGTGGCCGCATTGGAACTGCCGCCCCCCAGACCACCACCCATCGGCAGAATCTTTTTAATCCTCACAGTGACACCAGACTCGCAACTGCAATGCTGTTGCAGCAGCCTGGCTGCCCGCACAATCAGATTGTCTTCATCTGCAACACCTGCAATCGGTGATTGCATTGCAACAACACCGGTATCGGTTAACTCAAAGGATAACTCGTCACCATAATCCAGCAACTGAAAAACAGTTTGTAGTGAGTGGTAGCCATCTGCCCGTCTACCGGTAATGTGCAGAAAAAGATTCAATTTGGCAGGTGACAGCCATATCCTGCTTTGCGCTGATTGCATTTTTTCAGAGGCTAAGGTCACTAACTTTTAATTTCAGCTACCGACACCGGGTATAGATAAACGATCATTGTCTGCAATCTCACCGCGGCTCCACTTTTTAAAATTGAGACTAATCGTAACCCCTTCACTTTCAATACGTACTGTCTTAGGCAGATACATACTTTCAAAAATTGTGTAGCGCTTATAGTCAATCTGCCAGCCTTCGCCATCGTTAACCGCCCCCTGGTTACCAGCAACTGTCATCGCATCTATGCGACCAACATCATCACGTTCAAGCACCGTGGCTTCACCCGAAAGCCCTACCGCCCAGTGCTGTAGTTGATTAATCGGTACCGCGGAACCCAGAACTTCAGTGAGCAATAGCTGCGCATCTTCACCGTTAACAGTACCGTTGCGATCGGTAATCTGCGCACCTTCTTCATTTTGCGACAAGTGAATTGCCTGCACGCCCAACGGTCCGAAGAGTTTTATGTCAAAGCCGCTGTTGTTCCCATCCCACGCAAAGGACGCATTGAACTTACCTTCCTCTTCAGAATCAACAGCGATAGAACCCAGTGCCCGCCACGGCAAGAACGCTTTGAGCATCGCTTCGCGTTCTGCCACAGAAATCGTTGGCAAAGTCTCCGCTGTATTTGACTTCAGGCTGCACCCGCTTAGCAATGTAGCAACCAGCACAACTGCAAATACCCTGATCGAAAAAACCCTGTTAGAGAAGTAATTTATCAACGATTGTACTTTTTCATTACATTATTCAGAAGATCGTGGTCCGGCGCATCACGCAACGCTCCTTCCCACACTTTTAAAGCCTCTGCCTGATCACCGCTGACCCATAGCACTTCTCCCAGGTGAGCGGCGATTTCAGGGTCTGGCAGCTCCGCATAGGCTTTTTTCAGCAACACCAGGGAGTCTGCATAACGCCCAAGTTTATAGAACAACCAGCCAAGGCTATCGGTTATTGCCGCGTCTTCCGGTGAAATGTTGTGCGCTCTTACCAGGTATTCTTCCGCTTCAGTCAGGCGCTCATACCTGTTCACCAGAAAGTACCCCAGTGCATTAAGTGCATGACTGTTGTCCGGCTGAAGCTCTATGACTTTTTTTAGATCCGCCTCAAACAACTCCCTTCGATCAAGCTTTTCTGCAACCAGAGCGCGTGTGTATAAAAGTGCGGGATCTTCATTGTATTGCTCAATACCGTCGGTAAGCAGCTGAAGTGATTCTTCATACAGATTGTCGCTGTTCAACAGCAAACTTTCCGCGTTAATCAGCTGCACACTTACCGATGGATCATCAACTGTTGATCGCAGCTTTGCCAGTAAGCTTCTCCCCTCGTCAACTTCACCAACCAGGCCGAGCAATTCAGCTGCACGGATTTGCGCACTAAGATAATGCTCGCCGCCCTGCACTTCAAGATATCGCCCAATAGCTTCATGGTAGTCACTGCGGCTATCGGATATTCGCCCAAGGTAAAAGTTCGCACTATCCTGATGTTGATCCAGTGCAGCAACCGATGTCAGATACTTTTCTGCACTGCCAATGCGCTGAATATCAAGTGCCAACAGGCCAATGGTATAAAGTGCTACAGCATCCTCCGGAAACGTCGTCTGAATTACTTCAAGCTGATCAGCCGCCCGTTCGACTTTACCGCTCTCGATTAGCAATCGCGCATAACCAAGCTGCGCGCTTAAGTCATCGGGGGAGCGGGATAGATATTCTGTTACCGCATCAAGGGCACGATCGCCCTCACCGGTATTCAGCTGCAAGCGCGCGCGTGCGAGAATTGTTTCGATGTTGTCAGGATCAATAGCGAGTGCCCGTTCGAATGCCTGACCCGCCAACTCGCGCTCACCGGCAGACATCGCGAACTGGCCAATACCGAACTGCGTTTCGGCGTTGTCCGGATACCGTGCTGCCAGCTCTTCAAGCAGCTGCTTGCCAACACCAGCACTCGATTGCTGCAGTATCGAATCAACCAGCGATGGAATTACTGCACCCGGTTCCTCACCGGTCAATTCCAGCATCTGTTCGATTGCTGCAATGGCCATATCGACCTCTTCGAGCTGAATCAACACCTGTGCGCGGTGCTGCCACGCCTCGATGTTATCCGGTACCAATTCTACCCAGCGCGATGAGGCAAGCGCTGCTCGCTGCAGATTTTGTCCGTAAATCGCAAGCTTCACTGCGCGTTCGCTGACGCGGGGATCTTGTGTTGCGATGGATGCATCGAAGTATTTCTCTGACGCTACATCAACCAACCCCAGCCGACCGGCAATCTCCGCGGTCAGGATATTAAAAACCAGATCAGATTCTTCACGCAGACTAAGCCGGGGCTGAATGTTACCAAACGGGGAATCAGACAACGCATTCAAGCTGCTGCTGGCGGAATCAGCAACCAGCAATCCAGGGCTGTTTGCGCCATCCGTCGTCGCAGGCACATTGGTAACCTCAACGTCAGCAGGTACCGGTGCGCTCGCCCCGCCAGCACTGCTGCAGGCACTCAATCCGGTGCTGGCAATTCCAGCCAGCACAACCCATGCGGCGATCTGCCCGGCACCACCGGAAATACCGCGAGAAACACGACGCAGAGTATCTAATTTCACAATAAGTTTGCTTTCCGTAGTGTCCACTCGATAACCCGCCTATAATAGCCACTTTTACAGGCCGCTTAGCAAACTGCAACCGGGGCAGTTTTCAGACGCCTGAGTTTACCGGAATCACCTAACCACGGCGTGAATCCGGTATATCCGTGCTGGGTCATGGCATACGCCAACTAACCTCTTTACACTGAAATCCCGGGCGAATTTTCAGATCGCTTTGCAAACATCACCCATATGTCTCTCATAGCCGTCGGCCTCAATCATCAGACTGCGCCTGTCGAAATCAGGGAACAGGTTACCTTTGCGCCTGAGCATATCAATGATGCATTGCGACAAATGCAATCTGACTTGCAGGTGCCGGAAGCAACAATTGTCTCTACCTGCAACCGCACCGAGATCTACTGCGGTATGCCAGACACTCAAACAGACAAGGTAGTGAGCTGGCTGCACGACTATCATCGCGCCCCACAGGACACCTTCTCACCCTTTCTGTTCACCCACTACGACCGGGATGTCGCGCAACACTTAATGCGCGTCTGCAGCGGACTCGACTCCATGATTCTGGGAGAGCCGCAAATACTTGGCCAAATCAAGCAGGCATTTCGCGCCGCCGGAGAATCCGGCACGGTTGGCCGGGATCTCACACTACTTTTCCAATCTGCATTCAATGTCGCCAAACAGGTACGCACAGATACCGCGGTTGGCGCGAGTCCGGTGTCTGTGGCCTTCGCCGCCGTCTCGCTCGCAAAGCAGATATTCGGCGATCTGGCCGATCACACTGCTCTGTTAATTGGCGCTGGTGAAACTGTTGAGCTGGCCTTACAACACTTGCACTCGCACAATATAGGCAAAACCATCATTGCTAATCGCACCGCTGAGCGTGCCGAGAAACTCGCATCACACTACAACAGTGAAGTAATAACACTTGCCGATATTCCAGCGCGCCTCAGTGAAGCTGACATCACTATATCTTCAACCGCCTCACAATTACCGATACTGGGCAAGGGTGCGGTTGAAGCAGCGCTTAAAGCCAGACGCCATCGCCCGATGGCAATGATCGACATCGCAGTTCCCAGAGATATAGAACCGCAGGTCAGCCAGCTAAGCGATGTATTTCTGTATACAGTAGACAATCTAAAAGAAATCATTGACCAGGGTATGGAAGCACGACAGGAAGCCGCGGTCAAAGCCGAACATATTATTGAGACGCAAGCCAATAGCTTCATGCAAAAGATGCGTGGCCTTAACGCGAGCTCTACCATTAGCGACCTGCGGGCCCATACCAATGCGATACAGCAATCGTCAATGGATGCTGCCCTCGCTATGCTCAAAAAAGGCGATGACCCCAAGAAAGCGTTACAATACTTTGCCCACACATTTGCCAATAAGTTGCTGCACACACCGTCTTCACAATTGAGACAGGCCAGTGAAGCAGGTGATACAGAAATAGCCGATGCGGCACGCAAGCTGTTCAATCTCGATAGCGACAACAACAAAAAAGAGTAAGCCGTGAAAGCATCTATAAAAGCAAAACTGGAAGGCTTGCAGGAACGCCACGAAGAGATAGCGGCACTGCTCGGCGACCCGGATACCATCGCAGACCAGAACCGCTTTCGTGATTTATCCCGTGAGTACTCGCAACTTGAACCCGTGGTAAAAGCCTACAACGACTACATGACCACTACAGATGATCTTGAATCTGCCAGAGAGATGGCAAACGATTCAGACCCTGAAATGCGAGACATGGCAAAAGAAGAAGTTACCAGAGCGGAAAATACCCTGGAGGAACTCGACGTAGAGTTACAAAAACTCCTGTTACCAACAGATCCGCGTGACGCCAACAACGTATTCCTTGAGATCAGAGCCGGTACCGGTGGTGATGAAGCCGCAATTTTTGCCGGCGACTTGTTTAAAATGTATTCACGCTACGCTGACACACAAGGCTGGCAGGTTGAACTCATCACTGAACGCGAGGGGGAACACGGGGGTTACAAAGAAATTGTTGCGAGACTCATCGGTAATGGCGTGTTCTCAAAGTTAAAATTTGAATCCGGTGCGCATCGGGTACAGCGCGTTCCGGAAACAGAATCGAAAGGGCGTGTTCATACCTCTGCCGCCACAGTCGCCATATTGCCAGAGGTAGAACAAGTTGCAGAAATAGAAATAAACCCGGCGGACTTACGAGTTGATACTTTCCGGGCAAGCGGCGCGGGTGGTCAACACATTAACAAAACTGACTCCGCTATTCGCCTTACACACATACCGACCGGCCTGGTGGTTGAGTGCCAGGATCAGCGCTCGCAACATAAAAACCGCGCACGTGCAATGTCATTGCTACAAGCACGCCTGATGAACGATGAAATAGAAAAACGCCAGGCAGCTGAAACAGAAACACGTCGCCTGCAAGTGGGCAGTGGTGATCGCTCCGAACGAATACGGACTTATAACTTTCCGGATGGCAGAGTCACAGATCACCGTATCAACCTGACACTCTATAAGCTGAATGAAATATTGAACGGCAGCATGGAGCAAGTGGTTGATCCACTACTTGCCGAGCATCAAGCTGATCTTCTCGCTGAGCTGAGTGAATAAGTCGCCCGGGCCTTAGTAATTAACATGGGCGGTTAGCGTGACTGACGAACAATCTATAGCGTCGTTGCTGAAATCAACAACGACTCAACTCACTCCCTGCTCTGACAGCGCCAGACTCGATGCTGAACTGCTGCTCTGCCACTGCCTCAAAAAACCGCGCAGTTATCTCTACACATGGCCTGAGCGCATTCTTGATGCACAACAGCTTGAAACACTTACGCGCCTAATCAAACGCCGTCTTGAAGGCGAACCGATGGCCTACCTTACCGGTTCAAGAGAATTCAGGTCTGTAGAGTTTGATGTCACAAAAGACACGCTCATACCACGCCCGGACACTGAAGTTCTGGTAGAACAGGTACTCGCCAAACTGGCTAACACGCAGGGGACGTTTCTTGATCTGGGCACCGGCTCCGGTGTTATCGCGATTTGCGTCGCACTGGAACGACCGGACATTGAAGTCCATGCAACAGATTTAAGTGCAGCAGCTCTCGAGGTTGCACGCGGCAATGCAGAAAAGCTTAGAGCGAACGTTAGCTTTATACACTCCAACTGGTTTGAAAACCTGCAAACACGTAACTACGCCGTCATTGCATCCAACCCGCCATACATTGCAGAAGATGACCCGCACCTGCAGCTAAACGGCCTGCCCTACGAACCGGCAACAGCATTGCGATCACGTGACAATGGGCTTGCCGATATCACTGCTATTATTAAAGCATCGCCAGACTACCTTCAGACCGGTGGATGGCTCCTGCTTGAACACGGACACACGCAAGCCAGACTCACCAGAGACATCATGCTGAAACAAAACTTTAGCAACATAAAAACGGTGCAGGATCTGCCTGGCAACGACAGGGTTACGTTGGGATTACGCGCATGACCAATGCATCCAACCCAAAGAATATAGCAACACCCTCGGGCGCAGGTATCACTGCAGAAAACACCTTTGCAGCGATTGATCTTGGATCAAACAGCTTTCATATGGCGGTAGCAAGTACTACTGACTCGCATTTGCAGATGATTGACAAGTTGCGCCAACCTGTACGTCTCGGTGCAGGTCTGGACAAGAAAAATAACATCACTGCAGAAACAATGGAAAAAGCACTCGAGTGCTTGTCAATGTTTGGCCAGAGACTTAAAGATGTCCCGACCACCCAGATACGTGCTGTCGGCACCAATACCCTGCGTCGTGCCCGAAACGCAGGTGAATTCAATGCAGCGGCCCTGGAAACACTTGGCATACCAATAGAGATAATCGCTGGCCGCGAAGAGGCGAGACTCATCTATACCGGAGTAACTTACGGTATTAGAGACAGTAAAAAGCGCCTTGTCATAGATATTGGAGGAGGCAGCACCGAATTTATTGCAGGCACCGGAACGCAGGCGAATATTGTTGAGAGCATCAACATGGGTTGTGTCAGCGCAAACAAGAAATGGTTTAGCGCAGAGTCCGTGAACAGCAAAAAACTCGGCAAGCAGTTCGAAAAAGCAATTGCCAGCTGCAGACTTGAAGCGGATGCAATCGTACCGGCTTATCTCAAGCACGGTTGGGAGGTTTGCATAGGTGCAAGCGGTACAATAAAGGCCACAGAGAAAATCCTGCAGGCTTTTCACGCGGATGAAGACGGCATCAGTCACGAGCGGCTAGAGGCACTGATAGAAAAGATAATCAAGAAAGGCCCTGAGGTATTAAACGAAGTTACCACTATCGGTGACGACAGACGAGTAGTCATTCTCGGCGGACTATCTGTACTCAAAGCGGCTTTTGAAGCACTAAATATAAAGCGCATGCAGGTCTCTCATTCCGCTTTAAGAGAGGGCGTAATTGTTGACCTTGCAGGTGATTCAATGAACGACCATGTCAGACGCAATGCAGTCGATGACATGCAACAACGATTCAGAATAGACACCGAACAGGCAGCCAGAGTATTTGCGACCGCAGAATCAATGTTCAATACTGCCGCCAAATCCTGGAACCTCGACAAAAAAAGAGACTGGGCCGCGCTACGTTCCGCAAGTCATCTACACGAAATAGGCTTATCCGTCGCACACGTGCAGTATCACAAACACGGTGACTATCTTCTGCGCAACGCAGACATGTTAGGCTTTTCCAGAAACGATCAGCACTTTATCGCAGCACTGGTACGCAATCACCGCAGAAAGATAGACACCACAGTGACTGACTCAATGAACAAGTCAGAACATTCACGCTACTACAAGCTCTTGAGTTTACTGCGACTGGCCACCTTGTTCCACCGAACCAGAAACGCTGATCACACCCCCACACTTGAAGC
>CALLBO010000097.1 GCA_937998875.1 uncultured Granulosicoccaceae bacterium
CACCCTCAATGGGCAATTGCAACTGACCGCTCGTGTCTGCTTTAACAACTCGACGTTTTATCCCCATCTGAATTGCTCTTTATTGCCTCCAGCAATAATCGCAAAAATTCAGACCTTTGGCGACACCCTCCCAAAGGGAGAGTGACTTAGCATTGGGTAGGTGTATTAAAATATAGTCGAATAGAATTTCAACAATGGCTTTAACGACACCCTACGTAGGGGAGATAAGCCTGCGCATCCACCAAAAGTGCAGCACGTCAAACACCTAATTACCCGATCAATCTCGCCATTCAACACGCTTTAAATTTATAGCCTGCGTTACGGCGGTTTGGTGGATGCGCAAGCTTATCCCCCCTACGAAAATAAGCATCGTCAGATTCAATATTTTTCAAAAGGTCGCATACTCCTAAAGCTTAGACTCCAGAGTTTCTCTGCATTTCCAAAAAAAGCATTCAAGAATAACTTTTTCCACCAAACCTATCTCGGCAAATGCGGAACAAAAAATGAGTTGCAAAACGCAATAGGTAAAGTAGAACAATAAAACAGAACAGCGAAACAACGAATTTAGGCCACAACGGATAGTGAGACAAATTCGTAGCGGCATTAAAAACAAAAAATAGAAACAGGGCTATTCCGCCGGCGGTAATGTAAGCCGTATGTTCCCAATGTTCTTTTTGTGCCAGGCGCTTTTGCCGTCGTAAATTCCACCCTGTAAGGTCAGTACTTGGGCTGTTTAGTGTTTTCTTAACTGATACATATGAAATTAAACTAATTCCTGCAGCAGTAACACCAGCAATCACAACATCAGAAGCTTCCAACTTAACCGATACTCACTATCCATACTTTTGTTTTTCAGGCACTGGCCGTTTGCGTATGAATATGGAAGTTTGCGACCGTACACACAAACGGACAGCGCGTAGATTGGTACTTAGCGGTGGACCCTACATGACCTTCACTGTTGGCGTGGAGCTGCTTGATAGACTATTTGTTTACTGACGCAAGAGCTAATCCTGCTCCTGTGTATATTGAACCGACAACACGATTAGCTGATTTGCTTGTCTTAAGCTTGTTGGCAAGAGAGACCGCACAGATAACATACGCCGAGTAAACAAAGAAGGAGGTAAGCATTGCAATAATTCCAATTGCTACTGCCTGAGGAGCAAAAGGTGCACTGCTATTGATGTATAGCGGAAACACTAAAACCCCAACTAAAATTGCTTTCGGGTTTGTTAGTGAAACAAGTATTGAGTAACTAAATATTCTCAACGGAGAAACCTCTACACTACTTATAAGTTCACGGCTAGCCGTATTCTTGAACGCCTTGTAGGCCATATAAAACAAATAGGAAACACCCACCCACTTCAGCAAGACGAATAACTCTGCGTGCTTGGCCAACAGAATGCCAACACCCGAGAATATTAAAGTTACATGAATCGCGGTAGCCGCCGCGAAACCCAGGGGAGCGAGCATTGCTTTCCTATAACCATACTTAATGGACTGAGCAACGGCGAAGGCCGCGTTCGGTCCAGGTATTGCGACAGCTGGCATAAACGTCAGCGCAAAGAGTATAAGAAGTGAAGCATCCATGGTGATTCCTCTGTTAAATAGTTCATAAAAGCGCCGGGGCACCTCAATTAGCTTGTACGAAAAAAGAACCTGTCAGTTCCAGGCACCAGCATTATTCATATTCAACGTTGAACACAGATAGAAGTTTGAAAGGACTGGGAGATACCATTTAGTGCTCTGGACGTTTCAATCACCATCAACTCTCCTCTCCTGTTCCGTTGAAAAATCACGTCTCCTGTCGAAACGAAAGGAAAGTTTCCGTCACCAATGAAAAGAAGCGAATTCACTCCGGTTAGAAAACTTGCAGAAGGCGAATCCTCCAGGAATTTCCACATTGGTGAAGTAGTCGGTGTTCTATTTAGCGCTGCGCTTTTTGGTTCGTGAAAAACGTAACCATGGTTCAGATCCAGTACATATGTACCGAAGTAATTCAGCCCATCAAACTTCAGTGCCCCTTCATAATAAGCATTTTCATCTCCAGTCAGATGGTCATATGCTTCTCCGTTCTCATCAATCCCGTCATTTTGCACTTTTCGACATACCATCGGTATGTCGTATAGTTCATTAAGTCTGGGTACATCGATATACCCACCACCATTGAAATATGAAAGAACTTCTTGAGGTGAGCCAGCCAACTCTAACCGACACGATGTATTAGTAGTCGGATTCCATCCCCACACACCAGAGCCAGATTCTTCGCACCGGCTGATATTCATTTCAATAGGTATTTGACATGATTCATTCCCGTCCCACCCCCAACCATCATTGTTCGGTGGAGTGTCGATACAGGCTGCACGATCGTCATCAGTATCCAGACGACACGACCGCAGTGTGATAGGGTTCCAACCCCATGGGTAGTCGCCTCGATTTTCGCATTGACCAGTAGTCTCGGGTGCTACAGCGCATGAAGCATTATTTTCCCAACCGAACCCGTCCCCATCAGAATCGCTGTTTGCTGACTGGCAGATTGGCAACTGCTGTGCGGCCGCTTCAAATATCAAAAGAAACAGAGATACAGCTAAAGAAAGTTTAATTACAGCCATCTACTTTCCCCCTCTTTTTTAACTGTCATGACCCTATAGTACGATGAGAAAGCCTGCAGTTCAATCGACATTCACAACTCACAAAATCAACGCGAACCAGTTCCGTGGTTACTTAGTGTCCGCTTCAGCCGCACAGCATGCTGTGGTTATTTGTGTTCGATAATAGCGAGCTTGCGAGCTGCACTCAAATTGACACTGCTCCGTGTCGGATTGAAAGTGCTTGCTAGAGTTTTTTCCGCAATACCTCATCAGATATGACACCCTCACAGATCTTTCTTACCTCTCCTGTCATAGTTGTTTGGTATTGCTTGCCAATTTTGATCTGAATGACACCGCCAGGCATCTGAACATTAACAAGCGAATCACAGTATCCCAATGAATGAGCTACACATGCAGCAGCAGTGCTACTCGATCCCGATGCAAGTGTATAGCCCGCCCCACGCTCCCAAATCCCTATTTGAATTGACTGCTTGTCCAATAATTTAACAAACTGAACGTTTGAACCATTTTGGAAAAGTGAATTCAGAGAAACTAATTCACCATATTTCTTTACATATTTCTCAGTGATTTTATCTGTAAAAATAACGCAATGCGGATTTCCGATATTTGCCAAATAACAGATAAACTCAATTCCCTGAATCGTTAGGATTGTTGGTTTAGCAACATCCGCCACGATCGTTCGATCATGATTAAAGGATACTTTACCCATGCCTACTGAAACCGATAGCCCGCTTTCTCTAACTATGGAATCAACTGCGCCACCTCTTGTTTGGATAGTAAACCTTTGATGTGACACCAGAGATTGATCCCAGAGATATCTTGAGAAAATACGTAGACCATTCCCGCTTTTTTCAGCCTCACTTGAATCTGGATTAAATATTCTTAATGCAAAGTCACATGTGTCACTTTGCTCGGGGCCATACAGAATGCCATCGGCTCCAACACCACAATGCCTGTCACATATACTGATAATATCAGCACCTGATATATGGGGAATTTGATCCTTTGGATCTAAGACTATGTAGTCGTTTCCTAATGCATGATATTTGTAGAATTTCATTTCTCTACTTGGTGTTCCCCACAAAATGTTTGCACCCCGTTTACGCAGCTAATGCACCACGCTCCTCAAACACTGCAGGGCTGATGCTACTGTTAGCTTAATGCCTTCTTTTGCGGTTATAGAAAACCTTAACGTAAGTGAATATACCTGTTTTGAGTTCCTGGTGTGTTTGAATATTTTTCCTGTAGATTAACTCAACCTTTAATCGACTGAAGATCCCATCGGCGCGTTGTCCCAATAATACTCATGCTGATTCGGCACTTGTTCTCGAGCAGTACACATCCACGTACTTTTGTGACCGATATTGTACTCCCTGATCGGAATGCACCAATAGCCCTGGAGCCGTTTCTCGCTGGGCAAGCGCCATTTTCAACGCCTTCTCTATCCAGATGCTCTGTCATACTCGTATCCAGACTCCAGCCTGCGACCGGACGCGAAAATAGGCCCATCACGACTGCGAGGTACATCCACCGATTCTCCACCCAGATATTGGTAGTTTCACTCGTCCATTTCTCATTCGGCTCTGGGCTGTAAAGTCTCGCTACAACAGGTTATCTGAATCGTTGTTCATCGACAGGGCGTGTTGTGGTTACTTCAACCCTCTGTCGTTTCGAGCTCGAATACCAAGCTCTGACATGTGCTTAGCCACGTAATTCTCAGAACACGGGTGGCCCGGCTCGCTGAGTTCTGCCGCATCTTTGGAAGCAACTCCAGGTAATTGATTCAGTTCTACAGCAGTAGCTTTAAACGTATCTGTATATTTATAAGTGGCTCTTGGGTCTGGTTTAAGCATTCTAATATCTACTAGATTTATATGTCCAGGCGTCAACTAAAACGAAGGAAGCTCCTTGTCGAGCTGTACTGCCTTGTTATGCGCATTTAGATTTGGCCACCACTTTTATCTCAACTATGGCTCCTTTAAACAGTGGTTCAGTCAATTTATATCCTGTTTTTCATCTAACGCCTCGGTTAGGCGCAATTTATAAGCTACTCGTTTTTCTGTGCAGTGGAACGACAGTGCATGATAAGATGCGAGGCACGAAAAATCATGCAAACGGATAGCGCGTACAGCGTCCGGTGCACCGAATTGTTAGATTATCTCATGCATTACACAAGTACAGTTTAATATTGTTCTGCAAAAGACTTTACCACCCAGAAAACGATACGAACATATTTCTTCACCTAATAATTGGTTCCAGAAGTGCCATGCCCAATAAACTAACAGCTCCTATTGAGGTAAAATTACTCCGCTCTACTAGCTTGGAAATTCCCGAGCTCGCTCCTGTACTCAAGCCATTTATAATTCGGCGGAGCCAAATAGAGGAGTCTGAATCTTTAACCGCACTCTGCGGACGAGCGTATCCAGATGAAGAGTGGGATCTGGAGAGTACTAAGCTTGAGCTTTTTCAAAGCGACACGGTCAAGGCTGTTTTGGTTGTTGCGGATACAAATGAGTTGCTGGCAACAGCTTCTTTGCAAGTACATTCACATGCACCATTCTCAGCTCAGTTGCGTTGGGTTGCGACTGAGCATAAGTGGCGGCGTCACGGGTTTGCTCGGGCTTTAGTTGTTAGCCTTTTGAAGATAGCCAAAAAAGAGGGTTGCAAGGAAACATACCTTCATACCACTACGGATTTATTGGGCGCTATTTCATTATACATACAACTGGGCTTTGAGCCGGTGGTGAGAAATGAAATAGAAAGGGACGCATGGAAAGACGTGTTTAATGCGCTAGGAATAAATTCACGTCTTTAATCTAACGCTCTGCTCACTCGCAGTTTACGCGATGGCGGCTTGCCTGCAAAATAGTGAGGAGCGAGTATGCACACAAGCCGACAGCGCGTAAACTGTCGGCCGTGCAGCGGCTTGTTACGCGGTACGGGGATAGTAATTTTGCCACACTCTCCACCAAAAAGCGTAACTCAGTTTTTGATACGCTTGTCTGCAACATGCGTGAATACTTTGCTACCCAAATATAGAAGCATGTGCAGGATAAATACAAATGAAGGAACGAAAAAGAACATACCAAACAAGACCATACCATGGTCATCCTCAGTAGCCGGTTCGCCCATATAACCATACATAACTATCCCAAACGCAATCGAAATGCTAACCAACACGAAAGCGAGTTTCTTTCTTTTCCCCTTCAACCATGCAACCAACGGCCAAAGAAATCCACAGATAAATACGAATATTAAATACAATGCTATGTTGAGGATGTGTTCGTATTGCAAATTACTTTCCCCACCTTTACTGACGCTCTGCTTCTCGCATAACGCCTCGTTCACTTGCAGCGCTTGCACTGTCGGCGTACAACGGCTTGTTAGATTCATTCTCTCGATCCTGCCTAAACTGCTTCAGCAGTAGGCAATGAGTATTTGAGATAGTTAGAGAGGTTTTCTTCCGGAATACCCACCCCACTAAGCATACTCTCCTTCCACGACTGAATTTCAAAGCACACTATCTGCATCTCCCAGATACAGCCCAAAACTTCTTTCACACCGGTGTTGAATTTGTCTGAAGTATTCCACTGAGCCCTCATCTGATGAGTGTTTGCCAGAACGCTGCCCCAGACCCAATAGAACACCGGTGACACGACCGCAACTTCAGCAAAATGGATCAACTGAAAGCCCACCCCGTGATTTCCGCTTGGATCTCGAAGGCTCCCAGCTTCCGGCAGACGCTCAATTGCAGCTTTTAAAGAGAGTGATACGGTAACTGGGTCATAGGTTTTATCCTTGGATAGTATTCCATACCGTTTCATCTTCCATCCGTTCGTTTCAGCCGTTGGTAATGCTAGTACTTTTCTAGGCATGTATGGTTGCAGATGATCCAATGTAATTCCTATTCACCGGTGGTACCAAAGTAGGTTTTGAATCTAACGTCGCGCTCAGCCGCAGTGTATGCGATAGCGGTTTGCATGACAAAATGAGAGGAACGAACATTCATGCAAATCGACAGCGCGTACACTGTCGGCTCTGCTGCGTATTCCGGCGAAAGTGATCAGTGATTCTGGTTTTATTTGATCACCGAACTCCTTAACGCTCGAGAGGTTGATATTAGCAGCTTAGGTGATCAAATTGAGTCAGAAAGTGTTGATAGAACTTTACGCATCGATTCCCCCTTAAGATTGATGCGATGGGCGTTGTGCAACAACCGGTCAAGGATGGCGTCGGCGAGTGTTTCATCACCGATGGCGGCATGCCATTTCTGCACAGGCACCTGGCTGGTGATTAGCGTGGAGCGGCTGCCGTGACGATCCTCCATAAGTTCCAGCACATCGTTGCGTTGTCCGAGAGTAAGCGTTTCAAGTCCCCAGTCATCGAGTACGAGTAGATCGGTTTTTGCGATCTGGTTGATCAGTCGTGTGAAGCGCCCGTCACCGTGTGCGATTGCGAGGTTGTCGAGCAGCCTTGAGGTGCGGAAGTAGCGAACACTGTAGCCGAGTCGG